>CAVGCY010000055.1:0-74937 GCA_963627915.1 Bacteroidaceae bacterium | reverse complement strand
GAACCCATAAGGTTTATATCCACCCTCTTTCCGCTTCGACTGCGTTAAAGAAACCCATTCTTTTGGGAATTTACAATCCTTTTTTGATAAAGACAAAAAATGACTGATTAATATTGACACTTAAACTGTTAAAATGTATAATATTGTTATAATTGTTGGATGTTACTGCATTTTTTTGCATGTATTGGATAACAGTAGGGGGAATTTTTATGAAAAAAACAATTATATCCAGAGTTATGGCATTTATTTTGGCGGTTGTTGTTTTGATGTCATCTTTTTCTGTTGTTTTTCCTGTTTATGCTCAATCGAATAAAAATATAAACGAAGATTCAGGAAACAGTGACAGTAATTCAGAGGATGATTTTTTTCAAAATCCTATTAAGCAAGCAGAGAAAGCGATAGCAAATGTAAAAAGTAAGAATAAAGATACAAACAATAGTGCGTCCCCAAAAAAAGCGTTATTAAGAAGCAATGCAAGTGTATCTGATAAAAAAACCGATCCTTATTTAAAAACAGGGATTGGAGATATTTCATGGAATTTTGATGAGGAATTATCTACATTATACATTAACGGAACGGGTGAGATGGAGGATTATTGCAACGCTGCCGTTGATAATGACGGTATCGTGACATCCCCTCAAAATATCCCGTGGTATAATTACTTTCCGGATATCGAAAAAATAGTAATTGGTGAAGGAATAACTTATATTGGTAATTCCTCTTTTTGTGACGCAGTAAATGCAAAAAGTGTTGTATTTCCGTCTACATTGAAGAAAATCGGAGATAATGCATTTGTTAATTGTTATAAAATTGTTGAATATATAATCCCCGAAGGTGTAGTATCTTTGGGAAAAACATGCTTAACATGCGTGGATACTAAAATTGTTTTACCGTCGACTTTGGAATATGCGGATGGTTTTATTCATGAGATTATAGCGTCAAATTTACTGTTAATAAACAAATCTTCGGTTGTTTCTGTTGGCTTTTCTTCATTAATGACCCGCGATTTTATAGATTTTGAGATAGCATATTCTAATTTTTATGTTCAATGCGGGATGGATTGTAAGTTTGCCGGTTCTGACGAATACCTTTCATTTTATTCTCAGTTTATTTCAAAATATACAAACGACGTTTATAATGATTCAGTATATTTCTATCAAACTCTTAGTGACTTGGTAAGTCATATTTCTACGCCCCAATTGAACAATATTGTTGTATATTGTTCATCTGATTCGACACAGCATAATAAAGCGGTAGAAAATGGAATACCGCATAAATCACTTTCGTGTGTACAAATTGACAGCACTGAGATTCACGGTGCAAGTCAGGTTCAAATAGAAAACTTAAAAAAAGCCATGAATGAGTTTGAGAACTCAGGTGAAATTGATAAATATTCCGTTTCGGGTTTAGGCTCTGTTAATGTATCTGTTGTTGACGATACATCAGCCGGGTATATTTATAATGTTTTAATTGCACTGCAACCGGTTTTGGAGGCTGAGCGTTCTGAATATAACTGGTTTTCAAAAATAAGAAGCAGGATTATTGAACTTACTGAAGCAGACAGTGCTTCTGAAGTTTTACTTAATTCTTTGATTCCGTTTTCTGATGATTGGAAATGGGATGACTGCAGCAAATATGAGTCATACGCTGAAAACAACGATGGATCAGTCTCTTTTCCGGATGCTTGTCTGACCGAACTCGGAGATATCAAAGTATCGGTAACAAAAATGTGCGAATCGTCCAATTCTGAAAGTTCGGAATATTCGAGTGTGTCATATGTTGTCAGCAGTTATAAATCTGATAAGATGGTATCCGGTACAAAGAGTGAAATAGGACAATGGAAAAGACGTTATGAATGGTATTCTTATTCTAGTGCATTTTCCCTTATATATTCTGATTCAAATGCTGAATCTGTAATACGGAATAAGGATAAGGATTTATGCTGTTATTCGACTGCCGGGACTTTATCAAGCGGTTTAAAATGGCAAATATGCAACGATGGGGAAACGCTTCGATTTTTTGGTGACGGAGATTTGACAATTAATAATTTAACTGAGATTCCGGCAAAATATTTTTTCACATCTGTAAGGCAAGTAGATTTGTCGTGTGCATTGTCTGAAACAGTTGATGTTTCAATTTTTGGTATCTATACCAATGTAAGTGAAGTTGAATTGCCCGAATCCGTTAATGAAGTTACCTTTGACCAATTCGGATATGCGATTCCGGTAATCAGAGTTAATTCTGAAAATAAGTACTTTTATGAATCTGACGATGTGTTATACAACAACGATTTGACCGAATTAGTTCTATACCCGTCTTATAAAACCGATGAAGAATATATAATGCCAGACAGTGTATCGTCAATAAATACTGTTTTTTATCCGATGAACAATTATTTAAAGTCTATTACACTTGGTTCCGGTTTCTCTGAATTTAATAAGTTGTTTTTTAACAGTTTTTTCTTAGAATCCATCAATGTATCGAGTGCAAATAAAAAATTCAGTTCCGATGGCATATCTCTTTTTTACAAAAACACCTTAGTAGCATATCCGTTATGTGGTCCTTCCGAGTATCTCATACCTGCCGATACAAAAAAAATTGATGAATACGCTTTTACCGGTACATGGTTAAATCAGAATTTCAATTTGAAAAGACTTGTGTTCCCTTATGCTATGACTTATATCGGAGATAACTCTTTGGCAAATTGTATTTTTCTGGAAAGTGTTGTTTTGCCGAATCAATTAAGGCAAATAGGTAAAAATGCTTTCTTCTTTTGTCGGCGACTCAGCAGTATTAATTTTCCGTCGCTTCTTGCGGATATAGGCAATTATGCATTTTACGGCTGTTCAAATTTAAAATTAATATATTGTCCAAATTCTATCGTTCAAATAGGTGAAAATGTATTTCCGATAGATGCTCAGGTTATTGCAATCGAAAATAAAACATGTTCAGTTGCCGGAAATTTAAAGTATTTGAATTCGGTAATATACGGACATATTAATTCAACTGCTGAAACGCTTGCTTCTGACAGTGACCTGAAATTTGTGAATATAGATGAAGAACATCCGATTTTTTCCGGAACAGAAGCAAACGGAATTTCTTGGACTATTCGGGATAACACTATTATCTTTGACGGCAGCGGAGAAATTAACGCTTTTTCTAATCAAAGATGTACGAAAAATGGATTTGACGATACCTCAAAAAATGCAGGATGGCTAAATTATGATAAATATATTTATAAAATAGTAGTTAATTCCGGAATCAATAAGATAGGCGATATGGCTTTTTCGGGAATGTCGGCTTTGACTGATGTTGAGCTTGGCGACGATGTTTCAGAGATAGGAAAATCTTCATTTTATGCGTGTAAACAACTTGTCAATGTGCAATTAAATAATGTAAAAACAGTTAACGGAGGAGCTTTTACTTCATGTGAAAAATTAGAGAGTATGATTTTTAGCTCCGGTGTTGAATATGTAGGCATCAATGTTTTAAGTAATTGTTTTCAGATGACGGATGTTTATTTTTACAATCCCAAATGTACGGTTGAATCAATCGGCGTAGGACAAAAAGTATCAACAATTCATGGATATAAAAATTCCACAGCCGAAGAATATGCAGCCGCTTCATTTATGAAATTTGAAGAAATCGAATGTTTACATGAAAATGCTGTTTTAACGGAAACAATTTTACCGACATGTACTCAGGATGGTAAAGAGATTTATTATTGCTCGGTTTGTAATAATACATATGACATTGCAATAGAGCATGATCCCGATTCTCACCTATATTCGGATGAATGGTATGTGGATATTGCGCCAACATGTTTAAAAGAAGGAAGAGAATCACATCATTGCCTAAGAGAGAATTGTTCTGCTAAAATTGACGATAGAACAATTAAAGCGTTGGGACATGACGATTCGTCAAATTGGATAATTGAAAAAGAAGCGTCATGTTCAAGCGATGGAAAAAAGTATAAGATATGCAATCGTTGTTTTGAAAAAATAAACATTGTCGAAATTCCCGCACTCGGCCATGATTACAAGACCTCACGCAGAACAGACTCGTTAACCGGAGAGGGATTTACCGTATACACGTGTTCAAGATGTTCCGACTCTTACGAAGTTGCCGACCCTGCTGAGAAACTTGCCGGTTTTGTTGCCGTCGGCGGAATTTATAAGGTAGAGCTTTCATGGACAAAGGCCGCAGAAGCCTCCGTAACAGGATATTCAATTTACAGAAAATCACAGTCGGACAGGGATTTTGAGCTTTTGGCTCATATTGATTCTCGTGAAACGCTTGCGTATGTTGATTCGGACGTTATTGCCGGCAACGAGTATTCATACAGAATTATGGCTGTAAAGGGCGAGATTGCAGGCGAGTTTTCGGACGATGTTTCCGCCGTGCCGACAAAGGATACAATACCTCCCGTTGTTACCGGGCTGCTTCCCGCGTCGGGAAGCCTTGTCAGCGGTTCTGTAAACGTAACAGTTACGGCGAGCGATAATATAGGAATCGAGACATATGTTCTCGAAATTTCCGAAGACGGCGGAAGTACATGGAAAAAAGCAGGCGAGAGCAAGTCAAATACGATTGTATTCGATACTGCCGAATATTCGGACGAAACGGTAAAGGTTCGCGTTGCCGCAACGGATAAAGATCTTAACACAAGCGATTTAACACCCGTCTATACTTATATCATAGATAATACTCCTCCGGAACAGATAAAGGGATTCAGCGCAAAAAGCGTTCTTTCGTCTGTCATAACCCTTGCATGGGATAAGCCGGAAGCAAAGGATACCGCGTATTTTATTCTCCAGAGAAAGGTAAACGGTATTTTTACGGATGAAGCGAAAATATACACGGCTCTCGGATACAATCTGACTCAGCTCAGTCCCGATACGGATTATACATTCAGAGTAACAGCCGTGGATAACGCGGGAAATATCGGAGAGTATTCCGAGGAGCTTACCGTCAGAACTCTTAAGGATACGACTGCGCCCGTCATAACTTCGCAAGCTCCCGAGCCGGGCAGATACAGAGACAGTATTGCTTTCAAGGTTACGGCGGAGGATGACTGCACGGTTAAATCCGTTACATTCCAGACTTCACGCGACGCTGCAACATGGACTGACGCAGAAACTGTTTACGCTCAGGTTTTAAGAGCGAAATGGACTGTAGGCTGTACGATAAGCCTTGAAAACATAAGCGACGGAAATATCTATATCCGTGCCGTTGCTTCGGATACTTCCGGAAATGTCAGCGATACAGGCTCATCGGCGCCTTATGTTCAGTATTATGTCGATAAAACCGCTCCCGCCGCGCCGGAGAATGTCTCTGCGGAGGGTTCTGACGGATTTGTCAGAATATCATGGACGCAGGGCACGGAAGACGATATAGGTTCGTATTCTGTTTACAGAGCGCAGTCCGAGGACGGAGAATATTCTCTTATTGCCTCGAATATCAAAAAGCTTGATTATTACGACAGAGATACGGAGCGCGAGGTCGTATATTATTACAAGGTAACATGTACCGATACGTGCGGTAATATGAGTTCCTGCAGCGGCGCTGTATTTGCAAACGCTCTTGCCGATACGGCGAAGCCGGTTATTAACAGTATCAATCCTTCCTCCGCCTCCCGCGTTGGAGAAGAATATAATAAAATAAGCGTGCTTGCAAGTGACAATAATTTACTCAGCGAGGTTGTTATTGAATATAAAATCGGAGACAACGGCGAGTATTCCGTTCTTAAAAAAGCCGAAAATCTGGCTGTTCAGAGCGCCGTAATATCCGCTTATCTTGATTTGAGCGGTGTTTCGGACGGTGAAAAAATATATGTACGCGCCTATTGCACGGATATTGCGGGTCTTGAAAGCGATATGTCCGACGAAATGGTTTACCTGTGCGACAAAACCGCTCCGGAGGTTACGGAACTCAGCGCGGTAAACAATTCCGGAATGAATGTTGTCACATGGAAGGATAATAACGAAACGGATATTGCCGGATTTAAAATTTACAGACGTATTTCCGGCAGAGGATACACGGCAGTAGGATCAAGAAGCGCAAGCTCAAATCATTCCTATACTTTTTCCGACGCGGTCGGCGAAGGAACGTATACATACCGCATTGACGCCGTGGATAAAACGGGCAACGTAAAAAGCTTTTACTCAAACAGCGTAACTGTCGCGGCGCAGAAAACCGAGATTAAAGCGGAAATTGAATGCAGGTCGTATTTTGAGGTAAGCGTTCAGGAATCCGTCAGCGCAAAGATATTAAGCGAAAATGTAAATATTGTATCGTATGAATGGGATTTCGGCGATTCTACAATATCCTCCCTGTCCGAGGTTAATAAATCGTACAAGCAAACGGGAGAGTATATCATAACGCTTAAGGTAACGGACGAAAACGGAAATACTGCCGTATTTTCTAAGTCAGTAACGGTTACCGAACGTAAACTTCTCGGAACGGTAAATGTTAAAGTTGTCGACGAAAATAACAAGTTAATGTCGGGCGTTCCCGTTTATTTCGATTTGGGCGAGTTCAGACAGCAGATTGTATATACCGACTCGAATGGATTTGCCTCTTTCGTTATGAGCGTGGGAGCGCATAATATAGGCGTATATAAAAGCGGGTATCTTCCAGCCTGTACAAGCGTAAGCGTCCTGTCGGGCGTAACTTCGGACGCACAATTGACCCTTGTAAAACAGGATATTATTTCGGGGAATTTCGATGTGCGCGAAATGACGTTCGATGAAATAACTGCGGCAGGAATTGATGTAAACGACCCGGCCAATCAGCAGGTATACAGGGCAACCGTAACGTTGAAATACGGTAATTCCCAAGTTCCGATAACGTATATTCGAAATAATGAAAGAATTTTGTCTTATACGGTATCCGACTCCGGCGGAGTGATAAAAACATCCGGAACGGGAGGATATAACGAGATTAAAAAAATTGCATATATTCCCAATGACAGCAATGCCGAGGTTATTGCCGTTATTGAAGCCCCCGTTAATGTTACATATCTGAAGCAATTCTACAGCGCAACGCTTCGTATTATTAATAATTCATCCGAAGAATTTACGCTGACAGATTGTACGGCTCGGCTTGAGATTCCCGAAGGACTTACGTTGATGCAGTATTCCCCTATAGATTCGAGCATTAAAGGACAGTCCGAGTCGAGCGCAACGTGGATTCTCAGAGGCGACGAACCCGGCGAGTATTCGCTTACAGCTTTATTTAACAGTACGCTTGATAAATTTAATGTTCCCGTCAGTGCGTCCTTTGTGTCGGAAAATGCGGTTAAAGTCAGAAAAATGTCCGATACCGTGAGTGTTGTCGTTGAAACGCCCGACGATCTGTTTATGCAGCTTAAGGAGGATGACGATGTTGTTTTAAAGGTTAAGGACCTTGCCGGAAATGTTGATCTGGGCGATTATAAGGCGACAGCGTTTTTCAACGTCGGATTTAAAAATATTTCAGACTCGAATATCTATATGCCTTCGTTCACGGTTGAAAATATAATCGCGCTTATGCGGAAGGAAACCGGTCTTGACGAAACTCAGACAGAGGTTAAAGAAGAGGCGGTATTTATAATCAATGCGGATTTCGAGAGAACAGAGATTGAGGATATAAATTCCGTTACGTCGCTGGCTCCGGGCTGTACGATTGTAAGATATTACTCGGTTGTGTTTAATGAAGCGAATGAGCTTACGAAAAAGCAGCTTTTTGCGCCCCTTTCGGATATAACGTTGTACGGCGTTTCGGATGAAGATGTTAAACTCGAAACAAGAGTTGACGATCAGCTGTTTTCGATGTATTACTACGGTAAGATTTTCGGTGATCATGTTCATTCATTTAAAGAAACGGCAGGACTTCAAAGCATAATGTACGTTTGTCCCTGCGGATACAGTTATTCCGCGTCTGTTTCGTCTGAGGACGCGTTTGATTATGATGTCGAGGGGCAGCGGGTGCTCGACAGTCTGAACTTTGATATTAAGACGCTTCTTTCCTCCGTAACATTTGCGGATGATAAAATATTAGGCCCGGAAATCAATCTTCTCGGATTTAAGTTTAATATTTTTGAAATCGATACAAAGCTGAGCCTTCCGATTTTGGAAAATTCTTCAATAGTCGTCGATACAAATGAGCAGACAATTAAAATATTAATAGGCGCGAAGGAAAACAAGAAGGCAAATATCGGCAAGGCGGAGCAGTCAAACAGTTACTGGACGGAATCCTATGCCGAAGTTAAATCCTTCTATAAAGCAATAGAAGGAGAAAATGCGCCTACCCGGGATTTGTATAACAAATTCAGAAAATTGAGAAAGGGAATCAAGACATACGGAATAGATTCTGTCGGTCTTAATTTCGACGCAGACCTTGCAGGCTATATTGAGTTCAGTTACAAGAACGGACTTGAGTTCAGCGAGGGCGGTCTTATCGCTTCTTTTGAAATGGGAGCTTCGATTACTGTAAGACCCTTAAAAATCTTCTACGCTTCAATAGGATTCGGCGGAGGATTGTCCGGAAGTCTTAAGGTAGAGCAGTCGAATCGGGAATATACATTTTCCGGAAGCGTTACGGGTTCGATAAACAATTCGTATACTCTCGGAGTCGGCGATAATTCAATTCTCAAAATTTATGCCGAAGGTAAAGCCGTATTTGACTTGTCAACAACTTTTGCTTTCCCGTCCGCTTCCTTTGTGGAAAGTCTGACAATGAAGCTGACAGGCACTCTAAAAGCGAAGGCCGCGTTTTTCGGTGCGGAAACGGATGAGTTTTCATACCCGTTCTTGGATTATCAGATTTATCCGAAACAGAATGATGACAAAAACAAAGTCAGACGAAAATCGCTGAAGTCAAGCAATTCGGTCGATTTTACTCCTATTTCGCGTGATTATTCGAAGACATCGGAAATAACCGCAAATGAATTTACTCTTGCAAAAAATAATTTGTATCCGTATTCGACGCCGTCTGTCGTAACTCTTTCCGACGGCAGAGAAGCAATGTTCTGGATAGACGATAATGCTGAAAAGCAGGCAATTAACAGAACGGACATTTACTATTCGATTTTTGATAACGGCACATGGTCATCTCCGTGTATTGCTTTTGAATCTGAGGGATTCTGCGACGGATTGAAGACGGCGTATGACACGAACGGCGTTTATCTGTTGTTTGCAATGGCGCCGGAATGCGATGAAAATGCGGATTATACCGAGCGTGTAAATTCGAGTGAGCTTTACTGTTCGTATTTTGACGGCACGGAATTTTCCGCACCTGACAGAATAACGGATAACGACAGGGCGGAGATCGGGTATTCGATAGAGGTTTCCGATTCTGCAGCGAAAATAGCATATGTTACGAACAGTGAAAACGATTATTTTGACTCAACAGGAATCGATACCGTAACTTATATCGAATTTAAAAACTCAAATGTATCGGAAATTTTCTCTTATGAGTTTAACGGTATTTCATCTATGGATGTATCACCGTCAGCCGACAGTGTTTATATTGTTTCAAGCGAAAATAATAATGTGATTTATTCTCTTGACGTAAGCGGAAAAACATCTGTTTATGAGGGCGAAAATTCCGTTGATTCTCTTTGTGCCGCGGACGGCGGACTGTTCTTTGCCGAAAATGCGAAATCCATGTATTATAACGGTACATCCGCTGTTTTTGCGGGATTGAGCGGAATTACGAATTTAAGCTCTTTTGCCGGCGTCGACGGCACATACACGCTTATTACAAATGTAAACGAATCAAACTGCGGTACGCTTTATGCTTGCAAGTTTAACGCGTCAAACCTTGATTACGGTTCTGTTTATCCTGTTTTTTCCCAAAGCGGTAAATTTATAAGAGAGTACGGCGCGGCTTTTGACAGTGACGGCGATATGTGCGTTTGCGTTAACGCGGTTGAATTTTGCGACGACGGAACGGAAGCGTCGAATCTTACGGTTATAAATACAGATGAGTTTGTTGATATTTCCGTAGATGATTTATACGTCGATTATTCCGCATTCTCCGACGACGGACTTATTTATGCGGATATTACGAACAGGTGTTCATCCGAGATAAGTACTTTGAATGTATCTGTCTCCGACGAAAAGGGAAATGCCGTAAGCGAAATGCAGATAAGAACGGCAATCAAGCCCGGTGAAACCGTTACCGAGCGTATCAGAGTTAATGCCGAAGAGATTGAAGGAAAAATCGTTTACGTTACAGTAACGCCTGACGGAAAAGACGGTAATATTTCGGATAACACCGCAAGCACGGATATTTCCGATTGTGATGTCTTTATAAAGGACGTTAAAATATCCATAAAGGACGATAAGGCGTATATCTCAGGAAATGCGAAAAATTCCGGAACTCGTGCGACCGAAAACACTGTTATTTCACTGAAGGAATTAAATTCGACGTCCTCTGTCTCGGATGTCTTGCTCGGAAGTATTGCCTCCGGTGAGGAAAAGGCGTTCTCACTCGAAATCCCGAATGAATACTTTGAATCCGACGACGGCGAAGCGTTCCGAATGATTTTATCTGCCTGCGTAAATTCAGGTGAAAAGAATTATTTAAATAACATATATGAATTTTCTTATTCAAGTATATACGCCGCCGCAGATGAAAAGGTATGTATAAATCATAATTACATTCTCACAAAAGAAAGTGAATCTTCGTGCATTAAACACGGCGAAAAGGTATTTACATGTAAAAACTGCGGAGATATAAAAACTGAAACACAGCCTCTCGGTTCTCACAGCGAATCCGATTGGGTAACGGATGTTAAGCCCGATTGTCTTAATGAAGGTTCTGAGTATATATTCTGCACTGTTTGCGGTGAAAGGCTTGAAACGCGGACGCTGGAAAAAACCGGACATACCCCGTCCGACTGGATTGTTGAAGATGAAGCGTCATGCGTCCACGAAGGAATGCGTCATAAAGAATGCACCGTTTGTTTGACTGTGCTTGAAAGTGAAATTATACCGACGCTTGATCACGCCGACGAGAATGCGGACGATATTTGCGATTCCTGCGGAGAGTCAATAAGCATGGTCGTTTCATGTTCGCACATCTGCCATAAGAGGGGCTTTGCGCGTATTATATGGAAGATAATCAGAATTATATATAAAGTATTCCGCACAAATAAGTACTGTGAATGCGGAGCCGAGCATTATTGATTTTATATAATACTGAATTTATAATCCGAACCTTCTTTTGATTTAGCCGCAAAGACTTCCGAAACAGTGGGTTTCGGAAATCTCAGGCTGTCGATAAAATGCCTGAACCACGCCTTTAAAAGACTCATTATATTTTGTTATATAGAAATCAAATTTTATTGATTAAGTTAAAACAAAATTTAATTTTTAATGAAATGAGGCTGTAAAAAAACAGCTGAAAAAATCCGAGATTCGATTAATTACGAGTCTCGGATAATTTTTTTTGTTTGAAATCTTAAAAGAGACTTTTTAAGTTCTTATGTAAATATACCGTTAAAGTGTGTAGGAGAGCCGGGATTCCGGATTGATTGCTTATGCCGAGCGTCCTATCCTCACCGGAACGCTTGAAGGCTTTAACAACAAAATCAAAGTCGCTGAAGGAATTGGTTACGGTTATCGTGATGATGACTTCTTTTTCTTCCGGTTAAGTTTATTTTTTTACCTGCTGTTAGGTTCCATTTCTCTTAAATCCGCGATGAACCAATATTATTTTATAAAACAAAGACTGTATTTCACAATGCATACGGAATCAATGCAAAATTTGAAATACAGTCTTGTATCTTATCTTATTTTTTTGTCTGCGTCGAATTAATCGGCAGTTTTTTTAGTTTGTTTATTAACGATTAGTTTCCGCTGCCGCCGTTTCCGTAATATTTTTTGAAGTATTCTTCAAAGTAATCCTCGAGATCGTCCGAGTAGTCATATGAACCGCTGCCGTCGTTTGAGCCGCTGTTATCCTGTGAGCTGCTGTTTACGGTTGTATCTCCTCTGTCCTCTACAAGCTTAACGGTAACGTCAAATGATTCCTGCGACCAGTTCTGCGTGTTGATTCTGACAATATTAAGTGTAAGCTCGTCGCCTATGCTCATGTCCTCCATCATCTCTGCGAGCATGCCCGTGGATTCCATATCCTTGCCGTTAACGCCTACTATAAGGTCGCCGACTTGAGCTTTTGTATCCTTAAGTGCGCTGTCGTCCGCAATGCTTGCTATTACGATAGAGCCGGAGGGAAGTCCCTTGATGTTAACGTACATGCTGTACTGGCTGTAATTGACTGCAGCCGCATAGGTAATGCCGAGCTTTGCTCTGCCTGTTACATAGCCGTTTGCAACGATAGAGTCGAATACTTCCTTAACTACGCTTGAAGGAACGGAGAAGCCCATGCCTTCGGTGTCGGTCGAGGCTATTTTCATTGAATTGATACCGATAACTTCGCCCTTGTCGTTAACGAGCGCGCCGCCTGAGTTGCCGGGATTAATAGCCGCCGTGTGCTGTATGCACTTCATTTCGTAGCCTGTCGAAGAACTTACGGGTCTGTCGATTGCTGAAATCATGCCCGAAGTAAACGAACCTGCGAACTGGCTTCCCTGAGGATTGCCTATCGCATATACGGTCTGACCGACTTCAAGCAGGTCGGAATCTCCGAATGAAGCACAGCAGAGCCCCGTTTTTTTGATTTTGAGAACTCCGAGGTCGGATCTTGTGTCATAGCCTACTATTTCGGCGTCGTATTCCTCATTGTCATATGTCTGTACTACAACCTTTGAACCGCCCGAAATTACGTGAGCGCAGGTTATAATATAAGTATAGCCGTCGTCGCCCTCTTTTGCGATAACGCCGGAGCCTTCGGACGAAAGGGTATTGTTTGAATAAACGAGAAGTCCGACGTTGGACTGTACTATTTTTTTATAAACCTCGTTGGCGGGGGAGGATGAGGACGAGCTGTCTGAGAGTTCAAGCGAGCCTACGTCGCTGTTTGTTACGGATTCTTTACTGCCGCTGTCCAAGCTTGACGTTTTATCGGATATTGCGGATAAAACAATAGCCGCAACGATTATAACCAGGATTCCGATAAGCACGCCGAAGAACACCTTTTTGCCGGTATTCTTTTTCTTCTGCGGGGGTTGATACTGAGGCTGAAATCCTGCGTTATTCTGATTGTAGGGATTTGAATAATTATTGTTCTGAGTATTTTGATAATTATTGTAATTCGGAGCTCCGTAGGGGTTGTATCGGTTTGCGTTCGGCGCGGAGTACGGATTGTTCTGCTGATTATTGGGATCGCCCTTGTACGAGTATTCGCCCGAAGCGTATGAATTGTTCCGATTGAATCCGCCGTCCCGGTATTCGGCGTTTACATGCTGTGCGTTTGAGCCGTCTTCTGCGTTCTGCTCGTTTGATGAAGTATTTGTCTGCGCCGCTTCTGCCGGATTGTTTCCGGCAGGCGTTCCCGAATTTTCAGCATTGTTTTCGGGTTCGGTATTGCCTGTATATTTTTCAAAATCGTCAGTCATAAAAAAGACCTCCTTGATAAAATTGGCTTTTTTGTGAAAGTATGTTTTGTACTTTCTGCCCTTATTGTATAAGCCGTACCTTTAATTTAACTGTAAATTGTGTAAATTCATTTTGAACGCTGTCAGCATATATTTTTCCGTCGTGAAGCTCGACTATACTTTTAACTATAAATAATCCGAGCCCCGCGCTTTTTGAGTCGAGCGAGCGTGATTTGTCAGCCTTGTAGAATCTGTCGAAAATTCTTTCAAGATCCTCGGGGCTGATTCCCTTGCCCGTATTTTTAAGGTATGCGGTGAAATATTCTCCGTCCGTTTCTGTTTTTATGGAAATGGTTCCGCCGTAATCCGTGAACTTGACGGCATTGTCGACAAGATTGTAAAAAACCTGATTTATCATGTCCGGGTCTGCTTCAATGCTTACGCTTCCAAGCTTGACAAGTCCCTCGACGTTTATTTTTTTAGCTTCAAGCTGGCGTTCAAATGACAGGAATATTTTTAAAAGCATATCCGATATATTGAATTTTGAAACGTTGAGCGTTAATTCTCCGGATTCTATTTTTGACATGTTGAGCATTGAAACGACAAGTCGGGAGAGCCTTTTTACTTCATCGGAAACTATTTTTAAATAATATCCGCGCCGTTCCTCGTCAATCGTTCCGTCAATCATTCCGTCGATAAATCCGCCTATAGTGGTCATAGGCGTTTTTAATTCGTGCGAAACGTTTGCGACAAAACTCGAACGCGATTTTTCAAGATCCTCGAGCGCGTCCGCCATTGAGTTGAACGCATATTGAAGTTCGTCTATTTCGCGTACGCTCTGCTTTCCCTGATGGACTTTAATGCGAAAGCTGAAATCACCGTCCGAAAAATGACGCGTAGCTTCGGCTATCTGCTTCATGGGTTTGGTAAGCGAGTATGCCGCTATGTAAACTCCGATACTGACCGTAAAGAGCGAGACAACGATTGCGACCGTAAATGTTTTTATGAATGATTCGAGATACGGTTTAAGGCCGCTGCTTAACTGTTGTATGACAATTACGACGGCGATTGTATTCCTGTTTTTGTCAAGAATTTTTGATGAAGCGATAAAATGATTGTTTTTAAGCGTTCCCGAGAGCGTACCGACGTTTGTAAACTGATCCTCAACAAGCATGCTTGTTATAATCTCCCCGGGAATTTTTATTCCTCTGTGTTTTTTGCAGACGGATTCGCCCTCGCTCTTGTCCGCGCAGCCGCAGTATTTTACATATGCGTTATCGGGCTGTGAGTTTACAATAAGAATGTCCGCGCCGGAAACCCCGGCTATGTTGTTAATGGTGTTTTTCAGCGTTTCTCCGTACTCCCCGTCATCGCTCATCTCGGTCGAATTTGAACAAAATGCCGCAACGTTACTTGCGGCATTGTACAAATCAAGTTTTTTCTGATCCTCCCAATAGTCGGCTATGAAAAACATAAGCGTAAGACTTAGCAGGGTAAGGCAAATCAGAAACGTGACCGAGAAAAATTTGAAATATTTATTAAACAGCGATACGCTCTGTTTCGGGATGGACGCCGGTATTTTGTCGTCCGACTTATTCACTTGGATATCTCAATCCTTTGTTTCAAATTTATATCCTACCGACCAAACGGTTTTAAGCTCCCATTTGTCGGATACTCCCTCAAATTTCTCACGAAGTCTTTTTACGTGGACGTCGACGGTTCTTGAATCTCCGTAATAGTCGAATCCCCATACCTCGTCAAGAAGCTGATCCCTTGTAAATACGCGGTTCGGATTGCTTGCAAGGTGGAAAATAAGCTCAAGCTCTTTTGGCGGAGTATCCACAACGACTCCGTTGACTTTAAGCTCATAGTTCGTGATGTTAATCGACAGCTTGTCATAGTGAACCTCGTTGACCTGCTCGGTCATAACGGAAGCCGAACGTCTCAGAACCGCTTTGATTCTTGCAAGAACCTCTTTTGTTTCAAAGGGTTTTGATATATAGTCGTCCGCGCCGAGTTCGAGAGCAAGACATTTATCGAACGTTTCGCTTTTTGCCGAAAGCATTATAATGGGAACGTTGGAATTGTTTCTTATTTTTCTGCAAACCTGCCATCCGTCAAGTCCGGGCAACATTATATCAAGCAGTACGAGATCGGGATTAACCTCGTTGAATGTCTGTACCGCCTCAAGACCGTCGTTGACAATTACGGTCGTATATTTCTCTTTTTCGAGATACAGACGTATAAGTTCGCAGATGTTAATGTCGTCGTCGACGATCATTATTTTTTCGTTAGCCATGTTTTTCTCCTCTTCTTTATCCGAAATATTAAATTAATTGGTTTATCTTCCTGTTCTTCGGCTCTTACGATGTGATTTCTTTCTCGAACCGGATGAACGTTTGCCGTTGAATTTCACGGCGAATGCTATTCCGACGGCTATTATTGCCGCTGCCATTATAAAAAGTGCGACCGCAAGAATGACGTTTTCATCTCCGAATGAGAATGTTTTGTCGCTTCCCGTATCCGTATAGCTGATGCTTCCCGTAGCGGGCTCGACGACGTATTTGTCAACGCCGGCATATGTAACATGCTGTGAGCCGGAGGATACCAAATTATTTGTTATAAGCTGAGTGGATACGGGAATGCTGACTCCCGAAGAGCCTGACTGCAAGTAGCTCTCGACTCCTCCGACTCCGCTTATACTGTCGGTGGTTATCGTTCCGGTCTGAGCGTCGTCAGCGAAGCCGAATATTTTTTTTATATACTGATATCCGTTTCCGAGGCCGTTTGTGAAACTGGGAACAAGCAGTGACATTATGCTCAGAACCCTCTGAGGCAGATTGAAGTTGATATTCTGAAATATATCGGAAAATACGGAATCCGTGCCGAGGGAATCTTTTATTTGATTAATACGCTCGGATGATGATGATATTATATCCGATATGGGATTGTCGTTTTGCGGGGGAGCTTCCGTTCCCTGATAAACTTCAAGATAATAATTTGAAGTCTTTTTTTCCTCACCGGTTTTGTAATAATCAACGCGTACGGTTACGGTTTGAGATGCTTTTGACGTATCGAGCGATACTTTCGTAAAATAGTTATCCTTTACCTGCTGCCCGTCTATGAATATTTCGACCACGCAGCCGGATGTGATGTTCGTATCGGTAATTGCCGTAGGCATGACCCAGATTCTTTCGCGTTTGTAGTCGAGATTGACTTTATATTTATCGATATCGGCGTAAAATTCGTTGTCCTCTAATTTGAAATAATCCGTGTTGTCGCGAACAAGGACGAACATTTCGTCATATGAAAGATTGCTTCTTACTGTTAAATTGTATTTTTTTCCGATAAGCTGGAGAATATATGAAGCGACGGAGTTTGAATCCACAGCCTGCTTCATCATGTCGGGGTCGGGGGTTACGCCGTATATTTTGCCGAGCATAGCGGTCGTGTATTTTGTCTGAAGCTCGTCAAATGTTATATTATCCGGATCGACGGCTATACCCTGACTTTCTATAACATATACCGTCATCAGACGGGCAACTTCCTTTTCGTCCGTATCCTTGTCGACTTTATAGCCCTTCAGATAGAGCGTGTAGCGGCATGCCGCCGTTACGTACTGGTCGAGCGTAAGAATTTCCGCCTGTGAATATTTGCGCAGCGTGTTTATGTCAACTCCGAATGCTTCTGCAGCGTACGCCATAACGGCTGTTTCGAGGTCGGTACCCTTTTCCACGGTATATTTTGAATCGGATGACGTGAGCAGCGAATAGAGCGCGCGCGCAAGCACGGGAGTGAGAGAGGTTTCCTGTTCGGGATATACGATTCCCGCGCTTTCAAGCCAGTATTTAATATACTCATCCGAAACGCTTCCGCTTGAAGCGGAAGAAAAGAGATTAAGATAATCGAGAACATATAAATAAGCCGCTTTCCTCGAGTCCTCGTCAAGTCTGTAGAGCATGTCATAGTAAGCGACGGTTTCTTTGAATGTTTCGGCTGTTTCGGTATATTCATACTCCGCGTCGGGTGAAATCTTGTTAAGCTTTCCTTCGACCGCGTCATCTAAATTGAGCTGTTCCATAACAACAAGATCCTTAAGCCAGGAAGGATTTGCCTCGTTATAGTTATATTGCGTTTCGGCAAGCACGATAGCCGAAGCCGCAAACGATAATGCGGGAATCATCATTACGGCGGCGAGTATTAACGCTGTTATTCTGCGAAATTTCATAAAATCTACTCCTATCAAACCGAAGCTGTCCCGCTCTTCGATCGTCAAATATTATAATATAATATTTATAAAGTTAAGTCAAGTTAAAAATATGTAAACGAATCAGCCGGAACGCACATAACGCTCCGACTGTAATTATAAATAAAAATTCTTGAAGTATCCTTAAATTTACTTGACAGAAAATTTAAAAACGGTCTTTGAAGTGTATTTTTCACCTGCGTCAAATATGCAGGACGGAAATTCGGGTCTGTTTACGCTGTCGGGGTAATACTGAGTTTCGAGGCAGAATCCGCTTCTATAGTTCATGGGAACGCCGTTTTTGCCCTTGTCGCCTTTAAGAAAGTTGCCCGCGTAGAACTGAACGCCCGGGAGCGTTGTGAGTACGTTAAGGCATATGCCCGATTCTTCACTGTATGCTTCGGCGGCTTCTCTTAAACCGCCGTCGAATCCGTCTATGCAGAAATTATGGTCAAATCCGCCCGTGAATATGAGCTGTTCGTCCTTTTTGTCAATGTCAAGACCTATTTTTTTTGCCGTTGTGAATGCAAAGGGCGTTCCCTTTACATCTTTTATTTCGCCGGTTGGAATACTGTTTTTGTCAACGGGAGTAAAGTGTGAACAGTTAAGTTTAAGCGTATGTGAGAGAATGTCGCCGCCGTCGTATCCGTTTAAATTGAAATATGCATGATTTGTGAGGTTTATGGGCGTTTTTTTGTCGGAAACCGCTTCGTAATCTATGCTGAGTTCGTTATTGTCTGAAAGGGTATACGTAACCTTCGCGTCAATATTTCCGGGGAAACCGTTTACTTTGTCGGGGCTTCTGTATGTAAAGGAAATCGACTTGTCATCTATAATGTCGGCATTCCAAACGGCATTGTTAAATTCGCCGGCGGAGTGTAGACATGTTATACCCTTTTCGTTCGCCGTAACGGCGTATTTTTTTCCATCGATTTCAAAAGACGCGCCTCCGATTCTGTTTGCGCACGGACCGACAACCGCCCCCTGATAATCCCAGAGTGTGAGATAGCCCTCAAGACTGTCAAAGCCCAAGGCAACGTCCCTTTCACCGGAGTTTTTATCCCTGACAATCATATCGGCGAGAGTGGCTCCGAGAGTGAGAATCCCCGCTTTGGTGCCGTTTATATTTTCTATTATGTATTTTTCTATTTTATCTCCGTTCGGTTTTTCTCCGAAAAATATCTTTTTTACAGACATAATCAAGCCTCCGAGTTTATTATTGATACTATCGATAATTATACACAATTCGCAGGGTAAGTCAATATTGTAATTTTGCTGTAATAATTTTAAACGTTGTTGACTTTTTATATAAATAAATATATTATATACATGTGTTATTTAAATTATCGGTCGGCGGGAGGAAATTTGCATGACGTTTACAACTGCTTTCGTAATAAGAGCCGTTATGTTTGCACTGCTTTTTATAATTCTTGCAGTTTCTGTTGTTTCGCTGTTTATACGTCCTGCGAAACGTACGATAAAGGCGACTCTTGTTGACGATTTCGACGGCGGACTTATTGATATCAGCCATGCGGAAACGTCGATAGGCAAGGCTAAGACGTGTGATATTGTGCTGACGTATATGTCGGTGTCGCGCTTTCACGCTGTGCTGTCAAATTCTCAGAACGGATGGATGATATACGATACTCATTCGTCGTACGGTACGTTTGTAAACGGAAAGGCAATTGACAGAAAGTCCGAGCTTAAAAGCGGAGATGTTATACAGATAGGCGCGGGCGAATTTACTTTTTATGACGGCGAGCCGCCGGCTTCACGAGCGGGCGGCGGCAGAGCAAAGAATGTCAGGGTGTCGAAAAGACGAGCTTCGAGAGGAGAAAAAACGCACAAAGTTTCGTCCGGACATAATTCCGTGCGTTCTGATACAAGGGGGCGTAACGCAAGATGAAAAAAAACAGTGCCGGGGGCGTGAAAATGTCATACGGCAGACCGGGCAGCGTTTACGGACTTGTCAATCTTATAATTATGATATGCATAACCGCATTTCAGCTTCTTGCGTCATTAACGCTTTTAAGCGACAGTGACAGCGATTATTTTACGCAAACCGTAATTATTTTTTCCGCATATGTGATAATCGAATGGGTTTACTTCTTTGTGTTTGCGATTGTTATAAATATGCACGTAGGAATTGAAATGACCGCTTTTACCCTCTCCTCGATAAGTCTGTTCCTTACCGCGGGCGCGTCGCCGGAAAAACTCAAGGTTCAGTTTGTCGCTGTAATTGCGGGGCTTGTGTTGTTTATTGCAATGGTTCAATTTATGCGGGATACGAAACGTACGGCTTACATGCGTATACCGATGGCGATTGCCGCTATAGGATTGCTCGCTCTTACGTATCTTATTGCGGAGCCTGTGAACGGAGCTAAAAACTGGGTTTATTTTCACGGAATTTCGATTCAGCCCTCGGAGATAGTAAAGCTTGCGTTTATATATGTCGGAGCGGCGACGCTTGATAAACTGCAAAATACTCGTTCGCTGCTTTCGTATATAGTGTTCTCCGTTGCGTGTGTGGGGCTTTTGTTTCTGATGTTCGATTTCGGAACGGCGCTTATATTCTTTGCAACGTTTATTCTTATAGCTTTTATGCGTTCGGGCGATATCAAAACGTTATTCCTGATAGGAGCCGCCGCACTTTTGGGCGGAATACTTATTATAACGGTAAAACCGTATGTTTTATCGAGATTTCAGAATTACAGACATATTTGGGAGTATATGAACTCCTCCGGATATCAGCAGACGAGGACGCTTATTTACTTTGCATCGGGCGGATTTTTCGGAGTCGGTCTCGGCAAGGGATATCTCCGTAACGTATTCGCCGCAAGCGAGGATCTCGTATTCGGACTTATGGGTGAGGAGATGGGCATGCTTACCGCGTTTCTCGTTGTGTTTACAATCGCCGCGCTCAGCGTTTATGCCGTGTATAATGCAAAATACGCTCGCAGTACTTTTTTCTCGATAGCTTCGTGCGCCGCGGCGGGAATGCTTCTCGTTCAGACTGCTCTTAATGTTTTCGGAGTAACGGATTTTCTGCCTATGACGGGCGTTACTCTCCCGTTTATAAGCAGGGGAGGCTCGAGCATGATATGCGCATGGGGACTTCTTGCTTTTATAAAGGCCGCCGATTCCAGAAGCTATCCCGGACTTTTTTCAAGAAAGAGGGCGGGTAAGAGATGAAAACGATAAATAAACGCGTATTTATTATAGCCGTTCTCTCCGCAGTATTTACGGCAGCCGCGGTTCTCCTTATTTTTTCGATATTCGCACATGCGGAGGAATACGCTTTGAAAACGGCAAACAATCATCTGTTCACCCATGGTATTCTGACATCTGGCGGAGATATATATGATAAAAACGGGGAAGTGCTGTCATATTCAAAGGACGGCGAAAGGTATTATTCCGATAATAAAAATATCAGAAAAGCAATGCTTCATATACTCGGCGATAACAGCGGATTTATAGCCGACGGAATCCAGGCTAATTATAAAAAAGAGCTTTCGGGATACAGTCTTATTTTCGGCGTAAACGCGGAGGATAAAAATTCGATGAAGCTGACGCTTGACGCGAATCTGTGCGTTACCGCTTATAACGCTCTTGACGGAAGAAAAGGCACGGTAGGCGTATACAATTACAAAACCGGCGAGATTATATGCGCCGTTTCCGCTCCGTCGTTTGATATTCTCGATAAGCCGGACGATATCGATTCCGACGATACCGGAAAATATGACGGTATATACATAAACAGGCTTTTTAACGGTCTTTATGTTCCGGGGTCGACGTTTAAAACGGTTACCGCGCTTGCCGCAGTTGAAAATATAGGCGATATATTTACCCGAACGTTCGAATGTACCGGAGAGTACGACTCGGGCGACGGAAAGGTTATATGCAATGACGTTCACGGTACGGTGACATTCGAGGAGGCTCTGAATTGTTCATGCAATTCGGCTTTTGCTCAGATTGCGGATGAACTCGGAAGCGAGAAGCTGACTGCCGCGTTTGAGCAGACGGGTATGGGCAGGTCGTACAATTCGAGCAGGGTAGACACCTCATCAAGCCGTTTTAATCTTGCCGACGGAATAAGCAAAGCGGATCTCGGCTGGGCGGGCATAGGTCAGTACACGACGCTTGTAAACCCTTACTCGATGATGCTTTATATGGGCGCGATCGCCAACGGCGGAACGAGTATAACGCCGTATTTTGTGGATTCCGTTTCGGGTGAAAAGGGAAACGTTGTTTATAAAAACGAAAATAAGGATTCGGGGATTAACATATCTCCGTCTGTTGCTTCAACGATGAAAACGCTTCTTCGTTCGAATGTTGAAAATTATTACGGCGATTATCGGTTCGACGGCTTGACCCTTTGCGGAAAAACGGGTACTGCCGAAGTCGGAGACGATAAAAAACCGCATGCATGGTTTGTCGGTTTTTCTGAGGATGAAGATTTTCCGTACGCGTTTGCGGTAGTGGTTGAAAATGCGGGCGGCGGGCTTGCGAACGCAGGACCGGTGGCGGCAAAGGTTCTTTCGAGTATTGAATAAGGAGTTTTATTAATGGCATTTATTGAAATGAGATCTGTTTACAAGCATTACAGTACGGGCGACGTTTCCGTAAACGCCGCGGACGGCGTTTCTTTCGACATAGAACAGGGTGAGTTCTGTATAATTGTCGGCGCGTCGGGCGCGGGAAAAACGACTGTGCTTAATATCCTCGGCGGAATCGACGAGTGCGACGACGGCAGGGTTAGGGTCGGAGGAGAGCTTATTAATACGTTTAATGAGAAAAAACTGACCGCGTACAGACGTTATGACGTAGGATTTGTATTTCAGTTTTATAATCTTGTTCCGAATCTGACAGCTCTTGAAAACGTTGAGCTTGCTTCTCAGATAAGCACAAAGTCGCTCGATCCCGTAAGAGTTCTCGAAAGGGTTGGACTTGGCGACAGAATGGACAACTTTCCGTCTCAGCTTTCCGGAGGCGAACAGCAGAGAGTTGCGATTGCGCGCGCGCTTGCAAAAAACCCGAAGTTGCTGCTGTGCGACGAACCTACGGGCGCGCTTGATTATAATACGGGACGCGAAATACTGAAGCTTTTGCTTAAAACATGCCGCGAAACAGGTATGACGGTAGTAATTATTACGCATAATCAGGCGATGACTCCGCTTGCTGACAGAGTAATTAAAATGAAAAACGGCAGGGTAAACAGGATTGAGATTAATGAAACGCCCTTAAGCGTTGACGAAATCGAGTGGTAACGGAGGCCGAAAAGTGAGCAGAGCATTATTAAGGGAAATAGTCCGCACGATATTCAGAACAAAGAGCCGGTTTCTGTCTCTGATTATAATAATCGCGCTCGGCGCGGGCATTTTTGTGGGTACAAAAGCCGCAGTTCCCGATATGAAAGAGACTGCGAAAACGTATTTTACTCAAAATAATCTTATGGATCTGAGGGTTCGTTCGACGCTTGGACTGACGGACGACGATATCTCCGCCATTGCGGGAGTGGAAAACGTTTCATACGTTATGCCGTCGAAATTTACAGACGCGCTCGTTTTTGTAAACGGAAGCCCCGAAATCGATATTGACGGCTCTCAGATAAGCACGAGAGCCTACGGTATGAGCATGAGTCAGCTTGAAAATTATTTTAACTATGTTTACAAGGGCTCGGGCACGAACGACGGTTCGTTTATGAACAGACCTCAGCTTATAGAGGGAAGTTATCCCACTGCGGACAATGAATGCCTTGTCGACGCGAGTACGCTTTCAACTCCCGACAGCTTTAAAATAGGCGCGAAAATAAGTCTTCAGGGCGACTCCGGTTCGACGCTTTCCGATTTGAGCGTAACGGAGTTTACGGTAGTGGGCATAATACGCTCTCCGTATTATCTTTCATACGAACGCGGAAATTCGCTTGTCGGAAGCGGTAAAATAGGTACGTTCATCATAATCCCCGATACCGCGTTTTCGACTGATTATTATACCGAGGCGTATATAAAAGTTGCTTCGAGCGAAAATTACGACCCGTTTTCGCAGGAATATACCGATATGCTAAAGCCCGTCGCTGACAAAATAAGCGAAATTTCCGCGGACAGAATAAATGCGCGGGTATCCGCTCTCGCGTCGACGCTTCCCGCCGAAATAGCGTCGTCAACGGCAAAATACGAAACCGCGAAAGCCGAATTTGACAAAAAAATCAGCGAAGCCAAAGAGCAGATTGCAAAGTATCAGCATTATGTTGACGATCCCGACGGTGCGTACAAGGAGACGGTGGAAGAATTTGCAAGTAAATACGGTCTTGCCGCCGATGAATATTCGGGCAATGAATCAAATTATTATTCGTCCGTTGAGCAGTACAGCCGTCTGCTTGCGGAATATAACACAAAAAACAGTGAACTTGAGGCAAACAGAACCGAGCTTAACAAGGCAAAAAGTTCGCTTGATACCGCAAAAAATGCGATAACAACATCTCAGAGCACCGTTGACTCCGCAACGAGTACCGTAACGACGATGAAGCAGCTGATTGCTTCAACGGAGACGGTTCTTCAGCAGCTTAAGGATTATCAGAATTCATCTATGGATTCCGATCAGGTAAACAGTATTCTTTCGGTCATACAGAATGCATATCCCGAAATTTACAATGCTATAAAATCACAGTCCGCTCAGGGGCTTGCAAGCGAGGCAAACACTCTTTTGCAAACTCAGCTGACGGAATATAAGGTTCAGCTTGCCGTTGCCGAGGAGGCTCTGACAGCCGCAAACAGCGAACTTGTTTCCGCACAGGAAAAGGTGGCCGCCGCACAGATTGCTTATGACGAAAAGGAAGCGTTGTGGAATACAAAAAAAGCGGAGCTACAATCCGCCGCGGACGCATTGCAGAATTATTACGATCAGCTTCAGATAGGCAAATCGAATCTCACTCTTGCGCAGGTTGAGCTTATGATTTCCGAAAATTCGGGCGAAAACAGCCTTGAAAGTCTTAAACTTGTAATTGCCAATGCTCAGACTTATCTTGACAAAGCGACAACGGAATATGTAAATCAAAGCACGCAGGGAGAAAAACAGCTTCTTGCCGCCGAAAATTCGATAAAAAGCGCGCAGAAACTGCTTGACAATCTGTCGTCGGCTTCATGGACTGTTTATGACAGATACGACACTCCGGGTTATTCCTCGTATATCGAAGCCGTAAATACGGTAAGCGTACTTTCAAACGTGTTCCCCGTATTTTTCTTCATTGTTGCCGCTCTCGTATGTCTTGTTACTATGACGAGAATGGTTGAGGAGGAGCGAACTCAGATGGGAACGCTTAAGGCGATAGGTTACAGTTCGTCCGCGATAATGTCAAAGTATCTGATTTATGCGTTTTTTGCAAGCTTTTTAGGCTCTGCGATAGGCGTTGTTTCCGGAGTCTACGGTATGCCGTATGCGATATTTAAGGCGTATTCCGTCATGTTCTCCATGCCCGAATTAAAAATAACGTTCCCTGTTGTCGATATAATTCTCGGTATGGGTATATCTCTTACGGTAACAATGGGTTCGGCTCTGATCTGCTGTATCAGCGAGATACAGTCGCGTACCGCCGTTCTTATGCGTCCCAAAGCTCCGAAGGCGGGCAGACGCGTTCTGCTCGAAAAAATCGGATTTATATGGAGAAGGCTCGGTTTTACTTCAAAGGTCACCGCAAGAAACCTTGCAAGGAACAAGACGAGATTTATAATGACCATAATCGGAATAGCCGGATGCATGAGTCTGATTCTCGGCAGTACAGGCTTCTTTACATCGCTTAAATCCGTTATGAGCAGACAGTACGGCGAAAACGGTATTGATAATTACGATTATCAGCTTGTATTTGATTCTCCGCAGTCGAGAGAAAATTCAGAGTTGCTGAACGCTCTTGCGTCGGACGACAGGGTAGGCTCTCTCATGCTTACTTATATTCAGTCGGTCAGCGGTTCGTCCGACAATACGGATAAGGTAATGGATGTTTATATCTTTGTTCCGGAGGATTCAAATTATCTTGACGGGTACAAAAATTTAAAGAACAGAAAGACGGGCGAAAACCTGAAGCTTGACGATTCGGGAGCTATAATAACCGAGGCGTTTGCAAAAGACGCGAATGTTGACGTAGGAGACTCAATATGGATTAGAACGGAATCCGGAGAACAGAAATATATTACCGTTTCCGGAATAACTGAAAATTATACGTTTCAGTATGTATATATGAGCCCGAATTATTATCGTTCCGTATTCTCGTCGGCGCCCACGTTTTCATATGCGATAGGCTCGTTCGGGGATTCTCTGAACAATTCTGCCGATATTACTCAGGCAAAATCGCAGTTTAATGCGGATTTAATGAAATATGACAGCATTAATGCGGTTGCGTTTGAATCGGATACGATAGATTCGTTTGAAAGGGTTATAAACGCAGTCGGGATTATTATAATGATTTTCATCGCGGCGGCGGGCGTTCTTGCGTTTGTGGTTCTTTATAACCTTACAAACATAAATATCGCGGAACGGCACAGAGAGCTTGCCACAATAAAGGTTCTCGGATTTACCGACATGGAGGTATCAAATTATATTTACAGAGAAAATGTAATTCTTACTGCTATCGGAATCGTTATAGGCATTTTCGGCGGTATCGGACTTCATAAAATTATGATAGAGTATGTAAAAGTCGACGCTATCATGTTTGTACAGGATATTATCTGGTACGATTATCTTATCGCGGTCGGAATAACCGTTCTGTTCGCGGTTTTGGTAAACTTCATTATGCACGGCAAAATGAAGAACATAAGTATGGTTGAATCATTAAAATCAGTAGAATAAAATAACGGAGGAAAATTATGATTTATTCAAATTGGATGTCTTACATCCGCGACGAGGCAAAATTAACGCATATTGCGATTCCCGGTTCTCATAATGCGGGTTCTTACGGAATGAACGCCATGGCGTGCTGTCAGGACGGCAGTATGTATGAACAGTTTAAGTACGGCGTCAGGTATTTCTGCGTTCGTTTAAACACGGACAAAAAAGGCGTTATCCGTCTTGCTCACGGAGTTACAAACGGAGTATCGTTTGAATCTGTTCTTGCAGACTGGAAGAAAATGCTTGATGAAAACGATTCGGAATTTTTCATTTTTGACGTGAGGGAATATTATCCTCAGAATTTCGGACCTATAAAGATAACCTATAAAGCCGACTGCGCGGCTGTCGATGTACTGCTTGAAAAATATATTCAGCCGACAAAATACGCTTATACCGATTTTAAAGATATAAGAGACGTTTCTATAGGCGACATGAGAAAGAGCGGTAAACGCTATATACTTATAAATTATATGGCGGGATACAACGGAAGCGTTAATTGTCCGTTGAGTAATCCGTGGGATAAGAAGCTTTTCGGAACGCAACCGGACAATTTTATACCTAAAAATCTTGAATATTTTGAAACGGATAAGTCGGAGGGCTTTTTCTGGTTTCAGACTCAGCTGACTCCGAACTTCGGAACAGAGCTCGGAATTAAAACTCCGAGAAAATTAAACGATATGATGCGTCCGCATTTTCATAGGTTTACCGACGCAATAGCCGAGAGTGAGTCAAGACTTGACAGAGCCAATATAATCGCCTGCGATTTTATCACTGAAAATTATGATAAATCGCGTATGATACTGGAGCTTAACGCCTATAAGGGCATTATAAAGGACGGACTTAAGGATGAATACTTAAACGGTTTGTATTGATATCGGATTTAAAAATATATACAATACTATAATAAATGGGGCTGTAAAAAACAGCCGAAAAAATCCGAGATTCGATTAATCACGAGCCTCGGATTTTTTTGTTCGGTTTTGCTGTCGCTTTTAATTCATATTAAAGACTTAAACGAAAAAATATCAAATTTTAATTCAGGATAGACCTTTTTTGCCTTTGTTTGCTGAGATAAATGACATTCCCGCCCCGGCGAGGGCGGCGGCTGTCCATAGAATGTATACGCGCTCCCAGCCTGCCGATTCGCTTACCGCGCCCGTCAGCACGCCGGCGAGAGCAGAGCCGAGATAAATGAAGCAGTCGACAGTGCCCGCGACGAAACCGACGCGCCCCGCTTTGTCGTACTCCATGGGGATAAATGTTGTAAGCATCGGATTGACTCCGTAGTTCGCGGCGCAGGAAAGGGCGAGCATGAATGCTGCGGCGAACGTGTTTTTATATGCAAATATAAGTATAAACGTGAATAACGCGCTTGAAGCGAGGACTGTTCCGTTTGCTTTTCTTGCGTTTGAGCCTGTTATTGAATAGCTTTTTTTTGCGGTCGCAATTCCGATAAGCTCAAATATCGGAAGAATCAGCGACAATAGAGCCGACTGAAGCGATACTGAATTTTCACCCGAGTTTAGGACGGTGGGCGTCCATGTAACGATTGAGTCCCTTACAAAACCGTTGAATATACAGCACAGCAGGAGTGAAATAAGACCGGTCGATGAAAGCATTTTTCCGACGGACATCCGGTTTTCGGATTTTTTAATGTTTTTTTCTTTATTATCCGTGCGCTCCGGTATGGTTTGATTCTTTTTTTTATGTTTAATGCAAAGCTCTGTCAGCGAGTAAACAGCGGCGGCGGCCATTATAAACGCCGGAATGATAAACGATGTTTTAACTCCGAGATACGCGGCTGTAAGTCCTGATATTCCCCATGCGGCGAAGTGTCCGAACGTAACTGCTATTGACATGATAAACGAAGCGCGGTCGCGTTTTTCACCCGAAAAATATTCGGAAATAAGCAATACGACAGGCGTCCAAATCATTGATTGTCCGATTCCGTTCATCGCCCATATTATGACTGAGAATATGTAGGACTCGGACATTGCAAATGCCAGATTGCATACGGATGAAATTATAAGTCCAAGTCCGATATTAATTTTTGAATTGATTCTGTCCGAGAGTGAGCCGTTTATTATCTGCCCGACTGCGTACACTGATGCGAATACCGTTTGAAACATTCCTGCTTTCGTATCCGAAACGGCGAGAAGTTCGCGTATGCCCGGAAGCGCCGCGGAAATGTTGAGTCGTCCGGCATAAGCCGCGGAATAGCACAGAAAACAGAGCAGAAGTATACTCTTCTGCTCTTTTGAAAATGCGTCGCTTTTACTGCGTTTTGACATTGTATTCAATTTAAATCCCCCTGAAGGCCGTTGAATTTTAACTTACTGTTTTGAATAATATGCAATAAAATTTATACGACTTCTATTCTCCAAAATCTGATTTTTTCTCTTAAATACGTATACGTAAGATAAAGCGTATTTCCGTCCGCCGTTATCGCTGGATATGAAAATTCTTCGCCGTCGCAGTCGAGATTCACGAGGTCTGTCCACGTCTTGCCGTTGTCGGGCGAAAAAGCAAGCGTAACGGGAGAACGCGCTCCCCAGTTTTCCTCAACAGGGTTATATAAAAGAAAAATACCCTTGTCAGTTTTAACGGCGTCTATTCCGGAATTGTTATTCGGAAGCTTTGTTTCGTACGCCTTTGTCCACGTTTTTCCGAAATCCGATGAATCGCTTCTGTAGATTCTGCCCTTGTTTGTACGCATGAGCGCGTGAACATGACCGTTTTCGGATTCCCACAGCGTAGGCTGAATCATCTGTACGAGCCCCTTTGGCGTTTTGGGGCGCACAATGTACTTCTGTTTTTCAAACGTTAATCCGTCGTCGTGCGAAATGTCTATAAAACAACGCCAGCGTCCCTTTTGCTCCGTCGACGCGGGGGCAAGTACGTCGCCGTTTGATATTCGTATGCATTTATTTTTAACGGGACCTCTGCCTCCGGTTTTATCGTCCTTTACTATGTCGTGAGGCTCCGACCACGTTTCGCCGTTATCCTTTGAAATTATATAACGCGTCTGCCAGTACGGAATATATTTTCCGAATTTATAATAAAGAATAATGTCTCCGTTCTTTCTTTTGAATAATACCGGATTCCAGTGCGGTACGTTCTTTTCGTTTGTCAGAAGAACGGGAGCAGACCATTTTCCGCCGGTTCTCCTTGAAAACCATATGCCTACGTCATCTTTACCCTCTTTTGCTCCGGCGAACCAAGCCGAGAGTACGGTTTTTCCGCCGTCGAGCGGGAGAACGGTGCTTGCATGGCAGCTCGGCGCAGCCGGATTTTCGTTAAAAATAAATTCTTTTTCAGCTTTTATTATTTTCATCTGACTGCTCCCGTGAGTAAATTTGACGTGTTTTGGAATATCACAGTAAATCTGATCCATTCGCCTTCAACGCCCGTTACCGATATCGTGCCGTTATTTGCTGTGACAAGCGATTTTGCTATTGCAAGTCCGAGACCGTAGCCGCCCGTGCTTCTTGAACGCGAAGAGTCGCTTCTGTAGAAACGCTGAAATATCTTTTCTCTTTCGTCATCGCGTATGCCTTTGCCGGTATTGTAGACCTCGATAATTTTCTGTTTGCCCGCGGTGCGCAGACGAATTTCTATTTTGCCGTGTTCTCCGGCGTATTTTACTGCGTTTTCCGTAAGAATGGTTATAACTTGTTTTACGTTCTGTTCGTTTCCGCACATGTGAACGTCCGGCTTTATGTCATAAGTAAGTTCTTTTCCGTTTTCGAACGCCGGGCATTCAAATTCAAGCGCGATATTAAGCACCGCCGAACTTAAATCAAAGTCCGACATAACGGGGGGCTTTGACATTTCGTCAAGCTTCGCCAGATCTAAAAGACTGTAAACGAGATGCGACATGTTTTCGCTTTGATCCTTTATTGACGTGAGCCATTTGTTTTCGCCCTGTTCGGCTTCGAGAACGTCCGCGCTTGCGGAAATAACCGAAAGGGGGGTTTTTAGCTCGTGACTGGCGTCGGAAATAAACTGTTTCTGCTTGTCGAATGCCTCTTCGAGCGGTTTTATGGCTTTTTTTGACATTGCGACAACAACGGTAAATTCGATTATCATGCTGATAATTATAATAAATATGCTGATTTTTGCAAGTGACGAGAGCATCCCCGTAAGCGCGCTTGCGTCGACAATAATGAGAATGCTGTCCGTGCCGTTTTCAATCATGCGGTATTTATAATGAGAGTAAGTACCGGAATCTTTTTTGAGATTCATAATGCCGGAGGCAATCTGCGTCATTTCGCCGGTGGTAAGGTCGTCGGTCATGTTTGAAACGAGCGACGATATCCCGCCGTCCGAGTCAAGAAATGCGGAAATGTACTTGATTGATTTCAATTCCTCCGAGCCTATAATTTGTGATGATGAAAAAGGAAAACCGAATTTTGAATTTGTCATCGCAAACGTTGACGCCGCGGCGGCCGTGTCAATGTTTTTTTCAAGAGTCTGCCTGACGGCAAGATTCATGAGAATGTTGATAAATCCGAAAATAAATATCAGTATTATTACAAGTGCCGTCATGCTTATTGCGATAAAACGATCTCTTGTTTTTTTGATTATTAAATTATTATCCTTCAATGTAGTATCCGATTCCTCTCGAGGCTTTTATCTGGACTGTCGATTTTATTGCGGTGAGCTTCTTTCTTAAAAACGATACGTAAACCTCGATGTTATTATACTCCGCCTCACTGTCATAGCCCCAGATTTTTTCAATAAATTCATCCTTGGAAATGATATTTTTCGGCGCGTACATAAGCATCTGCATTATTTTAAATTCCTTGCCTCCGAGCTTTACGGAGTTTGCTCCGCAGATGAGTTCGTATGTGCTCTGATTCAGCGTGATGTCGCCGTACGTCATTTCGTTTGCGGGAATTTCGCCCTTGCGCCTTGTCAAAGCTCTGATTCTTGCAAGCAGCTCGCCTTTGTTGAAGGGTTTTGTAAGATAATCGTCAGCACCGGTGTCAAGACCTCGGATTTTGTCGTCTATCTCGCTTTTTGCCGTAAGAAGCATAACGGGAGTGGAAACTCCCTGATTCCTTAATTCCTTCAATACCTCAATGCCGTTCATTTTAGGCAGCATTATATCGAGAAGTATCAGGTCGTAAATGCCGCTTAACGCGTAATCAAGCCCGTCCTTTCCGTCGTAGACCGCGTCGGCAAAGTACTGCTCCTTTTTAAGTATTGCAACGATAGCGTCAGCAAGGGAAATTTCATCCTCTACAACGAGTATCTGCATAAAAATCATCTCCGATTCTTTGTTGTTTTCAGAATAATATGCGAATCTTTAATTACGCTTGAATATCAGAAACTGATTTGGTCAAACGAGTCTTCGCCGGACAACGTGCTTCCCGCAGCGGGGAGCGTTTTTGTTCTGTATCTGGCAGGCTTTGCGAACATGTTTTCGTTATAGAGCGTAATGTTTGCGGTTTTGTGTCCTTTTTTCAGAGTCATAATTGCAACGCCCTGAGAATCCTTAGTTGATTTCGGCGATATCGAGCCCGAATTGAATATAAGATATCTGCCGGATGTCGAACGTATAACGTAATCCGCGTCCTCCTCGATATGAATACAGCTTACGAGAGGGGATTTGTCAGAATACGCTTTTATAAGCTTTTTTCTGTTCGTCTTGGTTTCGTATGCGGACATGTCTATTTTTGCAATCTTGCCGTTTTCAAATACAAAGAGCATGTATCCCGTGTAATTTTTGATAACGGTCATATTGACGGGCAGCTCATCCTTGTCCATTTCAAGTCTGGACGATACGAAATCTCCGAGAACGCTTGCCTTTGTGTCGGAAAATTCGCATGCTCTCGTTTTATAAACCTGACGCTTGTTTGTAAAGAATAGAATTTCGTCCGCATTTGACGCGTCCGTTTCGCATACGATTTCGTCTCCGTCTTTCAGTTTCTGTTCTGAACTCATGCGCAGCGACAGGGGAGTAATTTTTTTGAAATATCCGTCCTTTGTGAAAAATAATTTAACCGGATAATCGGGAATTTCCTCTTCGATATCATTCGCTGTATTCTCGTCAACGTAAATTATTTCCGTTCTTCGTTCCTTTCCGTACTTTTTTGAAACGTCCTCAAGCTCGGAAACTATTATTTTTTTAATACGCGATCTGCTCTTTAATATATCCTCCATATCCTCGATGTTTTTTTGAAGTTCATCGATATCGGAAAGTCTTTTTAAAATATATTCTCTGTTTAAATGACGCAGTTTTATTTCGGCAACATACTCCGCCTGCGCTTCGTCAATTCCGAAGCCAATCATCAGGTTTGGAACAACCTCCGACTCTTCCTCGGTTTCTCTGACGATTTTTATAGCCTTGTCAATGTCGAGAAGTATTTTCTTAAGTCCGAGTAAAAGATGAAGCTTTTCTTTCGCTTTTTCGAGTTCAAAAAATGTTTTTCTCTTAATGCATTCGCTTCTGAATGCCGTCCATTCGCCGAGAATTTCGCGTACGCCTATGACTTTGGGTACGTTTCCGATAAGAATATTGAAGTTGCATGAGAAGGAATCTTCAAGCGGAGTTTTTTTGAAAAGCGTGTTCATCAGCTTTTCGGGGTCTGTTCCGCGCTTCAAATCGATTGTGATTTTAAGTCCGGATTTGTCCGTTTCGTCGCGTATGTCGCTTATGTCGCGGAGCTTACCGGTTTTATTCAGCTCTATAATTTTTTCAATTACAGCTTCGCTTGTCGTCGTCGGCGGAATCTCCGTTATGTCAATACAGTTGTTCTTTTTGTCGTATTCGTATTTTGAACGGATTCTGACGGCTCCGCGCCCGGTTTCGTAAATTTCTTCAAGCCTTGCCCTGTCGTAAATCAGTCTGCCTCCGCCGCTGAAATCCGGGGCTTTTAATGTATCTGCTATTACGTGATCGGGATTTTTTATAAGTTCAATCGCCGTACGGCATACCTCGTTTAAATTAAACGAGCAAATGTTGCTTGCCATTCCGACGGCTATGCCCATATTTGAATTGACAAGTATTGACGGGAATCTCACCGGAAACAGCGTCGGTTCTGTCATTGAATTGTCGTAATTGGGTACGAAGTCGACCGTGTCCTTGTCTATATCCGCAAAAAGCTCCGCGCTTATTTTATCAAGCTTTGCCTCGGTATAACGGGAGGCGGCATACTGCATGTTTTTTGAATACGCTTTGCCGAAGTTACCCTTTGAATCTATATACGGGTGAAGCAGAGTCTCGTTTGCACGCGTGAGCCTGACCATGGTTTCATAAATCGCCTGATCTCCGTGCGGATTCAGTTGCATCGTACGTCCCACAATATTTGCGCTTTTGACTTTATCGCCCTTTAAAAGCCCCATAAGGTACATTGTATAAAGGAGTTTTCTGTGTGACGGTTTAAATCCGTCTATTTCGGGAATTGCTCTTGATAAAATAACGCTCATGGCGTATGGCATATAGTTATTTTCAAGCGTGTAGGTGATATCCTGTTCGTTAATTTCTCCTGCGCCGAGGATGTGCGCGGTAAGCTCTGAGGTCTGTTTTTTCGTTTCGTCTTTTTTTCTTTTTCCTGCCATGATGCAGCCCTCCTTAGCTCAAATCGGTAAGATCCATGTATTTATATCCGTTGTTTGCAATATGGTCTTTTCTGCCTTGAAGGTTGTCTCCAAGCAACAGGTCAAAAACATCGGCGGTTTTTGACGGGTCTGAATTGGGTTCGACTTTTATAAGACGTCTTGTTTCCGGGTTCATTGTTGTCATCCACATCATGTCGGGTTCGTTTTCGCCCAGACCTTTTGAACGCTGAATTGTGTATTTTGCGTCGCCTATTTCCCTTAATGCGTCGGTTTTTTCCTGTTCGTTATAGGCAAACCACGTGCCGTTTTTCGATGTTATTTCATAGAGAGGGGATTCCGCAATATAAACCTTGCCCTTTTCTATGAGAGTCGGAGTAAGAGAATAAAGCATTGTAAGAATCAGTGTTCTTATTTGGAATCCGTCGACGTCCGCGTCGGTGCAGATAATGATCTTATTCCAGCGCAGAGCGTCTATGTCAAAACCGCTTATGTTTTTGTTTGCCTTAGTTCTGACTTCGACTCCGCAGCCGAGGACTTTTATCAAATCGGTGATTATTTCGCTTTTGAAAACCTTTGAATAATCAGCCTTAAGGCAGTTTAATATTTTACCACGTACAGGAATAATCGCCTGAAATGCGGAGTCTCGCGCCTGCTTGCACGCGCCGAGAGCCGAGTCGCCCTCCACAATGAAAAGCTCGCGTTCGTTTACGTTTTTACTTCGGCAGTCGACGAATTTTTCGACTCTGTTGCCCATGTCCATTTTGCCCGTCAGGTTATTTTTAATTGCAAGCTTTGCTTTCTCTGCGTGAACGCGGCTTCTCATATTAATGAGAATCTGATCCGCGATTCTGTCAGCTTCAAGTTTGTTTTCTATAAAATAAATTTCAAGCTGATGCTTGAGAAAATCCGTCATCGCCTCTTGTATGAATTTATTCGTAATTGATTTTTTTGTCTGATTTTCGTACGACGTCTGGGTTGAAAATGATGAAATTATTATGACAAGACAATCCTCGATATCCTGAATGTTAACCTTACCGTCTGTCTTTGTATATTTGCCGTTTTGTTTTAAATATGAATCTATTTGCGAAACGAACGCGCTTTTCAGTGCCTTGTCCGGCGCGCCGCCGTGTTCGAGAAAGCTTGAGTTGTGATAAAATTCCTTTAACTGCTTTGTTTTTGAAAAGCACAGCGCGGTATTTATTTTAACTTTATAGTCGGGCTTGTCCTCTCTGTCCCTGCCGACGCGCTCCGTCTGCCAGAATTGAACGGACGTAAACGCTTCGCCGGACGTAAATTCCCCGACATAATCTTTAATTCCGTTTTCGTAGAAATATTCGAATGTTTCAAATCTTGATTCGGATATTTGATTTTTAAGTATGAATTTAACGCCCGAATTTACTATTGCCTGACGTTTTATTGTATTCTGATAATATTCAAGAGGAATGTCGGTATCGGTAAAAACCTCGAGGTCGGGTTTCCAGCGTATGCGCGTTCCCGTGTCTTTTTTCGGGTACGGTTCTTTCTTCATTTCACCGACGGGGAATCCTTTTTCAAAACGAAGATTGTATATAAATCCGCCGTTTTTTATTTCAGCCTCCATATATTCGGACGCGCATTGCGTCGAGCAGAGTCCGAGTCCGTTAAGACCGAGCGAAAACTCATAGCTTCCGCCCTCGTTCGTGTCGTATTTGCTTCCCGCATACATTTCACAGAAAAGCAGTTCCCAGTTGTACTGACCGTATTTTTCGTTCCAGTCCACCGGCATACCGCGTCCGTGGTCTGTAACCTCAATCGATTTGTCGAGATATCTGATAACCGTAATTTTGTTTCCGTGTCCCTCGCGGGCTTCGTCGATTGAGTTTGAAATAATTTCAAAAACAGAGTGCTGGCAACCCTCTATGTCGTCAGAGCCGAAGATAACAGCGGGACGTTTTCTTATTTTATCGGGTCCCTCGAGTTTTACTATCGACTGATTTGAATACTCTTTTCTTTTTGCCATAACTGCCTCCGATGAAGTACTGTATATATTATATATAATCAATAATACCATATTATACACTTGTCCTGCCTTATTCGTCAAGAATATTTTTAAAGGCGCAAAAAAGGTACGAAAAATAAAAATAAGAAAATTTAAAAAAAAATGAAAAAATACTTGATTTTTTGTTTTTGATATGATAATATATTCAAGCAGTTTGACGATACGTCACAAGAAAGGACTTGACATAATGGCGGCTTATGAATACATACTTGGTGCGGTACTCATTGTTCTCTCACTTGCAATGATTGTTATTGTACTCATGCAGCAGAGCAGATCGGCAGGTCTTTCCGGTGCTATCGCGGGCGGTGCGGAAACATTCTTCGGTAAACATAAGGGCAGAACGATTGAGGCAAAGCTCGCTAAGGGTACGAAGGTTCTCGGTGCGCTGTTCTTTATACTTACATTGGGTACTACATTGCTTTTGGCTTTCTTAAAGTAAAGGCGTGTTTACAATATCGATCCAGTAGCTCAGTCGGCAGAGCACCTGCCTTTTAAGCAGGGTGTCCGGAGTTCGAATCTCCGCTGGATCACCAGAAATCGGCAGGTATCGTCAGATACTTGCCATTTTTATTGATATTTATCAGATTCGTACGAAATGTTCAGATGTTTCGTGCGATTATTTTTTTGAAATATTCGTCATGTGTAAAATAAATCTACATGTGTTTATATTTAGTACATATTCGGGTGTAATAATAACTTAAACTGAATAAAGAATGCAGGTTAACGGAGAGGGGATTGTAAAATGATCAAGCCTGATAAAACGGTTATGAAGGAAACAGGTTTTATGGCTGTTTTCTCATTAATCGCAAGCGCGCTTATGCAAGCCGTATTTCTTGTAATCGGCAAGTGGGATTTAAGCGTCCTGCTGGGAAATCTGATAGGTTGTTCGGCGGGGATACTTAATTTCTTTCTTATGGGGCTGAGCGTTCAGTACTCATGTGATAAGAATGAAAAGGAGGCCGCAAGCTTTATGCGCGTTTCTCAGCTTTTGAGAATGTTTATGCTTTTTCTTGTTTGCATACTCGGAGCTGTTCTGAGCTGTTTTAATGTAGCGACGACTCTTATTCCTTTGTTTTTTACGCGTATTGCGGTTTTCTTCAGACAGAGCTTTATGAAAAAGGACGGCGGTGATTCAGATGGAGGAAACAAAGAAAAAACAGATTTGCGGAAATGAAAAGCCAAAATTCGGTTTTATCGACGTTTTGCTGCTGATACTCAGCGTACTGCCGTTAATTGCGGGAATGACGCTGAAGGTTCTGTATACTCCCGCTTCGGACGGAATACAGATTCAGGGCGCGATGATTTATGCACGTATAAATATGCCGTTCGGTACGGTCATGCCGATAACCGAGGCGCAGATAAATTCCTGGCTTGTTATTTTGTCGATAATGTTTCTGTGTATGTTCCTGACGCACGGTATGACTGTTTGGGGCAAAGGGAAAAGGCAGGTTATCGCAGAATGGATTGTAGAAAAAGCGGATTCTCTCGTAAAGGAGAATATGGGCGAATATTTTATGGGATTTGCTCCGTTTGTCGCGGCGATACTTGCTTTAAGCGCGTGTTCAAGTCTGCTGTCGCTTATAGGTCTTTTTCCTCCGACGTCGGATATTAATATTACGGCGGGATGGGCGGCTCTGACGTTCATACTTATAACGCATTATAAAATGAAATGCGGACCTTTGCATTATATCAAAAGCTTCGGTGAACCCGTACCGTTTCTTGCGCCTCTTAATATAATAAGCGAGGCTGCAACTCCCGTATCCATGGCGTTTCGTCATTACGGAAACGTTTTGTCGGGGTCTGTAATATCGGTTCTCATTTCGTACGCTCTTGCTTCGCTTTCGGGTATGATTTTCTCATTTCTGCCGGGTTCTTTTTCAAAGATTCCGTTTTTAAGAATCGGACTTCCCGCGTTCCTGAGTATTTACTTTGACGTGTTCAGCGGATGTTTGCAGGCGTTTATATTTGCAATGCTTACAATGCTGTACGTTGCCGGCGGATTTCCGCAGGAGCTTTATATAAAAAAGCAGGAGAAAAAGAGACTGAAAAAAGCTAAAAAGGCTCAGAGAGCCGATTAATATATAAAAAATTCAAATTTCGGAGGAGATTATCATGACAGAACTTGCAATCGGTATTATTTTAGGGTGCTGTGCGCTCGGCGCAGGTATGGCAATGATAGCGGGTATAGGCCCCGGTATCGGCGAGGGCAACGCCGTGGCGAAGGCATGTGAGGCAATCGGCAGACAGCCTGAGTGCAGAGGACAGGTTACAACCACTATGCTGATGGGATGCGCCATTGCGGAAACGACGGGTCTTTACGCGCTCGTTATTGCGATACTTCTTATTTTCGTCGCTCCGCAGAGACTTGTCGATATTCTTATGAATACAGTCGGATAAGGAGACGGTTTTATGCAGAATCTCGATGTTATCTCCGTAAATATCTGGCTGATAATCATTTCTCTGTGCAATCTCGTTATACTTTTTTTAATTATAAAAAAATTTCTCTATAAGCCTGTTAAAAAAATGATCGCCGAACGGCAGAATCAGCTTGATAAAACGTATTCCGAAGCCGAGAAGACAAAGCTTGAAGCGGAAAACGACCGCAGAGAGTGGAGTAAAAGAGTTTCCGAAGCGCAGAACGAAGCCGACGCGATTATTGAAAATGCGCAGACTCAGGCAAGGCGCATGGGCGATAAGCTGACCGGCGACGCAAAACGCAGAGCCGACGGGATTATATCAAACGCCGAAGAACAGGCGAAGCTCGAAAGAAAGAAAGCCGAGGATTCCGTCAGGAAAGAAATTGCGGACGTTTCCGTGCTTATCGCGGAAAAAATGATAGGCAGGACGATAAACGAGAGCGATCGCAGGAATATTATAGACGAGGCGATTTCGGAAATAGGTGACTGTGATGACTGATACGGCATTATGCTGTGCCGACGCGTTGTTTTCGATAGCCGCGGAGGCGGGCAGAGAAAAGGAATTTGAAGAAGCTCTTTTGGCTCTTGATGATATTTTTAAGAATGAAAAAGAATATATCAAAATGCTGTCAGACCCGAATATTGATATTTCGGACAGGCTGAAATGTATCGATTCCGCCTTTTCGGGCAGGATTCCCGACGAGATTCTTGTTTTTTTAAAAATTTTGTGCAAAAAAAGGTATTTGAATATTTTTTCACGATGCGTCGGAGAATTTAAAAAAATGTATTCGGAAAAGGTCGGAGAGCTTGACGTAAAGGTTGTCGGTGCGTGCTCTATGACAGACAAAGAGAAGCGTAAGCTTGAGAGTACGCTTGAAAAAAAGTTTTCCCGTAAAATCAGGGCTATATACGAAATTGACGAATCGCTTATCGGCGGATTTGTCGTTTATGCGGACGGCGGAATTATCGACGCGAGCATAAAGAACAAATTAAAACAGATAAAGGAGACGCAGGACAAATGAGTATTGATGTGCATTCCATAAGCAGTATTATCAAAGAACAGATACGCTCTTACGGTTCCTGCATACAGACAAAGGATACAGGAAAGGTCATTTGCGCAGGCGACGGCATCGCGTCTGTTTACGGACTCGATAAATGTATGGCGGGCGAACTGCTTGAATTTGAAGACGGAAGCTTCGGACTTGCTATGAATCTTGACGAGGATACCGTTTCCGCCGCGCTTCTGTCGGGTGATACGTCCATAGGCGAGGGAACGAAGGTTATGTGTACCGGCAGAGTTCTGTCCGTCCCCGTCGGTGAAAAGATGCTCGGCAGAGTTGTAAACGCTCTCGGAAAACCGATAGACGGAAAGGGCGGAATTGAAACCGAAGCCGTAAAGCCTATAGAATCTTCCGCTCCCGGAATTATCGAGCGCGAGGGTGTGAGCGTGCCTTTACAGACGGGTATCAAGGCTGTTGACGGTATGATTCCCATAGGCAGGGGACAGCGTGAACTTATAATCGGCGACAGGCAGACCGGTAAAACACAGATTGCCGTCGATACGATAATAAACCAGAACTCAAGCGGCGTAATATGTATTTATGTCGCGATAGGACAGAAAAATTCATCCGTCGTTCAGGTGGTTAACGAATTAACAAAGGCGGGTGCAATGGCTCATACCATAGTAGTTTCGGCTTCTGCTGCCGAGCCTGCTCCGCTTCAGTATATTGCTCCTTATTCCGGATGCGCCATGGCTGAATTTTTCAGAGAGCAGGGCAAAGACGTTTTGATTGTTTATGATGATTTGTCAAAACATGCCGTAGCGTACAGAGCCTTGTCGCTTCTTATACGCAGACCGCCCGGACGGGAGGCATATCCCGGCGACGTATTTTATTTGCATTCAAGACTTCTTGAACGCGCGGCGAAAGTTTCCGACGAGTACGGCGGAGGTTCGATAACAGCTCTGCCGATAATAGAAACTCAGGCGGGCGACGTATCGGCGTATATTCCGACTAACGTTATTTCCATAACAGACGGTCAGATATTCCTTGAAACGGAGCTTTTCCATTCGGGGATAATGCCTGCGGTAAACCCCGGTATATCTGTAAGCCGAGTCGGAGGTTCGGCGCAGCTGCAGGGCATGAAGAAGGTTTCCGGCGAATTGAAGCTTTTTTATTCGCAGTACAGGGAACTGCAGGCCTTCGCTCAGTTTTCAAGCGATCTCGATGCTGATACAAAGGCGCGTCTTGCTTTGGGCGAGAGAATAACAGAGGTGTTGAAACAAAATAAAAATTCGCCGGTACGGGCAGGATGTCAGATTATAATAATCTATGCCGTAACGCACGGATTTTTTAATAAAATCGAGGTTTCGGAAATTTCAAAATTTGAGGAAAAACTGATTCTCAAGGCGGAAAATGACTATTTGGCTTTACTTGAAAGGCTTGAAAAAGGCTCGTTTGACGATAATGACATTTCCGAGATGGAGAAACTCATCGGAGAAACGGAGTGAGCTGTATGGGCGCAGACGTTAACGCTCTGAAAACGAGGATAAGAAGCATAGATTCTACATTGCAGATAACCTCGTCCATGGGGCTTGTCGCTTCGTCAAAACTAAGACGGGCGGTATCCGGTATGACAAAAGCGTCCGCATATGCGTCCGGCGCGGAGAGGATAATTAAAATGCTCTCCTCATGCGGCGAATGCAAAAACGGAATTTATATGAAAAAACATGAAGGCAAAAGGTGCGTTATAGTTATAGCGGGCGACAGAGGTCTTGCCGGCGGATATAATTCATTTGTATTCAAAAAGCTTGACGAAATAAAAAATGCCGACGTTTACCCTATAGGCAGGCGAATTTGCGGCAGAGTATCAAAACCGTTCGTTTCCTCCGAATTTTTTTCGTCGGACGAGGCATATGCGCTCTCGGACGAACTTTGTGAAAAATACGTTTCGGGCGAGTACGGTGAAATTGATATTATTGGAACGAAATACATTTCCGCATTAAAACAGGAGACGTATTTAAAAACTCTTCTGCCCTTGAGCGATAACTGCGAAAAAACGCGGATAAGCGTCGAATTTGAACCCGACGCGCAGACCGTTACAGAAGAAGCGGTGAAAGAATATATTGCCTCCGCCGTTTTTTCAAGCGTAAAAGAAAGCTTTGTCTGCGAGCTTACGGAACGCAGAACGGCTATGGATAATGCGGACAGAAATGCGCGTCAGATGCTCGACGAGCTTCATATCCGATATAACAGAGCGCGGCAGGGGGCGGTTACTCAGGAAATCACCGAGATAACCGCCGGAAACGGAGAATAATGTAAGGAGCCGAAATAAAATGAACAGTTCGCATAAAGGATACGTAAGTCGGGTGATGGGTCCGGTTGTAGATGTAAGATTTGAAGACGGATATTTGCCCGAGATTAATAATGCCGTACAAATAAAAATGCAGGACAGGATTCTGACTGCGGAGGTTTCGCAGCATATAGGCGAAAATACCGTAAGATGTATCGCAATGTCGTCTACGGACGGATTAAGCCGTGGAACGGAGGCTGCCGATACGCTTGCTCCGATAAGCGTTCCTGTCGGAAAAGAGACACTCGGACGTATTTTTAACGTATTGGGCGAGGCTGTGGATAACAAACCCGCGCCCGCGGCGAAGGAGAGAAGAAGCATACACAGAGCGCCTCCCGCATATGATGAGATAAGCTCCCGGACGGGTATATTTGAAACGGGAATCAAGGTTATAGACCTTATCTGTCCGTATGCAAAGGGCGGTAAGATAGGACTTTTCGGCGGAGCCGGAGTAGGAAAGACCGTTCTTATAATGGAGCTTATAAACAACATATCAAAGGAGCATAACGGTATTTCCGTTTTTACCGGAGTCGGAGAGCGTACGAGGGAAGGCAACGACCTTTATAATGAAATGAAACAGTCGGGCGTCCTTTCAAATACCGCTCTTGTTTACGGACAGATGAACGAACCGCCCGGAGCGAGAATGAGAGCTGCTTTTTCGGGACTTACCATGGCGGAGTATTTCAGAGACGACCTCGGTCAGGATGTTCTTTTGTTCATAGATAATATATTCAGATTTACCCAGGCGGGCAGTGAAGTTTCCGCGCTTCTCGGCAGAATGCCGTCGGCGGTAGGATATCAGCCGACGCTTGCTACGGAGATGGGCGCTCTTCAGGAGCGTATTACGTCGACAAAACGCGGTTCGGTTACAAGCGTTCAGGCCGTTTACGTTCCCGCCGACGACCTTACGGATCCCGCGCCGGCCGCCGCCTTTGCACATCTTGACGCAACTACGGTTTTGTCGAGAAATATAGCTTCGCAGGGTATTTATCCCGCTGTCGACCCTCTTGAATCGACAAGCAGAATTTTATCCCCCGATATTGTCGGTGACGAGCATTACCGTACTGCGAGGGATGTTCAGAAGGTTCTGCAGAGATATAAAGAGCTTACGGATATTATCGCGATAATGGGTATGGACGAATTAAGCGATGAGGATAAGCTTCTTGTCGCACGGGCGAGAAAAATCCAGAGATTTCTTTCGCAGCCCTTTACCGTATCGGAAAAATTCACCGGCATTCCCGGGGTATACGTTCCGCTGTCAGAGACAATAAGAGGATTCAGAGCCATACTTGACGGCAGGTGCGATGAAATTCCGGAGTCGGCGTTTCTGTTTGCGTCAACAATAGATGACGCCGCCAAAAAATCCGGGGCGGTGATTTGATGAAAACGTTTAAATTAAACGTTTCCTCCATGGATTCGGAACTGTTTTCGGACCGGGCTGTTTTTCTGTCGCTTCGCGGGGCGGACGGCGATTTGGCCGTTCTGCCCGGACATTCTCCGTTTATAACGTCCGTCGCCGAAGGCGAATGCAGAGTAATTGATGAAAATCAAAAAGAGTTTTCATTTGAATGCAAAAGCGGTCTTTTGTCCGTTTCCGAAGACGAAACGGTATTAATATTAAGGATGAAATAATTTTTTACAATTAATATTAAATTTTATGTTGAAATTTGGTGAATTTATATGTAAAATATACCTTGAGGTGTTTTTATGAAAAAAATCAAGGCTTTATTGAGCGTCATTTTATCTTTAATTGTCATCGCTTCGTTGTTTTCATCCTGCGGTGAAAACGGCAGAAAAATTATGAATGACGTTTATTCTCAGTATGACAATCTTGCCGAAAATTCCGAGATTACCGATATGAGCGGAAAAACCGTTTCATCGTTTTCTCTCAAGGGAAAGCAGGAGGAGGTATGCTATGTTACCGTCGACCTGCTCGAGAGGAAGGATTTTAACACAGTTGTTTTGCAGGAGAGCGGAAAGAACGTTACCCTTTTTGAAATATACGCTTCAAATGATAAGGATAACGATTATGAATTTCTGTATCAAAGCGACTGCATAGAAGGCGGACATACATGTTTTTTGGGCGATATTTCTTACAGATATCTCCGTATATTTGTAAATCAGTCCTCAGGCAATTATAATTTAAACGGATTGGGCGTTTATAATTTAAAGAATGAAAACGCCGGTGATTTGAGAGTCAACACATATCTTGTCACGGAGAATATCGGCGAGGATATGGATGTTTCAATGCTCGGCAGCGTAACGGATATCATAGTTTTCGGCACTGCGAAATTTACCGCGCAGGGAGAGGTATGCTTTGTCGACGGAAAGGGCGAAAGTGTTGACGAACAGTATTATGCCGACAAAATTTCAATATTGAAAGAAAAAACAGCGGGTAAAAATATCAATCTTATATGCGATATAGCAATGCCGTACGGAAACGACAACGCCGATATCATATCGATGCTCAGCGAAGAATATGTTGACGCAACGGTAGAAAGCATTCGCGCACTGGTTGAAAAATACGGCTTTGACGGCTATGATATGGATTATGAATTTCCGAACAGCAAAAATGAATGGAAACAGTTTAACGAGTTTTTAAGACGTCTTGATAAGGCAATACCCGATAAAATAATATCTCTTGCCATAGCTCCGTGGGATTTGCGATTTGACGATGATGTGCTCGATATAATAGATCGTGCGGAGGTTATGCTGTACGATATGTTTACGGCGCACGGATATCATTCCATTTTTGCCGTAACGGCGAACGGCGTAAGAAAGGCGATTGAAGGCGGGTTTGATAAATCAAAAATCGATTTGGGCGTTCCGTTTTATTCGCGTCCGGTTAACAAGCTCGGATACTGGGGCGATTATAAACAGTTTGAGAGCAGTCTTGACAGATTTACAAATCTTATTTATTTTAATGATTTTGACCATTCCGGCAATCCCATGACAGCCATGCAGTATATAAATTCGGTTCAGATGATTTCCGATAAGACGGCATTTGCCGTTGATGCGGGACTCGGCGGAATTATGATATGGCACATGTCGTGCGACCTGCCGTATGATAATGAGCTGTCGCTTTTCAGGGCGATATACGAAACAAAACAGGCTAAAATATAAATAATACTATAGCAAAAGAGAGTCGAACCCATAAGGTTTATATCCACCCTCTTTCCGCTTCGACTGCGTTAAAGAAACTTGAAAGCCGTTAGGCTTCCTGCGTTCCTTTGCCTTGCCGAAACGAAAATATGATTGATATAAACTGCCCCCGCACCCAAAATACAGCGGATTGCGTCTATGGGAACGGTTCTTTTCCGCAGGAATACTGTCGTATTTCAAGGAAAAAACCGTTCTCAGAGGCGTGAGCCGGTGCGTTTTGGGCTTATGGAGTTCGGCTCTCTTTTGCTATAACCGTGACCGATGTTTTTTTCGGTCGCGGTTTTTATATAATCGATTTGCTTGCAGAGTGAAAATGTTTCCGCTTTTTTTATTTACAAATATTGATATGTGTGATAAAATAATCGACAGAATTATTATTACGGTGAAATTATGAATGAGAGCGAACATATTGAATATCTCGGCGGCGGAGTAAAGCTTATAGTTTCAAAATCGCATACGTTCGGGACGGACGCGCTTCTGCTTGCGGATTTTGCATCTCCGAGGCGTAAGGATACCGCGTGCGATTTCGGTACAGGATGCGGAATTATCCCGTTTTACTGGCTCACAGAGAGTATGGGGCGGAAAATATACGCCGTCGAAATTCAGAGAAACGGATTTGAAATTTTAAAAAGAAGCGTTGAATTAAACGGCGCAGAGGAAAAAATCGTTGCGTTAAACGTTGATTTGCGGGAACTGAAAAACGCAGACTACGCGGGGCGTTTCGACGTTATATCCATGAATCCGCCGTATACGCCGGACGGAGCGGGGATAAAGAGCAGCGCGGATTCGGCAAGGATTGCAAGGCACGAAACAATCTGTTCTCTTGATGAAATATGTCTGACGGCTTCAAGGCTTTTGAAATTCGGAGGCAGGCTTTGCATGTGTCTTCGCCCGGAGAGATTGTGCGAATTGATGACGTCCATGAAGAACGCAGGAATTGAACCAAAACGCATGAGGCTTGTTTCTCAGTCTGTCGGCAAAGCTCCGTGGCTTGTTCTCTTGGAGGGCAAGCGGGGCAGGAATCCGGGGCTTACGGTCGAAAAAGAATTGTATATTGAAGAAAACGGCTCGGATTCCGAGGATATGAAGAGAATTACAGGTTCCTACAGGGAGAACAGCGGCAATGGATTCGATTGACATTGTATTATACATATGGATTTTTGTAATGATTCCGATAATTATAAACCTGTTCAGGCGTAATATTATCAGAAAGATTATTTCAAGAAGAAAGAATACCGAAAGGAAAAAAGTTATGAATGAGATGCTCAATTCATGCATAGGAAAAATGTGCGATATTTATATTTACGGTGAGCTTGGTACAAGCGCAAAGATTATATCCGTAAAAGACGGCTGGGTTCAAATTGAGAAGAAAAACGGAAAATGCGAATTAATAAATATCGAGTACATTAGCCGTATAGGCATTAAGGATAAGGGGTAAAAAATGGCGGGAACTTTATTCGTTGTCGGTACTCCGATCGGAAACCTCGGCGATATGTCGCCCAGAGCCGTGCAGGCGGTGCGGGACTGCGATTTTATTGCCGCGGAGGATACGAGAGTAACGCTTAAGCTTTTAAATCATTTCGGTATAAAAAAGCCCATGGTCAGCTATTACGAGCATAACCGGGCGCAGAGGGGAAGTCTTATTTTAGACCGTATTATATCGGGGGAAAACTGCGTTCTCGTTACGGACGCGGGTATGCCCGCGATATCCGACCCGGGTATAGACCTTGTGGATTTGTGCCATGAGTCCGGGGTTAACGTTGCAAGCGTCCCGGGACCGTCCGCGATAGTTACCGCAGCCGCAATAAGCGGACTTGACGTATCGAGATTTTCGTTCGAGGGCTTTTTGTCGGTCAATAAACCGAAACGCAGGGAGCATCTTGCGGAGCTTGTCACAGAACGAAAAACAATGATTTTTTACGAAGCTCCTCATAAGCTTGCCGCGACGCTTAACGATTTATATAATACGCTCGGAGACAGGCGCGTTGCAATTGTAAAAGAGCTTACGAAAATTCATGAAAGCGTTGAACGTACGACCCTTAAAGAAGTTTCGGGTAAATATGACGGATTGAAATTAAAGGGCGAATACGTCATCATTGTGGAGGCAAAAAAGGACGAAGAGAATGATGAGGAGATCGACGGAATCTCTCTTGCGAAAAAATTCGTTTCGTCGGGAATGAGGATGAACGACGCGGCAAAGCTTGCGGCACAGGAATCCGGAATGAAAAAGGGCGATATATACAAGGCTCTGACGGAGGGTAGGTTATGATCGATAATTTAAAGGAATTTTGGTATTTATGGCTTGCCGCCGCGGTTTTGTTTGCAATTGCATGCTTTGCAATGAAAAAAGCGTCCGCCGCTGTAAAAAAACACAACGACACTCTGAAACGGCAGGATGAAGAATTAAAAAGGCTTAAATATCTGGCTGATAATTATTCCGTCCTTACGCCCGAAATTGTTTCGGACGCTCCTGCCGGTGAGCTTATAGACGGAGTTTGCGCCGTTTTGCAGAGAAAACTTGAAAAAAGCGGAGATTTTAACGGTGAATTTGAATCCGCTTCGCTCATCGAAAAAAAATTGTATGCATGCAGTAATTTCTTTGGGGATTTAAGGAGCGGAAAGCTTTCCGACTGGTGCAGAAACAACGGTGAACCTCTTATTTCGCTCATGTTTGAACTTTTTTCCGATATCGGGGAATGCGGACTTTTGTCCGTCATGAAAAAAATGTATCCTATGTTCGATAAAAACGATGACGCCGCGTCGTATGACAAGGGCAGAACTCAGGAGCTTGATTCAGTTTTTTCAAAGCTTTATTCAGAGGAAAGAATCGCCGGTGAGGTTAAGAACTTCATTCTTTTGTCTGTTTCCGAAAAATAAAAAAATAAATTTAAAAAAACTATTGACAAACGCATGTCATGCTGTTAAAATATGCGATGAAAACAAAGCAGACGGCATAGGCTAATCTCACCTCGCGGATTTTTATGCGCAGGTCAATACTCAAGGTCTTTCTTTTGTATTTACGAGTGCGGCAGTGCGTCTGTCCGCGCTTTTTTGTTTCTATTTATTTCGGAGGTGTTTGACCATCGCTACTAAGGAAATGCTGATAAACGAAGAGATCAGGGAAAGAGAGATAAGAGTCGTTACCGACGACGGAGAACAGTTAGGTATAATGTCCTCGTCCGACGCGCTCAAAATCGCAGGACAGAAGAATCTTGATCTGGTAATGATTGCTCCGCAGGCTAAACCGCCCGTCTGCAAGATAATGGATTACGGCAAGTATAAGTTTGAACAGCAGAAACGTGAAAAGGAAGCCAAGAAAAATCAAAGCCGGATTGACATTAAAGAGGTTCAGCTTTCGCTCAACATTGATACGCATGACCTTGAAACAAAAGTCAACCATGCCAACAGATTCCTCAAGCAGGGTAACAAAGTCAAGGTTTCCATCCGCTTCAGAGGCCGTGAAATGGCTCATCCGGAGAGGGGTCTTGAAATAATGCAGGAATTTGCCGATAAATGCATGGAACTCGGAGTTATTGAGAAGCCCGCAAAATTAGAGGGCAGAATGATGCTCATGTTCCTTGCGGCAAAGCCTTCAAAGTAAGTCTTTGTCATTTTATGATTATACGGAATTAAATAACAGGAGGAAAATATTATGCCTAAAATTAAAACAAACAGCGGCGCTAAGAAGCGTTTTAAGCTTTCAAAGAACGGTAAGCCCATCCGCGCTCACGCTTACAAGTCACACATTCTTAATAAGAAGAGCACCAAGAGAAAGAGAAATCTCCGTAAGACTGCCGTTGCCGACAAGACCAACGTTAAGCAGATCAAAAAGCTTATTCCCTACAAATAATTATCTATTATTTTGACTTAATTCAGGAGGTTACTTACAATGGCACGTATTAAAGGCGCTATAATGACTCGTAAGAGAAGAAATAAAGTTTTAAAGCTCGCTAAGGGCTACTACGGTTCAAAGAGCAGACTTTTCAAGACTGCTAAGCAGGCGGTTATGAAGTCCGGCAACTATGCTTATGTCGGCAGAAAGCAGAAGAAGAGAGATTTCAGACGTCTTTGGATTTCGAGAATTTCCGCTGCATGCAAACTCAACGGCATGAACTATTCAACTTTTATGAACGGTCTTAAAAAGGCGGGCGTTACCCTTAACAGAAAGATGCTTTCCGAGATCGCGATTGCCGATCCCGCGGCGTTTACCGCTCTTACCGAAACCGCAAAAGCCGCTCTCAAGTAATTATTTCCAACATTCGGGACTGTCGCAAAACGCTGACAGTCCTTGTTTTCTAATATTATGGATACTATAACAAGCAGAAACAACCCTAAAATCAAATATTATATAAAGCTTACCTCCGATTCGGCGTTTAGAAAAAGCGAAAGCCTTTTTACTCTTGAGGGGCAAAGGCTTTGCTGTGACGCTTCACTGAGCGGTATAGACATAACGGACGCCTTTGTTACGGAAAATGCGATGAAAAAATATTCCTCGCTTCTTGATGTTTTGATAAAAAAAACAGACCGGTTTTTTATAATAAACGACGAGGTTTCGTCACGTATGTCGGATACTAAAAATTCACAGGGCGTATTTTGTATATGCAAAACACTTGACAAAAGGCATAATATAGATAAAATAAATTATAATGGTATATATATTGCCGTTGAGAATCTGCAGAATCCGTCGAATCTCGGCGCTGCCGCAAGAACCGCGGAGGCACTCGGACTGGACGGACTGATTGTAAGCGGAGGCTGCGACATATATAATCCTAAAGCTCAGCGTGCCGCGATGGGTTCATTGCTGAGATTCAATGTTATCGAAACGGCTTCGCTGCCCGATTTATTAACCGAATGCACCGAACATTTTATGAAAACATACGCGGCTGTTCCCGACCCGTCGGCAACGCCGATTACCGAAATTGATAAATCCGCCGGTATCGTATGCGTTGTGGGAAACGAGGGAAACGGTTTGTCGTTGGACGCGATAAACGCATGCTCTCATAGGGTTACCATACCGATGAGAGGCAGGGCGGAATCGCTTAACGCAGCTTCTGCCGCCGCCGTTATAATGTGGGAGATGGTAAGATGAGTTGTCCCGTAGAATACTGGATATGGCTTCAGCGCACTCTCGGCGCAGGTTTTTTCGCCGATGAATTGATTGCTTATTTCGGCGATGCCCGCGGGGTTTATGAAGCGGGAGACAGAGAATGGATTGCCTCCGGCGCTCTTACTGCCGGAAACATTGAAAAGCTTTCGGCTTTCAGTCCCTCTCAGTCGTTTGACGCGATTAAAAAATGCGAAACGAACGGCTGGCATATAATACCGTGCGATTCTCCGTTGTATCCGAAGCGTCTTCTTCGCATCAACGCGTATCCGCTTGTTCTTTACGTATGGGGCGACGCGTCCGTTTTGGACTCTGAACTCAGTATCGGAATGGTCGGAACGAGAAATTGCTCGGACTACGGTCTCGGCGTTGCCGGCGCGCTGTCGGGAGATCTTGCAAAGGCGGGATTTACCGTTGTGAGCGGCGGGGCTGTCGGAGTAGACCGCGCGTGTCATGAGGGCGCGTTGAACGCAGGAGGCAGTACGATTGCTTTTCTCGGCTGCGGTCTTGGATATGATTATCTTAAGTCAAACGAAAACATGAGAAAAAGAATTTCCGAAAACGGGGCGGTTGTAAGCGAATTTCTTCCGTTTACTCCCGCTTCAAGAACGACGTTTCCGATACGCAACAGACTTATTTCCGGTATGTCGCTCGGCACGGTTGTTGTAGAGGCGAAAGAAAAGAGCGGTTCTTTGATTACCGCACGGTATTCGGCCGATCAGGGCAGACCTGTATTTGCCGTTCCCGGAGACGTTACAAATTCAAACTTTTTCGGAACAAACAAGCTTATCAGAAAGGGCGCGAAGGCTGTATTTTCGGCGTTCGATATAATAAGCGAGTTTTCGTATATGTATCCGGAGCTTGAAAAAAAATCGTCGTTTGACGAAAAAATTACTTCTGTTCCTCCTTTAAATTATTCGGACAGAACCGACAATAAGTTAAAATCAAAAAAATTATCAAAATATAAGGACCGGAACGACGGTTTTACAATTTACGATTTGTGCGCCGAAAAAGAGAAAACCGGCGAAAATAAAACAGATTCTTCCGACGCGGTACTGCCCGACGGCGTAACGGCGGAAGCGAAAAAAGTCTATTCGTATCTTAAATCCGAACCCGTATATGCGGATTTTATTTCCGAACGCAGCGGTATGCAGGTGAGGGACGTCCTGACTGCGCTTACCGAGCTTGAATTGTACGGAGTGTGCTTTGCTCACGCCGGAGGAAGATACTCTAAATAAATTATGATAACAGGATGGTCAGACTATGTCTAATCTCGTAATTGTGGAGTCGCCTGCCAAGGCGGGCACAATAAAAAAATATCTCGGACCCGGTTATGAGGTAAAAGCCTCTATGGGTCATGTAAGGGATCTCTACGCCGCTAAACTGAGCGTCGATGTTAAAAACGATTTTGCACCGAAATATGTCGTAATAAAAGGAAAGGAAAAGCTTGTCAAGGAGCTTCATGAACTTGCCGACAAGAGCGACGATGTCTATCTTGCAACCGACCCCGACCGCGAAGGAGAGGCTATTTCATGGCATCTTGCGGCTCTTCTCGACCTTGATTTGGATAAAGTCAAGCGCGTAAAGTTTAACGAAATTAATAAAACAAGCGTCGAAAACGGCATGAAGCACCCGTCGAAAATAGATATGGATCTTGTCAACGCACAGCAGGCGAGACGGATTCTTGACAGGCTTGTCGGTTACCGTTTAAGCCCGTTTATTTCACAGAAAATAAGACGCGGACTTTCAGCCGGTCGCGTACAGAGCGTTGCCGTAAGGCTTATCGTTGACCGTGAGGAGGAAATTAACGCGTTTGTCCCCGAGGAATACTGGTCGATAACCGCTAAGCTTTCCGCTCCGTCGTCAAGACGTATCGTAAAGGCAAATTTAACCTCGGATGAAAACGGCAAGGTTAAAATTACAAATAAAGAGCAGTCGGACGCGTATCTTGAAAGACTTGACGGCGCGGTATATACAGTTTCAAACGTTAAAAAAGGTACAAGAAAAAAATCTCCCATGCCTCCGTTTATAACATCTACCATGCAGCAGGACGCTTCGCACCGTTTAGGGTTCACATCCAAGCGTACGATGAAGGTTGCGCAGGAGCTTTATGAAGGTATCGATATTCCCGGTTACGGTTCAATCGGTCTCATTACCTACATGAGAACAGACTCGTTAAGAATTTCCGAGGAGTCGAGAACGGCAGGAAACGAATATATCAAAACGGCGTACGGTGAAAAATATATTCCCGATAAGCCGAGATATTTTAAATCAAAGGGCAGAGTTCAGGACGGACATGAGGCTATAAGACCGACCGTTCCCGGACTTACTCCGCAGGAGGCAAAGGCGTCGCTTACCTCGGATCAGTATAAGCTTTACAATTTAATATGGAAACGCTTTATCGCTTCTTTGATGTCAAACTGCGTTCAGGACACGGTAAAGGTTGAAATTAAGGCTGAGAAAGACGGTTCGGAAGGATTCTGCACGTTTTCCGCAAGCGGATTTTCCGTTAAATTTGACGGATATACCGTTTTATACAAGAGCGCGGACGACGAGAACGAGGAAAATGAGAGCATTCTTCCCGAAATGAAAAAAGACGACGTTCTAAAATTTAAAGAACTCTTGCCCGAACAGCATTTTACACAGCCTCCCGCAAGATATACGGAGGCTTCGCTTATAAAAATGCTTGAGGAAACGGGCGTCGGCAGACCGTCGACATATGCAACGATTATATCGACAATAACGTCGAAGGATTACGTTGTAAGGGATCATAAACAGCTGAAGCCGACGGAGCTGGGCACTGCTACGACAAAGCTTTTAAAGGAGCAGTTTCCGAAAATAATAAATACAAAATTTACTGCCGGCATGGAATCCGAGCTTGACGAAGTAGAGGCGGGGCATTGCGATTATATTAAAATGCTTCACGAGTTTTACGACGATTTTGAAGCGTCTCTTGCAAAGGCTAAGGAGGCTATGCAGGGCGTTAAAATCAAGCTCGAAGAGGATCAGACCGACGTAGTTTGCGAAAAGTGCGGACGAAATATGGTTATAAAAGTCGGCAGATACGGTAAGTTCCTTGCGTGTCCCGGCTATCCGGATTGTAAAAATACAAAGCCGTATGTTGAAAAAACAGACGCGAAATGTCCTGTCTGCGGCGGCGATATAATCGGCAAAAAGTCAAAAAAAGGTCACACGTTTTACGGATGTTCGAATTATCCGGAATGCAACTTCATGACATGGGATATACCTACCTCCGAAATTTGTCCCAAGTGCGGAAAATCTCTTTTCAAGGCAAGAGGCGGCGTCGTCAAATGCCATAACGAGGGCTGCGGTTATGAGAGCCGGGTTTCAAAGAAGAAAAAGGACGAAAACTCCGATGAATGATATGAAAAAAGCCGCCGTCATAGGCGGAGGCTTCGCGGGCGCAGAGGCGGCGTGCAGATTGTCTAAGGCGGGAATAAAGGTTGACCTTTACGAAATGAAACCCGTCCGGTTTTCTCCTGCTCACAAGTCGGAGAATTTAGCCGAGCTTGTTTGTTCAAATTCGTTTAAGGCTTTACGAACAGAGTCCGCGGCGGGACTTTTAAAGGCGGAGATGAAGAGATTTGATTCCGTTTGCGTTTCGTGCGCCGAAAAATCCGCCGTTCCAGCAGGAGGCGCGCTTGCGGTTGACAGAGATATATTTTCGTCCCTCGTGACAAGCAGGATTGAAAATGATGAAAATATAACGCTTATCCGCAAGGAGGTAACGTCCGTTCCGACTGATGTTTCGGCTGTGATAATTGCGGCGGGACCTCTCGTTTCGGACGCGCTGAGCAGAGAGATTTCGCGACTTGCCGGAGAGAACTTTTTAAGCTTTTACGACGCGGCCGCCCCCGTTATAACGGCGGACAGCGTTGATATGTCTTGTGCGTTTTCTCAGTCGAGATACGACAGGGGCGGAGACGATGATTATATAAATTGTCCGATGAATAAAGAGGAGTACGATTCTTTTTATAACGAGCTTGTAAATGCTGAAATTGCGCTTGTCCACGATTTTGACAGAAAATCTGTTTACGAGGGATGTATGCCGATAGAGATAATGGCAAAGCGCGGAGCAGATACGATAAGATTCGGTCCGTTAAAACCTGTAGGATTGAAAGATCCGAATACCGGCCGCAGACCGTGGGCTGTATTGCAGCTTCGCAAGGAAAATGCCGCCGCTACCATGTATAATCTTGTCGGTTTTCAGACGAATTTGAAATTCGGTGAGCAGAAGCGTGTATTTTCAATGATTCCCGCATTGAAGAACGCGGAATTTGTGCGTTACGGAGTGATGCACAGAAATACGTTTATAGATTCTCCGAGACTTTTAAACAGTGATTTTTCAATGAGAAAATATCCTGAGATTTACTTTGCCGGACAGATAACCGGCGTCGAGGGTTATATGGAGTCGGCGGCGTCGGGTATTCTTGCGGGGGAGAACGCGTCAAGGCGTATTCTCTCCAAAGAACCTCTTGAACTGCCAGATATAACCATACTGGGCGCACTGTCTCACTATATAAGCGACGAAACCGTAACGAAATTTCAGCCTATGGGCGCAAGCTTCGGACTTTTAGAGCCTTTGGGGGTGAAAATCAGGGACAAGAAGGAGCGTTATTCCGCTCTTGCAAAAAGAAGTCTTGATTATTACGATTCAATATCATTATGATTTTTACATGGCGTATTTTCCGTTTGTATAAACGGAAAATACGTTCGAGAGGTATGAATTATGGAAGAATTTGAAAAAATAATAGGTCATGAATTTAAGGATAAATCGCTGCTGAAAACTGCATTGACTCATTCGTCTTACGCAAACGAAATGCATAATAACGTAAAATTCAATGAGCGACTGGAGTTTTTGGGCGATTCCGTACTGGGCATGATTTCGGCGGAGTATTTTTTTAAAAATTATCCGTCGCTGCCTGAGGGCAAGCTTACAAAAATGAGAGCCGCCGCGGTGTGCGAAAAATCTCTTCACAAATTTGCAAAGCAGATAAATCTCGGTCAGTTTATGTATTTGGGCAAGGGCGAGATATGCACGGGCGGCAGGGAACGTCCGTCTATACTTGCGGACGCGTTTGAATCCGTAATCGCCGCAATATATCTTGACGCCGGGTTCGGCGAGGCTGAGAAATTTGTTCTCTCGTTTATATCTCACGCGGATATAGAACAGCCCGAGCTTACAGATTATAAGACCGCGCTTCAGGAAATTATCCAGAAGAATCACGGCGAAACGCTCGAGTATATACCGGTTGAGGAGTCGGGACCCGACCATAATAAGAGATTTGTCGTAGAGGTTCACCTTAATTCCAACAATATAGGCGTCGGCGAGGGCAGAAGCAAGAAACAGGCCGAGCAGGCGGCGGCAAAAGAGGCTTTGAAGCTCATGGGCGTTGTAAGATGAAGCACGTAAACGTCGCCTTGTTCGTTCCGCACTACGGATGTCCGCACCAGTGCAGTTTCTGCAATCAAAGAACTATCACGGGCGTTAAGAAACCGCTTATGCCGTCCGATGTTGATGACGCGGTTTCAACAGCTCTTAAAAGCTCCGAAATTGCTCCGGAGCGCAGTGAAATTGCATTTTTCGGAGGCAGTTTTACTGCGATAGACAGAGAGTATATGATTTCCCTTCTCGAATCCGCTTATAAATACGTTTACAGTGGTTTTTTTAAGGGAATCAGAATTTCAACACGTCCGGACTGTATTGACCGTGAAATACTCGATATATTAAAAAAATACGGCGTAACGTCAATCGAACTCGGTGCGCAGAGCATGTCCGACAGAGTGTTGAAAATGAACGAGAGAGGACATACGGCGGCGGATGTTGACAATGCGTCTGAGCTTATAAGGAAATACGGGTTTGAGCTCGGACTTCAGATGATGACGGGGCTGTTCGGTGACGACGATGATACCGCCGTTATGACAGCCGAAAAAATAGTTTCGTTGAATCCCGTGACCGTAAGGATTTATCCTGCCGCAGTACTCGAAAATACGCGTCTTGCATATCTTTACCGTTCGGGAGAATATAAACCGCAGACGGTTGACGAAGCCGTAAATCTGTGCGCGAGGCTGCTCAGGATTTTTTATGACAATAATATAAATGTAATCCGCGTCGGACTGCATTCGGGCGGAGGACTTGACGACGGATATATAACGGGCGCATATCATCCCGCGTTCAGGGAACTTTGCGAGGGACGGATGTATCTTAATGCAGTCGTTAAGAAGATTAAGGAAAATAATATAAAGGGAAACGTTACGGCGTTTGTTGCGCCGGGCGACGTTTCGAGAATGACGGGACAGAACAGACGAAATATAAATTTTCTTTCGTCCCTCGGCGTTAATCTTAAAGTAAAAGAACGCGAAGGGGTCGAAAAATTCAATCCCGTTATTGAACTGTAAGGAGTAAAAATGTACTTAAAATCACTTGAAATGCAGGGCTTCAAGTCCTTTCCGGATAAAACGGTATTTAATTTCGGCAAGGGCATGACCGCTGTCGTCGGACCTAACGGTTCGGGTAAAAGCAATATTGCCGACGCCGTAAAATGGGTTCTCGGAGAGCAGTCCACAAAGTCTTTGCGGGGCGCGAAAATGGAGGACGTTATTTTCAGCGGAACCGATAAGCGCAAGGCTCAGGGCTTTGCCGAGGTGACGCTGAGACTTGATAATACCGACCGCGCGCTTAACAGAGATGATGATGAGGTCGCTGTGACAAGGCGTTTTTACCGTTCGGGCGAGAGCGAATATAAAATAAATTCTTCAAGCGTAAGACTTAAGGACGTTCACGAGCTTTTCATGGATACGGGACTGGGCAGAGACGGCTATTCTATGGTGAGCCAGGGTAAAATTGAGGATATGGTTTCATCAAAAAGTCAGGACAGACGCGAGATGTTTGAAGAGGCGGCCGGAATTTCTCATTACAGATACCGCCGTGCAGACGCGCTTAAAAGACTTGATTCCGCAGAGGAAAACCTTCTAAGATTAAGGGATATAATGTCCGAGCTTGAAAGCCGTGTAGGTCCGCTTGAAAAGCAGAGCGAAAAGGCGCAGAAATTCCTCGTGCTTGCCGACAGAAGAAAAAATCTCGAAATCGGAATATGGCTCGATATTCTTTCAAAATCGGCAGAGCTTATACGTACGCAGTACAATAAAACAGCCGCGGCCGAGGCTCAGCATGAAAAGGCGGAGAAGGAGCTTGCCGAGATAATTGAAAAAAGCGAGGAATATACGCATAAAAGCAGAAATATAACCTTGCAGATAGAGCAGGTACAGAAAAATTCTTCATCATTTGAAGAACAGGCGGTTTCGCTCGAAGGGCTTATAGCTCTTAATAAAAATTCGATTGAGCATAATAACGATACGATAAAGAGAATAGAGGACGACAAGGAAAAGGAAAACCTATCCGCAGAACAGATTGACGAGCAGATACTTTCCGCCGAAAAAACGATAGAATCCCTCAACGCTCATATAGAGGAAAGGAGAAATGAAACGCGGTCTTTTTCGGATGGGCTCGAATCACTTGCAAAACAAAACGAATCCGTATCGGACGAGTATATTAAAATATCCGACGAGATGAACGTTTTGACAAAACGTCTTTCGGATGAAAAAGTTCGTTTTTCGGCGGCCGATTCGTCGGCAAAGGAGATTTCGGCGCGTATCGATTCTCTTAATGAAAGTATAAATAACGGAAAAAATGAGCTTGAGAACGCGTTTGATGAAAAGAAGAGGCTTGAAGAAAAAACCGACGGGCTTTCGGAGAAGGTAACGTCTGTTACAAACTCCGTGTCGGGACGAATAATAAGAGTGAGGACAAAGACGCAGACCTCCGGCGAGATGAAGCTTGCCCTCGATTCCTCGGTTCTCGATTCACAGAGAATACAGTCGCGTATACAGCTTCTTGAGGATATGGAGAAGAATATGGAGGGTTATTCCGGAAGCGTTAAGGCTGTAATGAAGGAGTCTTTGCGCGGGAGCCTGCGCGGAATACACGGCACAATGTCTCAGATAATCAATGTAAAAGCCGAGTATTCTCTTGCAATAGAAACGGCTCTCGGCGCGTCGATTCAGCATATAGTAACGGATTCTGAGGCAGACGCAAAGCGGGCGATGAATTTTCTTAAGGAAAACAATATCGGCAGAGCGACGTTTTTTCCGATGACAGCTCTTAAGGCTCGCGAACTCGGTGAAACAGGACTTGAAGAGTGCCGCGGATTTGTAAATATCGCGAGTAAGATAGTCGAATATGATTCGCAGTATTACGATATAATAGAAAACCAGCTCGGAAAAACAGTTGTAGCCGAGGATCTTGACTGTGCTGTCGATATGGCAAAAAAATATAAAAACAGATTTAAAATAGTTACTCTCGACGGTCAGGTTATTAATACCGGCGGTTCGATGACGGGCGGCGCGAAAATAAAAAGCGCGGGATTCCTTACAAGACAGAGCGAAATTGAAACTCTGAAAAAACAGCTTAACGATAAAAACGCTCAGATTAAAGAGCTTGAAACGAATTATAAAAAGGCAAAAGAGGAGCTTGCAAAGGAGAATGCCGAATTGGAATCGGCAAAGTCAGAGCTTTCCTCTCTGCAGGAGGACAAAATACGCTCGGATTCATTGTTAAGCTCGGCAAAAAGCCGGTATGATTCATTACGCGATAACATAGAAAATTTAAAAAAAGAGGAAAAATCGGCGTCGGAAAGACTCGAAGCTTTGCGTCTTGCAGGACTTGAGGCAAAGAAGCGAGAGGAAAAAATTACCGTATCTCTTGATGAAATTCAGAAAAAACTTGAAAATTTAAACATAGACCGTGAGAAGCTGACGTCAATGCGCGAGGAAATAAACTCGAAGATATCGGAGATTAATGTTGTTATTGCTTCCGATTCGAGGGATATTGAAAATCAGCGCGAGTTGATAGCTTCGCTTGAGCGCAGAAAGAACGGACAGTCGGACAGACTTAAACAGTTGGACTGCGAAATAGCACAGCTTCGGGAAAAGAACGGAAATCTTCTTGAGCGTATAGAATCTCTTGAAAATGAAATTCTCGGAGTAAGAAAACAGAAAGAGGACGCGAACGGGATTATCGCTTCACTTGTAAAAGAGCGCGATATGTGCGATAAGCAAGTGAGCGTTTTGAGAGCCTCGGAGCGCGAAAAAAACGATGAAAAAGAAAGGCTTGCAAGCGAGATTGTACGTCTTGACTCGAAAAAAAATGCGCTTGAAAAAGAACAGACGGATGTGCAGAACAGGCTTTTCGAGGAGTATAAATTAACCCGCCGCGAGGCTGAAGCTCTCGATATTAATTTAGAGAATATACCGGAAGCAAAACGCGAGCTTTACGAGGTCAAGTCAAAAATAAAAGCACTCGGAAACGTAAATGTTGCGGCGATAGAGGAATACCGCGAGGTAAGTGAAAGATACGATTTTATGAAGACGCAGCTTACCGATGTGGAGAAGTCGAAAGCGGAATTGATTAAGATGATAGACGAACTGACCGGAAAAATGGCGGAACAGTTCAGAGATCGTTTCAATATTATAAACGCTTGTTTTAAGGAAACCTTTTCGGCAATATTCGGCGGAGGAAGCGCGGAACTTATTCTTGAGGACGACAGCGATATATTGGAGTGCGGAATTGAGATAAAGGCTCAGCCTCCCGGAAAGAACGTTAAAAACCTAAGCCTTCTCTCCGGCGGAGAAAAGGGATTATGCGCTATCGCTTTGCTGTTTGCCATACTTAAGGTTACGCCGTCGCCGTTTTGTATTTTCGACGAGGTTGAAGCCGCTCTTGACGACGTAAACGTTTTGCGGTATGCTCAGTATGTAAGAAGCATGACCGACAAAACGCAGTTTATACTTATAACGCACCGGCGCGGAACCATGGAGGAGGCCGATATTATGTACGGCGTTACAATGCAGGAAAAAGGCGTTTCTAAAATACTTGAGCTGAAAACCGCGCAGATGGCGGAGAAACTCGGACTTGAATAATAAACAGGAGTTGAAATAAATGGGATTTTTTAAAAAAATAAGCATGGGTCTTAAAAAGTCGAGAGATAAAATGTCGGGCGCAATTGACGATATGCTCGATTCATTCGATGAATTTACGGACGATCTGTACGTAGAGCTTGAGGAAATACTCGTAATGAGCGACGTAGGCGTTGAAACCGCCGCTCAGATTGTTACGCAATTAAAAGAGCGGGTAAATAAAAAGAATTTGAAATCAACAAGGCAGGCAAAGGACGAAATTAAAGATATCGTTGCAAAAATGCTTGACGGCGGAGAGGATATGGGGCTTATTACCCAGCCGTCGATTGTGCTTGTAATCGGCGTAAACGGAGTCGGAAAAACGACGTCCATCGGCAAAATGGCCGCTATGTATAAATCGCAGGGCAAAAAGGTTCTTCTCGGAGCCGCCGATACGTTCAGAGCCGCGGCGATAGAACAGCTTGACGAGTGGGCAAAACGCGCAGATGTCGACATAATAAAACATAAAGAGGGCGCCGATCCCGCTGCCGTTATTTTTGATACGATTCAGGCGGGCAAGGCTCGTATGTACGATATAATCATATGCGATACCGCAGGCAGACTTCATAATAAAAAGAACCTGATGGAGGAGCTTGCAAAAATTTACAGAGTTATCGACCGTGAGCTTCCGTACTCCGACAGAGAGATTTTGCTTGTTCTTGACGCAACGACGGGTCAGAACGCCGTAAACCAGGCGAGAGAATTTATGAATGTTGCCGAGCTTACCGGCATTATTCTTACAAAGCTTGACGGTACCGCGAGAGGCGGAGTTGTTCTGGCTATCAAGAACGAACTTAAAATTCCCGTTAAATTCATAGGCGTCGGCGAGGGCATCGACGATTTACAGCCTTTTAATCCTCAGGCGTTCGCGCAGAGCCTGTTTGAGGAAATGCCCGATAAAATAAATGATGACGAGGTGTTACCCGTATATGAACAACCGCTTGAATACGTTCCGGTCGAGGAGAGCGAAGAGGAAAAAGCAGTCAAAGAGCTTTTCAGGGAAATTGTGGATTCTATTGAAGTCAGCGGACAGGACGGCGTACCAGCTGACGCTGACGGACAGAGAGATACTGCCCGAGGAGCCGAATCCGATGACGGCGATACGCAAAGCGTTTAAATCGTCTTTTGAATCCGTTACCCGGGACAGACGCGCCCCTGTTAAAATCTCAAAGAGAATACGTAGCCGTTTTCAGTTCAGAGACGTTCTCAACGGTATTGAACCGACGCTCGGAAAAATCGAATCGGCGGCGAATTTTGTTTCAAATGCGCTCGGAAAGGGCGATATCGTATGAAATTCTTAATTGCGACCCATAATGAGCATAAGTGCATTGAATTTAAAAGGATTCTTGCACCTCTCGGAATAGAAGCCGTCAGAGGCTCGGACATCGGAATTATGCTGACGGACGCGGAGGAAACCGGCGAAACGTTTACGGAAAACGCGAGAATAAAAGCGGAATCCGGCTGCAGAGAAAGCAATATGGTCTGCATTGCGGATGATTCGGGTCTTGTTGTCGACGCGCTCGGCGGCCGTCCCGGCGTTCAATCCGCAAGATATGCGGGCGGTCACGATGTCCCTTACGACGTTAAGATAAACACGCTTTTAAAAGAGCTTGAAAATGTGCCGGCGGATAAAAGGACGGCACGGTTTGTAAGCGCGGTGTGCTGTGTTTTCCCCGACGGCAGATTGCTTGAGGTTGAGCAGACGTGCGAGGGATATATAGGATATGAGCCGAAGGGCGTCGGCGGATTCGGATTCGACCCGGTATTTTATATAGGAGATAAGAGCTTTGCCGAGCTTTCGGGCAAGGAAAAGGACGCTGTAAGCCATAGAGGCAAGTCATTGCGCTTATTCTCGGAAAAAATCAAAGATTATATTTAAGAGGTATGAAATGACAAGTAAAGAAAGAGCTTTGCTCAGAGCGCAGGCAAACAAATTAGACGTGCTGTTTCAGTACGGCAAAGGAGGTCTGTCGGACGCTCTTATAGAGGCGGCGGACGGTGCGCTGAACACACGTGAACTTATTAAGCTTAAGGTACTCGTCGAAACGTCACCGGATACTCCGAGGCAGGCTGCCGACATGATTTCGGAAGCGACGGGCGCGGATGTTGTTCAGGTTATCGGCGGAGTTATTGTTCTCTACAGGTATAATCCGGAGCTTCACAAAAAAGAAGAGAAGCGAACCGAAGCCGAAAAACGCTTTTCAAGGTTTGAAAAAAAGCCTGCCGCAAAGTCGAAGAAGGCTTCAAAAGCGGAGAAGCAGAGACGTCTTGCCGCGGCGGCCAAACGGGCAAGGAATGCGAATAATTAATCCTTGACTACCGTGTTTATTTGTGGTAAAATCATTTTCAAACAGGTATATTTAACGGCAAAGACGGAAACAAGGCATATTCGGGTCTTTCAGAGAGTCGGCGGACGGTGCGAGCGGACAGCGATGTTTATGCGTATAACTCATTCCCGAGCCCCGTGCCTGAAATCATAGGGTACGGCGTTTGATCACGTTAGAGATCTCAGAGGGCGGATTTTTGTCCGCTGAACTTGGGTGGTACCGCGGATATCTATTCGTCCCTTAGGACTTTGTTCCTGAGGGTTTTTTTAAGTTCGGAGGTATGTATGAGAACCGGTATTTTCGGAGGAAGCTTCAACCCCGTGCACATCGGTCATATCTGTCTTGCCGAGAGAATGTCCGAAATAATGAAGCTTGACAGACTGTTTATAATTCCCGCAGGCGTTTCCCCGTTTAAAGAAAATAACGGCGGTATTTCGGATTCGGACAGGCTTAACATGTGTCGTATTGCTTTCGGAAAATATGATAAGTTTTTTGTTTCGGATATTGAAATAAAAAGAGCCGGTAAAAGCTATACGGTCGATACCGTCCGGGAATTTAAGAAAATGTACCCGGGCGACGATATATTTTTATTTGTAGGCTCGGATATGCTTTTAAGCTTTGATAAATGGAAGGATTATAATATAATCCTCGATAACGTAACTCTGTGCGCCGTGAGCCGGGAGAGCGGCATTTGCTCGGATAAACTCAGAGAATATGCGCGTTTGGTTATAAAACGTCCCGAAAAAATTACGGTTTGTTCCGTTTCTATGCCGGAGATAAGCTCTACGGAGATTCGCCTGCGCGTTAAAAACGGACGCGATATTTCAAATCTCGTATCCGAGGATGTAAAGGAATATATAGAGAGGCGGGGATTGTACCGTGAAAAACAAGTATGAAACATACAGAGCGATTCTGCGCGAAAAACTTGACGAATACAGATACGTTCATTCGATAAACGTATCTGAAACGTCTGCCGAGCTTGCGAAAAAATACGGCGCGGACGAAAAAAAAGCGTATGAGGCGGGGCTTCTCCATGATATAATGAAAAATACTGATAAGGATGAAATCTTCGCACTGTTTGAAAAATACGGAATCGAGCTTACCGAACTTGAAAGGAAAAGTCCGAAGCTCTGGCATGCGATTGCCGGAAGCGTTTACTGTAAATATGAGCTCGAAATCGACGACGCGGAGGTTATATCCGCAATACGTTATCATACGACGGGACGCGCCGGCATGAGTGAGCTTGAAAAGGTTCTGTTTACCGCCGATTTTATTTCCGCAGACAGAAATTATAACGGGGTCGAGGAGATGCGTGAGAAGGCGCAGATAAGTCTTGATGAAGCCATGACCGAGGGTCTGAGATTTACGATAGATGAACTGTGTAACGCTCTCAAACCCATACATCCCGATACGATTGACGCTTACAACGATATATTATTGAAAGGAATCGAATAAATGGACTCATATTCACTTGTTGACAAAATCGTTCACGTGCTTGACAAAAAGAAAGCTGAAAATATTAAGGCTATTAAAATTGACGAACTGACGGTTCTTGCCGATTATTTCATAATTGCCTCCGGCACGTCCAACACTCATGTACGCTCTCTGTGCGAGGAAGTTGAGGACGCCGTTTCATCAGAGCTCGGCGTCGAACCTAAAAATATTGAGGGTAAGGCTACCGGCTGGATTCTCATAGATTACGGCGATGTTGTTCTTCATGTTTTTACGCCCGAACAGAGAGCTTATTATGATCTTGAAAGACTGTGGTCCGACGCTGAGGAAATTAAATTCGACGATGTCGGCTGATTATAAATGTTGAGATATTATATGAGGAGAATAGATAATGTACTACGATTTTAAAACCGTTGAACCTAAATGGCAGAAAAAATGGGAGGAATCGGGGGCGTTTCACGCTGTTGATAATTCCGAAAAACCCAAATTCTACGGACTTGTGGAGTTTCCTTATCCTTCGGGCGCAGGTATGCATGTCGGACATATAAAGGCGTATTCGGGGCTTGAGGTCGTTTCGAGAAAAAGAAGACTTCAGGGCTATAACGTTCTTTTTCCGATAGGCTTTGACGCGTACGGACTTCCCACTGAAAACTACGCAATAAAAACAGGCATACATCCGAGAAAAGTTACGGATATGAATATCGCTAAGTTTTCCGATCAGCTTAAGAGAGTCGGATTCTCGTTCGACTGGACGAGAGTAATAGACACCACCCAGGAGGATTATTACAAATGGACTCAGTGGATATTCCTTAAAATGTTTGAAAAAGGACTTGTTTTCAGGGATAAAACTCTTGTAAACTACTGTCCGTCGTGCAAGGTTGTTCTTTCAAACGAGGATTCGCAGGGCGGTCACTGTGATATCTGTCATTCGGAGATTGTTCAGAAGTCAAAGGACGTTTGGTATCTTCGTATTACGGAATACGCGGATAAGCTTCTCGATGGTCTTAACAAAGTGGATTATCTGCCCAATATCAAACTTCAGCAGATTAACTGGATAGGAAAATCCACGGGCGCGTTTGTTGATTTTAAAGTCAGCAATACAGACGAAAAGCTTGAAATATACACAACGCGTCCCGATACTCTTTTCGGCGTAACGTTTATGGTTATGGCTCCGGAGCATCCTCTTATAGATAAATATAAGGATATGATAGCCAATTTCTCCGAGGTCGAGTTGTACAGAGCGGAATGCGCGAAAAAGACGGAGTTTGAGAGAACTCAGCTTGTAAAGGATAAGACCGGCGTTTGTCTTAACGGATTTTCTGCAGTTAACCCTCTTAACGGTAAGGAGATTCCCATATTTATTTCCGACTATGTAATGATGGGCTACGGAACGGGTGCTATTATGGCGGTTCCCGCGCACGATCAGAGGGATTATGACTTCGCAAAAAAATTCGGCGTTGATATAATCGAGGTTATTAAGGGCGGAGATATTTCAAAGGAAGCATATACAGGCGACGGCGAAATGGTCAATTCCGGTTTCCTTAACGGATATACGAATAAAAAAGATTCAATTGCGAAGGTACTCGATTATTTGCAGGAGCAGGGAATAGGCAGAAAAGGCGTTCAGTACAAGATGAAGGACTGGGCGTTCAACCGTCAGAGATACTGGGGCGAGCCTATACCTATCGTTCACTGTCCGAATTGCGGAATGGTTCCCGTTCCCTATGACGAACTTCCGCTTAAACTGCCCGAGATTGAAAATTTTGAACCCGGACAGGACGGTCAGAGTCCGCTTGCAAAAATTGATTCGTTCGTAAACTGCAAATGCCCGAAGTGCGGCGGCGGCGCCAAGCGCGAAACGGATACCATGCCTCAGTGGGCGGGTTCGTCGTGGTATTTCTTACGATATATCGATCCTCACAATTCCGACGCTCTTGCCGATCCCGTCAAGCTTAAATACTGGGGGCAGGTCGACTGGTACAACGGCGGTATGGAGCATGTAACCAGACATCTTATTTATTCGAGATTCTGGCATAAATTCCTCTATGATATCGGCGTAGTTCCGTTTGACGAGCCTTATGCCAAGAGAACCGCGCAGGGACTTATTTTAGGTCCGGACGGCGACAAGATGAGCAAGTCAAAGGGCAATGTCGTTGACCCGAACGAGGTTGTTGATCAGTACGGCGCGGACGTTTTGAGAACCTACGTTCTCTTCATGGGCGATTATGAAAAAGCCGCTCCGTGGTCCGAAAGCAGCGTAAAGGGCTGTAAGAGATTCGTAGACAGAATATGGAATCTTCAGGAGATTGTGACCGATTCCGACGAGTATTCAAAAGAGCTTGAAGCTTCTATGCATAAGCTTATTAAGAAGGTTTCCGAGGATATCGAAAACATGAAGTTCAATACGGCTATTGCCGCATTTATGACTGTTCTCAATGAGATATACGACAAGGGGTCGATTACGAAGGGCGAGCTTAAAACGCTGCTGATTCTCCTTAATCCGTTCGCTCCTCATGTTACCGAGGAGGAGTGGAGCGTTCTCAATTTCGGAGGAACGGTTACAGAGCAGTCATGGCCTGAATACGACGAGTCCAAGTGCACGGCGGACAGCGTTGAAATTGTCGTTCAGATATGCGGTAAAATCAGGGCGAGGATGAATGTTGACGTTTCTCTCTCGGCTCAGGAGGTTATAGCTCTTGCCAAACAGGACGAAACCATAAAAGAGGCTATTGCGGGCAAGGATATTGTCAAGGAGCTTTATGTTCCCGGCAAGCTTGTAAATATCGTAGCAAAATAATAGTACGGACGGATTGTATTAAATATCTGAATTAAAAAAACAGCATTAACCGCGGAGACGGACGAGATGATTTTTCGCTGTCTTCGCGGTGATTTTAACGTAATGTTGTGAATTTAAAAGTTTACAAATTATTCATATTTTTGTTGACGCATGTTATACATTTTTTATATAATATACTCAGAATATATTGGTTTTTGTATTAAATATATCAATATTTAGGAGGGTAAATATGAATAATTCTATAAGAAGAATACTTGTTTTTTTTCTTACGCTGTGCATTATTTTTTCGTCGGTTGTTTTTACTCCGATATCTGCTCAGAACGAACTTTCGGTTTTGAACAACGAATATGCAGGCGAGTATACCGGAATCGGAGCGGCGGATACGAAATGGTCAAGCGTCAATAATTCATATGTTTATATTTCGGACGGTAATTTTGTCAGAGTGTATTATTCGGACGGAATTCTTGCCGTTTCGGTTTCCGATTTGGACGGTAATGTTATATCGGAAAAAGCGATTGATGCTCCGCTTCCGCTTTTCGGAGGATTTTTTTCGGGTGAGAAATACAACTTTGCCGTTTTCGGACAGAATAATACTGATGAATCCGACGACGCGGAGGTTGTAAGGGTCGTTAAATATTCAAAGGATTTTGAACAGCTCGGCGTTTGCGGAATATCGGGGATAAATACTTTTATTCCGTTTGAATCCGGCTCTTTAAGAATGGACGAGTACGGCGGCGCACTATATATTCACACGTCGCACAAAATGTATACAACCGAGGACGGATTTAATCATCAGGCAAATATGTCCTTTATGGTTGACGAGGAATCAATGCGTCTTGACGACTCGGCAAGCAGTGTTTGGAATATAGATACGGGCTATGTCAGCCACTCTTTTAATCAATTTATAAAAACCGATAATTCCGGCGTTTACAGAGTCGATCACGGCGACTCCTATCCGCGTGCCGTTGTTCTTACAAAAGGTGCGCCCGGCTCTGTTTCGGGTAATGTCGGTTCGTTAAATCTCGTTGAAATTGCCGGTAATCCCGGTGATAACGAAACAGGTATCAGCGTAGGAGGCATGGAGCTTACGCCTTCAAACGTTCTTGTTGCATATACAAAAACGGATACGGACGAAAACGGAGTTTATTCAAGCTATAACGGAAATATTTACCTTGCCGTCGCGGATAGAAATCTGAACGCGGTTAATACCGTTAAAATAACATCATATGACGCTGCGGCTGCCGGCTATACGCCGAAGCTTGTTAAAATAAATGATAATCTCTATGCTTTGATGTGGACCGAAAGAAATAACGACGGCGATACATTGACTGCTTATTGTTTTATTGACGCTGACGGAAAGCGTATAGGAGATATAGAACGCAGTAAATATCTCATTCTCTCCGACTGTCAGCCGACGGTTGATTCACAGATGAACGTCGTATGGTACGCAGGCGACACAAGCAGTTTGACAAATTATTATATAAACCCTGCCTGCGCTGTTAAATCATTGGAAACTGGAGTATATTCTCATTCATCGTTTGTAACGAAGAATATAGAACCGACATGTACGAAATCGGGAATTAAAGGGATTAAATACTGTTCGGAATGTCATGCCGTATTGGATGCCGGCGTATATGAGGAATCCCTCGGTCATGATTTTTCGGACGGAGTATGTAAAAGATGCGGTTTGCAGAGCCCGTGCGCATGGTTCAAGTCGTCGATTGACAAGGAGAATAATACGTATACGCTCACAATAGGCGCAAAAAATGCGGATTTTGCTTCGTCTGTCGTTACCGGATTTTCAATTCCCGACGGACTGTATCTTGCCGATATTTATATGCCTGAGGACGGATGCGTCGGAGGCATAAGTATGAGTACAAGCGGAGATTATCTTGAGTTGAGATTTGAACCGCTCTCAGCGGCAGAAAATCAATATATTTTTGCAGAGGCTGTTTTTAATATTAATTCCGATTCGGTTAAATACAGTTTTGTTTCCGACTCGTCCGTTACTCCGACATGGCCCGAAAACGGAAATGAAAATGTTTTCCTTTGGGCTGATTATACGGATTCCGATTCCGAAACACCGACGCAGTGCCGTCATGAAAAGACTGAAACTCGTGATGAAATTGCACCGACATGCACGCAGGACGGAAGTACCGGCACTGTAGTATGTTCATTATGCGGAGAGATTATTTCACAGGCGAAGTCTATTCCCACGCTCGGACATTCGTTTGAAAACGGTATTTGTACGGTCTGCTCGGCTGAAGAGCCGTCAACAAATTCCGAGCCTGTAACAAATCCCGAACCTGTAGCAGATCCCGAGCCTGTAACAGATCCCGAGCCTGTGACAGATCCCGAGCCTGTGACAGATCCCGAGCCTGTGACAGCGCCTGAGCCTGTTACAACCGCTGAACCCGTAACAGACCCCGAACCTGCAACAGACTCTGAACCTGCAACAAATTCCGAGCCTGACAATACCGAACCCTTGGCGGATAATGACAAGCCCTCGGACAATGAAAATACGGGACTTGAAGCTGTCGGCGGTAGTTATGTTACGGTAGATTACGAGAATAAAATTATAAGAGTTAAATCTCCGAAGCCGAGCGGAGTTACGCAGCGGGAATTTGATTCTCAGTTTGTTTCTTCTGTTTTGGATTCACCACAGGATTCACTGATAAAAAACGGCAATGTTCTTACGTTTTTCGATGTAAAATACGTAATAATCGTTATGGGCGACGTAAATTCCGACGGTAAGATAACTGCCGCGGATGCGCGTGCAATGCTTAGAATTGCTTCAAAGCTTGATAGAACGAACGCTGTGGAATTGTCTGCCGGAGATTTAAACTCAGACGGTAAGATATCGGCAGCAGAAGCAAGGAGCGCGCTGAGATTTTCAGCCAGACTGAACCCGGAGCTTTTTTAAAAAGTATTTAACGATATTCGATATAATGAATTTATGAAGTCCGCCCCCCGAAGGTTTCATATTCCTTCGGGGGGCGTTAATGTTGCCCGATTTAATTTCGGGCGGATAAAAATGCAATGCTTAAGTGACTTATTTATATATTATATATGTTTTCATTCTTTAATGAATTAGTCTATATAAAACGTGAAAAAATAAGATATTATCTCATTAAATAGTATATTATGGAGACATATCTTATGATAAAGTTAAATGTTCTGAATTTGTTGGAACAAAAGGGTAAAACAAAGTATTGGCTTTATAAGCAGATGGGGATGAGTTATCAGAATTTCAGCCGTATGATTAACAATCAGACAAAATCGATACAGTATGATAATATTGAGGCTCTGTGCGTTATATTTTCATGCACTCCGAACGAATTGTTTACGATATCCGATGACGAAGAAGCCTCAAAGGGGTAATTTAAATTGTCAGACAGACCGATGATACAGAGTCGAATATTCAGGGAGGAAGGAAATGACTTCTGGACGGGCGAACTGCGCCATGTTCCCGTTCGCGGTCAGCCGAGTACGGAGATATATACTGCCGGCAGAAAGTCGGATGTTGTTGCCGTCTTGTCACGGCGAAGGCGTGAGGCGAGGATTGACGATAAAATTATGAAAGATCCGTTTCTTAGTTTGAGCAATCTTGCCGGACTGTGCGCGGATTTGACCGAAAGCGAATTTATACGCGGTAAATTCGGTTCTCTCAGCATTATGATTCCCGATATCCCCGCAGTGCTGACCTGTGAGGATGATATGCTGTTTTGCGCAAACAGTTTACTGTTGTCGGGCTTAAGCATGTCGGGGATGACGCAGTTTATTATGTTTCTGTATTCGTGCTTAAAACGTTATAAATCCGTTACAGGCTTTGCTGACATTCCGTCGAGAAATTTCGGTGTTTATATCCGTGACAAAAATATAATTGCTCCCGTGTGTCTGAAAACTAACGAGAGAAACCGCATAATGAAGGAAGCGCTGAGAATTTACGGCGCGTCAAAGCCTTACTATAATCTCGGTTCATCGGTTATGTTTATGATGTATACGGGACTGACGGCGGGCGAGCTTGCTTCTGTGAAATACGGTTCGTCGGACGGCGGTTTTCTGAAGGTTAATTCGGCGGAAATTTCGTTTTGCGGTGACTTTTCAGATTTATCCGGCGGTATCGATTTGCCCTTCGAGCGCAGAATTATGCTTACAAAAACCGCGAAAAATCTTATCGGCGATGTGTTTGCTTCGCTGCCGAGATACGAAGAAATGAAAAATTCGGACGGAGCGTCGAGATTTAAAAGAAGTATAAGCGTAACTTATGACGCGGTGCTTAAAAACACGATGCTTTATTCTAAGTATTCAAAATTCGGACTTGCTGTTTTGAGAAATACATTTGCGTTTAATTGTATTCGCAACGGCGTCGATATATCCGAATTGTCCGTAATGTTAGGGCATCCGAATGCTGAATTTACAAGAACCGTTTATTTTTCGTACTTATATTAAATAAATCCCGAAACCGTGCAATTATTAATACGGTTTCGGGATTATATTATGTGTTAAATTCAGTATTCCGCTGTCTTGAGAATGAGTGAGAGTATGCGTTTTACGCAGGCTTCAAGGTCTGCTCGCGTAATTTTGCCCGAATCAAGTGCTTTTTTCAATTCTTCCGGGCAGCCTTCGCCCATTTTAATATCTCCGCCTGCGGATATATCGTCCGAATGAAGGCTTGCCGCTCCCCAGTCGGTCGTTACCATTCCGTTGAAGCCCCATTCGTTTCTGAGTATTTCGGTGAGGAGTTCATAACTTTGGGATGTATGCTGACCGTTGATTCTGTTGTATGAGGACATAATGCACCATGGGTCGGCTTCCTTTACGACTATTTCAAAGCCTTTTAAATAAATCTCCCGTAACGCTCTTTCGGAAACTCTCGAATCGCTTTCGTAACGGTTTGATTCTCTGTTGTTGCATGCGAAGTGCTTAACCGCCGCCGAAACATTATTCGACTGTATACCTCGTACTTCCGCCGCGCAGCATTTGCCGGAGAGAACGGGGTCCTCTGAGAAGTATTCGAAATTGCGTCCGCACAGAGGGTTTCTGTGTATGTTCATAGCGGGGGCAAGCCATACGCCGAGGTTGTTTTCTTTAAGCTCTGCGCCGCCCGCTTTGCCGACTTCGTATATGAGATCGGTGTTCCATGTGCATGCAAGAAGCGCGGCGCACGGCCATGCTGTAGTCGGAACGCCGGTTTTTTCGTCAAGCCTTATGCCCGCCGGACCGTCGGCTGTCGGAACTGCAGGAACGTTGAGCCTTTTAAGTCCGCCGAATGCGCCCGTGTTGCATACTCCGGATTGGTTCTGATGACCGCCGGTAAACTCGATAAGCTCGCTGTCGGTAAGTTGCTTTACAAATTCGTCAAGAGTAATGCTGTCGCCGACGAAGTCAAACATAACTGCGGTATTCGGAGCTTTCGCGGGTGAAAGAATGTTTTTGCCCGTATGATATTTTTCCGTCCCCTGAGCAAGGAGTTCAAACGTGCCGTCCGATAACAGGCGTTTTTCGAGCTTAAACGGACGTAAAAGCTCAGTCAGCTGTTTGACAATAATATCGGAGCAGGCAATATACTTATAATTTAATTCCTTTACGTTTCTTACGCTGTTTCCGATATAGAATTTATATTCTCCCTTTTCGAGGATGTATGCGGATTTTTTGATTTTTCCGAGGTCGTCGTAGCTTGCCATGTCGTTTATATCGAAGCACAGCGTAACAGTTTCGCTTTCTCCGGGGGAGAGGAGCTTTGTTTTCTTAAACGCGCAAAGTTCTTTTGCAGGCTTTAACAATATTCCCTGAGGTGCGGAGTAATAAAGCTGTACGACTTCTTTACCGGAAACTTTGCCCGTATTCTTAACGTTTACGACAGCGATAATTTTGCCGTCGGATTCGCCGCAGAACGCGCCCGAAAACTCAAACGATGTATATGACAGTCCGAATCCGAATTCATAACGTACCTTGTCGTACGCGCCGGGGATTGTTTCAAAATAACGGTAGCCTACATAGATATCGTCGAAATAATCAAGATGCTCGAAGCCATCGGGAAATTCGGCGGCATTTTGATAAAAATCATATGATTTGGGGATGGTGTCGCCAAGCTTGCCCGAAGGGTTGACATCTCCGCATATAATATCCGCTGTCGCGGCTCCGCCCTCAAGTCCGCCCTGAAATCCGTATATGACGGCGGAAATATTTTTATTGACGGCAAAGTATTCGCAGTCCGTAATTCCGCCCGAATTAATTACGATAACGGTTTTTACGAATGCGGATGAAACCCTGTCTATAAGGCTTTTTTCAACATCGGACAGATAGTAGTCGTTCGGTACGGCTCTGCGGTCTACGCCTTCTGCGGAAAAACGGCTCAATGTGATTACCGCAGTATCGGCATTTTTTGAAGCGTCTGAAATGAGCTTGTCGGGCACGTCCGCTTCGCTTACATGCATACTTGCGAAGGTATCGTAAATTATGTCGTCTTTTTCCTTGCAGAAATCCATGGCGTTTACCTTGTCCCATGTTTTCTCTATTTGCGCGCGCGTCGGTATTTTCCTGCTTTCTTCTTTTACGTACTCCCTGTAATAATTGACTGTAGGCATGTAAATTTTAACCTTGCCCTCTTTTTCTTTTTCCGCAAAGCCGTCGTAAATATTTGTTATGTGAGATGTAAAAACATCTCCGCTTCCTCCGCCTCCTTTTATGTATTCGATTGTCGCTTTGCCGAAGAGGGCGATGTGCGTTCCTCTCTTTAACGGCAGAGCGTTGTTTTCATTTTTTAAAAGAACCATACCTTCGCCGGCAGCCGTTCTTGAAAGTTTTGTGTGTTCCTTTGAGCCTGTCGCCTTTCTTCCGTCTTTTCCGAGCGGAATGCACGGCTGGTATCTGAATCTTGCATATTTATCCATAAAAAAACTCCTAAACAGTATTTTTCTATTGAATTATAATGTATATTAATATTTAAATCAAGCTTCACAGAGTATTTGTAAATGATTTTTATCGTCAAAATTTCTGAAAAGCGTTGAATAAAGGAGAATCTTGTTATATACTGTAAAAAAAGTGACGGAGGTATTGGTATGAAAAAGTTTTTTAACGAATTTAAGGAATTTGCCATGAAGGGTAATATTGTCGATATGGCGCTCGGCGTTGTAATCGGTTCTGCTTTTGGAAAGATAGTTTCCTCTCTTGTTACCGATATTATAACCCCTCTTATCAGTTTGCTTACCGGCGAGGTTTCGCTCACGGGGCTTAAATATGTCTTTAAGCCGGAAACGTTCGATGATGGGGGATTTGTTATTCAGCAGGAGATAGCCCTTAACTACGGAAATTTTATTCAAAGCGTCATTGATTTTTTCATAATTGCGCTGTCGATTTTCCTTGTGCTTAAAATCGTGATGAGCGTTAAGAACAGATTTGAAACTCTTGTTAAAAAAGAAGAGGAGGCAAAGGAAGAAGAAGAGGAGGAAAAAAAATCAGCTGAAACTGAACTTCTTGAGGAAATAAGAGATTTGCTCAAAGCCCAGAATGAGAAAAAAGAATAAATTTTAGAGATTGAAAATAAAGTGCGCAAGTTGTTTTTTTAACCTGCGCACTTTAATTAACAAATCTTTATATTATTTGCGGTAAATCCGTTTGGTTTGACGTCGGTAATATACCGTGAATATGCATCAGCACAAAAAAATCCGAGCCGGTGAGCATACAATTTCAGTATTTAGGGTAAAATTCGACTGCACATTTCTTGACATGTCACGTTATTTCCGATAGTATGCAATTACTGCGTGTAAGCCGTTTTGCGGCTCATACGCTTATAGATAATCCTGTTTTATATGTTGATATTTCCCTGACGGAAAAATATACTGTTGTCGCTTACCGTGTTTATACAATGTTTTATGCCAATGAAGCAAAAACAGAGCATAAAATTGAAATCAGAAATTGCACTTCTGCCTTTTTACGCCGAATGAATTGTATTTTTGACGAGCAAATATGAACATTCTGTAAACAATAGACTTTTTTCCGTAAGAAACAGCAATTTTCCCGACTATATATATGAGAGGACTTTTCTGACGCGCAGTCCTCTTATGGTCTGCGGGA
>CAVGCY010000054.1:0-2555 GCA_963627915.1 Bacteroidaceae bacterium | reverse complement strand
TTCGGAATTACAACATTTGTTACCGACTTACAGTTTTTTAACGCATAACTCGGTATTTCTAACATTCCGTATTCAAATACAACAGTTTTTAACTGCTCTGCTCCGGAAAATACAGAATCAGAGGAGTAACATTCCATATAAGTTACAGTTTTAGGTATTGTAATGCTTGTTATTGCCGTGCCGGAAAACGCTTTGCAACCAATTTTTTGCAATCCTTCATTTAACTCCACATCAGATAATTTCGTACATCCCGAAAATGCATAACTTCCGATTGTCTGCAAGCTGTCGGGAAGTTCAACGCTCGGCAAGCTCGTACATCCCGAAAATGCATAATTTCCGATTGTCTGCAAACTGTCGGGAAGTTCAACACTCGGCAAACTTGTACATCCCGAAAATGCATAATATCCGATTTCTTTTATTCCATTCGGAATTACAACATTTGTTACCGACTTACAGTTTTTTAACGCATAACTCGGTATTTCTAACATTCCGTATTCAAATACAACAGTTTTTAACTGCTCTGCTCCGGAAAATACAGAATCAGAGGAGTAACATTCCATATAAGTTACAGTTTTAGGTATTGTAATGCTTGTTATTGCCGTGCCGGAAAACGCTTTGCAACCAATTTTTTGCAATCCTTCATTTAACTCCACATCAGATAATTTCGTACATCCCGAAAATGCATAACTTCCGATTGTCTGCAAGCTGTCGGGAAGTTCAACGCTCGGCAAGCTCGTACATCCCGAAAATGCATAATTTCCGATTGTCTGCAACGTCGAATTACACTTTATTGATGTAATATCATCGCAGCCTTTAAATGCCGATGACGCAATTTCACGTACCGCAATTCCGTTTACGTCCTTCGGTATCTCAATCGCCCCGACTGCGGAAGGGTTACAGTTAACCAACGTCATTGTCTTGTCCGAATTAAGCTTATATGTAAACACAGCGCCGCCCTGAGCTGTCGGACACATCTCCATATACGTCGGTTCATAATTTTTATTATAAGGTGCAGATGACGTTTTTGTTTCAAAATATTCGCTGTACATTCCGGGAGCGTCATACTCGACAAAACCTGCATAGCTCGATAAAACGGTAAGCAACAGTTTTGCAGTTGCTACATTGTTTTTCATTTGCTTTGTAGCTTCTTTATATTTTTCCACAGTTGAATCGTTTCCGAAACAAAGCCTGATACTGTTATATAAACCGGTCGTCTTGCCTGTTTCAACAAACGAAAGCGCGTAATCATATCCCAAATCATAAGTCGAAAACATTAACTCAACAGACTTTAAAAATACGTTTGCGGATTCGGAATCCGAACTCTTTTTAAAATTATTTCCGCAGTCCGCAACAGTTGCCAGCATGACATCCTCAAACTTTTCCATAGCCGAAAGAACGTAATACTGTTCTATAATTTTATCGGTTGAAAAACAGAAATTGGAAATCGATTTGCCGATAGCCTGTCCGAATTTCATCCCCTTGGTTACGGGATTTGATTTTAAAACAACACCCCAAACCTTACCGACCACTGTCGAAAAAGTATAATTTAAAATCTTTTCGCCCGTCTCCATAAGTGCAATTGAGGCACTGCTGAGTTCTTCCGAAACAACCTTGCGAACCTTATCCACGGCTGAACGCATCGGCGCATTATCCTCGGGACAATTATAGTAAAGTTCATTTAAAACAGTTCCAAAATACTTATTTATATTAGCAAGCTGAGCATATTTTCCTACGGTTTTATATATGTCGTTTACAGTATTGCAGGAACTGGTGACATTCTTAATCAGCGACAGATTATCTCCCAAATTACTGTAAAACTCCTTTGCCTCCCCGGTTTTACCTATCTGGTTCATAAGAGAGTCAAACTCATCCTGAGTTAAGGAAGAAACGCTCTTTTTTTCAAGCGCGTCAGCTGTAATTCCGACATAAGATTCGGCAAAGCCCGACATGCTCTTTGACAGATTCAGTATCAGCTTGTTTGTATCGCAGTTCCATGCACCGAGGAATTGACTGTCTTTCATTACCGAATTGAAAATACTCATTAATATTGCGGTATAATAATCCTCTTCTTCTTGAATATTTTCATATGCTTCGGACGGGTCAAAAGTTAAGACCTCCCACGCGCCAACCGATTGTATAAATGCGTTGTTCTTTCTCAGTTCCTTAAGAAGAGAACGGACAAAACTGACAACTTCAGGCTTTCCGGTATAAAAATCGAGCGATGATTTTTGAACGGTAGTCGTCTTATTCTTCAAACTCGAACCGCCGTCATAGTCATAATTTAACAGCAGACGAGCCATGTACTCCTCAGGCGTCAGAAAGGAATAATCTATCTCGTTATGTTCTTCATCCTCCGTCGTATCATCTGCAGCATATATCGGGAATGACAATCCCGAAAAACATGATAAAGCCATTATTACAGAAATTATTACAGAAATTGTCCGCCGTCCGAATGTACGCATTTTATAACCCCCGCGATTTTATTTTTACAACATAATCCGTATTATGTTGTAATATTACGGCGGTTAAAAATAAAATCCGTCCGAAAATCAGAA
>CAVGCY010000053.1:0-5048 GCA_963627915.1 Bacteroidaceae bacterium | reverse complement strand
GTTAAAAAGAGTGAGTTGGTTTTGAACCAAGGATAATGCAACATAATAGAAATTAAGTTACATACGCATGGGACGCACCAATCCCATGCGTTCCATTTTTCTCTTATGCTCACGCCCGGTTGAAATGATATAGATACGCGTTGTATTGATACTGCTATGTCCGAGGATGTCTGCCAGTTTGGCGATGTCCTTTTCCAATTTATAAAACACCCTTGCGAACAGATGGCGCAAGTTATGCGGAAATACTTTAGACGGATTGACCTTTGCAGCTTTGCAAAGGCTTTTCATTTCTCTCCACACCGTGGTACGATTCATGGGATTTCCCTTCTTTGACAGAAAGATTGTACCGGATTTGATTTTGTTCTTTTTGATATAGTCAAGCAGAAGGTTTTTTAAGTCGTCCACAATAAAAACCTTTCTCGATTTTCCTTTGCAGTTTATTCTTGCTTCGCCGCGCTTCACCGCTTCTACGGTGATAAACTGCAATTCACTGATCCGGATACCTGTCCCGCAGATCGTCTGCAAGATAACCGCGTTTTTTTCTTTTCCCTGTCTGATCGCCGTATTTACAAGCCGCTCATACTCTTTCTGCGTCAGTTCCTTTTCATCGGAGCGATAGATTTCCGGCGACAGCTTGATTGATTTCACCCTGCAATCGTACCACTCTAAAAACTGAAACAGGCTGTTTATTGCCGCCAGCATGGAATTCACACTGCGCTCCGCGTAGCCACTGTTGATCAGGTGCTGTTTATATTTAATCATCAGCTCCTTTGTGACTTCCTTATCTCCAAGGAAACGACACAGTGCAGAAATGTCCCTGTTATACTTTTCTATCGTTAGCTTGCTGCACTCCTCCTCCAATAAGCGCGTATTGAATCTGTCAATTATTTCATTTGTCAAAAATCTCTTTTCCATCTTAAATAACCTCCGATTTTTCATTTGATTATGTATGTTTCCAGTTTAACACCACCGTTTAAAATAGAAAATGGGAGCCGCTGAAAAAGCAAATCCCAAATCTGTTTTTTTATTCTCAATCATTCTCATCTTTCTTTGTTCTCCTTTTCGATAAATATTTCGGGCAAAGCACCACGATACAACGGAAACTCTGCTTGCAGTCATTCCTGCATTTTCTGCAAAGCTCGTTGTAGGTAATGCGATTACGGTCATTCAGAAACAACGCCCACTCTTGTTTCCGCTTTTTGCTCATTCTCGGCATATCAGTCCACCTTTCCGTCTGAAAATAAAACACCACAGGAAAGATACTTGAAGCCTTTTTGTGTCATTTTTCGGGGCGAAAATCGAGGAAAATCCCCGTTCTAAGCCTTTCAAAAATTCACGCAAGGTATTTGTACTAACCTGTGGTTATGTATGAAATTGTAGGTTTTAGTTAACAAAAAACACCGTATTTCTACGGTGCTTTTTGCAGCGTTATTTAGTTCTCTGCATACTTGATATAACTTTGAATTTTTTCGTTGCCCTTTTACGAACTGCTTTTTCTGTGTCGACAGCAGCACTTTCCGTTCCTGATTTCATGGCTTCTGATACCTTATCGGCTGCATACTGTTCAGGAGAACCATTATCAGTTTGCTCTATATTTTCATTAACGATATCCTTGGTTTTAACACCGATATTTTTTATCCTGTCACCGACATTTACAGCAGAATCGTGAACCTTAATATCCTTAACTACTTCACGAGTTTTAATGCCTTTACTCATTTGCACCTCCTGTATTTATTCATTTGTTTCAAGTGAATAAAACCTTTTCTGCCGTCATTCCGTGATACTTAAAAAAAGCCGAGAGCTGCAAAAGGAGCCGCGCCTACAATGCACACCCAACTGAGTGTTTCAATACCGACAAACGGTTTTAAAAGAAAGTACAATCCAACTGCAACACCGCAGGCTAATATAGAGAATACGAACTGACGCAGATTAAGTCCGAAATATACCGCTTCGCTGTAATCTCGTATTTCTCTGTTAATCTTTACTTCCAATGACATTCCTCCAATCTAAAAGAAAAAAGCCACCGCAAGTAATCGCAATGGCTCGTGTATAAATTTGTTATATAGTTATTTTATTACTTTCCAATACCCCGAAGCATTAGAGCCCATACGCACAATATATCCGTTTTCTTTAAGCGATTTTATTGCACGGTAAACGGTTTTTTCAGTTTTGCCGATTTTCGTTGCAAGTTCTGCATTTGTAAGGCTGTCACATTCTCTGAGTAATTCGTATACAAGTTTTTCGCTTATGGACATCTTATGGACATTTTTATGTCCATGAATACGATAAAATACGAAACGAAATCCTGTCCTTGTGTTTTCGTATTCATATTTTACGCCGGCATTTTTGCAAGCTGTAAAAGTTCGCTCAAAACCGGTGCCGAAAGATTCTATCACCGAGCACTTAAACAAAACATTTACTATTTTGGGATTAAGCATAATCGGTTCAGCTGAATTTTCAGCGAAATCTTCGGGCTTAAAACCAATCGGAAACAATCCTGGGCTATAAATCATAACTTTATCGCTAAACACTTCTATCGCAAAGCTTGTGTTAGAAAAATAACACCCGTGTGCAAATGCGTTAACGATCATCTCTCTGATCGCCTTTTGCGGAATTTCAGGCTCTTCTTTTCTCTTTGCATTACCGTCAATCGTTATATGCCAATCAATTGCAGATAAAACAAACGATATGCCTTCTTCAATACACTCAAAAATATTCCCCTCAAAATGGTTCAGCTTTATAAAAGTATCTTTTTTTGATGTGGCATAAATTGCCGTTTTTAAAAGTATGGGGTGATTTTTGGAAAACAAGGCTTTTCCTGCGTTTGTCAAATAGCCTTCTTCTGTATTGCATAATCCGAGCTTTGTCAGAATTGAAACCGCATTCGTATATTCATATTTAATTCTTCCGTTTTCATTTCCGTCTGCAATTACTTTCTTTAATAGCTCCTCATCAACATCTGAAACTGTTTCTTTAGAAATTGTATTCTCCCATTCTGAATAATCTTTTTGTCTTTCTTTAAACAGACGTTCAAGCTCTTCATCTGAAATTTGCTTATCCTCGTCTGCAAAGCGTTCATAATATTTTCCATATGCGGAATAAGGTGAATTTGAGCCGTTAAATGTGACTTCAACAAAGGCTTTGCCGTCATCGGAATGTCTGGTTGTTATTTCGTACCAAACTGCAGGCTTAATATTATCACTGATATCACGGGACAGCTTTCTTTCTGTGTCTTTTCCGATATCTTGACCTATTACATCGCCGTTATCTTTCACACCGAAGTACAGCGTACCTTTCTTATGCTTATTCAGGATACTTGCAATAGAAACAATACCCTCTTTTGTTTCAGAGGTCGATTTTTTAAACTCTATAAATTCAGTTTCTTTTCCTATATTCATGTGTACACCTCCAAATGTCCTATTGCAGACATTATACAATGTCCATATTGAAGTGTCAATATGTCCATAATAGTTTAACCGATTATTCTTTTATTATTTCCTAAATTACAGTCCCATCATTTCTTTAACTACTCTGTCACTCATTTTTACTGTTCCGACAAGTACAAGCATATTGAATATGAGCTCTCCGACATAAGTCCATACTTGGTTTACTGCTGCCGCCGTCTCATCAACAACAGGTGGTGAAGCGGCAAACACAGAGAAGATTATACAACCGAGCACAATAATTGCACCCTCCAAGCATACTGCTGTATACGACTTGATAAAACTCTTACCAACAGAAGATGAAGGTTCTCCTGAAAATGAAGAAAGTGGGACAGGAGCAATAGCTGTGTACAAATAAAGCTTAAAGAATCGTCCGTAAACTGTCATTATCATAATGAATGAAAGTACAGTTATGAATAAGCTACCGATAAGAGTTACCGCCCATAGTGGTACACTTTCCCAAAATCCGCTATCTTCGATTGCTGTAATAATTGAATCCGGTAATACTGTTTGGTCAATAGATGCAAGTCCTGATGTTGCCATAATTTTTGCAACAATACCTTGTACAATTTCAAACAGTGCCATCATCAATTCAAGTCCATAGTCAACGGATGCTTTTGCAAGAATAAACCTGATAAACATTTTCAAAGCAATTTCAGGTCGTTTCATCTCTGCAAAATTGTCGCAGGTTTTCATTACTCCTACAACAAAAAAGAGCACTAAAAGCGAATAAAGAGCGAAAACCTGACTCAAATTTAATTTTCCACAGTGACAATGGCTCAAACTACACATCAAAATCATTTGTGAAATACTTGAAAGAATTAAATATAACACAATCATTCAATTATTAAATATTGGACACCTGACAAATGGGAAAGTAAGTATTGGAATAAAAATAATCGTACATAATCGAACAGTTTTATATACAAATCCTCAAATAGAAATAAAAATATTTCAAAATTTTACGAGACACAAAAAACTTTTACGATAAACACATCAAAAAAAACCCCGATTCTACGGGACTTTAAAAGAAAACAGACTTCTAATCGAACACTTTGGTTCAGATTTCGAAGTCTGTTCAGATGGCTCCCCAAGTTGGACTCGAACCAACGACCCTGCGGTTAACAGCCGCATGCTCTACCGACTGAGCTATTGAGGAATATGACAACCGGATTTTATTAAAAATCCGGTCGGTGACGGCATCGTCCTATTTTCCCGGGCAGCTGCCCGCCAAGTATCTTCGGCACTACTGAGCTTAACTACTGTGTTCGGGATGGGAACAGGTGGAACCTCAGCGTCATAAACACCGCCTATTTTCAATTGCCTTCCTCCGTGAAGGTCAGCAAATGATTAACAAATGGTGACCCGTAGCAGATTCGAACTGCTGTTGCCGGCGTGAGAGGCCGGAGTCTTAGGCCACTTGACCAACGGGCCACGGATGGTACACCATCACGGGCTCGAACCGTGGACACCCTGATTAAGAGTCAGGTGCTCTACCAACTGAGCTAATGGTGCACAGCTAAAGATGAATAACACCTTCAAAACTGAATAATGGTTAAGAAACCAAATGAAAGAAAGGACAAGCCCTCGACCTATTAGTACTGC
>CAVGCY010000052.1:0-26036 GCA_963627915.1 Bacteroidaceae bacterium | reverse complement strand
AGGAAAAAACCGTTCTCAGAGGCGTGAGCCGGTGCGTTTTGGGCTTATGGAGTTCGACTCTCTTTTGCTATGGATGATTATTAACGCCGTCCTTGCCTCCAAGGCATTCGACCCGTACCCGTTTATACTGTTAAACCTTGTGCTGTCGTGCGTCGCGGCGATACAGGCTCCGCTTATCATGATGAGTCAGAATCGCCAGGAGGAAAAGGATCGACGCCGTGCCGAGAACGACTATAAAGTCAATTTAAAAACGGAAATAATGATTGAGGATATTCATAATAAAATGACTGCAATTCTCGCCAAAGAAAACGAAATTATAAAAAAGCTCAACCGGGCTGAAAACAACTCAGAGAAAAATAAATAAAAAAACCGTCATTTTCATTGACACGTCTGTTAATAACTGATATAATTTTTTCACACCATTCGAGAGGAGAAATTTTACATTATGATATTAAACAGACCGCCCATGGGCTGGAACTCATGGAACACATTTGCGGAAAATATCAACGAAAAAGTCGTAATGGAAACTGCTGATTTCATAGTTGAGAGCGGACTTAAGGACTGCGGCTACAACTACGTTATCATAGACGACTGCTGGAGTCTAAGAGAAAGAAACGAAAACGACGAAATAGTACCCGACCCCGAAAAATTTCCGCACGGAATGAAATACGTTTCGGATTACGTTCATTCAAAGGGACTGAAATTCGGTATGTACTCATGCGCCGGAACAATGACATGCGCGGGTTATCCCGGAAGTCTTGACCATGAATTTATTGACGCCGCGTGCTTTGCCGAATGGGGCGTTGACTATCTTAAATACGACTACTGTTATCATCCGTTCACTACATACGGACACGTTCTTTACAAAAGAATGGGACTTGCCCTCGCCAATTGCGGGAGAGATATTGTATTCGCCGCCTGCTCATGGGGCAGTGAAAATACAAAAACATGGATAAAAGAGACAGGAGCGCACACATGGCGTTCAACGGGCGATATTTTCGACTCATGGCAGTCAATTAAGGAGCTTGCGTTAAGTCAGCTGAAAACCGCCGAATACAACGGCTGCGGATGCTTTAACGACATGGATATGCTCGTTGTCGGAATGAAGGGCAAGGGTCACGTAGGTCTTACCGGCTGTACGGTCGAAGAGTACAAAACACATTTCGCATTCTGGGCAATGATGGGTTCGCCCCTGATTATCGGCTGCGATTTAAGAGAAGCCGACAAGGACGCGCTTGCAATTCTCAAAAACAAGGCTCTTATCGAAATCGATACGGACGAAGCGTACAGACAGCCTTATTTTGTAAACGGCAACCGGCTTTTCAAGCCTGTCAGAAACGGCGACGAAACGCTCTACGACTGGTATCCGACGGATTTTCCTATTCTTGCAAGAAATCTTTCAAACGGCGATATAGCAATAGGATTTTTTAATTTTACTGACGGTGAAAGATGGGAATCCTTTACTCTCGACGCTGTCGGGCTCGGATTCAATACCGGCAAAACGCTTGAATTGACAAATGTTTGGAACGGTGAGGTTTCATATCCGAAAAACGATACGTTCGGCGTGAATCTGCCGGCTCACGCATGCGCCGTTTATCGTGCGAAGGTCATTGACAGAAAATGAGCCTGTGTGCGGAATGCGGCGGCTCTCTTACGCAAAACGATATCGGACTGTCAAAAAAGCTCATAAACCGGGGAACAACACAATTTTACTGTATTGACTGTTTAAGCGTAAAATTCGACTGTCCAAGGGAAATTTTATTAAACAAAATAGAACAGTTTAAAAAATCGGGCTGCACGCTCTTTCTGTAAGCAAAAAAACCGTAAACAAACAATCAACCGCAAAATGCTTTAACGCACTTTGCGGTTGTATTTTTTTATTTATTGGTTTTCTTTAAGAGAAAATAATCATACTGCGTATACTTCACGGAAGTCATTAAAATCCGAATCAGTAATGCGCCAATCCGCAGTCGCAGGTTTGATTCATTCTGAATATTTTCCATAAGAATCTTATTATTTTATAAATAAATCCTGAAATCCTGCAAATCCGCTCTTGTGACAGACGCACTTGCAATTTTTAACCTCGGGCATTGTATCGCCGCAGCTGTCGCAGATACCGTCATTATCCGAATCAACATGACCGTCTGTATGCTCATGAGTCGGTACTGTGGATGCGGGATTAAAACACAAAGCGGGGCGAATACCGTAATCATTACCGTAGTTATTACAAAAACAGTAGACGATGCCGTAGTCGCTGACTCCAGTAGTATCGCTAAAATTGCAACCGGCAGAACGCAGACGGTAATATGAGATATAGTTACCATTATTATCCGTAATCCTTGAGCTAACCCATACTCCCTGTGATTTAGCATAATCCGAAGCATGTGCTCTGCGGTTCATGTCTGCATAAGAATCGTACGATGTAAAACCGTATGAGGTATTAAGCATATCCTGATATGACGGAAGGAAAATATAATCCTCTGTTTCACCTACGTCGTATTCTGAATATGATGTTGAATATGCCGGAGTGGTAGCACGGTACTTGGAATCTGACTTCTTTCACTCAACGAAAAAGCCGTAACAAAGAATGTTTCGTTTAACCATGTTCGTATAGCGGAACTTGACCAATCGTTTGCTAAATGCGAATATGTTGTATCATTATAGTTTGCGATCCCACCGTAACTGTCCGTTGTACCGTTGGTGTAATATTCATTATTAAACGCCTGAGAATCGATTATATCCTCACATATTACATAGCCGGTTGAAATTATATAGATTCTCGTTGTATCTTTGCTCGAATAACCGAGTACGTCGGCAAGTTTTGCTATATCTTTAACAATTCTTTTAACGGTGCGGTTCGGTCGCTTTATAGACAGACCGAGCAAAGCGGCAGCGATTCTAAACCGCTGCCGCTTTGCTTTGCATCTATACCGAATAAAAGGAGACGTCAAAAATATAATCAAATATTCTGCGCTATAAGCTCGCCCATCTTCGAGCAGGAAACTTTTTCACATCCGTCCTGCATAATATCGCCCGTGCGGTACTTCATGTCGAGTACCTTATCAACCGCATTTTCGATATCGTCGGCTTCTTTTGCCATTGAAAAAGAATATCTCAGCATCATAGCCGCGGAGAGAACCGTACCTATGGGATTTGCAATATCAAGACCCGCGATGTCGGGGGCTGAACCGTGAATCGGCTCGTACATGCCGAGAGTCGACGAGGAAAGCGACGCAGACGGCATCATTCCGATAGAGCCGGTAAGCATCGAAGCCTCGTCGGAGAGAATGTCGCCGAACATATTTTCCGTTACGAGAACGTCAAACTGCGACGGATTCTTAATAAGCTGCATAGCAGTATTGTCAACGAGAATATCGGAGAATTCGACTTCGGGATATTCCTCGCTTAATCTGTGCATTGTCGCTCTCCAAAGTCTTGACGTATCAAGAACGTTTGCCTTGTCAACGGAGGCAAGGCGTTTATTTCTCTTCATTGCCGTTTCAAATGCAACTCTTCCGATACGCTCAATCTCATGCTCCGAGTAGGGCATAATGTCGACCGCCTGTTTTTCGCCGTTTGTCTCTTCCGTCTTATGTTCGCCGAAGTAAACTCCGCCGGTAAGCTCTCTTACTATGAGCAGATCGATACCGTTGCCGACAATTTCCTTTTTAAGAGGTGATGAACCTGCAAGCTGTTTAAAAAGCTTTGTCGGTCTTAAATTCGCAAAAAGTCCCAATTCTTTTCTGACCGCAAGCAAAGCCTTTTCGGGACGAATCGAAGCCGGACATGAATCCCATTTCGGACCTCCGACAGCGCCGAGAAGAACCGAGTCGGATTTTTTGCATTTATCCATATTTTCGTCGGTAATCGGTACTCCGTATTTGTCAATAGAGCATCCGCCAATATCGACATATTCGTAATTGAATTTATGAGAGTATTTTTCCGCAATTTTATCAAGAACTCTGACAGCCTGCGCGACTATTTCCGGACCTATTCCGTCTCCGGTGAGAACGACAATATTTTTTTCCATATTATTTATTCTCCTTTAACGAAGCCAGAAGCCCGCCCTTTGAAATAATATTCTGAATAAATTCGGGGAACGGCTGCGCCTGAAATGTTTTTGACGTTGTTATGTTTGTTATAACGCCCGTGTCGAAATTTACTTCAACCTCGTCGCCCGCGTCAATCGCGTCGACCGCTTCGGGGCATTCTAAAATCGGCAGACCTATATTAATGGAATTACGATAAAATATACGGGCAAAGCTCTTTGCAATAACGCATCCCGTTCCCGCCGTTTTAATGACTAACGGGGCGTGTTCTCTCGACGAACCACAGCCGAAGTTCCAGCCGGCAACCATAACATCGCCTTTTTTTACATTATTAATAAAGTCGGGGTCGATATCCTCCATACAGTGCTTTGTAAGCTCGTTTGCGTCTGAGGTATTAAGATAACGCGCAGGGATTATTACGTCTGTGTCAACGTTATCGGGATATTTGAAAACTTTTCCTTTTGTATGCATATTCAATCCTCCTTGGGGCAGGTGATGTGACCTGTAAGCGCGCTCGCTGCCGCCGTAGCGGGTGAGGCAAGGTAAACCTCGCTCTCGACATGACCCATTCTGCCGACGAAATTACGGTTTGTTGTTGAAATACAGCGTTCGCCTTTTGCAAGTATGCCCATGTAACCGCCTAAGCACGGACCGCATGTCGGCGTCGAAACTACCGCGCCCGCGTCGATAAACGCCGTGATATAACCGCGCTCGGAACATTCTCTCATTATATTCATGGTCGCGGGAATAATGATACAGCGTACGGAATCCGCAACCTTTTTACCTTTTAAAATTCTGTAAGCGGTTTCCATGTCCTCCATTCTGCCGTTGGTACAGCTTCCGATAACAACCTGATCGATTTTGATATCTTCAAGTTCCGAGGCGGAACGCGTGTTTTCGGGCAAATGGGGACAGCTTACCGTAGGAACTATTTTACTAAGGTCAATTTCGATAACCTTTTCATATTCCGCGTCGGGGTCAGATTCAAATATAACGGGCTGCCTCTCGCTTCTGTCTTTAAGATAATCGAGAGTTGTTTGATCTACGGGGAAAATTCCGTTTTTAGCTCCCGCTTCGATTGCCATGTTGCATATACAAAGTCTGTCATCCATGGAAAGGCTTTTTATGCCCTCGCCGGTAAATTCCATCGATTTATAAAGCGCGCCGTCAACTCCTATCATTCCTATTATGGTAAGAATAACGTCCTTGCCGGAGCAGTTTTTATTAAGTGAATTTTTAAGCTCGAATTTAATAGCCGACGGAACCTTGAACCATGCCTGTCCCGTAGCCATTCCGGCAGCCATATCGGTGCTTCCCACGCCTGTGGAGAACGCGCCGAGCGCGCCGTATGTACATGTGTGGCTGTCCGCTCCGATAATGCAGTCACCGGCTGTAACTACGCCCTGTTCGGGGAGAAGCGCGTGTTCGATACCCATTTTGCCCACGTCGTAAAAGTGGCTGACGCTGTGAGAGCATGCGAACTCTCTGCACTGCTTGGACTGCTCCGCCGCCTTAATATCCTTATTGGGGACAAAGTGGTCAAGGACGATTGCGATTCTGTCCTTATCGAATACGGATGAAATTTCATTTTTGTTAAGCTCGTTAATCGCAACGGGGGTTGTTATATCGTTGCCGAGTACGAGGTCGAGCTTAGCGTTTATTAACTGACCGGGCTTTACCATATCAAGTCCTGCGTGAGATGCTAATATCTTTTGAGTTAATGTCATTCCCATTTTACGTTACCTCACTTTGATTTAAGTCTGTTGACGGCGGAGAACAGAGCCTGTATGGACGAAGCGATAATATCATCGTTTATTCCCGCGCCCCAGACGTGACTGCCCTTTTCATCCGCGATACTTACGTATGAAATAGCCTTGGAGGTCGAACCCTTTGTAAGAGCGTGCTCCTCGTATGTAAGGTCAGAATATGAAATTCCGAGCTGCTGTTTTATAGCATTACTTATCGCGTCAAGACGGCCGTTGCCCTTTGCGGATATCTTCTTTTCCTCACCGTCAATCTTAACGGTGACATCTGCGGTAATTACGTCTGCGCGTTTAAAGTGATAATCTATAAGTTCAACGGGCGAATTTACGTCTACGTATGTTTTTGTAAATATTGAGAATACTTCGTCCGGCGAAAGCTCCGCATGGCGCACATCGGAAACGTTTTTAATTGTATAGCCTACGTCCTCTCTCATCTTAACGGGAAGCTGATAACCGAAGTTGTGTTCGAGCATATAGCCTATTCCGCCCTTGCCCGACTGAGAATTTATGCGGATAACATCCGTTTCGTACTCTCTGCCGACATCGCCCGGGTCGATGGGCAGATAAGGAACCGTCCATGTCGAGGCGTTATTTTCCTCATGCCACTTCATGCCCTTTGCTATTGCGTCCTGATGTGAGCCGGAGAACGCTGCGAAAACAAGCTTTCCCGCATAAGGCTGACGATCATAAACCGTCATTCTCGTAACTCTCTCATAAAGACTGACGATTTCGGGCATATGAGTAAAGTCAAGTCCGGGTTCAACGCCCTGCGCATACATATTAAGGGCAAGCGTTATAATGTCAACATTTCCGGTGCGTTCTCCGTTGCCGAACAGAGTACCCTCGATTCTGTCCGCCCCCGCAAGAAGTCCCAGCTCGGAATCCGCTACGGCACATCCTCTGTCGTTATGCGGGTGAAGAGATACCTCTACGCTGTCTCTGTATTTTAAATTGTCGCACATATATTCTATCTGATCCGCGTAAACGTTCGGTGTGGAAAGCTCAACGGTTACGGGCAGATTGATTACGGCTTTTTTTTCGGGCGTCGGACGCCAAATATCGAGGACCGCATTGCATATTTCAAGCGCAAACTCCGGTTCTGTTCCGGTAAACGATTCGGGCGAATATTCATAACGGTAATTTACGCCCGCTTCATCGGCTATCTGTTTAAACAGTTTTGCGCCGTCGACTGCTATTTTAATTATTTCTTCCTTTGATTTTCTGAAAACCTGTTGTCTTTGAGCAAATGATGTTGAATTGTAAAGATGAACTATTGCATTTTTGCATCCCTCAAGGGCGGCGAACGTTTTTTTGATAATATGTTCGCGGCTCTGCGTTAAAACCTGAACGGTTACGTCGTCGGGAATCATATTTTTTTCAATGAGCGTTCTCAAAAACGCATATTCCGTTTCCGACGCGGCGGGGAAACCTACCTCTATTTCTTTAAAACCGACTTTTACAAGGAGGTTAAAAAATTCAAGCTTCTCTTCAAGACTCATCGGTATGATAAGCGACTGATTTCCGTCTCTTAAATCAACAGAGCACCATTTGGGCGCATGGTCGATATATGTTTTTTCCGCCCATTTTCTCCGCGGATTTTTTACCGGATAAAACTGACGAACGTATTTCGATGTGTTTACCATTATATTTAACCTCCGGGTTATATTACGCTGTTTATAAACTGTTCCGCCGCTCTCGGAGAACGGCTGCCCTTAGCAAGGGCAAAATTTTCCGCTTTTCTGTCAAGCTCCGCGTCGGGCGTTATACCGTGCCTTAATGCAAGAGCGTGAATTATATCAAGATATAGGGCTTTATTGGGTCTTGAAAAATAGACCGTAAGCCCGAATCTGTCTGATAACGACATCAGTTCCTGAACAGTATCGGAATGATGTATGTCATTATCGTCCTCTCTGTCGGAAAAGTTTTCCTTGACGATATGCCGTCTGTTGCTCGTCGCGTAAATAACGGCGTTGTCCGCTTTTACGCTTGCAGACCCCTCCAGGGCGGCTTTAAGCATCGAGAAACAGTCGTCATTTTTATTAAATGACAGATCGTCTATAAATATTATGAATTTAAGCGGGTTTTCAGCAATTGAATCCATTATTTTCGATAATGAAAAAAGCTGGTCTTTTCTTAATTCTATAAGTCTTAATCCTCGGGGGGCAAAATGATTTACACATGCCTTGACTGTCGAGGATTTGCCTGTACCGGCGTCGCCGAACAAAAGAGTATTGGCGGCCGGTCTTCCCTCAATAAGGGCTTGAGTGTTGTCGTAGACCTTCTTTCTCTCTTCTTCATAGCCTACGAAAACGCTTTCGTCTGTTGAATCCGCCGAATGAACGGGAATTATCTCGTTATTTTCAACTCTGAACATTACGGCGGACGAGAAAACTCCGTAGCCGTAACTTGAAATATTTTTAAGTCTTAATTTGTACTGAGCGTTAAAATCCGTTTCCTCGTTAATAAATGACGGAACATAAACGCCTTCGGGTACAAACGTGCAAAGCATTTCAGGCGTAACGGACGTAAGGCATGAAAAAATATCGAGTTCCCTTTTTGCGTTATATTCAAGACACGGCGGGATTTCCTTCAAATTCGCGGTTCTTACCACATATTCGTTTTCGTCCTCATAAACGGCTTTTTTTAAAAATTCGGAGAACGAAAAACCGTACCGGGACAGCGAATTTACAAAATCGCCGTAAAGCTTCATTTTTCCGAATGTATCCTTATCGTCATGCGAGAGAAATTCGCACAGCTTTTTTAATGACGGCTTTTCGATAACCGAGCGAAATACGCTGACAGCCGAGAGCGAATATAATAGTAAATCCAATTCCTGTTTATTCATGATATTATCTCTTGTTTATTATCGCGCCCTTGTCTGCGGAGCTTACCATTGACGCGTAGCGCGCAAGACATCCCTTAATTTCCGTCTTTTTCTTAATAACGACCGACTGTTTCCTGCTCTCGATTTCTTCATCCGAAACGTTAAGTTTAATCGAATAATTCGGAATATCGATCGAAATTGAATCGCCGTCTTTAACGTAGGCTATAAGTCCTCCGCTCACGGCTTCGGGCGAAACGTGACCTATCGCCGCACCCCTTGTAGCTCCCGAAAATCTGCCGTCGGTAATTAAGGCTACGTCCTTGTCAAGACCCATTCCGGCAATTGCCGAAGTGGGAGAAAGCATTTCTCTCATACCCGGTCCTCCTGCGGGTCCCTCATAACGTATAACGACAACGTCACCCTTGACTATTTGTCCCGCATATATGGCGGCAATTGCGTCCTCTTCGGAATCAAACACCTTCGCGGGACCTTCATGACGGAGCATCTCGGGCGCGACCGCACTTCTTTTGACAACGCATCCGTCGGGGGCAAGGTTGCCTCTTAATACGGCGATACCGCCCGTGGAAGAATACGGATTGTCAACGGTTCTTATTGTTTCGGTATCGAGAATCTCGGCGTCGGCTATATTTTCGCCGAGCGTTTTACCCGTGCACGTCATAACAAACGTATCGATAAGATTTAATTTGGTAAGCTCTTTTAATACGGCATAAACTCCGCCCGCCTCGTTAAGATCCTCCATATAGGTATGACCCGCCGGAGCAAGATGGCAGAGATTCGGAGTTTTTGCGCTAATCTCGTTAGCCATGTCGAGATTAAAATCTACCGAGCATTCATTTGCTATTGCGGGCAGATGAAGCATGCTGTTCGTTGAGCAGCCCAAAGCCATATCGGCGGTAAGAGCGTTTCTGATTGCAGCCTGCGTCATAATATCGGACGGCTTGATGTTCTTTTTTACAAGTTCCATTATCTGCATGCCCGCATGCTTTGCAAGCTCTATTCTCTTTGAGTAAACGGCGGGAATCGTTCCGTTGCCCCTTAGTCCCATTCCGAGAACCTCGGTAAGGCAGTTCATTGAATTTGCCGTGTACATGCCCGAGCACGATCCGCACGTCGGACATGTTTTCTCCTCGCAGAGAGTCAATTCCTTTTCATCTATTTTTCCCGACGTGTAAGCTCCTACGGCCTCAAACATACTTGAAAGACTCGTTTTCTTCCCATGAACGCGTCCTGCAAGCATAGGACCTCCGCTTACGAATATTGTCGGAATGTTTACTCTTGCCGCCGCCATAAGCAGTCCGGGGACGTTCTTGTCACAGTTCGGAACCATTACAAGACCGTCAAAACCGTGAGCCAGAGCCATGGCTTCGGTGGAGTCGGCGATGATATCGCGTGTTATGAGGGAATATTTCATTCCCGTATGACCCATTGCAATACCATCGCATACGGCGATAGCCGGGAACACGATAGGCGTTCCGCCCGCCATTGCAACGCCGAGCTTTACAGCCTCGACAATTTTATCAATGTTCATATGCCCCGGAACAATTTCGTTATATGAGCTTACAATACCGATAAGAGGTCTTGACTGCTCTTCTTTAGTAAGTCCGAGCGCATGATACAGAGATCTGTGAGGCGCATTATTAAATCCGTTTACTATCGTGTCCTTTACCATCGTTTACACTCCCGTTTAAGTATTCAATCAGTTGTTGATAAGCTTGTCCTCATCGCTCCAGCTGTAAAGCTTGCGTATTTCTCTGCCGACCTTCTCTGCGGGATGCTCGGCGGCGAGCTTTCTCATGGCGTTAAAATGAACCTGTGAGCCTGCCGACGACATATCAAGCAGAAAGTCCTTTGCAAACGTTCCGTCCTGAATATCGGAAAGAATCTTTTTCATGGTCTTCTTGGTTTCTTCCGTAATAATCTTTGGTCCGGTAATGTAATCGCCGTATTCCGCCGTATTTGAAATGGAATATCTCATTCCTTCAAATCCGCTCTGATAGATAAGATCAACGATGAGCTTCATCTCGTGAATGCATTCAAAATATGCGTTTCTCGGATCATATCCCGCTTCGCACAAAGTCTCGAAGCCTGCCTGCATGAGAGCGCATACGCCGCCGCAAAGAACTGCCTGTTCGCCGAAGAGATCTGTTTCCGTCTCGGTTCTGAATGTTGTTTCAAGAACGCCTGCACGCGCTCCGCCGATTCCCAGCGCGTAAGCAAGTCCGATTTCGAGAGCGTCGCCCGTTGCGTCCTGCTCTACCGCGATAAGACAGGGAACGCCTTTGCCGGCAAGATATTCGCTTCTTACGGTATGACCGGGGCCTTTGGGAGCAATCATGATAACGTTTACGTTTTTGGGAGGTTTAATGCATCCGAAATGAATATTGAAGCCGTGAGCGAAAGCAAGCGTTTTGCCCTCTGAAAGGTTGGGCTCGATACTCTCCTTGTAAAGCTTGGCCTGTTTTTCATCGTTAATAAGAATCATGATGATATCGGCGTTTTTTGCCGCTTCTGCGCTCGTCATGACCTTAAGTCCGGCGTCCTCCGCCTTTTTCCAGCTCTTGCTTCCCTCGTAAAGTCCTACGATAACATCAACGCCCGAATCATGGAGGTTGAGCGCGTGAGCGTGTCCCTGCGAACCGTAACCGATAATCGCTACGGTTTTTCCGTTGAGTTTTGCAAGATTGCAGTCCTGCTGATAATAGATTTTCTGCATTTTAATTTGCTCCTTTCGGATTTTTATTATTTTATAATTTTAGTCATGGTGCTGCGGCCTCTTTCGATAGCCACAACTCCCGTTCTGCACGTTTCAAGTATGCCCAATGGCCTTGCAATATTAATAAATGCGTTTATTTTCGACGGTTCGCCCGTTATTTCAACAGTCATAACGTCCGTTGTATAGTCTACAATCTTCGCTCTGTATATCTCCGCCGCCGCCGTAATTTCGGAACGGTTTTCGGGAGTATTTTTTATTTTTATCAGACAAAGCTCGCGCTCGACGGTCGTGCCGTCCTCATATGTTTTAATACCCTTGACGTTAAAGAGCTTTGCAAGCTGTTTTACCATCTGATCGCGTATAAACTCACCGCCTGTGATGACGATTGTCATTCTTGAAAAGTTCGGGTCTTCCGTTTCTCCGACCGTAAGCGAATCTATATTGAAGCCTTTTCTTGTAAACATTCCCGCAACCCTTGTAAGTACGCCGTATTTATTTTCAACGAGGGCGGAAATGACTATTCGGTTATTCTTGTTATCCATCATTTCTCCTCCTTGTCAATTTCAAGAGTTGTTATAATGTCGTCAATCGAGCCTCCGGGCGGCAGCATGGGCAGAACCATTTCATCCATATCGATGACGGTATCGATAACATACGGATGTCCCGATTCCATAGCCTCTTTAAAAGCCGACTCAAATGATTCTATATCAAAAACTCTTTTAGCTTCTGCTCCGAATGCCTCCGCAAGTTTTACAAAATCCGTCTTTCTGTCAAGAACGGTATTTGAATAGCGTTTGCCGTAAAAAAGCGTCTGCCACTGTCTTACCATGCCGAGCACTCCGTTGTTTATGAGAACTATAACAATCGGAAGGTTATATGTTACCGCGGTTGCAAGCTCGTTTAAATTCATGCCGAAGCTTCCGTCTCCCGTTATAAGAACAACTCTGTTTTCAGAGGCGACAGCTGCGCCTATCGACGCTCCGAGCCCGTAGCCCATTGTGCCAAGTCCGCCCGAGGACGCAAACGTTCTTTTCTTTTCAAAGTCCGTGTACTGAGCCGCCCACATCTGGTGCTGTCCGACGTCCGTTGCAATACATGTATTCTTGTCTTTTATTTTGTTTATTACTCTGAATATTGCTCTCGGATGAAGCTTGCCGGGTGACGCCGCTTCGTTTTCGGCGCTGAGTTTATCCTGTTCGGCTTTTAACAAGTCAACAGCGGCATTCCATTCCGGATGTGAATTTTCGGAGCATTTTTCCGCAATTCTTTCAAACGAATCGACTATATCGCCGACTACGCCTGCGTCGACTGTTACATTTTTGTTTATTTCCGAATTATCAACGTCTATCTGAACTATCTTTGTATTTTTTGCAAACTTAGAAACATTTCCCGTTGCCCTGTCGGAAAATCTAACGCCGATACCTATTATAAGATCGGCCTGCTTGTTTGCCATGGATGACGCGTACCTTCCGTGCATGCCCTGCATTCCCAAAAATCTCGGATAGGAATTCGGCATTGCGGACAGTCCCATAAACGAACAGCCTATATATGCGTCGATTTTTTCCGCGAAAGCCATAATTTCTTTCGTCATACCCTTGCCGGCGGCGCCTCCGCCGAGATATATATACGGGCGTTCGGATTCATTGATAAGACGAACCGCGTTGTCAATCTGCTCCTGTTCTGCCTTGGGGAGAGGAAAGTAATCGACAACGCCCCTCGGTTCATATTCGCACATCGCTGTCTGTACGTCCTTCGGAACGTCGACGAGTACGGGACCGGGTCTGCCCGATTTTGCGATTGAAAACGCTTCTCTTAAAACATCGGCAAGCTCGTTAATATCGGATACGAAATAATTATGCTTTGTAATCGGCAGCGTAACGCCCGTGATATTTATTTCCTGAAAGCTGTCTCTGCCTATCTGATTTGTCATAACGTTGCCTGTTATCGCTACCATGGGTATAGAATCGAGTATCGCCGTAGCTATGCCCGTGACAAGATTTGTAGCTCCCGGACCTGATGTCGCAATAACGACGCCGACCTTTCCCGTTACTCTCGAATAACCGTCTGCCGCGTGGGCCGCTCCCTGCTCATGAGCAGTTAAAATATGATTGATTCTGTCCCTGTTTTTATATAATTCATCATAAATATTAAGCACCTGACCTCCGGGATAACCGAATACGTCGGTTACGCCCTGTTCTATCAGCGTTTCTATGATGATCTGAGCGCCTGACATCATTTTCTTTTCCATAACTCAGAGAGCCTCCTGTGATTTGCATAAAAAAAATCGTCTCTTCAGGGCAGAACAATCTGCTTTAAAGAGACGAAAGAATAATCAATAACCTTCGCGGTACCACTCTTTTTCGTCCGTTTGACCGGGCGCACTTTAGAGGCCAACACCTCCTGACTTTATAACGGCAGCATCCGTCTGTCCCTATGTAAATCTGTTCAGGACAGCCACTCCGCGGCGAGTTCACCGAATCTGCCCCTTTGCCTTGCACCGTACCGGCATTTCTCTGAATGGGGAGTGGATCGGCTACTGATCCGCTTCACAGTGTTTAAATTTTGTTTAAATTATAATCCGCAAATATAAATTTGTCAATACATGAAAATAAAAATCGTCATCATATATAAAAAACGGCTTATTAAAATGAAATCTTTTTAATGATGAGTATTGAAAACAGGGAAAATATGTGATAACATAATTTTAAAGTAATTATATAAGGATGTGTTTATTATGAGTTTTGAAACCGTAAAGGATCTTAAAACAAGGAGAAGCTGCAGAAAATATCTTGATAAGCAAATTACCGACGAACAGCTTGACGAAATTCTTGCCTGCGGAACTTATGCTCCGACAGGAAACGGCAAACAATCGCCTAAAATGGTAGTTTTACAGAATAAGGACGATATAAATTATGTTTCTCATCTCAATGCTCAAATTATGGGCAATCCCGACGCAGACCCGTTTTACGGTGCGCCGACGGTTGTAATTGTATTTGCCGATAAGAATATAAAAACCTATTATGACGACGGCGTTCTTGTAATGGGCAATCTTCTTAACGCCGCTCACGCGGTAGGCGTTGATTCCTGTTATATATACAGAGCGCGTGAGGTATTTAATACCGAAAAGGGCAAGGAACTCATGGCTAAATGGGGCCTCGGCGATAATTACGAGGGTATAGGCAACTGTATTTTAGGCTATGCGGCCGAGGGCGGAATAAACCCTGCAAAGCAGAGAAAGGACGACTATATTACAAAGGTGTAAATTGAGAAAAAAAGGACATCCGTTATCATAATATCGATTCGTCAAAAAACATGCCGAACCGCTCCCCTCTCAGGTCTGCGGTTCGGCAATTTATTTTAATTTTATTTACCTGCGATTGCGCCCACGTCCTTAATCCAACCGAAAAGCAATTTAAACAGTCTTGTAAGGAAGCATTTAAGCTTAACAAACGTCATGTTCTCAAGATATTTGTTGTGATTTTCTCCGCAATACGGGCAAAGGTTATTAACATATGATTTATGCTCGTTATAAGCGTCATCGCCCTCAAATACCTTATTACAGTGCGAACACTTATAAAGCGTCTCTGTTTTTACCGCCGAGCACTCGGTGCATGTATAGGTCTTAATTCCGGTTTTCTCCGCTGAGGGTTCAACCGTTACCGTGCCGTTGTCCCAGCTGTGTTCTTTAAGCTCATAGAATTTCTGTACAGTCGAGTCACAGCGTGAGCAGACGTAAATGTCATAACCTTTCTCTGAGCATGTTGAATCCTTATGTTCCAAAAATACACTGTAATCGTGACCAAGCTTTTCAATCTTCTCGAATGTCGTATAATCACAATCGGAACACGTTACATACGCCTTATATCCGTCCTCTGTGCATGTCGGAGCCTTAGCGTCATGATTTATATAATTATGACCGGTTGCAGGCAGTATCTCGGAAATATAATGTTTCGCATTATATTCACAGACTCTGCGCCTTTCACCGTCCGAAGTACATGTCGGTTTAATATAATCAAACCAATCGCCATACTTATGCGCGTCGGGATTAACAGGGATTTCAACGTCCTCGGTCTGTCCGCATACGGTACAGCCGACTCTCTTAATACCGGCGTCGGAACATGTCGCGTCTGTTAAAACAACGCCGTCATCCCATGTATGGTATCCTGCGGCGGGTATGGCTTCCGATTCGGTATGTTCCGAATTATATTCGCATACTCTCTGTTTTAATCCGTCCGTAAGACATCCCGGATATGTAACAATCGTCCACTCGCCGTATTTATGAGCGGCGGGATTAACGGAAATCTCTTCAAACGTTGTATAGTCACAGCGTGAACATGTATCGTAAGCATACCAGCCCGTTTCAATACATGTCGACGCTTTTTCGTCATGGTGAACGAGATCATGTCCCAATGCGGGGATTTCCTTTGCTTCACGCGAAAGCTCGATACCGCATACCGTACAGTAAACAACCTCGTCATAACTTCCGGCGTCAAGACAAGTCGCGGAAATTTCATTTTCCCTTACGGGTTCGCCTGATGTATGAGAAGCTTTTTCCATTACCTCAAACGTTGTATAGTCACAGCGTGAACATGTATCGTAAGCATACCAGCCCGTTTCAATACATGTCGACGCTTTTTCGTCATGGTGAACGATGTCGTGTCCCAACGCGGGAATTACCTTTGTTTCACGCGAAAGCTCTTTACTGCATTCGGAACAATAAACAACCTCGTCATAACTTCCGTTATCCTCGCACGTCGCTTCGACAATGTTTTCCTTCACGGCTTCGCCGGGAGTATGAGCGATTTTGCCTATAGATACAAACGTTGTATAGTCACAGCGGGAGCATGTATCATATTCATACCATCCCGTTTCGGTGCACGTCGCAGCCTTGCCCTCATGATGAACAAGGTCATGATTGTCGGAATCAACAGGCGTTTCAAGTTCAGCGGTTTTAGAGCATACGCACATATAAACTGCCTTACCGCCCGACGAGCAGGTTGCAGGGGTTACAACGCTTACAAGCTCGTTATACCCGTGAGCTGACGCACTGTACTGTGCGGTGAATATAATATTTCCGGTAACGGGAGCGTTAACGTCATTGTTCCATCCCGTAAACGAATAATGATAATTGTCATCATATTTTGACGGTGATTCAGACATAACCGGAGCCGAAGCACAGCTTCCGAAATTGACAGTCGATTCTGAAAGCACAGTCGAATCCGAGTCAACAAATTTAACGTTATACTTATTATATACAAGAACGCCGGTATTGATAGTTTTATTTACATCCGTTGCCGAAGGATCTCCGACAGCAATCGCGGCAGCAAGAATCGAATTCTGATACACATCAAATCCCGACGAATACCATCCGCTCTGACGAGCCGCGGAAACTGCATTGTAATAAGCATTCCGAAGATTGGACTTGTCAACATTTACGGGGTCAACGTACAAATATGTATAATTGTCAACGTCTTTTCCGTTATAACGGGAATGCGCGTGCATATAAAACGTAACCCTTGTTCCGTCGGTCGGAAGATCGACGGTTAAATAAACCCACGAGCTGTCATTCTGCGTATTTCCGGTGCTTACGCTCTTACTTGTGTTCGACGCAGTCAGATTAAGATATCTGTAACCGCCTCCGTCATTGCTAAATATAAGATTATCACGCGCTTCAAAATACGGGATCTTGGAATAATTCGAAAATCTGGACGAATCAACAACGAAGGAAACCGTCTTTTCAAGAGTACCGCCGGAGTTATCCGAACTCTTGTCGTAACTGCTGTCGCCCTGCTCCGCCGAAACTCCGCCGGCATTGAGTCCGTCAACCTGCATTTCCGCCTGGATACGTGCAGAACTCTTAAAAGCACTTGTATACTGTCTCGAATTCTGACGAAGATAAGCAAAATTTGAATGATGGCTGTAACAGATTGAGTAAGCGTATGTCGTATACGTCTGACCGTTTACAACATAATCGGCCTGCCAGCGGATAAACTTATATTTACCCGCAGTTACTGCCGCAGAAAGCGAACCGGAGCTGAGATTTGAACCGAACGGGAACGAAGAAGACGAAATTCCGTCATTTGCGGCCTGTTCGCCGGTCATGGTTTTTGAACCTACGGTTACGGACGAAATTCCCGTCGAACTGACAGCGGTATAATCCGATGAGGATTCGCCGGACGCGGCTTTTAATGTAATTTTGACGCTTTCGGGAGAACAATTAAGTCCGTCAAAATATACCGCGCCGCTCTGCGCGTCCTTGACGGCATTGCCGTCGGTATCGGAACCATAAATGTACCTGAACGTCATTCTGTCCGAGGTATCAAGATAGATTGTCTCGGGGACGAAAAACTTGACCTGCGGATTGATTTCATCCGCAAGTCCCGTTTCGGTTTTCGTCTTTTCCGCAAATACGACGACATCCGAAAGCATACCGAAGCATGAAATCATCATGACCAAGGACATTACGAACGATAATGTTTTTCTAAACATCATGTCATTCCTTTCTTAAAGATATTAACATATATTATATTTATAATATAAGAAAAATTCAATAATATTTAGACAGATTTAACATATTATTAACACTCCCAATAAAAAAACATAACCGTCCCGCACAAAAAAAAGGGACGGCTTGTTTGTTTTTCTACAATAATTTAATGTATGAATATTATCCGCGTTCTTCTTCGCTCATATTGTCAAAGAAAGAATTGTAAAGTCTTACCCATTTCTCGGCATTTTCGGGAGTATAAACATCCTTATATCGGCTCTCGACGACCTTCATTTTGGCAACGTTTTTTGCCGCTGTCGAAATAAGTTTTCTGAGATCCGTGAATCCGACAATCTTCTTTGCCTTATCCATAATAACCGACGCTTTGAGAGAGGTTATTATCTTACCGAGCCCCGTCTCGCTTCCGAACATTGAAAAATCCTCTGACGAAACGAGCTTACCGCCCAAAGCGTATTCAAGATCATCCATTGTAAGCATCGGAAACAGCCCTTTAACAACGGCAAGCATACACGCGCCGAAGCCTATTTCCTCAAAGAATTTCGACTGGTACTCCCACAGCGTTTCCTTATCGTAGATTCCGTCGGGGTCGGAAGCTATGCAGTCTGAAAGAAGCTTGCCGGCTCTCATGGCATAGCCTATGCCCGAGCCTTTTACGGGGATGGTCATAAACGCACTGTCGCCTACTGCCGCGTAACCGTCCGCAACCATTACGGCAAGAGGCTGACGAACGGGAATATCAACAATATTTCCGCCCTTTAATAACCGCTTACCGATATGGGGATTATCATTTCTTAAAACATCAAGACAGTCTGTAATCTTCTTTTCGTCAATTCCTTTAAAGAATCCGAGGAACACGTCAACCGTCTTTTCCTGCGTAATTACCCACATAAGCCCGCAGTCCTCGCCCGGAATAAGCGAAACCTCATATTTAAATTCAGGCTCTTCAGCCGTTTTGAGCCGATTGTAATACGCCCTGTATGTATGCAAAACATTATTTTCACCCGGCAGCTTCGTTATGTTCATAAAATCGGGCAGATTCATTCTCAAAGGAGAATAAAGTCCGCACGCGTCTATAACCATATCGGCGTAAATTTCGCCCTTATTCGTTCTGATTCCGACAACTCTTCCGCCGAGAATCAAAGGCTCTTTTATCTCGCAGTTATATACGAATTTTGCTCCCGCCTCCTCCGCAAGAGAGATAAGATGATTATACAAAGCGTTTCTGTCAATTTCAACAGTGTATGAATTATCGGACTGAACCTGGCTTATAGGCTCTATATCCGTACCCGGAACGCAAAATGTAATGGGAGTTCTGACAACCTTATAATCCTCGGGAACGGGGATTCCCGAAAGCTCAAATCCGTCGAGATGCACGGAGTCGGTCTGTTTAAGCCCGAGTTTTCCTTTTTTCCCTTTTTCGTAAACGGTAACGTCGTAGCCCTCAAGCGCAAGATAATATGCCGCGACAATTCCGCCGTGACCCGCGCCGGCAACTATGATTTTTCTGTCCATATTTTCAACCGTCCTTTATGATTAATACATGAATTTAGAATACTGCAACAGACAAAATAGATAAATTGTCTGATTAAGACTATTCAAGAGATTAAAAAAAATTACATAAGTTACAAATATAGCAAAAGAATATAAAACGAATTATTTTGGAGCTTATATATTGTTAAACAGTCATCGACACAATTTAATTGTAAAACCAAGTCTTACCGCGGCGCCCGGCATAAAACGTTTTTATTATTCATTTTTAATGTCAAATAAATCTGTTATAAAATCTAAGCATCGCATCTATGACCTTCTGCGACTCCTCACGTTCGGGACGAAGCACGGAAAATACGTGAGGGAGGTCCTCCCCCTTATATCCGGGCCAATCCATAAGCTGTGCCTTAATATGTTTTTCGGCATACAATTTATAAAGACGTCGCGTCTGACTGCGTGCAAGAAAATCGCCCGAACTCGTTACCATAAACGTCGGCGGAACATTTCCGAAGTCTATAATATCACCGGCGTTCATAAAGAAACGCTCAGGTCTTTTTTTGTAATCGATTCCCCACATATAACGGCAGTACAGCCCCATAACGGGAGAATCCATAAACGCTACCGGATGAGTAAGAGCAAGAGCATTAAACTTCAATCCGCCGTCCTCGACGCCGAATATCTCCCTTAACTGTTCATCCGATGAAATAACGGCGGAATAAAACGCAAGCTGACCGCCCGCGGAATCCCCCGTAAGAAGTATCTTATTATCCTCACACGGAAAATCATGCATATGATTTTTTATCCACTTAAATGCCAGCGCAATATCACGAAGCTGTCCGTCAACCGTGGTTTCGGGAACAAGACGGTAGCTTAAATTAAAAACAACATATCCTTTTTTTGCAAGATTAAGACAGTACATTTTATTAAGCTCTTTATCCGCATACATCCAGCCGCCGCCGTGGATATCTATAATAACGGGATGCTTTACGCCCCCGCCGTCGGGATAATACACATCCAGCTTGTGATAATGATTTTTATCATCCGTATAATAAAAATCATTTTCCTCAATAACTCCATCCGGCTTTACCTGTCCCGCATGAGTTTTTGCGTCAATTTTTTCTGTCTTTTTCCAAAGAATATTAAATATATCATATATATTTTTCATAAAAAAACGCCCCCGATATTATAAATATATCAGAAACGTCTGCAGTTTGCAACAAAATTTACATAGCGAGCATATATTTATATATTCCCACGAATTGAAGCACGGAGCCTGCCAGTATAAATATATGAAACACGCTGTGAATATACTTAACCTTTTTTCCGATTCCGTAAAGAATCGCGCCGACGGTGTATGTAATTCCTCCGGCAAGAATGAATATGACGCTCATTTTTCCAAGACCGCTGAATTTATACACACGCGGCAAACTTATAATAACCGACCACCCCATAACCATATACATTATCATCTGTACGACTTTGAATTTTTCCTGATTCATAAAAGTAAAAAATATACCGAGAACAGCCAAAATCCAATTGACAATACAGATAACCGCGCCCATTTTAAAATTAACGGCTTTAATCGCTATAAGAGAAAACGGAGTAACCGTGCCGGCTATAAGAAGAAATATAACCGAATGATCGACTACCCTGAGTACCTTTTTCGGAAACGACGGGGAAACTCCGTGATACACAGCCGAGGAGGCATAAAGAATAACCATCGTTATTCCGTAAACGACAACGGCGGGAATGAATCCGTAATTCGACAGGTTTACACATCTCGTTATACACATAACAAGCGCGAAAACAGCGAACGGAACTCCTATCATATGCGTAATACTGTTAACCCGGTCTTCGTTACGCGAATAATCGGGAATCGGAACATTTTTAAAATCAAACATGAAAAGCACCTCGAAAATTATACTGAAATACATAATTGTACTCACAATACAGTAAAAGACATATGTCTATCATTTGTCAATAGTATAGACCACATATTAAAATAATTCAAGAATAAAATTTAAATTATTTTTTAATAATTCCGTGCTGAGCTGAAAAGAATCATTTTATAAACAAATTAACCCTTTTTGTTTATCTTGTATAATTTACACAATTTTTCAGAAAAAACTATTGACAACACGTTAAAAATGTCTTATAATACAATTAATGAACAGATTGTAAACTGTTTATAAATTTTTTGCGAGGTGTCATATATGGAAAACATTAAGAATATAAGCACAGCGATGCTCGAGTACAGAAGAAATACGCTTGACGATGAAATTGTTGAAATTGAGCACATGCTGACGCTCACGCAGTCTAAGCTCATCACCTTGCACAATAAGAGCCTTATCGAGAAAAAGAGCGCGGAAATGGCTGAAATCGACAAGGAGCTTGAGTACAGAAAAAATAACAGCTGATTATACTGTCAATAAATTATATTAATTACCTCCATTGCAAAAAATCAGACCGGCATTTTCCGCCGGTCTGATTTATTGTATACGCTTTATATACGCTTCTTACTCTCTGTGAGCATATCTTGCAAGATAGGATTCGATTCTGTCTACGGGGCTTAAAAGCTCGCTCAGCGACTTATCCGCATTAAGAGTGTCAATAAGCAACGCAACATACTTCGACATATTAACCTCGAAGAACCAATCCCTTTTTAAAAGTTCCGGAGTACGGTAAATGAGATTTGTCGTAAAGATACCGTTTATAAGTCCGTCCGCATAGGCTTTATCAAAAGCGTCAAGACCGTTGCAGAAAAGTCCGAAAGCGGAACAAACAAAAATTCTGTTTGCCTTAAGTTCCTTAAGCTTTGACGCAACCTCAAGCATCGAATCACCCGAGGATATCATATCGTCAACAACAATAACGTCCTTGCCCTCTACATTATCTCCCAAAAATTCGTGAGCCAGTATGGGATTGCGTCCGTTTACGATTACCGAATAATCCCTGCGCTTATAGAACATGCCGAGCTCGACGCCTAAAACGGTAGAATAATATATACATCTGCCGAGTCCGCCCTCATCAGGAGAAATTACCATAAGCTTTTCCTTATTGATAACAAGGTCGGGTACGTTTTTAACAAGAGCCTTTATCATCTGATATGTCGTCGCGACATTCTCAAATCCCTTATTGGGTATCGAGTTCTGAACTCTCGGATCGTGAGCGTCAAACGTAATGATATTCTCTACGCCGTAAAGATTGCAAAGCTCCTGAAGAGCAAGAGCGCAGTCAAGCGATTCGCGCGATGTACGCTTATGCTGTCTGCCTTCATAAAGCATCGGCATAATGATATTAAGCCGTCTCGCCTTACCTGCCGTTGCGGCAAGCGCACGCTTAAGATTTGCATAATGGTCATCGGGAGATGTGGGAAAATCCTTTCCGTACATATTATACGTTACTCCGTAATTAAATACGTCGACAATAAAGTATAAATCGTAGCCTCTTACCGACTCATGATAAACGGCCTTTCCCTCGCCCGTTCCGAATCGGTGAAAACGACAGTCAAGCAAATAGCTGTCCTTCTGATATCCGGCAAAGGCAATCGTCGTTTTATGCTCGCTTTCCTGCTCGCGCCTCCATGATACGATATAATCATCGACCTTCTTTGCCAACTCCTCGCATCCGGGCAGCGCAACAATACCGAGCGGTCCGACCGGTATATTTGTAAGCTCCCTACTCAAATCCGGCATTTAACAGTACCTCCAAAGAACAATAATAAAAATATAGTTTATATTTATATTTTAACTGATTCTGTCGATTTTTCAATAGCAAAACCGAATTAAATTGTATTTTCACGTATTTTATCATTATTCATCAAAAGCCGGGATTTATTTTATATATATTAACAAATCAAAAAAAAGCCCCCGCGATAACGCAGGAGCTGTAAATTAAATAATATCAGGTTTTTTCGGCTTTTGCTTTTTTATTAGTAAAAACCGATTTCAGCTTCACAATCACAAGTCTGACCATCTGTTTTTCCTCTTCGTTGAGTATAAAGAACCATGCGACGGGCATGTAAACGATAACGAACAAAACAATGCCCGCAAGCATGCTTACAATGCTCTGTTTATAAACAAAATGCATTAAAACTCCGGCCGCACCGGTAAGCGCCGCCATAACAACGGCGATTTTAAACGCATTTTTCCAGTAACCGGGGATATCAAGTCCGATCTTTTTATAATAGTAATAATTCATAAACATAATCTGACCGAAGAGGTTTCCGAGAGCCGTACCGAGAGCCGCTCCGAATCCGCTCCATTTCATGGCAAGAGGAATGCTTACAGCAACATTAAATATGGAAATGAGCAAATATACGATTGACCTTATCCTGTGTTTGTTCATCGCCTGCAAAAGCGTAACACCGAGACTCTGTGACAGCGGTATTATCGACGGAGCCATAAGAACAAGAGTTATCGCGTATGCGTCAACGTAGTTTTCGCCCGCCCAGTAATAAATAAACGACTTTCCGAACAAGACAAATCCGCAGAATATAAGCGACAAAACTATAAACTGAATCCTCGATACGCGTATAAATATTTTTGAAATTTCCGACATCGGAGCTTTTTTTGTAACCTTCGTCGTAAGCATCGGAAGGAAAACGCCTCCGATGGAGCTTGAGAACTGGCTGAAATCCTTCTGCAAATTCGCCGAAACCTGATATATTGCAACGGCGACCGTTCCGATGACCGAGCCCAATATAATTTTATCCGTATTGGCATAAAGCTGTTCCACAAGAATGTTTATAAATATAAAAAACGAATAATTGACTATTGATTTAAAAACTTCCTTATCGAATTTATCAAATCTGAATTTTGCCTTTATAACCTTAAAACAGTACCATATCGGTACGGATTTTGACGCTATGGAAACAGTAACCGCGGCAACCGCCATGCCGACGGACTGGAAACCGCTTGCAAGAACCACAGCCTCCGCCGAATACTTTATAATATTCGTAACAAGATTGAACGTACGGTTAAAAACAAACCTCTCATGCGAATTGCAAATCGCGGAAAACGCGGTCGTTATAAGAGAAACGCACGTATTTACAAGAAGAATCAGGAATATAACCTTTGCCCTGTGAAGCTCGTCCGCCGTAAACGTCCGCTTGAAAAAAACATCCATGTTAAGACACAGAACCGCGCCTATAATCAAGGACAGTATGCCCAGCACGGTAAACATTGCAAAGAACATTCCGTTTATTCGTTCTTCGCCCTCTTTATCGCCCTGCGCACGGTATTTCGCCGTAAATCGTATCATGGAATTTCCGAGTCCCAAATCAAGAAGCGACAAATACGCAATAACAGATGAAGCTATCGAATAAAGTCCGTATTCGGAGTCCGAAAGAACCCTGAGCATAAACGGTGTGAAAATAATACCTATAACAAAGTTAACCGCCATGTTTACATATGACAGGACAATTCCCTTTTCTCTCTGACCTTTACCCATTAATATCCCTCAATGAAATACAAAATTATTTTATATAATACCACATTAATATTAACAATTCAATGTATATACTTTATAAATTAGTACTTGTATCATACCGCTAAAATGTGATACAATCCTATTAAACAAAAAAAGGAGAATTTTTTATGATAAAAGTACTTGTATGGAATGAATTTATTCATGAGAAAGCGTCCGACTGCAAAGCAAGCGAAATTTATCCCGACGGAATACACAAAGCAATTGCCGGCTTCCTTTCAGAAGAGGACGACATCGAGGTAAGAACGGCAACTCTCGACGACGAGAACTGCGGTATTACAAAGGAAATACTTGACGATACGGACGTCATAATCTGGTGGGGTCACTGCGGACACGACAAGGTTTCGGATGAAGCCGCGACTCTGGTTCAGGAAGCCGTTCTTGACGGCATGGGAGCAATTTTCCTTCATTCGGCGCATAAGTCAAAGCCTTTCATGAGATTAATGGGAACGTCGTGTTCTCTTATCTGGAGAGAATCCGACGACATGGAGAGAGTATGGGTCAGCGCACCGCACCACCCGATAGCAAGAGGAATCGACAGATATTTTGAGCTTCCGGCGGATGAAACCTACGGCGAACCGTTCGGCATTCCGACGCCGGACGAAATCGTATTCATGGGCTGGTACACAGGCGGAGAGGTTTTCCGCTCAGGCTGTACCTGGACAAGAGGAAACGGCAGAGTTTTCTACTTCCAGCCCGGACACGAAACATATCCAACGTTTAAGAATCCCACGATTCAGACAGTTATCAAAAACGCGGTTCGCTGGTGTAAACCGCAGTACAGAACAACAAACTGTATGGACTGCCCCAATCCGCCAAAAGCGCACAATTGGGAAAAATAAAAATCAAAATATCTTTTCAAAAAACCGTGAACAAAATAAAGATTAAAAAACTTTTTATCAATCCGAGTCCGCATTATAAAATTATGAAAGAAAAATACATGCGGTAAAAAAACAATACGAAAAAATCCGAGATTCGCAAAAAAACAAGTCTCGGATTTTTTTTCGGCAATTATCAGATGACATAAATACCAAACGGAAATCACAGCGGTTAAAACCAGTCCGACGACTGCCGCAACAGCCGCACCCATCAAACCCAACTTAAAAGCATAGCAAAAGAGAGTCGAACCCATAAGGTTTATATCCACCCTCTTTCCGCTTCGACTGCGTTAAAGAAACTTGAA
>CAVGCY010000051.1:89203-108575 GCA_963627915.1 Bacteroidaceae bacterium | reverse complement strand
TTGCGGCGATTCTTAAAATCGCCCTTGCGTCCTTCGCGGTGATTTTTCCGTCCGCTTCCGTATCGCCCTTGATAATAAACGTATACTCGCTGCCGTTAAAGATGAATTTCATGCCGTTAAAGACTTTATCTATCTTTTCGCCCGCAACGGATACCGCGCCCTTGAACATAGCCTTAAAATCGTCAAGAGTTATGCCCTTGCTTTCTTTCGGTAAAATCGAAACCTTCTTGTTATCCTCGTCAATTTTACCTTCAACCTCTGCATTTTCGGCAAATTCAAGCTTTTCGTCAGCCTTTGTAGTCGGTTCGGTCGGTTTTGCTGTGGTAGTTTCGGCAGGTTTTGCCGTGGTAGTTTCGCTCGGCTTTGCCATGGTAGTTTCGGCAGGTTTCGTTGTTGTTTCAGCCTGTTTTGCAGTCGTAGTTTCAGCCGATTTTGCCGTTGTAGTTTCAGCAGATTTTATTGTCGTAGTTTCAGCCGGTTTCGCAGTCGTAGTTTCAGAAGTATTTTCTGTCGTTGTTTCAGCTGATTTCGCCGTTGTAGTTTCGGCTGATTTCGCTGTCGCAGTTTCAGCCGGCTTTGCTGTCGTAGTTTCAGCCGATTTTACGGTCGTTGTTTCGGTAGGTTTCGCCGTTGTAGTTTCAGCCTTTTTCGCCGTCGTAGTTTCCGCCGGTTTATAATTCGGGTCGCTTGCTGAGCAAACCGTGCACTTGCCGGAAACATATCTATGCGCTGATTTCGCTGTCGTTCTCTGAGCGGTAAGAACCGTTCCGCAGACAGAGCATTTTACTCCGTCCGTCAAACCGGTCTGCGTGCATGTCGAAGCTCTGCCTGCTATCTTAACTCTTGTATGCTCGAGCTTTGCAATTTCCGTCTGAGGGGTCAGAATCTTACCGCATACCGAGCATTTTACTCCGTCGGTTAAGCCTTTTTGCGTGCAGGTCGCGGCTCTGCCTTCCATCGTAACTTCCGTATGCACGTGAGTCGGTACTATGAATGAGGGATTAAAACACAAAGCGGGGCGAATACCGAGATCAGTAAGGCCGGTATCAGCACTGTAGTAGTACACGATGCCGAAATATAGATAGTTAGTATTTTCATTGGTAAAAGAACCGGCAGAACGCAGACGGTAATATGAAGTATCGTTACCATTTTTATCCTTATCACCAATGCCATGAAGAATTCCCTGCGATTCTGCATATGCCGAAAGGTTTGTGCTAACTACAATTCCTTGTGATTTTGCATAATCCGAAGCATGCGCTCTGCGGTTTATATCATTATTATAAGCATTTGAAGAAAATCCGTACGAAGAATTAATCATATCCTGATATGTCGGGAGAAAAACATAATCCTCCGTTTCGCCTACGTCATATTCCGAGTATGATGTTGAATATGCCGGAGTGGTATGTACTGTACACGGAATCTGACTTCTTTCACTTAACGAGAACGCCGTAATAAAGAATGTTTCGTTTAACCAGGTACGGATAGTAGAATATTCCCAGTTATTCGCATAATGAGTGTATGTTTCATCATTATAATATGCGGCATTACCGTAACCGTCCGTTCCCTGCTCGTAATACTCGTTATTAAACGCCTGAGAATCGATTATATCCTCGCATAATACATAGCCGGTTGACGGGTCGAGTATGCGCCATGTGAGAGGCTCATATCTGAACCAGTAAACATTATTTGTATAATAACCGTTATCGTCTTGAAATCCGCCGGAGTTTAAAGTCCAAAACGCCGGGCGATACCGCGTAAAATATACTCCTCTGTACATTTCCTCATTATATATCAAATCATAGTACTTCATATAATCCGACTGTTCGCCGTCATAGTAATAGTTATAGCTTGACCATTCGTCGGTCGAAGGAGCCGCCGCCGTAAGTTCTGAGCCTAACTCGTCGGTTACGTCCGTCTGAGGATAGCTGCCGAATGTAACGGTGTCACCTGCATTCATCGAAGCAATCTTATCTTTCATAGAATCATCGTCCGGATAATCCTTCTCCGATGTATCTTCGCACGTGCTGCCTTCCTCCGTCAATTCCTCCTCATGAGAATCTGAAGCGTCCTCTTTTGTAATATCCTCCGATTCACATTCGCCGGTACTGAACTCACAGCCGCCCATAGTCGACTTGATACTGCTTGCAAATGCCGTGCCCGCAAAACAGGATAATGCCATCATTACAGACAGCACAATTGCAACAGTCCTGATTCTAATCTTCTCCATGACAAACCTCCGTAATTTTACCTTTACGGCACAATTCCTGCCGTAAGCAATAATAAGACGGTATACGTGTAACATATTACCGCTACGGTACAAGTATAGCGAAAATTAGTAAAGATTGCAAGTAAAATATAATAAATTTATTTAGAATTGTAAAAATAGTGTAATTTAAGCAATCCGTTTTCAGTATATATTTCATCCCGTCCCGCTGCAGGTTTTGCCGCAACAAAAAAGGCCGTTGTTTTCACAACAGCCTCGTTTATTGTTTTGTAAATCAAACAAGCTCGATAATGCACATCTCGGCTGCGTCGCCGCGACGGGGGCCTGTCTTGATTATACGGCAGTAGCCGCCGTTAACCTCTTTATACTTGGGGGCAATCTCATCAAAGAGCTTCTTAACAACGTCCTCGTTTGTAACGTATGCAAGAACCTGTCTCTTATTGTGAAGAGAGTCAACCTTGGCAATGGTGATCATTTTCTCAGCCATTGCTCTGACTTCCTTAGCCCTCGTAACGGTGGTTTCTATTCTGCCATTCTCCAAAAGGTAAGTAACCATACCTCTGAGCATCGCCTTACGATGATCGCTGGTTCTGCCGAGTTTTCTGGTACCGGGCATAAATTTTCACTCCTTTACCGTTATCGGTGTAATTAATGAATCAGTCGTCCTCCTGACGAAGTGAGAGTCCGAGAGAAGCAAGCTTTGCTATAACCTCGTCAAGCGACTTGCGTCCGAGATTCCTTACTCTCATCATTTCGTCTTCGGTCTTGTTAATCAAGTCCTCAACCTTATGAATGTTGGCTCTCTTCAAGCAATTGAAGGAACGAACAGAAAGGTCAAGCTCCTCAACGGTCATCTCGAGGATCTGCTCCTTACCGTTGTCGTCTTTTACGACCATGACCTCTGTACTGCCTGCCTCGTCGGAAAGGTCAATAAAGAGGTTGAGGTGCTCGTTGAGAATCTTGGCTGCCAGGGAAACCGCGTCCTTTGCGGAAATGGTTCCGTTGGTCCAAACCTCAAGTGAAAGCTTGTCGTAGTCGGTTACGTCGCCGACACGAGCATTTTCAACCTTGTAGTTTACTTTAAGGACAGGCGTATAAATAGAGTCGATTGCGATCACGCCGATAGCGGGATCAAGAATCTTCTTGTTACGCTCTGCCGAAACATATCCTCTGCCGGTGTCCGCGGTAAGCTCCATACGGACGTGAGCGTCGGAATTAAGCGTGGCGATGTGCCAGTCTGGATTGAGTATCTCAACCTCGGAATCCGCCTGAATATCTCCCGCAGTGATTTCATAATCACCCGAACAGTCGATATACATAGTCTTGGGACCCGAACCGTGTATTTTAAGAATAACGTTTTTCAAGTTAAGGACGATTTCCGTTACATCTTCCTTAACACCCTCTATAGTTGAGAACTCGTGCAAAACTCCGTCGATTTTAACGGACGTAATTGCATAGCCGGGTAATGAGGATAAAAGAATCCTGCGAAGACTGTTGCCAAGAGTGGTACCGTAACCTCTTTCAAGAGGCTCTACTACGAACATTCCGTAGGTACCGTCCTGTTTAAAATCAGCAGTATCAATTCTGGGCTTCTCAATACCAATCATTCAAAACCCTCCTTAATTGTGCAGTCATGCTGCTAAAAAAACTTTAATGCCGTTTGTTTTATTACTTAGAATAAAGCTCGACGATAAGATGTTCTTCGACAGGAACTTCAATCTGCTCACGGGTCGGAAGATCAACAACCTTAGCGGTATTGTCGTTTCCGAGTTCAAGCCATGCGGGAACGGTTCCGACTTTCTCAAGAATTGCCTTAAACTTTTCGGAATCAAGGCTTGCTTTCTTAATAGAAACCGTATCACCGGCTTTGCAAAGATACGAAGGAATGTCTACCTTCTTACCGTTTACAAGATAATGACCGTGAGTAACAAGCTGTCTCGCTTCTGCGCGGGAGCTTGCCCAACCGAGTGAATAAACAATATTGTCAAGACGGCTCTCGCAAATACGAAGCAGGTTTTCACCCGTCATGCCCGTCTGGCGTTCTGCCATAAGGAAGTATTTGTAGAACTGACTCTCGTTAAGACCGTAATAACGTCTTGCGGTCTGCTTTGCACGAAGCTGAGTACCGTACTCTGAGCTCTTTTTACGAGCCTGACCGTGCTGACCGGGAGCATAGCTTCTGTGCTCGAAAGCGCACTTGCTGCTTGTGCATCTCTCTCCCTTAAGGAAGAGCTTTTTACCTTCGCGGCGGCATAATTTACATACCGCACCAGTATATCTTGCCATTTGTTGGAAACACCTCCTATTAGTTTTATACGCGACGTCTCTTAGGCGGACGGCAGCCGTTATGCGGAATAGGAGTAACGTCCTTAATCAGGCTTACCTCAAGACCTGCGGTCTGAAGCGCTCTGATTGCGGCCTCGCGTCCTGCTCCGGGACCCTTAACATAAACCTCAACGGTTTTCATGCCGTGGTCGATAGCTATTTTTGCCGCTGTTTCGGCAGCGGTCTGTGCTGCGAAGGGTGTAGACTTTCTCGAACCTCTGAAGCCCATCTCTCCGGCACTTGCCCACGATATTGCATTACCCTGAGTATCGGTAATAGTAACGATTGTATTGTTGAATGTGGACTGGATATGCGCCTCTCCGCGTTCAACGTTCTTACGCTCACGGCGTTTACGGGCAGCGCCCTTTTTAACAGCGCCTTTAGCTGTAGCCATACTATTCCCTCCTGTTATTTCTTCTTGTTAGCGATTGTCTTCTTAGGACCTTTTCTTGTACGTGCGTTAGTCTTTGAACGCTGTCCTCTTACGGGAAGGTTCTTTCTGTGACGTACGCCACGGTAGCATCCTATTTCAACAAGTCTCTTGATATCAAACGCGGTTTCTCTTCTGAGATCGCCTTCGACCTTTACATGATGGTCGATGTACTCACGAAGCTTAGAAACGTCGTCCTCGGTAAGATCCTTAACTCTCGTGTCGGGATTGATACCGGTTGCCTTAATAATGTCGCTGGCGGTTTTGCGGCCGATACCGTATATATAGGTAAGGCCAATTTCAATTCTCTTCTCTCTGGGAAGATCAACACCGGATATACGCGCCATTTGTCAGTTGCACCTCCATTACGGTTTTATCAGGGACTTTCAGATTAGCCCTGACGCTGCTTGTGCTTGGGATTTTCACAAATAACCATTACTTTTCCCTTGCGCTTAATGATTTTGCATTTTTCGCAAATTTTCTTTACAGAAGGTCTGACTTTCATTGTAATACCTCCTCAAAAATTTCTGATTATTTACTGCGCCACGTTATGCGGCCGCGGGTAAGATCATACGGGGACATCTCCACCGTAACCTTGTCGCCCGGAAGAATTCTTATATAATTCATTCTGAGCTTTCCCGAAATATGAGCAGTAATCTGTCTGCCGTTTTCAAGCTCGACCTGAAACGTAGCGTTAGGCAATGCCTCAACGACTGTACCCTCGATCTCGATCATATCCTGTTTTGACATACCGTTTAAACCTCACTTTCATTCGGCATATGCCCGCGAATTTCGAGCAGAGCCTTTCTTAAAGCCGGATCGGAAACCGTTTTTTCCGAAGATAAAACATATTTCAGCGCACGGACGTGCTTAACGTTCTTTCTTTTGGGTTTTAAGAGAGGACGTTCCTTTCCGTCGCATACGTATACATGCCCGCCGTCGACGCCTGTTATGACAAGAAGCTTTCCCTTGTCCCTGCCCGCAAGCGAAACAACGACGCCGTTCGTTTTTAATTCCATAATAACCTCTCTCAATCGGGATCGGTAAGAATTACGCACTCGCCGCTTTTTGTTATTGCGACGGTATTTTCAAAATGAGCGGAAAGCTTTCCGTCTGCGGTAACGACCGTCCAGCCGTTATCGAGCTGTCTTACTCTCCAGGTTCCCTCGTTTATCATCGGTTCAACGGCAATAGTCATGCCGGGTAACAAACGGACACCTTTTCCCGGTGTACCGTAGTTCGGGATCGGAGGATCTTCATGGAGTTTTGCGCCGACACCGTGACCGGTATAGTCTCTGACTACGCCGTATCCCCTGTCTTCGCAATACTTTTGGACAGCATACGATATATCGCCGACTCTGCTGCCTGCGACGGCACATTTAAGTCCGGCATAAAGGGACTCTTTTGTGACGTCCATCAGCCGCTTTGCCTCGGCGGAAACGTCTCCGCATGCAAAAGTGGCAGCATTATCGCCGTTATATCCGTGAATTGACGCTCCCAAATCAATGCTTACTATGTCGCCCGATTTGAGAATGTGCTCGCTGTCCGGGATACCATGAATAACCTCATTATTTACGGAAATACATGCTGCGGCGGGGAATCCGTAAAGTCCTAAGAAATTCGGGACGGCGTCCTGACTTTCTATATATTTACGGGCTATCGAGTCAATTTCCAACGTTGAAACTCCCGGCTCGACAGCTTCTCCCGCCAGCTTCAGTGCTCTGGCAGAAATGCGTCCTGCCTCACGCATCAACTCAAGTTCACGGCGTGTTTTCAGCACCATCATGTTTAATCCTCCAATGCTTTGAATGTCAGCGCGGTCGTATCGGCGACCTCCTCCTGACCTTCGACTATGCGAAGCTTACCTGTCTTTGCATAGTAATCTTTAAGCGGTTCCGTTTCATCGTGGTAAACCTTAAGTCTTTCGAGAACCGTTTCGGGAGCGTCGTCTTTGCGCTGAACAAGCTCAGCGGAGCAAAGATTGCACACTCCGTCTTTTTCGGGCTTTTTATATTCAAGATGATAGGAAGCTCCGCATGCAGGGCAAACGCGTCTGCCCGACATTCTTGCGGCGATTTTGTCATCCGCAACTTCTATATCGATAACCTTGTCTATTGCAATGCCCATGGAGTCAAGCGCCTCCGCCTGAGGAATCGTGCGCGGAAATCCGTCGAGGATAAACCCGTTTTTGCAGTCGTCCTTTGCAAGTCTGTCCTTGATGATGCCGATAACGACCTCATCGGGAACAAGCTTGCCGGCTTCGATGTATGACTTCGCTTTAAGTCCCATTTCGGTACCGGTACGAAGAGCCTCGCGGATAATGTTACCCGTCGAAACGGTCGGAATGGAAAGCTTTTCGCTTACCTTCTCAGCCTGCGTACCTTTTCCCGCGCCGGGAGCTCCGAGAAAAATTATATTCATCTGTCTATCCTCCGGATCAATCAAGGAATCCCTTGTAATGACGCATCATCATCTGACTTTCAAGCTGCTGTACCGTTTCAAGCGCAACGCCGACAAGAATTATAATCGACGTACCGCCGAGCGAAATGGATACGCCCGCCGAATGTCCGAGAGCCTCAGCAATAGCCGTTGTGATCTGCGAATAAAGAATCGGGAACAGAGCGACTACGCTCAGGAGCAGAGCTCCGAGAAGAGTAATCTTTGAAAGAACCTGCGCAATATAATCCGAGGTGGGTCTGCCCGAACGGATACCGGGGATAATTCCGCCGTTCTTGACAAGGTTGTTGGCCATCTCAATGGGATTATACTGAATTGACGAATAGAAATAAGCAAAGAATATGATTAATACGAAATAAATAATTGCGTAAGCCCAATGCTCTGTCGTAAATACATGGAAGAATTTATCCCATCCGGAACCCTCTTCAACATTTACAAACATCTCTACCGTTGAGGGAAGAGAAAGAATCGAGCTTGCGAAAATAACGGGGAGAACGCCCGACATATTAACCTTAATCGGAATATGAGAGCTTTGACCGCCGTACATCTTTCTGCCGACCACGCGTTTTGCATACTGAACGGGGATTCTTCTCTCCGCATTATCCATCCAAACGATGAATACAACCATGAGAAGAAGAGAAATCGCCGCAATAATAACCATGGGAATGTAGCATCCGCCCTGATCAAACTGCTGATAGAGAGTAGTAATAATCGTGGGGATTCTCGCTACGATACCGGCAAAAAGAATGATGGAAATACCGTTTCCGATACCCTTGTCATTAACCTGCTCGCCCATCCACATGATAAGCGAAGAGCCTGCGACAAGTATAAAGATAATAGTGATTGCCTGGAACACCATCGCAAAACCTGTCAGCGCATTTCCGTCGGCGTCGCCCGTAAGCGCACCCTGTGAGCGAATGAAGAAGTAGTACGCCGTAGACTGGAGTACAGCAAGACCGACCGTAGTATATCTTGTGATTGCGGCGATCTTCTTTCTGCCCTCCTCACCCTCTTTTGAAAGTCTTTCAAGAGCGGGAATCGCAACGGTAAGGAGCTGAATAATAATCGATGAGTTGATGTACGGTGTAATTGACATTGCGAAAATCGTACCGTAGGTAAACGCATTACCCGAGATCATATTGATATAATCAAGGAATGTTGCGCTGCCGGTCTCGGTAAGAATACTTCCGTTTTGGAATCCGGAAAGATCAATGAACGGAATCGGAATTGCGGAACCGATTCTGAACAGTAAAACGATCAGAGCCGTGAAAAGCATCTTTTTTCTCAGATCGGCGATTTTCCAAGCGTTAATAAATGTCTGAAACATATTTTATGCACACGCTCCTTCTGTTTTCGGACTTAATCCGAACTGAATACAAGTGGTGTGATACATTAAAGGACTACGGCTTCGCCGCCGGCAGCCTCTATCTTAGCCTTTGCCGAGGCAGAGAATGCGTTAACCTTTACTGTAAGCTTCTTTGTAACTTCGCCGTTACCCAAAACCTTTACACCGTCAAGCTCTTTCTTAACAAGACCGGATTCGATGAGAGCGGCAACGTCGACTACTGCGCCGTCTGCAAACTTCTCGCTGATATCGGAAACGTTTACAATAGCGATTTCCTTGGCGAAGATGTTGTTAAAACCTCTCTTGGGAATACGTCTTTGTAAGGGCATCTGACCGCCTTCAAATCCCGGACGGGGACCTGAACCGGCTCTTGCCTTCTGACCCTTATGTCCCTTACCGGCGGTTTTGCCCTGACCGGACGCGGGACCTCTGCCTATACGCTTTGAGGGTCTGTTTGAACCTGCGGCGGGTGATAACTCGTGTAATTTCATAAGTTTCCCAACCTTTCCTTATGCTTCGCTGACCTCAACAAGATGAGCAACTTTTCTGATCTTGCCGAGAGTCTGGGGGTTATCGTGCTGAACGGAAACATCCCCTATTTTTTTAAGACCGAGAGACTGAACAGTAGCAATCTGGTCTTTTTTGCTGCCAATTGTACTTTTGACAAGCTTTACCTTAATATCTGCCATTTCAATCTACTCTCCTTAACCTAAGATTTCCTTAACGGATTTGCCTCTTACAGCCGCAACTTCCTCTGCCGTACGAAGCTGAGTAAGACCGTTGACGGTCGCTCTTACAACGTTGCAGGGATTGTTTGAACGAAGAGCCTTAGTACGGATATCCTTGATACCTACCGTCTCAACAACAGCACGGACGGGGCCGCCTGCGATAACGCCGGTACCGGGAGCGGCGGGTTTGAGAAGAACAACGCCTGCGCCGAACTTACCGAGAACTTCGTGAGGAATCGTCGTGCCTCTGAGCGCAATGTGAGCAAGATTCTTCTTAGCGTCCTCTATACCCTTGCGGATAGCGTCGGGAACTTCGCTCGATTTGCCGATTCCGAAACCGACAGTGCCCTTGCCGTCGCCTACGACTACAAGTGCGGAGAACTTCATGATACGTCCGCCCTTAACCGTCTTTGATACGCGGTTGATAGCTACGAGTCTCTCCTGAAGCTCTGAATCTTTCTGTGTTTCAAACTTAGCCAAAAGTATTTCCTCCCTTTCAATTAGAAGTCAAGGCCGCCTTCGCGGGCGCCTTCGGCCAAGCTCTGTACACGGCCGTGATAGATGTAACCGCCGCGGTCGAATACGCAGGTTTTTATTTCCTTCGCGACCGCACGTTCTGCTAACTTTTTGCCTACCGCTTTAGCGGCGTCCTGGTTTCCGCCGTAATCCTTAAAATCCTTCTCAGCGGTTGAAGCCGAAGCAAGAGTAACACCCTTGTCGTCGTCTATCAACTGAGCGTAAATATGCTTGAGGGAGCGGAACACGTTAAGGCGGGGACACTCAGCTGTGCCGTGGATTTTTCCGCGGACTCTCTTATGACGCTGAATTCTTGCCTGCTTAGTATCAGGTCTTTTTACCATTAGTTTTCACTCCTTTATTATTTACCGCCCTTACCGGCTTTACCTTCTTTACGTCTGATATACTCATCGACGTACTTGATTCCTTTGCCCTTGTAAGGCTCGGGAGGACGAACGCCTCTTACCTCGGCGGCGAACTGACCGACCTTAACCTTATCGGGTCCGGAAATTACGATCTTATTGGGAGCGGGAACCGCAATTGTGATTCCTTCGGGAGCTTTAACGTTAACAACGTGAGAATAGCCGACGGTAAGAACAAGATCCTTACCCTGCATAGCGGCTTTGTAACCGATACCGTTAATCTCAAGCTCCTTTGTGAAGCCGTTGCTTACGCCCTCTACCATGTTGTGGATAAGAGTTCTCGTAAGACCGTGAAGCGCTCTCGAATCCTTCTCGTCGTCGGGACGGGTAACAATAATTTCATTGCCCTCGAGAGCGATACCTAATTTACTGTTGTATGTTCCGGTAAGAGAGCCCTTGGGACCCTTTACAGTAACCGTGGAGCCGTCAATCTTGACGTCAACACCTGCCGGAACTGCGACGGGCTTTCTGCCTATACGTGACATTCCTTGTTACCTCCTTACCAAACGAATGCAAGAACTTCGCCGCCTACGTTGGCTTTGCGAGCTTCTTTGTCAGTCATAATACCCTTTGAAGTTGAAAGGATTGCTATACCCAGACCGTTAAATACTCTGGGAAGATCCTCACAATTCGAATAAATACGCAGGCCGGGCTTGGAAACTCTGCGTAACCCCTTAACAGCGGGGGTCTTATCGGAACCGTACTTGAGAGCGATCTCAATAACGCCCTGCTTTCCGTCCTCAATTACCTTGAAACCTTTGATGTATCCCTCATCAACAAGAATCTGAGCGATTGCCTTCTTCATGTTGGATGCAGGAACTGACACTGACTCATGCTTAGCCATATAAGCGTTTCTTATTCTTGTAAGCATATCAGCGATTGCGTCGGTAATCTGCATTGCATTATCCTCCTTACCAGCTTGCTTTCTTTACTCCGGGAATCTGACCTGCGTGAGCCAGTTCTCTGAAGCATATACGACATACACCGTACTTACGTAAATAAGCGTGGGGTCTGCCGCAAATCTTGCATCTGTTGTGCTCTCTCGTAGAGTACTTGGGTGCCTTTCTTACCTTCATTGAAGTCTTTGCCATTTTAACCCCTCCTTACTTTGCAAACGGTGCGCCCATAAGAGTGAGAAGCTCTTTTGCTTCCTCGTCGTTCTGAGCCGTAGTTACTATACAAATATCCATACCGCGGATCTTGTCAACCTTGTCATACTCGATCTCGGGGAAGATAAGCTGTTCCTTAACGCCCATGGCGTAGTTGCCTCTTCCGTCGAAGGAGTTGGGGTTGATACCTCTGAAGTCGCGGACTCTCGGAAGCGCAAGATTGAAGAATCTGTCAAGGAACTCATACATCCTGTCGCCTCTGAGCGTTACCTTTACGCCGTTGGGCATACCCTCACGGAGCTTGAAGTTTGCAACGGATTTCTTGGCGTTGCAGACAACGGGCTTCTGTCCGGTTATGATTCCGATATCATTGATAACGGCGTCGATAGCCTTGGGATTCTCCCTTGCTTCACCGCAGCCGACGTTGATAATGATCTTGTCGATCTTCGGAATCTGCATAACGCTCTTGTAGTTAAACTTCTTCATGAGTGCGGGAGCAACATCGCTTTTATAAAAATCTTTTAATCTAGCCATTTCTATGTTCCTCCTTACTCGAATTTAGCGCCGCACTTCTTGCAGACGCGGACTTTTTTATTGGATTTTTCGTCAATCATGTGACCGACTCTTACAGCCTTACCGCACTTGGGGCAGATAAGCTGTACCTTATCAGCGTATAAAGCGCTTTCTGCTTTAATGATACCGCCGGGCTCACCCATCTTCTTGGGCTTAACATGCTTTGAAACAATGTTTACGCCCTCTACGATAACCTTACCCTCGGAAGGGCTTACCTGAAGAACCTTACCCTGCTTGCCGCGGTCTTTACCATTAATAACAACTACTTTATCGCCGGATTTAACATGAACTTTCTTACTCATTGCGTTACCTCCGAATTAAAGTACTTCCGGTGCAAGGCTAAGGATTTTGGAATAGTCCTTATCACGAAGCTCTCTTGCAACAGGTCCGAAGATTCTGGTACCCTTGGGGTTTTTATCTTCCTTGATAATAACGGCTGCGTTCTCGTCGAAACGGATATATGTTCCGTCGTCGCGGCGTACTCCGCTTGCTGTACGAACGACTACCGCCTTAACTACATCGCCTTTTTTAACAACGCCGCCGGGTGTTGCCTTCTTAACAGAAGCCACGATAACGTCGCCGATGTTTGCATATTTTCTGCCCGTACCGCCGAGCACACGGATGCACATAAGCTCTTTTGCACCGGTGTTGTCAGCGCTCTTGAGCAATGTCTGCTGCTGTATCACGGTTAGTCCTCCTTACTTTGCTTTCTCGATGATTTCAACTACGCGCCATCTCTTATCCTTGGAAAGAGGACGGGTCTCCATCAGTAATACGCGGTCGCCTGTACCGCATTCGTTATTTTCGTCGTGTGCCTTTAATTTGATTGTACGATTGACGATCTTCTTATAAAGAGGATGTCTTACACGGTCCTTAACGGATACGACGACTGTCTTATCCATCTTATCGCTCGTTACCAATCCGACACGGGTTTTTCTTAAATTTCTGTCCATTTACGTATCCTCCCTTGTCTTAGGCATCATTGCCGTGGAGCTCGACGTCGCGCTGAACCGTGAGGATTCTTGCAATGTCTTTCTTAACGGCGCTGATACGAGTAGGGTTATCGAGCTGGTTGATGGCTTGCTGGAAGCGCAGCTTGAAAAGCTCGTCCTTAAGTTCAAGGAGTTTCGCGTCCATTTCGGCCTCGGACATTTTTCTGATTTCACTGGCTTTCATTACTGCTCACCACCCTGTTCTTCCTTAGTTACAAACTTACACTTGATGGGAAGTTTGTTTGCAGCAAGACGCATAGCCTCACGAGCAAGGCTCTCGTCAACTCCGGCAATCTCGAACATAACTCTGCCGGGCTTTACTACTGCTACCCAATACTCCGGAGATCCTTTACCTGAACCCATTCGAGTCTCGGCAGGCTTCTCTGTAATCGGCTTATCGGGGAAAATCTTTATCCAAACCTGACCGCCACGCTTGATATATCTCGTCATGGCGACACGGGCTGCCTCGATCTGATTCGAGGTTATCCATGCGGGCTCAAGTGCTACAAGACCGAAATCTCCGTAGTTAACCTTGTTACCGCGCAATGCCTGACCCTTAAGGCGGCCTCTTTGTACTCTGCGGTACTTAACACGCTTAGGAAGTAACATTTACTCAAGCCCTCTCTTTCTTTGAAGTTCTGCGAGTATCGTGAAGAACCTCGCCTTTATAAATCCATACCTTTACTCCGATACGACCGTAAGTGGTCTTAGCCTCCGCGAAGCCGTAGTCGATGTCGGCACGGATGGTCTGAAGAGGAATAGTACCCTCGTGGTAAGTCTCCGAACGTGCGATTTCCGCGCCGCCGAGTCTTCCGCTGACCTGGGTCTTGATACCTCTTGCACCGAGCTTCATCGTTCTGCCGATAGCTCCCTTAAGAGCGCGGCGGAATGAAATACGTCTCTCAAGCTGACCCGCAATGTTCTCAGCTACAAGCTGAGCGTTGAGATCGGGCTGCTTTATCTCAATAATGTTGATGAAAACGTCCTTGCTGCCGCCGAGCATAGCCTTGCATGTAGCCTTGAGCTTTTCAATCTCGGCGCCGCCTCTGCCTATAACCATTCCGGGCTTGGCGCAGTGAATATTGATACGGACTCTCTTGGGATCTCTTTCAATCTCGACCTTGGGTACTCCTGCGGAGGCGAGGTTATTGAGAAGATACTCACGAACCTTGTAATCCTCTACGAGAGTTGAGCCGAAATCCTGTTTGCCGGCGTACCAGCGGGATTCCCAGTCCTTGATAACTCCGATTCTTAAACCGGTAGGATTAATTTTCTGTCCCATAATTTATTTCCTCCTCCCCGATCAATCTTCGATTTCCTTGAGAACAAGGTTGATGTGCGAAGTCTTTTTATTGATTCTGTATGCACGTCCCTTTGATCTCGGTCTGATTCTCTTCAGCGTGGGACCCTGGTCAACGCTGCATGAAGCAACATAAAGTCTCGAGGGATCCATGTCGAAGTTGTTTTCAGCATTAGCCATTGCTGATTTGAGAAGCTTCTCAAGAGGTTCACACGCAGCCTTAGGTGTGTACTTGAGGATTGCCATAGCTTCATCAGCGGGCTTGTTTCTTATAAGGTCAAGAACGATCTGAACCTTACGAGGCGCAATACGCACAAAAGTCGCTTTTGCTCTTGCTTCCATTTTTTACACTCCTTTAACTGTTATTTGCCGTTGTTAGAGGTCTTGGAACCTGCATGGCCTTTAAATGTTCTGGTGGGTGCGAACTCACCGAGCTTGTGTCCTACCATATCCTCCGTAACGTAAACGGGAACGTGTTTTCTGCCGTCATGTACTGCGAAGGTATGACCTACGAAATCCGGGAAAATCGTAGAGCTTCTGCTCCAAGTCTTGAGAACTATTTTCTCACCGGCTTCGTTCATTTTCTGAACTCTTTCGAGCAGCTTGGGCTGCACGTAAGGTCCTTTTTTAATACTTCTACCCATTAATTAACAGCTCCTTCCCGATTACTTAGAATTACGACGCTTTACGATAAGCTTATCGGAGCGTTTATGCTTTGCGCGGGTCTTGTATCCGAGAGCGGGTTTGCCCCAGGGAGTTACAGGACCGGGACGGCCGACGGGAGACTTACCTTCACCGCCTCCGTGAGGATGGTCGTTCGGGTTCATTACGGAACCGCGGACCGTGGGACGGATGCCGAGGTGACGGGTACGTCCCGCTTTACCTATCTTAACGTTTTCATAGTCGCCGTTGCCTACAGTGCCTACGGTAGCCATGCAGACTGCGGGAACGTTGCGAAGTTCGCCGGAGGGAAGACGAAGAAGAGCGTACTCGCCTTCTTTAGCCATGAGCTGCGCGGCGTTGCCTGCGGCTCTTGCGAGCTGACCGCCTCTGCCGGGATAAAGCTCAACGTTGTGAATAAATGTACCTACGGGAATATTTACAAGGGGAAGGGCGTTGCCCGCCTTGATATCCGCTGAAGGACCGGCAACGACTGTGTCGCCGACTTTAAGTCCCTCGGGAGCGAGAATATAATTCTTTACTCCGTCCTCATACTGAATGAGGGCAATGTATGCGGAGCGATTGGGATCGTACTCCAGTGTTTTAACTTCCGCTTTAATATCGAACTTATCTCTCTTGAAATCGATAACACGATACTTACGGCGGTTTCCGCCGCCGTGATGGCGAACGGTGATTCTTCCGTAGCTGTTACGGCCGGCATGCTTTGAAAGAGGCTCGAGAAGGCTTCTTTCCGGACCGACTTTTGAAAGTACGGAATAATCCGCTACCGACATGTTTCTTCTGCCGTTGGTTGTCGGTTTGTAGACTTTAATAGCCATTAGTTTCACTGCCTTTCTGTTCGGAGGTCCGAACGTGATGATTTATATATCAGACGGCTTAGCGGTCGGCGCCCATACGTCACCGTCCGAATTGCAAATGTGCTTATGACCCTTCGGTCACCGATTAAAACATACCGTCAAAGAACTCGATGGTCTTTGAATCCTCTGTAAGAGTTACGATAGCTTTCTTCCATGAAGCGGTATAACCGGAGAATCTGCCGTAGTGACGCTCCTTGCCTCTGCAGTTAATCGTGTTAACGGCTTTAACCTTAACGTCGAAAAGCTTTTCGCAGGCGGCGGCAACGTCGATTTTGGTAGCGTCCTTGGCTACTGCAAAAGTATACTTTTTGTCGGCGATACCGAGCATACTTTCCTCAGTGATGATCGGGCGGATGATTACGTCCTGTGCGATCTTGCTCATGCATATACCTCCTCGATCTTTGCAGCGGCATCCTTGAGGATGATAAGCGAATCACAGTTGAGAAGGTCGTAAACGTTAAGAGTGTTTACAAGAGAAACCTTTACGCCTGCGATATTTCTTGCGCTGCGGTAAATGATGTCGTTCTTCTCGGGAAGAACTATAAGAGCTTTCTTGGCGGCTCCGACTGCGGAGAGCATTTTAACAATCTCCTTAGTCTTGATTTCTGCAAGATCAAGAGAATCGAGAACGATTATCTCGTTGTCTGCAAGCTTTGCCGAGAAAGCGGACTTCATAGCAAGTCTTCTTACTTTCTTATTGATAGTAAAGCTGTAGCTTCTGGGCTTGGGACCGAGAGCGATACCGCCGTGATACCACTGGGGAGCTCTGGTCGAACCCTGACGGGCTCTGCCGGTGCCCTTCTGTCTCCAGGGCTTCTTTCCACCGCCGGATACTTCGGAACGTGTAAGCGTTGACTGAGTACCCTGACGCTGATTTGCAAGATAATTTACAACAGCGATGTGCATAGCGGAGGTGTTGGGTTCGATAGCGAAGATTTCGTCTTTAAGCGTAAGCTCCGAAACTTTTTCGCCGGCCATGTTGACTACTGATACATTTGCCATTTACTTTTCCTCCTTACGCCTTTTTCTTGCTGTCTGCGATAACAACGATTCCGCCCTTGGGTCCGGGGATTGCTCCGCGAACGGCGATGAGGTTGTTTTCCGCATCAACTTTTACGATATCGAGATTCTGCACGGTAACTCTCTCCGAACCGAGGTGTCCGGCAAGCTTCTTGCCTTTGAATACTCTCGAGGGATCCGAGCATGCGCCCAGAGAACCTGCGTGTCTTGCGACGGGGCCGGTACCGTGAGTTTCCTTAAGTCTTGAGAAATTCCATCTCTTGATTGCGCCTGCCGTACCTTTACCCTTGCTGGTACCGATAACGTCTACCTTGTCCCCTGCCGAGAAAACGTCGGCTTTGACAATTGCGCCGAGCTCGTAAGAATCGCAGTCTGCGAATCTGAACTCTTTAAGTACCTTCTTGGGAGCAACGTCCGACTTTGCGAAGTGACCCTTGAGGGGTTTGGTTACTCTGGTGACCTTCTGGTCGCCGTAACCGAGCTGAACTGCGGTATAGCCGTCTTTTTCAGCCGTCTTCTTCTGTACTACCGGGCACGGACCTGCTTCTACAACGGTAACGGGAACAACTTTTCCGTTCTCGTCAAAGATCTGAGTCATGCCGATCTTTTTACCGATAATACCTTTCTGCATTTGTTTTTCCTCCTGTCAGATTATTGGTTGACCGTTCGGTCAACTTGACCTGTCGTACATATATGCAAAATATATACTACACAAATTTTGTTCCGGCGTATCAGAGCTTAATCTCGATATCTACGCCTGCGGGAAGCTCGAGAGCGGTGAGAGCCTCAACAGTCTTGTTTGAGGGTCTGAGAATGTCGATAAGTCTTTTGTGAGTTCTCTGCTCGAACTGCTCTCTGGAGTCCTTATACTTGTGAACCGCACGAAGGATGGTAACAACTTCCTTTTCGGTGGGAAGGGGTACGGGACCCGATACCTGTGCGCCTGTGCGCTTTGCGGTCTCAACGATCTTTTCCGCCGCTTTGTCGACGAGGGAGTGATCGTAACCTTTAAGTCTGATTCTGATCTTTTCCTTAACTGCCATGTTGGTTTGCCTCCTATTAGATAAGTAATGGCGGGCTTCTCGGATTTACACGCGTCCGGGTGTTTCCACCCCTCACGTTTAAAAAACCGGAAATCCATATTTCCGGGTCAGCATACTAAAATCCGTGCCGAAAGAGCCGTTTTTCCGCGTTAAGGCACAGAAAAAGCCCGTAAATCGGCATAATTTCGCCCGGTTTAAAATCGGACATACTCCGCGGAAATTCCCTGCATCGAGTGCAGCCACCTTCCGCATCATCGCATGTTTACCGCAAAACGGGCATAGCAACCCCTATCCCATTCGCAAGCTTATACATTCTATCATATATTTTTGTATATTGCAACAATTTTTTCTAAAAAATTTCGGCGTTTTAACGGTTTTTTAAAATTTTGTTGTTTGCACTAATATAATATAGAATTTGAATCAATTATTGTAGATATTTTACAAACAAATAAACCGCGGTTTCACATTTTCATAGGGTGTATATGAGTGTATACAATGAGTGTATATAATATGTATTGTATTTTAAAATAATTATGTAGAGTTATCAAGAAAAAAATCGAGGGTTTCCGCCCTCGATTTTTTTCAAATTCATTTAATTGTTTCGGGGCGTTTTAACGCCCCCGGGGATTTCAACCCGCCCGAATTAATTTGCGTTCTATATTTTCTTATTTTTTATATTAAACTGCGCAATTATTACCTTTTGTAGCGAAACTCCCTATGTAAATATCCATCATCATCAATTTCATCTAAATATTCTTCTTTTTCAAAACTCAAGTCTTCAGTTGTATCATGGTTAATCTCCCAAAAAACCTCAATGTAATTTTTGTTTATTTCTTCGGCACGAGATTTAAGTTCTTCTTTGCATTCCTCAAATAAGGATTTATTCTTTAAATCCGTTTCATCAATCAAAATATCTAAAATACTATTAACAATCTCTTCTATGCTGTTTGGTGCAAATTTTATATCAGCTGAATCTTCATTGTAATAATATATTGCAACAGGTGTTTCGTCATATTCTTCCGCATATTCCTCTGCATAAGGAGTCCACTCTTCTGTTTTTTGTTCAGCTTCGCTGCTAACTATAAAGTGACCACCATACTCTCCATATTTCTCCTCAAAAGCACCTTTTTCTTTGTACTTTTTTAATATTTCCAAAAGTACAGGATTGTCAATTTTAATTTCTGCTGAGCTGTAACTTGAAGAATTTGTTACAAAAGTTGTTCTGATTTTCATTTTTTTCTTTTTCCTTTCTTATTTTTATGTAATCTTTTTTTTGTTGCGATTGCAAAGTACAACCTCCGGCATAAGAGGACATCCGCCCATGCAGTTTTCTCTGATAGCACATTCAGG
>CAVGCY010000051.1:0-89193 GCA_963627915.1 Bacteroidaceae bacterium | reverse complement strand
CATTCAGGACAACGATAACGAAGAAATTTCCTAAACTCATCAAAAACCTCGCTGTTCCAAGCTTCCTTAATGGAATGACTTTTTAAAGAAACTGCATAAGTATGTTTTTGATCAAAACTGCAAGGGAGAAGATACATGTCAGGACTTATATAACAGGAAAATCTGCCCCCCTCGCAAGTATCTATTGTTTCCGGAACCAAATGTTCGCAATAATTTATAAGTCCCGGAACACAACAGCTATCCATCCCTATTTTAAAAGAATGTTTACCTTTATCAACTTCATCAAAAAACATTTTTACTTTTGTATCATTAGGACTTAAAACATTTGACTGTTCGCCTTGCCCGGCCGGTTTATGCAGTAAAAATACAACAGCGTGCACTCCTTTTGGAAAATCGTTTTTTTTAAGGCGCATTATAGCCTCATCAATTGTATTATTTCCCAAAACATAATGGACATTGGTTGTTACACCTGCACTCGAAAGCATTTCAATAGCGCGAATGGTGTAAGAACTTCTGTACCAGCTTACTGCAACAGCACCACAATATTCTTTACAAAGTTTTACCGAATCTGCTGTTAATCCATAGCCTGACGTAGTAAAATTAGGGACTATTTGATTGTTTCTGCATAACTTTAAAATTGATTCAAAATCTTCGTGTTGATCCGGATCACCTCTGCCTCCAAGTGCAAATTGATTCACCTTACCGCGGCATTGCTCAACTATCAAAGAAAAATCTTCTAAAGCCATATTTGGCTCATCTTTAAACAACCCGCTCTGATAACACTGAACACCGGCTTTCATACACAATCCGCTTTTTCCGTGTGTGCAATGTCCCATTATTCCCACGTCAATCAAGTGCGGGAAAGAAGCCATAAAAGGGTCTACACCTGTATCATTACCGTTAGAATCAAGAATTCCCGTTCTTACATAGGCACCGGTTTTGCTATCAAAAAAATACTTAAAGTTGTATTTTGAATCCTTAAATGCATATCTCATATATCTCACATCCATTCATTTTAATAATAGCAATTTTCCTTTAATTGATAGCATAATTTATTATTTATCAAGCCTAATTTTTTGAAATTAATTTTCATTTTTTAATTCGGCAAACTTAGCAGCCATTGTCGGATTTCCTTTTGTTAATTTTTTTATTGTAAGATCTTCGGCTTTATTATTTGCCAGTCTTAAATTATTTTCTGATGAAAGCAAAGCCTCTTTTGTTTTTTGTAGATGAGCAATGGTTTTATCTATTTCAGCAATAGCTGTCTGAAATTTTTCGCTTGCTAATCTAAAGTTTCTGGAAAACTTATTCTTAAAGTCATTTATATCCTCTTCAAAATGAGTAATATCAATATTTTGATTACGAACCAATTCAAGCTCGTGTCTATATTGCAAAGAATTCAGTGCTGCATTTCGCAAAATAGTAATAATTGGTATAAAGAATTGAGGTCTGACAACATACATTTTGGGATATTTATAGGAAACATCTACAATGCCTGAATTGTAATACTCATTATCTGCTTCAAGCATTGTAACCAAAACGGCATATTCGCATTTTTTTTCATTTCTATCTTTATCCAACTCTTTGAAAAAATCTTCGTTTTTATGCTTTGTTGCAGTTGTATCCATTTCGTTTTTCATTTCAAACATAATTGAAATAAATTCTACACCGTCATTTGAGCATTCTCTATAAATAAAATCGCCTTTACTGCCTGTTTTAATATCATTGTCTTTTTCAAAATAAGCATTTTGAAACCCAGTTGCTCTTAATTTGTTGAATTCTGTTTCACAATGCTGTTCCAAGCTTTCGCCGATCATCTTTGTGGATTGTTTAGCCTTAAATTCTTTGTAATACGCGATTTCTTCATCTCGACGCTTAATTTCATCTGCGTGTTTTTCACAAAGCGACTTTTCTTTTAATTTCCATTCATTGTCCTTGAGTTGAATTTGACTTTCGAGTTGCAAAATAGTTGTTTCTTTTTGTTGTACTGCATTTTTTACAGCCAAATCTGTGCTTGTTTTGTTTAGCTCAAGTTGGTCTTTTAATTTAGAAATTTCTAATTCTTTTTCTGCCTTCTCTGTTTTAAGGGTTGCACGCAACTCGGATATTTCTTTATCCTTTTCAGACTCAATCTTGGTTACTGCAATTTTAACTGCTGAATCCTTTTCGGCTTGATAAACACTTTGTCGCTCTAATATTTCTTTTTTAAACTCTTTATCACGAACTTGTTTAACAATAGCGGCATAGCCGGATTCATCAACCTGAAACACTTCTCCGCATTTCGGACACTTGATTTCTTGCATAAATAATTATCTCCTTAGCTTTTTGTCAGTAATTATTTTATTTGTGATTTTTTATTATCATATTCTCCTGATAAATTAAATATTTTGCAGCCTGAATAGTCTCCCCTGCGTGCTGTGCCTACGGAATATACAAAACCATCCATCGTTAAACCTCCATATTTCTCTTTTACAACATAATCCGTATTATGTTGTAATTCTACGGCAATTAAAAATAAAACCCGTCTTGTATCTCTCAAATACAGGGCAGAAAAATAAAGCCTTTTTTTTCTCGATTTTGAAAAAGGGCTTATTCGTGTTGCTTAAATTTTACATTTTTAAATAATTTTATTGCATTTTGCTTGAAATCTTTGTTAACATCCGCTATAATAATACCGCAACGGCAATATATTACACACATGCCGTTTTATCATTACAACATAATACGGATTATGTCGTCAAGATTTTGACGGCGTTTTTTTATTATATTTTTATAATATCAGCTTCATTTTTTCGATTAATCTTCTATGTTCCGCGCCGGTGGAGATTATATATATTCTCGTGGTATCTATACTCGAATGCCCGAGGATATCTGCAAGTTTTGCTATATCTTTATCTATGTTATAAAACGTTCTTGCAAATAGATGTCGCAAGTTATGCGGGAAAACTTTTTCAGGTTTTACTACCGCGTCCTTGCACAGGTTTTTCATATCGCGCCAGACATTTATATTTTAAAATATATATATAGTTGTCAAGAAAAAAAACAACAAAATAAAAAAACATTTGAATTTCGATTTATTTCATGGTAAAATACAAAACGAAATAAGCCTTGCAGGCATTGAATGCTTGCAGGGCTTTTACACTTTAGACAATAAATGTCAACTCGCTGATGTCTGACGGCGAGGGGGCATTTATTTTTTTTGAAAGAGGCGGTCACAATGTAAATTCGTTCATATTATTTCTCCACAAAACAGGGGAACAAGAAATTCAAATCATTATAAATAATAAGGAGAAAACAAAAATGCCTAAAACAAAATTTCAATCCGTTATATTTACGGCGGTCACCGCATGGATTATGGTTTACATAATGACTCTGTACAATACCGCACTCGCATGCGGGACGTTTACAAACAGCACTTTCTTAACCGCGCTTAAAGGAATGTGGATCGAATTCGTTATTATCTTTCTTTGCGCTTTCTTTATTTCGAGTCGAGTTGCAAAACGCCTTGCGTTCCGCGTCGTAAAGCCGGATGACAGACCTATTTTTATTATATTTGCAATTCAAATCTTCACCGTTGTGTGTCAGGTTGCGCTCGCAAGCATCTTGGGCGTATATCATGCGTACGGTTTCACTGCACAATTTATTCCGAATTATCTGAACGTTTACTGTCGTAATTTCATTATGGCTCTGCCCGTTCAGCTGTTCATTGCCGGTCCGATTGCGAGAGCTTTGTTCAAACTGATATTCAAAAACAATAAAGACTAAACTTATGCGTCATAACATCGGCAATCGGTTATTTTAAGTCCCCCGTCATAAGCGCACGTATACTCCCCGCCGGGTTTTATCTCCCCGGAAATCAGGGCGGAGGCTAATTTATCCTCGACATTAACTCTTATTGCCCGGCGAAGCGGTCTTGCGCCGTAAACGGGGTCGAAGCCTTTTTGAACCGTCATATTTACGACCGATTCATCAAACGAAATTTTAATTTTCAAACGCCTGCACCGCTCTTCGATATCCGAAAGCATTGTGCGGGCGATTTTTCGTACGCTTTCCCTGTCAAGTCTGTTAAATATGATAATATCGTCGATTCTGTTTATAAATTCGGGACGGAACAGGCGTTTTATCTCGGCGCGGACGGCTTTTTCGATATTTTTATTCTCGCCCGTTTTGTCGGGATTGCCGAAGCCTAAAGAGCCGTCCTGATTCGATATCGTTTTCGCTCCGATATTTGAAGTCATTATTATAAGCGAATTTTTAAAGCTTACCGTCCTGCCGTCGGAATCGGTCAAAATTCCGTCGTCAAAAATCTGAAGCATCATATTAAAAACGTCGGGGTGAGCCTTCTCAGTTTCGTCGAAAAGAATAACGCTGTACGGGCGCGCCCTTATCTTTTTCGTAAGGATTCCGCCCTCCTCATAGCCTACGTAGCCGGGCGGCGAACCTATTAATTTAGAGGCGTTGTGCTTTTCCATATATTCCGACATATCAAAGCGGATAAGCGCGTTTTCACTGCCGTAGACGCATTTTGCCAGAGCCTTGCACAGCTGTGTTTTGCCCACGCCCGTAGGTCCTGCGAACAATAAAACGCCGGCGGGTCTGTTCGGGTCTTTAAGCCCCGTACGGGAAAGTCTGACAGCCCTGACAACAGCGTCAACCGCGCCGTCCTGTCCGATAACGCATTTTTTAAGCTCCTCACCGAGGGTGAGCAAACGAGCCGATTCGCTCTCGGTTATCTGCGTCAACGGAATACCGGTAAGTCCGCTGACGGTTTCCGCGATATCCTCGCCGGTAACCTCGCTTGCGTTCTCGCGTCCGAAATCCTCCCATTTCGCCTTTGCCCGCGAAAGCCTTTTCAAAAGCTCCTTCTGTTCGTCACGCAAAGACTGCGCCAAGTCAAAATCCTGTTCGCATACGGCGTTTTCCTTTTTTTCGGAAATTCTTTTAAGCTCGTTTTCGAGTTCCTTTATATCATCGGGAACGGTATTGTTTCTGAGCTTGACCCTCGCCGCCGTTTCGTCCATAATATCAACGGCCTTGTCGGGCAAAAATCTGTCGCATATATACCTTGCGGACAAATCGACCGCCTGTTTTACGGCTTCGTCAGTTATAATAACATTATGATGAGAAGCGTATCTGTCACGTAAGCCCTCCAATATTTTAACGGCGGAATCCCTGTCGGGTTCTTCAATAATGACTGTCTGAAAACGGCGTGCAAGAGCGCCGTCCTTTTCTATATTTTTTCTGTATTCGTCAGCCGTTGAAGCTCCGATAACACGCAAATCGCCCCTCGTCAGAGCCGGTTTTAATATATTTGCGGCGTCAACCGCCCCTTCCGCCGAGCCTGCGCCGACTATCGTATGAATTTCATCTATAAACAATATGGTATCGCCCCGTGAAACGACCTCGTTTATAAGAGAGCGTATGCGTTCCTCAAAATCACCCCGGTATTTCGTCCCGGCAACCATCCCCGTCAAATCAACGCTTAAAATTCTCCTGTTTTTCAATATATCGGGAACATCTCCTTGCGCTATACGCAGCGCAAGTCCCTGTGCGACAGCCGTTTTTCCCACTCCGGGTTCGCCGATAAGGCACGGATTGTTTTTCCTGCGGCGGGAAAGAATTTCGATAACGCGTTGCGTTTCCCTGTCCCTGCAAATAACAGGGTCGATTCTCCCCTGCGCGGCGGCAAGGGTCAAATCATATCCGAACTTTTCGCAGACGTCCGTTTTTGATGAAAATTTAGGCTTTAAATCCCGGACGAAATCGCTTTTTCTTCGTTGTGAATCGGGAAGCGCATCATGCGTAATATCCGAGGATATTTCATTCGGAGCGCATCCGAGAGATGAAATTATTCTGTACGCTCCGCACCGCGAATCACGCATAAGAGAAAGAAGAATATGCTGAGTCGCAGCGAGCTTTTCACCGTCCGCTCTTGCGCAGGCGATTGAATTTTCAATTATATTTCTGCCCTTGGGCGTAAAGTCGTCCGGCGAAAGACGGGTGGGAATCCCTACGCCGACGCTTGTTCTGACGGCTTTGGCGACAACGTCGGACGATATTTTTTTTGAATTGAGAACCTCCGAAGCCGAATTTGTCGGATCTTTTAAAAGCCCCAGCAGAAGATGCTCGCTTCCTATATACGTATGTCCCATATCCTCCGCCGTGTTTATGGCATTGTTAAGAGCGTTGTTTGCCTTTTCGTTAAAGCCCGTAAATTTATACATATATATCATTCACCGTTAAAAATCATTTACGGCAGAAAAAAAGCCGTATCACATAAATGATACGGACATTTTATAAATATTATGCAAATTTAAGTTTGGAGCTTAAAATTTTCGCTCTCAATTCGTCTCTCGCTCTCACGTCGAGCATTTCGTGATTTGCAACGTTTAAGCTTGCCGGCTGCATTGTAAATATCAAAGGGTCGAGAACTCTCCTGCTTGATTTTATAATTCCTACCGAAATGCCGAGGCTTATCCATGAAAACGCTTCAAGCATTTCGTTTGTCGACAGGAATTTTGCGCCGGAGGCAATCTGTGCGCTTCTGCGAATCATGTCTATTGCGTTTACGTCGCCCGCAAAGCTCTCTGCGGCGTTTCTCTCCGACGTTGCCAGCTGTTCCGTGAAAAGCTCAAGATTTTCGACCGCTTTTTTTTCTGAAAGTCCCATTGTAATTCTGTTCGTGACGGCATATATATCGCCGACCTGATTTATCTGTGTGCCGAACATCGCATTTATCGAAATGCCGAGTCTGTCGGCGGACGAAGCTATGGATTTCAATTCTCCGCTTTTTGTAAGTCCCGGAAGGGACGCAAGAAACGTAACGTTCATACCTGTGCCGAGAATCGTCGGATCAGGTCCCAAATATCCTAATTTTTCGTCAAATGCGTAATGAAGCCTATTGTCAAGAAATTCGTCAAGCTCTTTAAATTCGTCAAGAACGGCTTTTAAGCTGCGTCCCGCCCGAGCGATTCTTATTCTTATATGATCGTCCGAACAAATCATAACACTTAAATGCTCGTCCTCGCTCATTATCAAAGCGCGGATATCATCCGAGGCTAAAAATTCCGGGGTTACAACGCGTCTTTCGGCAAGAGCCACAGCCTGCCTTTCAGTCAAATCCGCCATGAGCGAAAAATAAAGCTTATCGCCCTTGTATTCGGTCATTGCTTTTTTTACTTCAAGAATAACCTGCCGTTTTGCGTCGGGCGAAAGTCTCCACGAAAACGGTATCGAATCTATATTCCTTACGGCGGTTATTTCACAGCCTATGACGGCGTCTGTCGGATCTGTTCCTTTTTCGTACCACATAATTTTCAGCCCTCCATCGCTCTGATTGCATCTCTTAACTTAACGGCGTATTCAAAATTCTCATCCTCGACGGCCTTTTTAAGCTCCTGTTTAAGCATCGAAAGTCTGTCCTCGGCGCTCTGCCCCGCAGCCGCGGTCTTTTTTATATCGCCCGCGTATACGGCTGAACCGTGAGCCTTTTTAACGGCAGAGGATATTTTATCATAAAATAATTTATAGCATTCCGGACATCCGACCCTGCCGTTTTTAACGATATCGTCAAACGAGCAGCCGCATTTTTCGCATCTTACGGCTCGGCTTGAAGCAATATTCAACGGCATATCGCCGAAAAGACCGTCAAGAAGCCCGACAAAACCGAGCCCGAGCGGAGAAAATCCCCTTGAACAGCCCATGGCGGCGGCGCACCTCGAACAAAGATGCGTTTGGGCAGTCTCACCGTTTATAATACGTCTTAAATGAACGGTTGCCTCATATTTTCCGCAATTCTGACACAACATATTTTATCACTCCGCAATACTCAGAAGCATGCTTTTCAAAAGCGAAGCTCTGAGTTTATTTTTATTCTGTGAACCTGACAGGGCGTTTACCTTGCAAACGGATATCATGATTTTTTGTGAATTTTCATCTATCACGCCGAGCTTATATAAATCTCTGATTATATATTCCGCCCCGGAGGAATCTATCTCTTCGCCCACACAGCGTATAACGTTCATAATCGACTCGCCCCCCGCGCCCGAACAGCGTTTTGAAATTCTCACGAATCCGCCGTTTCCCTTACGGCTCTCGACGCAAAAACCGCGTTCAGGCGTAAAACGGGAGGACAAAACATAATTTATCTGCCCCGTCGAACAGTTAAACCGGCGGGCAAGCTCATTTCGCGAAAAAGTCGTAACGCCGTCACGCTCTATAACCGAGGTAAGCGACCTCGAAATATCGTCGCTTAACGACATTACACCCGCCTCCTTTATTGTCTGACTTTATCTGACTTTTATTATATCACATTAATTTTTTTTGTCAAGTCATGCCGTCTCGGTTGACAATATCGTATTTGTGCGTTATTCTTATATAATGGTTTCATATTAATTAAACGGAGAATTTATATGTTTGAAAAACTCGAAAAAGTCTCTGACAGATACGACGAGATTAACTCACTGCTTTTCGACCCGGACGTAGCTTCAAATGCGGAAAAATATTCTCTTCTGATGAAGGAATTGAACAAAATCACGCCGATAGCGTTAAAATACAAGGAGTATAAGTCCGTTTTAAGAGAAAACGAAGAGGCAAGGACCATTCTGTCCGATTCAGGCTCGGATTCGGAGCTTCGTCAAATGGCGGAAATCGAATTTGCGGACACAAAAAAGAAAATATCCGAGCTTGAAAACGAAATAAAGCTTCTGCTTATTCCGAGAGACGAAAACGACGATAAAAACGTTATAATAGAGATAAGAGCTTCCGCGGGCGGAGAAGAGAGCGCACTGTTTGCATACGAATTGTACAGAATGTACTCTATGTATTCCGATAAAAAAGGATTCAAAACGGAGATTCTCAATTTAAACGAAACTCAGCTCGGCGGAATTAAAGAGGTAAGCTTCATGGTGACAGCCGACGGCGCATATTCCCGTTTTAAATTTGAAAGCGGAGTACACCGCGTTCAGCGCGTTCCCGTTACGGAGTCGCAGGGCAGGATTCAGACCTCGACGGTTACCGTCGCGGTTTTGCCGGAAGCGAGGGACGCAGAGGTAAATATCGACCCGAACGACTTGAAAATCGACACGTTCCGTTCTTCGGGCGCAGGCGGTCAGCACATAAACAAAACAAGCTCGGCAATCAGAATTACGCATATTCCGACAGGCATGGTCGTAGAATGTCAGGACGAGAGAAGTCAATATAAAAACAAAGACAAGGCAATGAAGGTGCTTCGTTCAAGACTTCTCGAAAAGGAAAGAGAAAAACAGCAGGCGGAAATTTCCGGAGAACGCAGATCCCAGGTCGGCACGGGAGACAGAAGCGAACGCATAAGAACGTACAACTTTCCGCAGGGCAGAGTCACGGATCACAGAATCGGACTGACCTTATACAAAATAGAATCGATAATGAACGGCGATCTCGACGAACTGATCGACGCTCTCATAACGGCTGATACAGCCGAAAAATTAAAGGCAAGCGAACAAAATGAAACAAACTCTTAAATTGGTTACAAAGGACGTTAATAAAGATATCGCGGACATTGAAAAATGCGCCGAAATATTAAAAAACGGCGGAATTGCCGTCATCCCGACAGAAACGGTTTACGGGCTGGCTGCGGACGCGTTCAATCCCGAAGCGGTAAAAAACATATTCAAAGCCAAGGGCAGACCGAGCGATAATCCGCTGATAGTTCACATATCGCATTTTGACGAGATTTACAATATAGCCCGTGAGGTTCCCGATTCGGCAAAAAAATTAGCCGAATCGTTCTGGCCCGGGCCGCTGACAATAATATTGCCAAAACGCAGTGAAATTCCGTCCGTCACAAGCGGAAATCTTGACACCGTCGCCGTAAGAATGCCGTCAAATCCGATAGCAAATAAAATAATATCCCTCTCCTGTCCTCTCGCCGCGCCGTCCGCCAACATTTCGGGATTTCCGAGCCCGAGTTCGTACGAATACGCGCTTGCCGACATGGATACGAGAGCGGACGCGGTATGCGACGGCGGAGACTGCGACGTGGGAGTGGAGTCAACGGTCATAACTCTTGTACCGCCCGTTCCGAGACTTCTGCGTCCCGGCGGAATAACCGTAGAACAGTTACGGAGCGTTTTGGGCAAAGTCGACGTAGACGAGGCAGTTCTGAATCCGCTTGCGAAGGACAAAACGGCTTCATCTCCCGGAATGAAATACAAGCATTACGCTCCCAACGCGGAAATTACGATTATAAAGGGCAATCTTAAGGAATTTGAAGAATATATAAAGACAAACGACCCCGAAAACGAGTACTCGATACTCTGCTTCGAGGGTGAGGAGAATTTATTTAAAAACAGAATCTGCGTTACCATGGGCAGATACGACGAGCCTTTGACGCAGACTCACCGCCTTTTCGACGCGCTCAGAGAGCTTGACGAAAACGGAGCAAAAAAGGTATATTCCCGCGCGCCGTCAAAAAAGGGCGTCGGTCTTGCCGTATGCAACAGGCTTTACCGCTCGGCGGCGTTCAGATTCATAAATGCTATAAAACGTCCGACCGTCGGACTTACCGGTCAGACCGGAGCCGGAAAGGGATATGTCGGAGAATACCTGAAAAAATTAAACTGCGCCGTAATCGATACGGATAAAATCGCGCATAATATAACGGAAAATGGCTCGGATATTATAAATAAGCTCAAAGCCGTATTCGGCGATTCGATTCTCGATAGTGACGGAAATATCATAAGGGCAAACCTCGCCCGCGCCGCATTTTCATCAAAGGAAAACACGCTTAAATTAAATTCCGTAATGCATCCGGAAATTATGAGAATCGCAAAGGAGCAGGCGGATTTTGCCCTCGAAGAGGGCGCGGCGGCCGCAGTAATAGACGCGCCCTTGCTTTTTGAAGCCGGAGGAGATAAAATCTGCGATACTGTCATAGCCGTGACCGCTCCGGAGGATATCAGATTAAAACGCATAACCGAACGCGACCGAATAACGGACGAACAGGCAAAAATGAGGATGTCCGCCCAGCATGACGACGAATTTTACGCTTCAAAATCGGATTTTACGGTTCGTTCCTATCCGCCGTACAAAATCGAAGAGGAGCTTGAAGGCTTCGTCAAAAAATATATCGATATATGAAGAAAATAATTAAAAAAATAATATCCGTCCTCGTTATTGTCCTTATCGCTTCGGCGCTGCTCAAAAATCCCGCGCTGCGGATTATTTATCCCGATAAATATAAGGACGAAATTACCGGGGCGGCGAAAGAATACGGGATCGACCCCGCCTTGCTTTTCGCCGTTATAAGAACCGAATCCGGCTTCGACCCGGACGCCGTTTCGTACCTCGGCGCAAGAGGGCTTACGCAGATAACAGAGGACACGTTCGACTGGCTTTTGACAAAAACAGGCGAAAGCTATACGTTCGACGACCTATATGACGAATCCGTTTCGATTAAATACGGCGCGCTCTTTCTCGGCATGCTTACAGAGGAATTTAAAACCGACAGAGAGGTTTTGTCCGCTTATCATGCGGGGCGCGGAAACGTAAATTCATGGCTTAACAATTCTCAATACTCGTCCGACGGAAGAACGCTCGATACTATCCCCATATCCGACACGGGGCATTACGTTTATAAGGTTACAAAGGCGAAAGCCATGTATGATAAATTGTATGAATATTAATTTTAATCAGGAGGAATGAATATATGGAAGAAAAGACACCCGGACAGATTCTTAAAGAAAAACTGTTCTACGATAACAAACACGCGTCGAAAATTCTCTCGGACGGGGAAATATCCGCCGCCGACAGCTACTGCGAAAATTACAAATCGTTTTTAAATTCTGCCAAAACGGAAAGAGAAGCCGTAACGGCAGTCGAAAAACTCGCGCTCGAAAACGGGTTTGTCGAATTTGTTCCCGGAACGAATTATAAGAGCGGCACAAAGGTTTATACGAACAACAGGGGAAAGGCGATAATTCTCGCCGTCATCGGAAAAAAGAGCGTATCCGAGGGCGTAAGAATCGCCGCCGCGCATATTGACTCTCCGAGACTTGACCTGAAACCCAATCCGCTCTATGAGGATACCGAAACGGCTTTGTTCAAAACGCATTACTACGGCGGAATCAAAAAATATCAGTGGACGGTAGTTCCGCTTGCGCTTCACGGCGTTGTAATCAAAAACGGCGGAGAGAAAATCAGCGTCGTAATAGGCGAGGACGAAAACGACCCGAAATTCGTCGTAACGGATCTTCTTCCGCATCTTGCGCAGGAGCAGGAAAAGCGCACGCTTGCAAACGGCATTAAGGGCGAAGAGCTTAATATCCTCGTAGGCAGCAGACCGTTTAAGGACGACAAGGCGTCCGAGGCAGTCAAGCTCAATATTTTAAATATTCTCTATGAAAAATACGGTTTTTGCGAAAAAGACTTTTTAAGCGCGGAATTTGAAGCCGTTCCCGCCCAAAAGGCATGCGATATCGGCTTTGACCGCAGCATGATAGGCTCGTACGGTCACGACGACAGAGTTTGCGCATACCCTGCCGTCACCGCGATTCTCTCAATCTCAGACCCCGAATACACGGTAATGACCGTACTTACCGATAAGGAAGAAACGGGAAGCGACGGAAACACGGGACTAAATTCTTCATATATGAAATATTTCATTTATGACCTCGCCGAGGCTCAGGGAGTTCCCGGCCACAGAGTTTTAAGCCGTTCGCAGTGTCTCTCCGCTGACGTTAACGCGGCATTCGACCCGACGTTCCCGGACGTTATCGAAAAGAAAAACGCCTCTTATATAAATCACGGCGTCGTCGTTACGAAATACACGGGCGCAAGAGGCAAGGCGGGTACGTCCGACGCCTCTGCGGAGTTCGTAAGCCTTGTCAGAACCATTCTCGATTCAAACAATATTGCATGGCAGACAGGTGAATTGGGCAAGGTTGACTGCGGCGGCGGCGGAACGGTCGCGAAATACGTTGCGAATCTCGACATTGACGTAATCGACGTAGGCGTTCCCGTTCTCTCGATGCACGCGCCGTTTGAGGTTGTCGCAAAAACTGACGTATATATGGCGCACAGAGCGTTTTACGAATTTTTTAAAGCATAAAAAATGAATACGGTATGCAAAAAATGTATATTACGTATATAAATTAAAAATTCAATCCGGCCCCGGCCGCTTTATCCGGGGCGGATTCGTTATGTAACAACACGCGGTTTAGTTAATATATACAATAAAAAAATGATATTCATCTAAATATCCGTGGTATTACATATTGATTATTTATACAATAAAATGTATAATCATACCATACCAAATAACAAACGCAAGTGAGGTATTCACAATGGAAAAGAAAGATATTAAAAAAGTCGTACTCGCTTATTCGGGCGGCCTCGACACTTCAATCATAATCCCCTGGCTTAAGGAGAACTACAACAACTGCGAAGTTATCGCCGTTTCGGGCAACGTCGGACAGGCTGATGAGCTTGACGGACTTGAGGAGAAGGCTCTTAAAACAGGCGCTTCCAAGCTCTATGTCGAGGATCTTACAGAGGAGTTCATCACCGACTACGTTTTCCCCTGCGTTCAGGCAGGCGCAAAATATGAGGACTACATGCTCGGCACCGCTTTTGCCCGTCCCATCATCGCCAAGCGTATCGCCGAAATTGCAATCGCAGAAGGCGCGGACGCGATCGCTCACGGCTGTACCGGCAAGGGAAACGACCAGGTTCGTTTCGAGCTTGCTCTCAAGGCTTTCGTACCCGACATGCCCATAATCGCTCCCTGGCGCGAATGGTCGATCAAATCCCGTGAGGAGGAAATCGAATATGCCGAGGCGCATCAGATACCCCTTAAAATCAACCGTGAAACAAACTATTCAAAGGATAAAAATATCTGGCATTTAAGTCATGAGGGACTTGATCTCGAAGACCCCGCAAACGAACCGACATATAATAAAAAAGGATTCCTCGAAATGGGAATATCTCCCGAGCAGGCTCCCGACAAGCCGACTTATGTAAAAATCCATTTTGAGCAGGGTGTTCCCACCGCAATTGACGGCAAGGAAATGGGCGCTGTCGAGATTGTCGAAACGCTTAATAAGCTCGGCGGTGACAACGGCATAGGACTTCTCGATATCGTTGAAAACCGTCTTGTGGGCATGAAATGCCGCGGCGTGTATGAAACTCCCGGCGGAGCTATTCTCTATAAGGCTCATGAAATTCTTGAAACACTCTGCCTTGACAAGGAAACATCGCATTATAAAGCTCTCGTTGCTCAGAAGCTTGCCGAGAACGTTTACAACGCTCTCTGGTTCTCACCCCTTACCGACGCCATTCTTTCGTTCGTAAAGACTACGCAGAAAACCGTTACCGGCGACGTTACTCTTAAGCTCTATAAGGGCAATATGATTAACGCGGGCGTAACCTCTCCGTATTCGCTCTATGATCCCGAGATTGCAACGTTTGACGAGGACGACGTTTATAACCAGGCTGACGCGACCGGATTCATCAATCTCTACGGTCTTCCCACCAAGGTTTACGCCAAGATGAAGATTAAAAACGGATTAAAATAATTGTATCATTATAACTAATGAGAGAACCCGCCGAACGACGACGGGTTCTTTTATTTTAGTAAACTATTGCATTTATCTGAGATTTAATACCAAGATTACAGCCGCCGCTGCGGTAATTACGAATCCTATTACGGATATTATAGTATAAATCTTTTTCGACTCCGCGTTATCCTTATCTTCTTTAAGAAAATAAATACCCGCACCTGCTATTAACAAACCTATAACTATTCCTATAATTGCTATTATCATTTTGTATTTCTCCTTTTCCAATTTAATAATAGAGCCGAATTTATAACAACGAGAACGCTTCCGGCGTTGTGAACGAGCGCACCGACTACGGGGTTTAAAATTCCGAGTATCGCTTCAAAAACTATCGGCAGTCCGCACAGAATTATCGACACCCATGCGATATTGAACGGAAGTTTGATAACTTTTAAAATGCTCAGTATCAGCGATATGCCCGATATCACGAGAAATATGATATCTTTTTTAGTACCGCCGAGTGACAGAAAATCACCGAATTTTAATAGAACCGAGTCAATTTTTTTCTTAAATCCCTTCATGTTATTCTCCTTTTACCCATACCCCTATAAGCATAATTTTCGCTTATAATTATACCCATGGGGGTATAGGTTGTCAATACTTGAATTTAAATTTTTTCAAAAAATAAGACCGCCGAAACCGACAGTCTTAGTAATTATTACAGTCTTAGTAATTGTAAAATATAGATTATCCCATATTGGCGAAGCGCTCTACGGCTTTCGTAAAGTCCTCTATGGTTTTGTCCGCGTCGCCGTGCTCAATACCGTCCTTAACGCAGTGCTTTATATGTCCCTCCAAAACGACCTGACCGCATTTGTGCAGTGCCGATTTGGCGGCATTTATCTGAGACAGTACATCCTCACACGGAATATCTTCGTCCACCATGCGGTCAATCGCCTGTATCTGACCGATTATTTTTTTGAGTCTGCGGTGCAGATTATCCGAATCCATACATTGTTTCATTTTACCGCCTCCGAACATATTATACTTTCGTCAGGGAAAAAGTCAAGCCTTAACGCGTTCGCTTTTCTTTTTATTAATTCTTTTTTGAATTTTCGAGCAAACCCCAAGACATACAATACCGAGCAGCACGGACAAAATAACGTATATGAGAAGAATAAGCGGTCTGTACGGAGATGTCGAGACGGTATACGCTTTAAGAACCGAAAACTTGTTTATAATACCGGATATAAGACTTGCGACGCATTGATGACAAAGATAAATGCTCATGCTGAGTTTTCCGAGATATGCAAACGGAGAATAATTAAAAAACGAAGACATAACGGAAACGCCGCTTGCCGATATGCACAGGCACAAAAAGAACATGAAAATTACTGCCGGCGAAATAGACTGGTCAAGATCATTCTTACTCAGTACAATAAACGCATATGCCATGGCGGCAATATTGAGAAGCGAAAACAGAACGGATACCGCGGCGGAGTACTTTCGTTTTTTTATTCTCTCGCACAGAGCATACGCCACGGAACCGAGGCACAATCCCGCAATACTCCTCAAAACGCCCTTTGTCACAACATAATACCACATATCCGGATCGACGATATATCCGTCCTTTTCCAGCATGACGGAGTATAAAAGTATCGCCGTAAGCGGAGCGATAATATTGAAAAACAAATCGCGGTTCTTACGCATTATCGGATAAATAACGGCAAGACCTATAAGCATTGCGGACAGATACCACGAAGCGGAAAAAATATACCAGTGCGGAAGTCCGCTTGAGTTCAGGAAAAGCAAATCAACCGTAACCAGAGCAAATTTTTCACTGAGCACGGTATTTGTAAGCCCCTCTGTTAAAATCCGAACGGCAAGACATACCGCCGAAGCAAAAATATAACAGTAAATAAATCCCCTGATTTTGTGAAACAGAAACTCAACCGTCTGCGTTCCGATTTTTTCAACTTCAAATTTTTCATTTTTTTTGGCGACAGACATTGCCGTCAGATAACCCGAAACCAGAAAGAAAAATTCAACGCAGACAGAACCGGAACTCATGTAAACGCGTTCGCCGAATATCTGAAACGAATGGTGAATGACAATTATGATACAGCATAAAAATTTCCAAAAGTCAATTTCGCCGCAATATGACGCGGGCATACGTTTTATCATGCAATCATCTCCCTTTTTATATAAATTATACAATAAAAATAATGTCACGTCAACCTTAATAAGGAAACAAATTACTGACATTTCCGCAATGAATTGTTGACGTTTCCGATTATTTTTTATATAATAAGATTATTAGGGGGCGAAGCAATGAAAAAAAAGCTCGAATTTGACAACGGTAAAAAAGTTTTTCCGATCATAATGCTCGCAATCGGCATAATAATTATGCTTCTGCAGATTATAACAAGGCAGAATATCATAGCGATTGTATCGGCGGGTTACTGCTGTATCGCCGCCGCTGTGATATTATTATCGATTATAATAAAAAAGAAAGTTTATCTCACAATGATTGCGGGATATCTTGCCGCGGGCTTCGGCACGTTTCTGTTTCACGTCATATGGGGCGCGGACGCGGGCTTCGGCGCGCTGATAAGCGGTAGGGCAGGCTTTTCAAGCGCGGAGCATCCGCTTATAACGGGCGAGGGCAATTTCTTTACGCGTCTGGGCGGCAATCTTCTGATAGCTCTGCCGGGCATTGTTTTCATCGCTCTTCTTTTTGTCTTTGCCAAAAGGACGTTTAAATCCGACGCGCTTAAAAAGGTGCTGTGCGCGGCTATGAGCTTTATGCTCGTAGGTTCATCGATATTCTACGTTCTTACAATGAACATGAGAACAAAGCCCGTCACCGAGAGGATGTGGGACGGACACGACGACTATCTTAACGGCGTGGACAAAAACACGCAGGGCAAGCCGAACGTTCTCGTAATTTTAATGGACGACCTCGGATATTCCGATATATCCCTGAACGGTGCGATTTACGACACGCCGAATATTGATTCAATAGGCGAAAACGGTCTTAATTTTGAAAATTTCTATTCAAGCTATTCCGTATGTTCGCCGGCTCGTTTTGCCGCTCTTACGGGCAGATATCCGTACCGCGGTTACGCCGACAACGTTATTTATCCGACCGTGAACTGTTTTACGCCGTTTGCGCAGACGCGCGTTTTCAACAGTGTTGAAATGCTCAATAACACGGACGGAATGCTCGGCGACGAAATTACAATCGCCGAGGTATTTAAGAGCGCCGGATACAACACGGGCTGTTTCGGCAAGTGGCATCTGGGCGATTACGGAGAATATCTCCCGACAAATCAGGGCTTCGACATTTTCTACGGAAGCCACCATGTAAACGATATGAAGCCGTTTTACCATGTCAGGGAGGAAAACGGCGAATACGAAATAGTACACGGAACGGATGAATTAAAAGACCAGTCGAACGCTACGAAATGGATTCACGAGGAAATATCCGAGTGGATAACCGATACCGTTAAAAATTCCGACGAGCCGTTCTTTGCGTATTACACAACGCCGTGGCCGCATGCGCCCGTATATGTCGGCGACGAATTTAAGGGCACGTCGGGCATGGGTACGTATGTCGACTGTGTGGAGGAATTTGATTATTACCTCGGCGAGCTGTTTAGTACAATGGAGGAATTGGGCGTACTCGACGACACGATAATAATATTCACCTCCGACAACGGTCCTGCGCTCGAAGGCTCGACGGGCGTTTTAAGAGGCGGAAAATATCTTGCCTACGAGGGCGGACAAAAGGTTCCGTTTATGATACGCTGGGACAACAACAACGGACTTTTTGAAAAGGGCGGTACGCGTTCTCAGAGCGCGACCCTTGTCGATCTGTTCCCGACGCTTATAAGCATGTGCTCGATAACGGGCAATTCGGGACAGAGCGATTATCTCCCGTCGGACAGAACGATAGACGGCAAATCAATAATCGATTTAATTAAAAACGACTCCGTCGTTCATACGTCCGAAAGTCCCATCCTGCACATGAAACGCCGTAAAATCAAGGCGATTCAGTACACTGTGCCGACAGATTATATAAAAAGTCTTGACGAATACAAGGACTATGATTTTGACGTTTTAAATAACAACAAATACGTCACGTTCAAATATTTTAAGAATATTCAAAACGACAATTCCGCGTTCTTTGATAAATTCCGCAAAAACTGGCTTCATATTCTGACGGACGACGAGGGTGAAAATTACAACAGAACGCCCGCTTATCCGACAATTGCCGACGAGATGAACGAGAAGCTTGACGAAATTCAGGCGGATTTTGAAAATAATCCGAGGGGCATAAAGTAATGCCTCCCCTGTCGATAATGATAAAGCCCGCGTCAAGTCTGTGCAATTTAAGATGTAAATACTGCTTCTACTGTGACGTTTCATCGTCAAGAGATAAATTTTCATTCGGAACAATGAATGAAACGACCGCCGAAAATCTTATTAAAAGCGCGCTTGAATTTGCGTCGGGCGAAAGCATTTCGTTTTCGTTCCAGGGCGGAGAACCGCTTATCGCCGGAATTGATTATTTTAAATTTTTTGTTAATACGGTTAGGAAATATAATATTAAAAATTCACGGATATTTTTCGGGCTGCAGACAAACGGAACGCTCGTAAATTCGGACTGGGCGAAATTTTTCGCAGAAAATGAATTTCTTGTCGGATTAAGCCTTGACGGCGATTACGAAAACAACAGATTCAGAGTTACATCCGACGGACAGAACTCATACTATAAAATAACGCGCACAGCGGAAATTTTCAAAAATTACGGAGTCGAATTTAATATTCTGACAGTTCTGACGGGTTCGTGCGCCGACAACGCGGGTAAAATATACCGTCATTTCCGAGCGCAGGGATATAAATATCTGCAATTCATACCGTGCCTGCGCCCGTTTGAAGATAAGAGCGAAAGCGAACTGTATATGACTAACGAACAGTATGCGAAATATCTTATCGAAATTTTCAATCTGTACGTAAAGGATTTTGTCCGGGGAAACTATATAAGCATACGTTATTTTGACAACCTTGTAAGAATGTATCTGGGGGAACGTCCCGAACAATGCGGAATGTGCGGACACTGTACGCACCAGTTTGTAATAGAGGGAAACGGAAATATATATCCGTGCGACTTTTACTGTACGGACGACAATCTTTTAGGCAATATTAATTCCGTTTCGCTCTCACGGGCGGCAAAGTCGAAAAGGGCGGAGGACTTTATAAAAGAAAGCCTTAAAACCGACAATAAATGCAGAGAATGCGGATTTTTTCCGCTGTGCAGAGCGGGCGGATGCAAACGTCAGAGAGAGGACAGAGATTACTGCGAAGCGTATAAAAAATTCTTTTCCTCATGCCTGCCGTTATTCAGAGTATTCAAAAAGAGATAAACGCGTTCATGCGGCCGAGTACGAGGCGTCATAAAAACGAGGGGCTTTTTTACAGTCCCTCGTTTTTTCGGAAAATATTCCGATTGCCGTTATCAAATTTCATTCAAACGCCGTCAGCGTCTGCTTCGTTTTGTCGGAAATCATAAACTGCGGATACTTTTCGTTTGCTCCCGCTTTAAAATCGCCCTCGGCTGTCATCAGATACATCATAAAGCCGCTGTACTGCGTGCCGTATGAACAGGCAACATGAGGCGCATTCTTTATAATATAGGTATAATCCGGAAGCACCGCCGTAGAAAGGTCTATGACTTTGTCGGGCGAAAGGTATTTTTCATTTCCGGGCACATAATCGTCGCCGAGCGTTTCGCCGAATTTCGCCGCCGTCGCATAGCCCGAGGTCTGATACGTTTCAAGAATGGAGTCGCTGTTGAAATCCGCGCTTTCATAAACCGGTATAAGAGGCTGATTATAATGAGAAACGATCGCTATTTTTACGCCGTCGGCAATCATATCGTTCAAAAGCCCGTTTCTGTTTGCCATCATATCCTGCAAAGCGTCCGTTCTCTCCAAAAACTGCGCGTTATCCTCGGTTCTTCCGCCCAAAATATAATTGACGGCCTCCTCGTAATCCTCGCCCTGAACAAGCCCCCAAAGCACGGGCATATGACCGAATACGGGAATAAACAATCTGTCGTAAACCTCTTCTTTATAATTATCGACAATGTAATCCGTGATATTCATAAGAGAGTTAAACAGTCCCGCTTTATAAAGCGACTTTACAAGTCTCGAAAATATAAACGAATCCGAAACCATGTTGTAAGCATAATTATAAACCGTCTCGGGCGTAAATTTAATCCTGCCCGTAAGCATATCGGAGGCAACCTGCGCTCCAAAGAGCGTAGACGACATAAACAGACATCTCTCGACCTTTTCGTAACCGTATTTTGTAAGATATCCGAGCGTCATTATTCCGCCCATGCTTGCGCAGATGATTTTGACCTTATCATGTCCGGTCGTAACGAGAGCCTTGTTTACCGCGTCATTGATCCGGTCGGCGACGACAAACGGATCAAGTCTCCAGTCGTAATGAACATAATAAACGTGTCCGGCGGGCGACGATTCGATAAACGTATGAATCATGCCGTCTTCATAATCGTACGCGTCATAAAACGAGGGGTAGCTGTCTGCGCTTTCGGGATATTCAATGACGCCCGTATCATAAACCGGATCTCCGCTCATGTCCATCGAATTATATTTTAAAACCTCATATGCGCCGTCTATAACATTTTCGATTGCGGAATCCTTATCGCCCTTAGCAAGATTAAATACCGCCTTCAATGCAAACGGCGCGATTGTTTTAGCGTCAAGCCTTACGGCGCTTTCACCGCCGCCGTTCTCCGGATTCGTCAATATATTAAGAAAATCCATGCCTCTGATAATAATAATCGGAAGCTCGCCGCATTCGTCCCCGGCGGCGGAACCGTCCGTCTGCGCGAACGCCGTAACGCTCGCCGGCAGAATCATTAAAATGCAAAGTATAACAGAAAGAAACCTTTTCATAAATTATATCCTTTCACACACTTTATAAAGCGGTATATTCCTTTATCCACTCGTTGACTTTCTTTTCGTCATATTTTATGGGCATGGAATCGCATACCTTTTTTATCTTAAGAACGCCGAGAACCTTGGGAGCCGCTCCTGCAACGAGAGCAAGATTTTTAAGAAGCTTCGCGCCCTTGGAAGCAAGAGCGGGAATATCAAGATCAAATCCTCCGCCGCTTGCCATCGAGATATCCGAAGCCGTAAGAATTTTATTATTAATCATAAAATCGACGTCCTCGCCCTTTACGGATATTATAACCCTGCGTACGATATCGAGCAGAACAAGATCCTTGCCTATCTCGTTGAAATATCTGTACTCGTACTGCCAGAGATTTTTTCTCGAATAATCGCCGTCGCATTCCTCTACAACATCGGCAAGAATCTTACCGGCTTTTATAGAATTTGCTATTCCCGAACCGATAAGCGGAATTGTCATGCCCGCGCTGTCGCCTATTGCGGCATAGGAATCGCATACCATCATGGGAATCATACGTCTTATGGGCAGAGTATTTACCTGACCGCCTCTGACGATTTTTTCGCCAAGCGACGAATAATCCTTTCTGAAATCGGCAAGCGCGCCGTCAATCTGCTCACGCGTCAGCTTTTTGCCGAATCTGCCGACAAGAACGTCGATATGATCCTCCTCTGTTATGACCCAGTCAACTCCGCCTTCGTAATTATGATAAAAATAAACGTTATAAGGTTCTTCCGGACTTAAATCGTTCGTTCTCTCGTAATAGGCTCTGTAAACGGTAAAATACTCGTCGTCGGCAAAGTTATTGATAATACCGCAGCTGTTCGGCAGAAGCTGTCTGAGCGTCGAATTCATTCCGCATGCGTCGATAACGAGGTCTGCGCAGAAATCGTAGAATATGCCGTTCTGCTTTACCTTTACGCCGGCAACGCGCTCACCGTCGGTTATCGGAGCGGCAATCTCGGCTTCAAATACAAACTTTACTCCGCACTCCTCGCAGAAGGATACCATATGTTTTAATAAGTATTTTCTGTCAACCGCGCAGTCAAGCTCATGTCCCGAAAAATCCTGTAAAATCCATTCCTTTTTATTGGGCGATGTGCAGTGGAGCGGATACGAATGATGATAATATTTTTCATCCATTTTCGGAAATCCCGCTTTATCAAGACAATCTATAAAAAATACGTCGTCCCAGTCATAACCCAAATCCCCGCGCTTTTTCTTTTCAAGCACGGTAACGTCGAATCCGCTTTTTGCAAGGTTTGCGGCGCACGACAGTCCGCCGTGTCCCGCACCCGCGACTAAAATTTTACCTTTCATACGATACACTCCCTGTTTAATGCGTCATTATGCAATAACGCAAATTATATTAATACGAAATAATTGAAATTTATATAAAGTATACCATAATTTTAATGTAATTTCAATATTTTTAAATTATTTCTTGACATCTGTTATTCTTTGTAGTATAATACTGTTCGTTGAGGGATAGCGGGATGTGGCTCAGTTTGGTAGAGCGCTTGCTTTGGGAGCAAGATGCCGCAGGTTCGAATCCTGTCATCCCGACCAGCGTCTTTTATTTTTTGGGAGCATAGCTCAGCTGGGAGAGCATCTGCCTTACAAGCAGAGGGTCATAGGTTCGAGCCCTATTGTTCCCACCAGGAAACGTCTGCAATAGCGGGCGTTTTTTTTGCGTCAGTTTACTTTAATATTCAATAAGCCGGCGGAAATTGAACACGCGTCAATTCCCGCCGGCTTAACGTTTTTCCGATTAAGTTTACGAATTTTTTATTATTACCTGTTCAACAACCTCTGCCGCATGCTCGCATAAATCACAGCAGTTTTCAAGCCCTTCGTAAATAGCCTTCGCTCCCAGCAAAACCTTCATATCACAGCAAGAGCCGAACAGGGCGCGAATTGCGTCGGGATATACGGAGTCGGCTTCGACCTCTATATCGTTAACCTTTATAAGCAGCGCTCTCAGTTCGTCGGGCTTCTTGAAATTTTTCAGTTCCCCCGCAGCGGACAGCAAAGCCTTAACGCATCTGTTGACAATTTTTGAAAGCTCCTGTGTTCTTTCGGGTATCATCTCCACACGGTACATATATGCGTCAAGTATTACCTCATCGAGCGCGTCCGTTATATCGTCGATAATCTGAACAAGCACAAGTATATCCTCCTGATCTATCGGCGTTATAAATTCAACGGACAGCTTATTCAGAATATCATGATAAACGTCGTCCGCAGTATGCTCTATTTCGTGCATTTGTCTGCGGTAAATATCAATATCCCCGTAATTGTACTTACAAAGAATTTCATCGAGCAAATCCGACGCCGCCGCACAATAAGAAACCTGTTTTTTTATAAGTTCAAAATAATCGTTGTTTTTTCTTGCCATTTTTTTCACTCCCGCTTATACGAATATTTTCAAAAATATTTTTGCCGTTACAAAACCCAGAAGTCCGCACCCCGGAAATGTAAAAACCCATGTAAGAACCATTTCCTTAACAATTTTCCAATTAACGCGGCTCATACTTTTTGCGGCTCCGACGCCCATAATAGCAGTTGTTTTCGTATGTGTCGTACTTACGGGAATACCCGTAAGCGAAGAAAACAGCAAACACAGCGTTGCCGCAAGGTCTGCGGAAAATCCCTGATAGGGCTTCAGTTTAACCATATCCATTCCGACTGATTTTATAATACGGTATCCGCCTATCGACGTTCCGAGCCCCATAACGGCGGAGCATAAAATCATCAGCCAGAGCGGCACGGTAAAGCTTGACGCGTCCGACCGTCCGCTTGAAAACGCCGCGCCGAGCAGAAAAATTGCCATAAATTTCTGTCCGTCCTGAGCTCCGTGCATAAACGCCATGGCCGCTCCTCCGGCAATCTGAGCGGAGGAAAAAAAGCGGTTTGCCCGAATCCTGTTTCTGCTTCTGAAGCAATACGCCGTCAGCTTTGAAACGGCAAAGCCGAGAACAAAGCCAAGTACCGCAGACAATAATATTCCGTAAATTACCTTAATCCACTCTCCGCCGTTTATACCGTCAAAACTGTTTTGTATTGCGACAGCCGCTCCCGAGATACCTGCTATCAACGCATGGCTTTCACTTGTCGGAATGCCGAAATACCAGGACGCGGCGGCCCATATCACAATTGCAGCCATCGCTGCGCAAAGAGCTATCAGCGATGCGTCCGCGTCGCCTCCGAAGTCAACCATGTTATAAATAGTCATTGCAACCGACGCATTGACGCTTGTCATAATAAGAACTCCGAGAAAATTAAATATCGCGGCCATAATAATCGCTTTTCTTACATTAACCGCTCTTGTCGAAACGCATGTGGCTATGGCATTCGGCGCGTCGGTCCAGCCGTTGACGAAAATAACTCCCAGAGTAAGAATCGACGATACGCACAGCATCGGGCTGTGACTTATTTGCGTTAAAAATTCCGATAATCCCATTGTTGTCCTCCATCCCTGCCGTTTTTATATCACCCGAATTTTTTATTCATAATATATCAGCCTCTTTTTTATGATATTAAATTAATTCCGGTCTGTCAAGAATATATTTCACCGTGTATATCCGATATATTACACACGTATATTTAAAATTATATTTAAACCGGGTCAAAAAATGTACTGTTAAAATACTGTCCGAAAAAAAATCCGAGATTCGTAAAAAGAGAATCTCGGATTTTTTTCCCGCCGGGAAAAGCCCCCGCCGGTCAGAAAATGCAAATATAAGCGTTATACGGGAAATACGGAAAGAGCGGTTCTTATTCGGTTTTTAATCATTACACTTCCGAATTATTATAATAACCTTTTGTATAATCAATCATCAGTCGACTACGATTAAATCGCCCGGCTTTACGTCTGCCGATTCGTAAGAAAGCATCATAATCGCAGGAAATCCCTCCGAAATTCCCTTCCTTTCGGAATCAAACAACCGGTCTGTGTCGGGATTAATATACCACCTCAGAGGATCTTCACTCTCCGGAATAACGCTTTGATTAATAAAAAGCACGGTTGTATCGTGCGAAACGCCGTCACTGCGAAGCTGAGCAATGTCTCCCTTATGAAATGTACCGAGCCGAACAACGCCGTACACTGCGACTGCGTTTTTAAAACGAATCGCATTCTGAATGCTTACCCGAAACGGGTTGAGCTTTGGCAGAGGACGGACAAGTCTTACTTCAAACACATTTTCAGCTCCCGCAAAAGAAGCGCGAAGCTGTTCACGGCAAACGTCTGCTGCCGCAAGCTCCTGCCTGAGCTGCTGTGCGGTCAAGTCCAAAACGGGATAGACGTATATATACAGAGGCTCCAAGCTGTCGTCATACCAATTTAAGGATGCTCGGGGATTTTTCTCTGCGCGCACCGGATATTTAAATCTGAGCGTTCTCTCGCATTCTTTGCAGACAGTTCCTTCTTTTCTGTCATTGAGAAAATAATAATTGTGTTTCTCTAAACACGCGCCGCATCCGGCGCATATCCTTTTTTCATTCTCCGACATAAGCTTCTCCCTTCACTGTTCGTTTTATTCACACCGTCAGCATATCCAGCACCGAAAGTATAAACACGGCGATTGCGCATATTATAAACAGCACGCCCCGTTTTGATTTTATTACGGAATCGGAAACTTCTTTTTCTGCAAAAACACAATCAAAAAGCGTCATTCTTCGCATTTTTGCATTTCCCGTAAGCCTGCGTTCCCCGTTTTGCGCAATCTCATAAATATACGGTTTGTCATACGCTTTTATCCGCGCAGACCACATTGTAAAAATAACGCCGAAAACTACCGTAAAAATAAACCAGATACTTCCGCCCCGAAGATCTATTTCGCTGATTTCCGTTAACGCGCCGTTTCCGTTTACGACGCCCCTTACGGCGGCTATAGCTCCGGCGACGACGACAGGTGTAAATATCATCGCAAGACTTTGTACCGCCAGGGACAAAATACGGCGCGGCGGCAAAAATTTATATTCGACAGCCGTCTTACGTCCTTCAATATTTTCATAGAACACTAAAGGAGAAAGCTTCGGCACGGACAATTCGTTCCGAGATATCAAAAGTCTGCCGTCCTCACGCCGAGCCTGTACTTTTTCACCGCGTTTTATTACGCGGGCTGATATGGGCGCACGATCGTATCCCATAACGACAAAGAAAAGCAATCCGAAAAATATTCCGAACAAGGCGGCATATTCCCACGTAAAAGAAACGACTGCGCACAGTATCAGCGTAACCGCGGCGGTATATATCAACGCCTCTGCAGCCCAAAACGGAAACGGTTTTTTCTCCTTATCCTTCAGCGAAACGGCGACGCGCCCCGTTTGTCCGTTTACGACAGCGGAAAGTCTGCCTTTTTTTAACACATACATCGGGAACAATGCCGAAGCCGAAAGCATACTGTCTGATACGATTTTAATACGAATATCGCTGTCATGCAAAGTTTTCTGCACGGCGGGCAGATATGCGTCTGCAGTGCGGCGGCGAATGCGTCTGTCTATATCGTTATCCGACATATTGGAAATAAGAGCGCGGTGCCCCGCAATATATGCATATTCAAACGGTACGGCGCTGTTCAGGTCAAACGGCTCCGAAGCGTCAAGAACGGTGTAATCCATTTCCCTAACGCAGTTAACGGGAGTATTTTCTATATAACTCCGGCACATATAATTTCGGGAAACGCCCGCACGGTTTGTTTTAATCTCAACAGAACCGCTCACAATTTCATAAGGCAGATAATATCCGCGCAAATCGTTCAAAGAAGCGTTTATCATACGCGATTCGGCCGTTTTCGGATGTTCCCCGGCCCATTCGCTCAGACGCGCCTTCGCGTCGTCTGAAGTAAGAACAAACGGGATAATCAAATCGGGAGCAAAGCCGTGTTCTTCCGCGTCGCTCCTGATAAGACTGCCGCCGCAGAAATCACAGCTGTTTGAAACCTCGCCGTGCGGAAAAATCAATTTTGCACCACAGGACGAGCAGGCTGTTGTTTGAAACGGAGCCGACTCGGCGTGCAGGCTTTCCTTATGAATTTCGCGAAGCCTCAGCGATTCTCTCCGCTTTTCCTCAATCGGAGAGACTGAACCGCACGCCGGACAGCGGTATGTTTGATATTCAATATCAAACGATAGCGGACTTGAGCAGTTTTTACATACAATACGCAAAGGCGATACGGTCTTACTCATAATAAAATACCTCTCTTTTGCTTAATCGAACCCATGTGCCCGTCAGCTTACGCCCACGGGTCTTCCGATTTGGGAATACGTACGCCCGTCAGCAGATACTGCTCCCATAAAAACCACTTACCGTCCGAGCCGCGACGGCGAAGCTTTATCGGACGCGGAGAATCTGCGCCGCCGCATGGGATGAAAAGCTTCATATATCCCTGCTCTTCATTTGAAACATGATTACTTTCAATAACAATCGTATACGGCTGAGACGGCGTATAATTATTATCCGGCGACGCGCCGACAAAATAAGTAAAAGGCAGATATTCCTTGCCTCCCCTGAATCGATCGTTTAAAAAGGAAATATCCTGACCGTTCAGCGGACGCGGGCCGCGAAGCCAATTAAGCATTTCAAGACCGATATTTTTATCTGCGGCATAAGCGCAAAGCGCAAGAACAGTAAGAGCCGCCGTTTTGAAAGGCGTATCAAGACTCGCTTCGCTGAGGTTCTGCATTTCGGCAAGGCTCTCCGGCAGAGAGGAGAAAACAAACGTTTCGCTCCTGTTTTCAACGGTTTGAACGTCATTATTTTCAGTCTGCGCCGTTACGTTTTTTAATTTGTCAAAAATACTCATTACAGAATCATCCTTTACGGTAGATTTTAACATTTTGTTTATATTTTTTTGCAAGACCGCAAAAAACTTCGGTCAGCTCGTCTCCGGGCGAAACGGGAGCGCATAAGCGGCTTCCGTCCGAAAAATTAATAGATACGGCATATTCCGCCGCGTCAAGAGCAAATACGTCCTCGTCAGGCTCTTTGTACTGTCTGACTTTATTAATAAGCCGTTCCGCTTTTACAATCGCAATTATCTGTCCGGCGGAGTCGCCGCTGATTTGACGATTTTTAGCACGGATGCGCTTTGCGCCGCAATCAACCGAGGTATCGAAGGAAAAGAACCATGTTTTTCCTTTTTTCTCAAGTAAATACGAATATGCGCTTGAATAACTCATTGCGCTGCATGACGCCGATACGGATGTTATTGTTTCCTTTTCCGCCGAGGAGCAGTATTTGTCGGCGAGAACATGGAGATAATCGAGCGTATTTCTTCCGAACTCCGTATCCTTTTCGATTTTATATCCGTCGCCGAACTCTATGCATAAACTGCGTGCCGGTGCATCCGAAATATGGAAAATACGCGGAGTATTACGATATTTTTCAAGTCTGTCTATCTCGCCGTCCCCGGATATAATATTAAAAAGCCCGACCGCGTCGTCGTCCGGTATTTCAAAGAAACCGAATGACGCATAATGTTCTTTGCGAACGCCCGTAAGACAGCTTGCGGAAAAAAACCATCTGCCTTCCCTTTTTTGAAGAGCAAAAGAATATACAGGATCTATTTCCATTCCGAAATATGACGTACTGAGCGAAACTATGTCGTCAACGTCGTAATTTTTTTTCTTGCCGCATCCGAAAGCTCCCGAAAGAAAAGAAAGAAGCAATATAACAGTCACCGCCTTGCACGCAATTTGTTTTTTCATTTTTATGTTTAACCCCTTTTGCCGCGGCAACCGGCAGTCCCGTTTAAGGCTTCTTTTTTTGTTCCGGAATTTTTTTTGCGGCCTTTTTCACATTTTGCATTGCTTTCTTAGCCTTGTTTTCATTTCTTTCCTTATTTTCCGTAATTAAGCCCATTATGCCGATAATCAATACCGAAACGGAAAGAATAACGCCGAGAGTGCTTATTTTTGAAATTTTATACTTGCCGTTCGGGGCTTTGTATACCTCTATGTCCACTGTTTCACCCCTGTATACTGCGGTTGAAAATGTTACTTTTCCCGTATATTCCTTACCGTCAACGGTATATCGAAGCTTCGCAGTCCATTCGCCTTTATCATAGCCGTTATCATCTTTTTCATAACGGATACTTACGCTTACAACGTCGGCTTCTACGGTACGTATATCGGGTGAATTTATATACCCCATTCCGCCGGTCAGACTTGCGAATGCGCCGTACAGTCCGCAAATTACGGCGACAATATCAAAAATAAGAAACAACGCCGCGGTTTTTTTATTGGAATTATTTTCAGAGCTTTTTGTTTTCATTGCAAATCCTCCTCGTTTATACGCCCGGTTTTCAGTGTATATCACATAAATTTTTACCCTGCGCCGAGCAAGCTCCACTCATCATCCGACGCTTCGTATGAATAAATCTGCGTATCATGCACGGCGTAATAACGTTCTCTGACAAATTGCTCTCCGTTATCCGTACCCAGTACGAAAACAAGGCACGTTTTGCCGTCAATTTCCTGGGTTTCGGCCGTATACTGCAAAATCATTCCCATATCCGTATAATATTTTATTTCATCATTTTCCGAAAGATAACCGTATGCGTTCATAACCTCGTCGCTTACTCCGACGTCGTCGGAATAAACGGAAAAATCAAGAACTCCGGCAAAGCTTTGCATCTGACCGTTTTCCATGGAAAGGCAGGGACTGAAATCAACAGATTCATTTCCGTATGAAACGCTTATAAACACATTTGAATATATCTCGCTCATATTGCATCTGATTAAAACCCCTTCGCCGGGTTCTCCGGTATAAATCGGACCGTCCGCGTCATACGTAAATTGACCGTCATCCGTCACCGAGGCGGAGTAAACAGTTACCGTCCCTTTTTCATTTACGGGAACGACTGCGTATAATTCCTGCCCCTCAGCCATGACAATCTTCAATTCGGAGAGAAACGGATACTCGTTTCCCGTTTCACTGTTCAAATAAAAGTCCCTCAGTTCTTTTTCGGAGCTGTCGCTCTTAACATACCCCGCAAAAGCCGCGCCCGCTTTATTTTCCCTTGCAATCATGCGTTGAAATGCGGTCAACGGCGAATCCGCGGTTTTATTATTATCCGTTTTATCGTTATTTGCTTTTTCAATCCCGCTTTTTGCGGCGTCCGACGCATCCGACATTGAAACGGCAGCGCTGTCCGTTTTACTGGATTCCGATTCCGAAACGGAGCTTGCCTGAGATGACGAGCATCCGCACAATACCCCCGCAAAGCATACAATCAGAAAAACTGCGCAAATCAACAAAGAAATTCTGTTCATACTTCATTCCCCCTCAATTAATTATCCTCTCGGAATACAATAACGTAAACTTCACTAATTTAATTATACATATTAATATCATTTTTGTCAATGATTATTATATTATTCCCGGAAATAAAAAAAGCCGCCGCATTCGGCGGCAGCCTTTAATTATCATTAATTGTATTTATTCGGAAGCCTGTGCCGTTTCAACAGCCGCGGTTTCCTCTGCGTTCTCATTATCCGTCTTGACCCTGTCGTCATAGGCGATAAGATACTGCGAGACGTCCGTATACTTAACCTCGATACCTTTTTTCTTATAAATAAGATTAATGGCAATTTCCGCGGCGAATGCGGCGATAATTCCGATTCCGCCCCATCCGATACTGCCCGAGAAAATGTCAGGAGCTACAGCCTTCATTGTCGAGGTATAAATTATAAATCCGACTCCGGCTATAACCGTTGCGACGATACCCGCTATTGCAGTGCCTACATTACGCTGAATACCCTTTTTTCCGCACGACATAATAAGGAAAAACAAATTAAGAAGCGCGGCGACGGCAGCAAGCGCAATTCCTATAAGACCGACAAAATAACCTATAAACGCCGTGCCTACTTTATCGTAACCCATCATCGAGAATAAGAATCCCGTATCAAGGTTTGAAAAAGCGTTTACAATCGATATTGCGTTGACGGTAACTGACTTGACGGCATACGGAAGCGTGATAACCTCCTTACCCAAAGGAAGAAGCGTCATAAGCAGAGGAAGCAGACAGATTCCGATCCTGACCTTAGCAACGGTCGAGCCGATTGTAGCCGCCTTAAGACGGTCGAATTTCGGCTGAAGCATGGCATGCTCATACTCTGCCTTATCTGCCTCCTTCTTCAAAACCTCATCCATATTGTAGTACGGAATATTAACTCCGCATACGGGACATTCGGTTTTAAGGTCGACAAGCGACAATTTGTAGTTACAGTGCGGACAGTTTGCCATTATACATTTCTCCATTCAGAAGGATAATTACCTATCAATTTTATCACAAAAAATCGTGCATTACAAGTGTTTTTTGTGAACTTCCATACTTTTTTATTAATCAAAGAACGAACCGTCGACATTTATACCGTAATTCTCATAAAGCGTCATAACCTGTTCTTTTGTCACGCGCCATTTTTTTCCGCCCATAGCCTTTACGTTGCAGAGAATCGTCGCCGCCTTTTCTACGGTATCGAGAATACCGAAAACCTGATCAAAGCTCTCGCCCGCGCAGAACACGCCGTGACCCGCCCAGACGACAACGTCGAAACGCTTCATTTTTTCCGCCGTTTCCTCGGCGATTATAATACTTCCGGGCGTGTGCCAGCCGACAACGCCGACTCCTCTCGGAAATACGACGGGACACTCGGGCATCATATCCCAAAGCTCTCTTGTAAACGTCCTGTCGTCAAGGTCGAGAACGAACGAAAGAGATATCGTATGTATCGGATGGTTATGGAAGATAACGCGGTTTCTGCCGCCGGTTATATCCTTCTTGACGGAATGGTTCATAAGATGGGTCGGAAGCTCGCTCGTAGGTCTGCCCCCGTTTACAAGTCCCCATACAATGCGGTACTTCGCACCCGCCGAATCAATCTCGATAATGCAAACGTTATCGTCGGGTTCTTCCTTTGTATTCTTAAAATACTTTCCGCTTCCCGTAACCATGAAGTATTCGCCCGCAAGATTTTCGACCGTAACGCCAATGTCCTGCCAGTCTCTCTCGTATGAAAAATACTTTTTAACCGCGTCAACGTCAAACTCCGTCATTCTGTATGAAAGATTGCCGCCGTTTGCCTCGTTCCAGCCTCTGTTATACGAATCGTCGCACAGACGGCAGAATTTATTAAAAAATCGTACGTTACATATTTCTTCCATTTTAACCACCGATAAATTTATATGCCTTTCTTATTTTAATGATATTGCAGCCTTTGCCTTCTCGGCAATACCTGCGGCGTTAAGTCCGAATATTTCGAGCAGCTCGAGAGCCGGGCCGGATTTTCCGAATACGTCCTCTACGCCGTGACGTACAACGGGAGCGGGACAGCTTTCGCAGACAACCTCCGAAACGGCTCCGCCGAGACCGCCTATAATATTATGCTCCTCTGTAGTAACGATTGCGCCCGTCTTTTTAACCGCGTCGATTATGATATCCCTGTCAACGGGCTTTATTGTCGCCATGTTGATAACCGCCGCGTCAATATTGTCGGATTTAAGAAGCTCGGCAGCCTGAAGCGCTCTGTCAACCATAAGACCGGTTGCGATAATCGTAACGTCCTTACCCTCTTTAAGATAAACGCCCTTGCCGATTTCAAATTTATAATTTTCGTCAAAAAGTCTGGGTACCGCAAGTCTGCCGAAACGCATATAGCACGGACCGTTCATTTCAGCCGCCGCGAATACCGCAAGTCTTGCCTCTATATCGTCCGCGGGATTGATAATCGTCATGCCGGGAATCGTTCTCATAAGAGCGATATCCTCGCAGCACTGATGCGACGCGCCGTCCTCACCTACGGAAATACCCGCGTGGGTCGCGCCGATTTTAACGTTAATATGCGGATAGCCTATCGTATTTCTGACCTGTTCAAAAGCTCTGCCGGCGGCGAACATCGCAAACGACGAAGCGAATACAGTATATCCCGCCGTTGCCATTCCGGCGGCAATGCCCATCATGTTACCCTCTGCGATGCCGCAGTCTATGAATCTGTCGGGGAACGCTTTTTTGAACATACCCGTCTTCGTAGCCGCCGCAAGGTCTGCGTCGAATACGATAAGCTTATCGTTCTTTTCGCCCAGCTCGGCAAGAGCCTTACCGTAAGCGTCTCTGGTCGCGGTCTTGATTACGTCTGCCATATTATTCTACCTCCGCTTTCTGTGCTTTGAGTTCTTCCATAGCCTGAGCGTACTGTTCGGCATTGGGAGCCGAGCCGTGCCATGAAACCTGATTTTCCATAAACGAAACGCCCTTGCCCTTTACGGTCTTGGCGATAATCGCGGTCGGCTTGCCCTTGCATACCTTAGCCGCCTCAAACGCCTGTTCAAGCTCCTTGAAGCAATGACCGTTTACATTTATAACGTTGAATCCGAACGATGAAAATTTCTCGTCGATGGGATAGGGAGAATTAACCTCCTCAACCGTTCCGTCTATCTGAAGATTGTTATTGTCAACTATAACGCAGAGATTGTCAAGCTTTTTTGCCGAAGCGAACATAGCCGCCTCCCAAACCTGCCCCTCTTCGATTTCACCGTCGCCGAGAATCGTATAAACTCTGAATTTATCGCCGGAGAATTTTGAACCGAGAGCCATTCCGACAGCCGCAGAAATACCCTGACCGAGCGAACCGGTGCTCATATCGACGCCGGGGACATAATTCATATTGGGATGACCCTGTAAATACGAATCGCTCTTTCTCAATGTTTTAAGATCCTCAACGGGGAAATATCCTCTGTACGCAAGTGCGGAATAAAGAGCGGGAGCGGCGTGGCCTTTTGAAAGGACGAGCCTGTCTCTGTCATCTTTTTCAGGGTCTTTGGGGTCGATGTTCATTTCCTTCCAATAGAGACAGGCAAGTATCTCGGCTATGGAAAGAGAACCGCCGGGATGTCCCGACTTTGCGTTAAAAGTACCCTCTATCGCGCCTATACGGATATCGACAGCGGCATTTTTAAGTGTTTTCTTCATTGCTGAATCCATAAAAAGTCACTCCTAAATTTTTATTTGAATTTATTGTTTAACTTATTTAAAAACGAGGTAAAATACTCCGGCAGTTCGGACGTAAATTCCATATATTCTCCCGTCGACGGATGGATAAATCCTATCGTCCGGGCGTGAAGACACTGTCCGTCAAAATCGCATTTGTTCTTTTCTCCCCCGTAAACGGTATCGCCCGCGACGGGATGACCGATTGAAGCCAGATGAACTCTTATCTGATGCGTTCTGCCTGTTTCAAGTCTGAACCGGCAGTGAGTAAACGCACCAAAGCGCTTTATAACTTCATAATGCGTGACGGCCGAACGCGGATTCAATCCGTTGACCGCCTGTTTTTTTCTGTCCTTTGGGCTTCTGCCCAGAGGCTTATCTATAATACCCGCGTCGTCCCTTATATTTCCGACGACTGCGGCTTCATATTCTCTTTTAAAGCTGTGAGCCTGAATTTGCTCCGCAAGCTTTACGTGCGAAACGTCGTTTTTCGCAACAATCAGCAGACCGCTTGTATCCTTATCGATTCTGTGAACGATTCCGGGACGTATTTCGCCGTTTATTCCGGAAAGCGAATCCTTACAGTGATAAAGAAGCGCGTTTACGAGCGTGCCCGTATAGTTTCCCGGCGCGGGATGGACTACCATTCCCTTTGGCTTATTTACAACGAGCAGATCGAGGTCCTCATAAACTATATCGAGTTCAATATTTTCCGCCTCGACGGAAATTTCCCTCGGTTCGGGAATTTCAACGTTTACGCTGTCGCCGTTTCTCAGCTTGTAGTTCTTGGACAAAACAACCGAATTGACCGTAACAGCACCCGATTCCATAAGCTTCTGAACGGAATTTCTCGTGACGAACTCAATATTTTCGGTTATGAATTTATCAATCCGCATACCTGCGTTTTCATTATCGATTAAAAACGAATAAACGGCATTCATCCGTTCTCTCCTTCGGACGAGGCGGCGTTCTTATTCTCTTTATATTCCCTGACGGAATCGTATATCATGTAAACCACCGCGATGAAAACTCCGCATGTTACAAGAATGTCGGCAAAATTGAACACGGGAAAATCAATAAACAGAGTTTCTATAAAATCTATTACATAATTATTTGCGATTCTGTCAATCAGGTTGCCGATTCCGCCGGCAAGTATCATAACAGCGCAGACGCACGGGATTTTACCCTTAATTTTACCGAGCGCAAGAACGGCGATTCCGGCAAGAATAACCGCGCCGGTAACGCCGGCAAGAATGAACGTATTACCCGAAAACGAGCCGAACGCCGCGCCTGTATTCTGTACGTATGTAAGAGCAAGAAAATTTTTTATCAGAACGATTCTCTCGCCTATGAGATTCTGCTCCGCCGCATACTTTGTCAGCTGATCTGTTCCCGTGAGAACGGCGATGACAGCAAGCTGTCCAAAAAAGATAAGAAGCCTTTTACCGTTTTCTTTTTTCATACTAAATACCTTTTAAAAATTAATAACGCTTTTATCTGCGCCTTGAGCGTTTTGATTTTTTCGATTCCTTCTTTTCGTCTTTCCTGCCCGAAGAATTATTCTCCCTGACGCGGTCATCCTCGAAAATACTGAAATCTATTTCAAAATCGGGTAAAACATCCGATTCCGCCGTTATATTATCCGCTCCCGTCGCGTCGAAAGGATTAACCGTATCGTGTTTTACGTTGTTAACCGGTTCCTCCGTTTTGTCCGATACGCTTTCCCATAAGTCCTCTTCCGCGGACTTTTCCTCGGGTTCGCCTTCTCCGTCATTGCCGGAATCGGGCTGAGAATCCGTTACGGACAAATCATCGATCCCGAACGCGTTCATATCAAGCGTGAAGCTGTCGACCGCAGGCGGCACGTCGTTTTCGATAATATTAACCTCGTCCCATTCGTCCGAGAAAAATTCGTCCGCCTCGTCGCTGATTTCGTATGCGCCGGAGTCGTCCCCGTCCTTCTCGCCGTCCGAACCGTCCGAAGCGGCATCGGATACAACATCGGGCTCGTCAGGATATACCGTTTCATCTTCTTTAATTTCTTCGATAACGCTTTCTCCGCCGGCGGCTTCGATTTTTTCCTCCTCCGCCTCGGCGGCAGCTTCAAATGTATCCGCCTCCGGAACAGGCTCGTCCTCCGCCGTCTGTTCAACTGCGGGCTTGTCCGAATCCGATTCGGTTTCGCCGGGAGCGTTGTTATCGCGTTCGTCCGATAAAATCTCCGGCTTATTCTCAATCTCATTCTTTACGTTTTCGGCGCGCTCCTCTTTTGCCGAGAATATTATTTCTTCAGCCCGAGCCATCGCGTCGTCAAGGATTTTCCGAGCCTCGGCATGCATACCTTCGGCTTCTTCCTTAATTGAATCCGCTTCAGTCTTTGCATTTTCAAGAACAGTCTGCGCTTCGTCGAGTTTATTCTGCGCCTCGTCAAGACGGCGTGAAATTTCGGTTTCGTTTTCCTCATTGGCGCGTTTTATATACTCGTCGGTGTTTCTTTTGGTCTCCTGAGCCGCAGCGTCCGCGTCGGACTGCGCTTTATCCGTTATCTCCCGCGCCTTTTTGTCCGCCGCCGATATGATATTCTGCGCGTTTTCCGCCGCGTTTTTCGTTATCTCCTGAGCGGTTTTCTGCGCCTCGGTTATAATTACGTCCCTGTCGAGCTTTATCGAGTCCGCCTCTTTGTGAGCCGCTTCTATGATTTTCTTGCCCTGTCCTTTTGCGGATTCGAGCATTTTATCAACGACGTCGGCAGCTCCCGCTATCGTCTGAGACGCGGATTTCTGCGCCGTTAAAAGAGTGTCGGCTACAACGCCCTCGCTGCGTTTGTAGTCCTCAATTTTCTTTGCGAATACTGACAGTCTTTTTATAATCTCGCGGTTCTCGCTGTAAAGGCTGTCAAATTCAGCCGAAAGCTCGTTCATATATTTGTCAACGCTCTCGGCAGTATATGCGCCGTCCGACGAGAGTTCAAATTTATGCTCTCTTATCTGTGCCGATGTTATCATAAAAGTATCGCTCCGTTACATTTTATTTTTTCAACGGATAATTATCCGAAAAATACGCCGTTATTTTCAAGCTCGTAAAGCAGATCTCCCATCACGTCCACATTGTAAGGAGTGATGATAAACGTGCTTTTTGCAATTTTCTTAATCTCCCCGTCGTTTGCATACGCCACGCCCGTAAGGAAGTCAAGAATCCTGATAGCGTCCTCCTTGGGCGCCGATTCAAGATTGAGAACCACGGTTCTCTTCTCATTGAGATTATCCGCAATCTCCTTAGCCTCCATAAATTTGACAGGCTTCGTCAAAACAACCTGAAGCTTTGCCGTTGTGTGAATGTCAACGACCTTGTTAGTATGAATCGAAGACGTTTTGAAAGAGGGCTGAGTATGAGAAACGCGGGGTCTTTCCTTTCTCGCCGGTTCAAACGCGCCGTAATCCTCGTCCGCGTCATCCGCGTCGAAAAGCGACCTTTTCGCCTTGCGCTCTCTGACGGGAGCGGGTTCTTCGTAATCATAATCCTCTGTTTCCATATCGTCGTCCTCATAATTTTCCTGCGGAATATTGACGAAACTTTTTATTTTCTCCCATGCGTTCATATACAACAATCCTTTCGTAGATAAAATTATCGCGTTATTATTTTTGCAGACAATTCAGCTTAAATCGAACCCATACCGCTTATCTGTAGCTTCTCATCCCGAACAGAGCGGAGCCTACCCTTACAAGGTTTGAACCGCACTCAATCGCGTCGGCATAATCGGACGACATTCCGAGGGAAAGTATCTCCATACTTACATTATCAATGTTTTTGCCTCTAAAGTCAACATACAGTTTGTACATATCCTCAAAATAAGAGCGTAATTTTGATTTATCGGGGCAAATCGGAGGCACTGCCATGAGTCCCCTGATTCTTACTCCGTCAATTTCGGCAATCTCGTAAAGACTGTCGTTAAGAACGGACAATTCCATTCCGGTTTTCGACTCCTCGCCTCCGATATTGACCTCAATGAGAATATCTGTGCTCAGTCCCGATTTTACGGACTGCTTTCCTATCTCCCTTGCAATATCAACGGAATCTACAGATTCAATCATGTCGGCTTCGCCGACGATTTTCTTAACCTTATTGGACTGCAGATGTCCAATCAGGTGTTTTTTAACGCCGTCAAGGTTTAATTCGTCCTTTTTCGACAGAAATTCCTGCACCTTGTTTTCTCCTATAAGGTCAATACCCAGGGACAGCGCATGATTTATATACTTCGGCTCAACGGTTTTCGTTACCGCCATAAATTTAATATCCTTCGCTTCGCGTCCCGAAGCCGACGCGCTTTTTTCAATGTTTTCTCTTATAATCTTATAATTTTCTTCAATTGCGTTAAAACGCGGGTCATTTAAGATATTTTCCGTCATAAAGATCAACGCCTCCTATAATATACCGGTCGTACAAATCAAGATAATTCGCATTCGACTGTTCAATGTATTCGCCTTCCTCGTTTTTAACGGGCGGAGGATCGGAAACTATCGAATATTTGTCGGACGAATAAACGATATAAACATATTTAAATACTGCGGAATTTGCTTTTATTACGTAAACTCCCTTTTTGCCGTCAACCTCGCGTATAGCCGAATTGTCAACTTTATATCCCTTATATTCGGAAATGAAAATCTGCGCCGTTTCGCTTCGAAGCTCGGAAACCTCTTCATTCATCGTATTGCATTTGAATACAAGTAAGATTCCCGCGTCCGCGCTGTTTTCCATTCTTATAAGCTCAGCTTTTATATTGTCGGCGGAGGAATAAGGAAAAGATATTGTTTTTGTCTGTCCGGTCTTCAAATCCACCGCGTCGTCTGCCGGAACGACGCACGCAAGATACCACGTATATTTATTGACGAGCTTGCCTATCGCGCCTGCCGGAACGGATTGAGGCTGAGCGTTTATCGCGTTTAAAACGTCCTGCGCCGTCCATTTGTCAAAGGATGAATAATCGAGCAGGTTTTCATATCCGTCCGTTCCCGAAATATAATAGCCGGGATGATCCGCGGTAATTGTCGAATAGCTGCCGACAGCCCCCGAAAGCGCGCTTTTCTCATTTTCGAGAGAAGCTATATTTTCGCTGACGTCAAGCTGCACGCCCGTAGCCAGCTGCATTTCGGTAATCGCCCTTCTGAGTTCGTCCGACGCGGAGTTAAAATCAGTCATATCGCCGTCGGAAACCGCGTCAAGGTAATCGAAAAGCGCGTCCGCGACGTCATTTTTAAGCGGAAGGGTATCGGTAACGGCCGATGAAACGGACGATGAATTTACGTGATTGTAATACTGCAAAAGAGAATCAATTTCTTTTATTCTGTTTAAATTTGAAGCGGCAGTGTCGGACGAAAAGCTGTATGCGACGGCGTCGCCCTTTCCAACCCGCTGACCGTCCTCAACGGCGGAGGCGATATTTCCGGATACGTTCGTTGTAACATAATCCTCGTCCCTGACTATAAACATCTGCGCCGTTATCGCCTTTGTAACCGTCTGGTACAGCGCGGTACCCGTTTTCAGCGAATCATACGACTTTAAATTCGCGCCGTAAATTCCGAGCGCGACGGCGGACGCGGCAAGAAGAACAAGCACGGCGATTTTTATTTTTCGTATGCGTTTCTGCTTTTCGCCCCGTTTGGGATTTCTTTTGCCCGGAACGGAGTTTTTTTCTTTATCATTCCCGGTTTTCATACATTATCGCCGCCTTTCGTTAAAAATGAGGAAATTATATTCTCCGCTTTTTGTATATAATCATTATCCGCGTCGGGATAAATCCAGTTTATATTCTCATTTCTTTTAAACCATGTTATCTGACGCTTGGCATATCGTCTTGTTGCGCGTTTTAAGTTATCAAGCGCGCGTTCCGGTGACATTTCGCCGTCAAAATACGGCTTTAATTCCTTATATCCTATCGCCTGCGCCGAGGTTGTATCAGAGCTTAAAGCCGCATAACGCGCAGCCTCGTCCATGAGTCCGTCGTTTACCATCATATCAACGCGCCTGTCTATACGTGAATAAAGAACGTCGCGGTTCTTATAATTAATACCGATAATACATACGTCGTATTCGCTCGGGGTTAAATGAGAACGCCGTTTCATTTCGGTCATTGTCACGCCTGTAAGATAATAAACCTCCAGCGCCCTTATTATTCTGCCCGCGTTATTCTCGTGAAGAACTCCCGCGCACTCGGGATCTATTTTCATAAGCTCCCCGAGCATGGCGGAATTACCCTCGGCTTCAAGTCTTGACCAAAGCTCTTTTCTTATTTTTGAATTATCCGGCATTTCGCCGAAATCCGTATTTGTCAAAAGAGAATCGACATACAGTCCCGTACCGCCGGCAACAATCGGAAGTTTTCCTCTCGAAGCTATGTCCGAAACGCATTTTTTTGCGTCCCTGACGTAGTCGGAAACTGAATATTTAACGTCGGGAGGAAGAAAATCCATCATGTGATGAGGAATCCCGCACTGCTCCTCCGCTGTCGGCTTTGCAGTGGCTATATCCATACCTTTATATATCTGCATCGAGTCGGCGGAAACTATCTCACCGTCAAATTTCCGGGCAAGTCTTACGGACAACGCTGTTTTACCCGAAGCCGTAGGTCCGACGACGGCGGCAATTTTAATCATCCGTTTTTCCTCCCGAACAATAATTTACGGAATATAAAATATTGCTTACTGTATTCTTCCGAACTGCTTTTCAAGTTCATATTCCGACATCTCTATTATAACCGGTCTGCCGTGCGGGCAGTACCTTATGCCGTCGTCGGAAAGAACCCGTCCCACAAGTTCTCTCTGCTCCGCCGGCGAAATATCGTTTCCCGCCTTTATCGCGGCTCTGCACGCGGTGGAATGATAAAGCCAATCGAGCTTTTCGGGCATCATGGTTCTCGTTCCGCCGATAAGCTGTCCGGCAAGCTCCGTTACGATATCGGCGATATCCGTCTCGCTCAAATCTATCGGACACTCCCTGACAACGATACAGCCCTCGCCGAAATCCTCGACGGAGTATCCCGCGTTTTTAAACAAATCAAGATTCTCGGTAACGGCGATATACTCGCTTCGGCTCAACGTAACGGCGGCAGGGTGCAGTAAAAGCTGCGACGATGAATCCGCTCCCCGTTTTTTTAATTCGTTAAATAAAATACGTTCGTGCGCCGCATGCTTATCTATAAATAATAATTTCTTTTTCGTCTGCGCAATTATGTATGTATTGAACGCCTCGCCTATTATGTTGAAATCCTCCGTTTCCTTTTCGTCCTCGGTTTTCAGCGGTACGGGTTCGGCGCAATCCTCGCTTTTAATGTTTTTCGTATATCCCGATATCAAATCGGGGGTTTCGTTTTCGTTTATTTCATATAAAGGTAATTTCGGTTCGTGAAGCTTTGCATATTCGGCGGATAAAGACGTGACGGCAGACGTTTGCTCTTTTTTGCGTTCAAATGCACCGGCCGCGGTTTTTTCGGTATTTTTAATATCCGGCTCATCGTATTCGTCCGCCGCCGAAATATCTATATTGACTCTTCGTTTGTTAAAATCGAATCCGCTGTCCGAAACGGGCTTTGTTTCAATTTCCTCCGCCGCGGCGTCCGTTAAGGTTTCGGGATTTTTCGGTTTTGGCTGCGTCACGCTCTCTGGCATGACGGTCTGCTTTATCGGCTCTTTGTTTCTGTTTATAAATTCGTTTATCGGCTCTTTTTTGTCAAACTTAATCCGGCTTCTTACGTCGTTTGTCCAAATCGCGCCGAGAGCCGCATAATATATAACCTCATAAATTTTACGTTCGTCTGAAAATCTAACCTCCGTCTTCGCCGGATGAACGTTTACGTCCACGCTCTCGGGAGGAACGGTTATAAACAAAACGCATGACGGAAATTTCCCGACCGTTACGCTGTTTTTATATGCGTTGTCAAGGGCAGACGAAGCCGACGGGATTTTCACATATCTGCCGTTTACGAAGCAGTGCTGCATGTTTCTCGTGGCTCTGCCCGCCGTCGGAATCGACACAAATCCGCCGACGGAAACCGAATCGACGCTGTACGAGCATTCAATAAGCGACGAGGAAAAATCCCTGCCGAACACAGAGTAAACCGCGTCCTTTAAATTGCCCGAACCGGACGTCGTCAAAACGCGTTTATTGTCCTTAATAAGCGAAAATGCAATATCCGGATGCGACAATGCAAGGCGCGTTACGATATCCGAAACATAATTTCCCTCAGTTGAATCCTTTTTTAAAAATTTCATTCTTGCGGGAGTGTTATAGAAAATATCGCGTATTATAAACGTCGTGCCGTCGGGACAGCCGGCGTCCGAGCACTCTTTTTCCTTACCGCCCTCGATAACATACCGTGTGCCTGTATTCTCGTCCGGCGTCTTAGTAAGAGTTTCAACCTTTGCGACGGCGGCGACGCTTGCAAGAGCCTCGCCCCTGAATCCGAGAGTCGTTATCCTGTCAAGGTCGGTTCCCGTTTTAATCTTACTCGTGGCGTGAGAAACAAACGCGTTTCGTATGTCCTCTCGTGAAATTCCGCATCCGTCGTCGGAAATTCTGATAAAACGGATTCCGCCGTTCTTAATTTCGACTGTTATACGCTTCGCATGCGCGTCTACGGAATTTTCTATAAGCTCCTTAACGACAGACGACGGACGCTCCACGACCTCGCCCGCGGCAATAAGCTCCGCGACATGCTGAGGCAGAACATTTATCTTTGGCATATCCGACGTCTCCCTTCGTTAAATTCAGATATTATAAAGTCAATTGATTTTCTTCTTTAATTCGTAAATGAGCGTCAGCGCCTCTATCGGCGTTAAAGTATTTACGTCGGTTCTTCTCAGTTCCTCGATAACGTCGCCGTCCGTTTCGCGTTCAAACGATATCTGCCCGGAATCGTCAGCGGGCTTTTCATGCTTTATAACAACGGGAACGTTGCCCGTTTCTTCGAGTTTTTTAAGAATAACCTTGCTTCTGTTTATAATACTCTGCGGAAGCCCCGCAAGCTTTGCAACCTCTATACCGAAGCTTCCGTCCGCCGGACCTCTTACGATTCGTCTTAAAAATGTAACGGAATCGCCCCTGCGCTTTACCGACGTGTTGTAATTAATCACGCCTTCAAGTTCGTTTTCAAGCTCCGTCAGCTCATGGTAGTGCGTCGCAAAAAGCGTCTTTGCTCCGAGTTTCTTTTTATCCGTAACATATTCGAGTACCGCGCGCGCAATGCTCATACCGTCGTACGTAGACGTTCCCCTGCCTATCTCGTCGAGAATTATAAGACTTTTTGAAGTCGCGTTCTCGAGAATCGATGAAACCTCGCTCATTTCAACCATAAATGTCGACTGTCCGCCCGCAAGATCGTCCGACGCGCCTATTCGCGTAAATATACTGTCGACGATTCCGATTTTCGCGCTCTTTGCCGGAACGAACGAGCCTGTCTGCGCCATCAGCACTATAAGCGCGGTCTGTCTCATATACGTAGACTTGCCCGCCATATTGGGGCCGGTTATTATAAGAGTTCTGTTTTTTGAACAGTCAAGCACGGTATCGTTCGGAACAAACGGCGCGCCGTCCGAGAACCTCTCGACTACCGGATGTCTGCCGTCCTTTATTATTATCACGTCCGAATTGTCTACATCCGGACGCTCATATCCGTTCGTAACGGCAGAATAAGCGAACGAACAAAGCACGTCCGATTTCGCCACGGCGTCGGCGGTCGCCCTGAGTCTGAACTGCGCGTCGGCGGCTCGCTGCCTGACCTGAACGAAAAGCTCGTATTCGAGCTTCGATATCCTCTCCTGCGCTCCGAGAACCTTTGATTCAAGCTCCTTAAGCTCGGGAGTTATAAATCTCTCGCAGTTGACGAGAGTCTGTTTTCTGATATAATTTTCGGGAACAAGCGTTTTGAACGAATTGGGAACCTCTATATAATAGCCGAAAACCCTGTTATAGCCTATCTTGAGTTTTTTAATTCCCGTTTTCTCCTGTTCGGCGGATTCGATTGAAGCAAGAAATCCCTTGCCGCCCGAAACTATACTGCGCAATTCGTCAAGCTCGGAATTAAATCCGTCCCTTATCATTCCGCCCTCTCTGACGGAAAACGGCGGATCGTCGTTTATCGCCGAATCTATAAGCTGAGTAAGGTCCGCAAGCGTATCCATTTCGCCGCCGATATCGTTGAGCATTGCGGAATGCCTGTTCTTTAACAGAGCTTTTATCGGAACGGTCTTTGACAGCGTCTGACTTAATGCGCGAAGTTCCCTCGCGTTCGCCGTGCCGTAAACGATTCTCGTGACAATCCGCTCGATATCGTTTATACCCTGTAAATCCGCGATAAGCTCTCCGCGAAGCGAAGCATCGGAAAAAAGCTCCTCGACCGCGTTTAATCTTGACGTTATATGCGTTACGCTTACGAGAGGCTGTTCTATCCACGAGCGGATAAGACGCTTGCCCATCGCGGTTTTCGTGTAATCGAGAGCCCAGAGGAGCGAACCTTTTTTCTCGCGTCCGCGCTGAGTTTCGGTAAGCTCCAGATGCTGCCTTGCGGACGCGTTGAGCGTCATATACTTTTCATCGTTGTATAAATCCAAATCCTTGATATTTTCAAGCGAATTTTTCTGCACGGATATAAGATATCCTATCGACGCGCCGAGCGCGCATACCGCGTATTTTTTTTCGGCAATCCCGGTCGAAACAACAATTTCGGGCGAAAACTGCTTTTTGATTATATCGAGGCATCCTTCGTACTCAAAACAATCATCGGAAAGATTTTCCGCAAAAACCGAAACCTTTCTCGTCAGATACTCTTTCAATTTTTCGTATTTCGCTATGCATCCGTTTATAAGAATTTCGCTGGGAAGAAAACGGGCTGTCTCGTTTATAACCTTATCCTCGGTATGCTTTCCCGTAAACTGCGTAACGTGAATTTCACCCGTGGAAACGTCCGAAAAACAAACTCCCGCCCCGTCCTCTCTTAAATAAAGGCATCCGAGATAATTGTTTTTATCCTCATCGAGCATACTGCTCTCTATAACAGTGCCGGGCGTATGAACTCTGATAACGTCTCTTGTCACAATACCCTTCGCGTCCGCAGGGTCCTCGGTCTGTTCGCATACGGCGACCTTATAACCCTTCGATACAAGCTTTGCTATGTACGAATCGGCGGCATGATACGGTATTCCGCACATCGGAGCGCGTTCCGGCTGTCCGCAGTCCCTGCCCGTTAAAACAAGCTCAAGCTCCTTGGACGCCGTCTTCGCATCATCGAAAAACATCTCGTAAAAATCACCGAGCCTGAAAAAGAGAATAGCGTCCTTATATTGTTCTTTAACTTTGAAATACTGCTGCATCATCGGTGTGAATGACGCCATATAATTGCCTCCTTAAAAATTTGTCCTACAAATTTTTAAGAGAAAAGTGAACGGATAATTTTATTTCCCCGTCCGCTTCTCACTGTTTTTGTTATCAGCAGCCCGAGCAGGCCGAGCAGTTGCCCGAACAGCCGCCCTCCTCGTTTGAAGGCTCGCATGTGTCGGGGTCCTCTCCGTTTACGCAAAGAGAGAGAATCTGCATAACATAATTCATCATGTTATCGACTTCCTGTCTTGCCTCCTCGTACTTTTTCATATTTTCGTTAATCATAACGTCTGAGTATACGCTTCTGAACTCCTCGTCGAACTGCTTCATTTTAGCCTCGTCGGGAGTCTCCTTCTCAGCCTCCTGCTGATAGGAAAGCTGGATAAGATTTAACTTTCCGATAAGCTCGTTTAATTTATCGTCGGCCTCGTTGGCTTTTTTAGCCTGTGTGAATTTGAGATATTTTTCATCCTGCTGAATTGCCTTGCCGAGTTCTCTTGTCATTTTGATTACGTCCATGTGTTTTCTCCTTGAATGTATTTTATATTTTAATTTTATTTACAATGCTTGATTACAGCTTTGAATTTACAAGCTCTCCGTTTAAAATCCATGTAAGAGCCCCGGTAATTCTTACATCCTGAAACGTGCCGACAAGACTTTCGTCACCCTTGAACAGAATCGTGATATTGCCCTGCGTTCTGCCCGCAAGCATGCCGTCCTCATCGCCGGGTTCTACGAGCACTCTGTAAGTTCGTCCGACTGTCGAAGCGGTTCGTCTGCCCGCTATCGCCTCCTGAGCGTCGCACAGCTCCTTAAACCATTTTGATTTCTCCGCGGCAGGTACGGGGTCGTCCATCGCGGCAGCCTTCGTACCCTCGCGTCTGGAGTAAATGAATGTAAACAGAGAAGTAAATTCAACCTCTTCTATAAGCGACTTCGTCTGTAAAAAATCCTCGTACGTTTCGCCCGGGAAACCTACGATAACATCGCTCGTAATCGAGATATCGGGCATTTTCTCCTTCGCGTATTTTATAAGGGACAAATATTGCTCCCTCGTATAATGACGGTTCATCTCTTTTAATATTCTGTCGCTTCCCGACTGGAAGGGAAGATGAAGATGCCTTGCGACCTTTTCGCATTCCGCCATTGCGTCAAGAAGCTCGAATGTACAGTCCTTCGGGTGGGATGTCATAAATCTTATGATAAAATCGCCGTCGAGCGCGTTTATTTCTCTTAAAAGGGATGCAAAATTCATATCGAAACCGCACCCTTTGCCGTATGAATTTACATTCTGACCGAGAAGCGTTATATCCTTAGCTCCCCCGGCGATAAGCTCCTTTGCCTCGGCTATGACGTCCTCGGGACGGCGGCTTCGCTCCCTGCCTCTTACATACGGAACAATGCAGTAGCTGCAAAAATTGTCACATCCGTACATAACCGGAAGCCACGCCTTCGCTCCCCTGTCGCGGCATACGGGCATTCCCTCGGCTATAGCTCCGTGTGAATCGCCGGGATTTATTTCAAAAACCCGTCTGCCCGTACTCAGAACCCTGTAAAGAAGCTCGGGAACTCTGTGAAGCGCGAACGTGCCGAACACGAGATTTACGAACGGATAGCTTTTTTTAATTTTTTCGGCTATGCGCTCCTGCTGAACCATACACCCGCACAGCGCGATAATCATACCGGGGCGCACGGTCTTTATCGGCTTTAAAGCTCCGACGTTGCCGAAAACTCTGTCCTCGGCATGTTCTCTTACGGCGCATGTGTTGAAAAGAACAAGATCCGCGTTTTCCGGCTCGCTGACAAATTCATATCCCATGGATTTAAGAACGCCCTTTATCCTTTCGGAGTCGGAAACGTTGCCCTGGCAGCCGTATGTGTGCACGAACGCCTTGGGAGCGTCGTTATATCTTGAAGAAAGTATCTGCGCGGCAAGGGAAGCATAATTTTTCTGTCTGTCAATCTCCTCGCCGGATACGAAAACATTTTTTTTATACTTAACGGTATCCACTTTATCCTCCGTGAATGCGTCCGAAACGATATTCGGGCATTTTACGCATTATATACGCATTATAATAATATATAATAATATAAAATATAAGAAAAGTAAATACCAAATCGACAAAAAAACTAACCGAACCTCGCCGAATTTATTCCGATTCTCTTCAATTCGACGTCGACCGTTATTTTCGGTTCGATTTTTGAAATAACGGACTCCCAGCCGTCCTCAAATTCGTAATATTTCTTTCTCTGAGAAAACGAAAATCTGCTGTTGAATCCGAATATGTCCGTTTTCTCCTCTTTGAACATTTTTTCAAACAAAGCCCTCATGCCGTCCTCAATCATTTTTTCCGTAATTTCCGTTATCTCGTCAAGCTTAAGCCTGTCAAGCCCGTCGGGCGAACCGGAATCATATTCGAGAACTCCCGCGCCGCACTTAATTTTTACTTCCGCCCGCGCGTCCGGCAGCTCCTTTTTTCCCGTTTTGACGGTCGTTTTTGATTTAAGTATCTCGACTGCGGTATTAACTCCATCGGAATCCTCAAACGAAATTTCGCATTTTTCGCTTTTGCCCGACGCAAGAAGATACATTACCGTTTCCTCCGGGCTCAGGGTACATTTTGCCTCGCAATTTTTAAACACACGCGTCCCCGACAGAGTTACGGTTTCATCGTTTTTGCCCTTCACGCCTTTTTCCGTCGTCAGAAGCGGGACGCACACGCCCGCGTTTTTATCCGAAAATGCGTTCATAAGATAATATATTTCGCTCTCTGCGGCATACGAATATAATTTAGCCTGCTCTATTATTTCCTGAATATTTTTTGCGCCTATAGTCCCCGCGTCTGACTGAGCGCAGAGTATGTCCGACGCGCTGTTTTCACTGACGGCGACAAGAACATTTATCCTCGACGCATATTCCCTGACAAAGAAATCAAGCGATTCGCTTATTTCGTTCTCCGCCGATGAACCGATAATTATAATTCTGTTTTGAGAATAAAGCGGATTTTTTCCGCTGACAAGGCGAAGTCTGCCGAGAGCCTCGCAAACGCTTTTTCCTTTTACGGTATAAACGCTCACCGCCTCGTCCGACGCTGGATTGTCGGTACTCTGCTCCTGAGCGGTATTGAGCGTCTGTACGGTAAGAATATATTCCCCGCCGAGCTTATCCACACCCATCCCCTCTATAATAAGCCTGTTTCTAAGCTCCGTTTCTCCGGGAGAACACGACGAAAGCACCGTGCATATCAATACAAGCACGGCCGCAGCCGCAGTAATTTTCCGTTTCATCCGACCGCCTCCGACCCTCTTTTTTTTACGCAAAGCTTCTCCGATATAACCGTAACAACGGGCAGAACAACCGTTCCTACGATAAACAGAACGCCGAGAAAACCCGATTTTATAACCCGTGCCAGAATATCCACACTGTCCGACGCGGCTAACGCGCCGATACAGACAGGAACCGCGCATACAAACGGCGAAAATTTCCTTTTAATTCCCGTAAGCTCTTTAAGAAGATACGAATTTACAAACAGAAAATACGACATTTTCGATATAAAGCAAAGCACCCAGACAGCCGTAATAACAGCGTCGAGCCTTTCCAATATTCCAAACTCCGCAAGAACGGTCAGAGAATACATCGGAAAAATCTGCTCATATCCGAAACCGCCGAGAACGCCCGATATCATTGACGAAATCAGTACGAGCGAAAGCGAAACGGCAGCCGTCCAGCCGAACATTGCCTTTGAGAGTCTGCCGTTTACAAAAGACGTAAGAATCGGAACGCTCGCAAGCTCCGCGGTTCGCGACGCGGACAGGAAACCCGTCTGAAAAATCTCCGCTCCGCTGCCGGGTCTTATACCGCGAAAATTTAAAATATCGAATTTTGACGACGCGGTAACGAATACGAATATCAGTGAAAATGCAACCGTAAACAAAAAGAGCACCGAGCTTCTCGATACGGATTCCATTCCGTTATAAGCAATAAGCGCGCATCCGGCAATTACGGGCAGAATCAAGACGCTCATATCGGAATCGGGAAATACAATCGAGTTTACGAACAGATTGAATCTTGCCGACGCAAGCGCACAGTAAGCCGTAAAGAATACAAGATAAAAAATATCCGTAAAAATAAAAAAAGACTTTGACAGGCTTTTTGTTCTCATAAGGATTCCCGTTGACGAATCGTTTTTCAAAAACACTCCGACGCACGCTCCGCACAGTATTATAAAAACGCACGACGCCAGCATTGCCGCAACCGTTTCTCCCGGCAGCAAATCGCGGTCAAGCCCGGAAATGTAAGTCATCGACGCGAAAAGCCTGCTTAGAAACAGCACGGCAAAAAGCTGAACCGGAGTGATTTTTCGGTTAGGTGCGCTCATTCTTTTATGTCGCTTCCTTTCAGGTTTTGTATTTTAACCCTGCGTCCGCCAGCCTTTTTAATCCCGGCAAAAATAATTCCGTCCTTCTGCGCTCTTTTGTCAAACGGCGATACGGGCGACATAAACGGCACTCCGTACGGATTGACGGAGCATAAATTTGCCGCAATAAATCCGAACGCCGTAAAAATCCCGTACATGCCGAACAGTCCGCCGACGATTATAAATATAAATCTCAGCACGGCGGCGGGCTGATATACAGACGGAACGGCGGCGGACGAAACGGCGGTTACGGCGACTATGATAAGCATCGGGGCGGCAATAAGCCCCGCGGTAACGGCGGCGTCGCCGATAACAAGCGCGCCGACAATGCTGACGGCATGACCGACAGCCTTGGGAACACGCAGCCCCGCCTCCCTTACTATTTCGTAAATAAAATGTATAACCAGAGCCTCGACCGTAAGCGGAAACGGGGTTTTGCTCGATGAGGCGACAATATCATAGAGAACGTCTGACGGAAAAAGCTCCTGATGAAAAGTTCCGACAGCGACGAACATTCCGGGCAGAGCAACCGAAACAAAGAAACATATAAGCTTAAGCGGTCTTATCAGGGAAACGTAGTACGGACGGTTGAAATAATCGTCGAGCGAATGAAAATTTTCGATAAACAAATGCGGTACAAACAGCGCAAACGGACTGCCGTCAACAAAAATACCAACTCTTCCCTCGCTTAATTTCGAAGCCAAAACATCGGGTCGTTCCGTAATTCCGACGCCCGAAAAGAAAGACGGAAAATTCGTATCCAGAAACGGCTTAAGCTCTCCCGCGCCCAAAAGCAAATCGATTTCGGCATTTTCGATTCTTGAAATTACGCTGTCGAGAACATCGGTCGAAACGCGCTTCGAGTCATAGCAGACGCAGACCTTCGTTTTTCCCGCAGAGCCTATATCCATGGTTTCAAATACAAGATCGGGCGTTTTAAGCCGTCTGCGCAGCAAGGTCACGTTATCCTTGAACATCTCAACGAATCCTTCCCGCGAACCGAACTCCTGAACCTCGCTTTGCGGCTCCTCAGTCGTTCGTTTTGAATAGCCCTGAACGCTGAAAATCAGCGCGGCTCCGATTCCGTTTATAAATACCGCCATGCATCCCTCTATGACGGACAGCACGATTTTTTCAAGCTCAAATTCACTTCTGCAGTCGCACTCGGCAGGGGAAATATCGGTTATCATTTTAAAAAGCTCATCGGGATTTTCAGCGTTTTTAAGACATTCGCACACGGGATTTATAACCGCGCCGACAGCAAGAAGATTGTTATACATACCGTCAAGAGACGCAAAGACGACCGTATTAACGTCCGTTTTATGCTCGTCGATAATAAGATCGAACGTGCCGCCGAAGCGTTCTCTCAGATATATTTTATTTTTTAAAATATCAAAATACACTCCGCCCGACGCACTCCGTTCGGGATTAAATTCGGAATTATTCATAAAAATCAGTCCTGTTTTTGTAAATTCAATATAATCATAACCGTATTTTTTTCAAATATACGGAAAAAGTATATATATCACGAAGGAGGATTGATATATATGCTTACATCGTTTGTGAGAACGGTTATTCTTTATTTCTTTCTGACGGCGGTAATCCGCCTGATGGGTAAACGGCAGATAGCTCAGCTTCAGCCGGGCGAACTCGTAATAACGATAATGCTCTCGGAAATTGCCGCAATTCCCATGCAGGACAACGACACGCCTCTTATGAACTCCTTAACGGCGGTACTTCTTCTTGCGTCGTTTGAAATAATCATGTCGGTAATCGGAATGAAAAGCATCAAGGCAAGGAATCTGCTTCAGGGAAATCCCGTCGTTGTAATCAGAGACGGAGTCATTGACCAAAAACTCATAAAAGACTTAAGATACACGGTCGACGATATACTTGAGGCTCTGAGGCAAAAGGATATTTTCGACATATCGGAGGTTCAGTATGCGATAGCCGAAACAAACGGGGTTTTGAGCGTCATGAAAAAGCCGGCAGAAGAAAACGTTAAAAGAAAAGACCTGAATATCCCCGCCGAAGACGCGGGTATGCCGTGCGTTGTCGTTTCGGACGGCAGAATTATAAAAACGGATTTTTCACTGTGCAATACGAACGAAGAACAGCTTAAAAAAACGATAGAAAAGAAAAAAACCTCGCCCGAAAACATTCTGCTGATGACTCAGACAAAATCGGGCAGGGTTAATATTATAAAAAAGGAGAAATAAATCATGAAACGGCTCATAACCGCGATAATTATACCGTTTTTCTGTCTTGCGCTTGCGGTCGGCGGCTCGGCGTATACGGACAGAACTCTTACGAAATCGATATCGGAGATAGAGATTATGGAAAACGAAAGCGATATCGATTCGCTTCGTGCGCGGGAACTTTTCGGCAAATGGGAAAAGGACAAAAAACTTCTTGCAATTATATTAAAACACGAGGATGTGGACGAAATGGAAATACACCTCAGCAACATAGTCTGCGCGGCAGAAAACGAAAGCGAAGATTATAAATGTATTCTCGACGAGGCAAGAAACTTCATAACGGGCGTACGCGACGGAGAAAGACTGTCGCCTCAAAGCGTTTTTTAGCCGCAAAAAGAGGTTAAAAAGTCCGAACATTTTTCCCCGACTCCATAAAAAACGGAGCTGTAAAAACCGGTTTTACAGCTCCCTGTTCGTTTTATAATTCTATAAATTTCGTTTAAAGAATTTATGCGTATCTTGCGACCTGATCCTTAACAACCTTATCCTTAACCCAGTCTACGGTCGTGATATCGTCCTCGCTGAACTGAGCCTCGAAATCCTCCCAGTACTCATCGGACTCGGTATCCGTAAGACTGTCCTTAATAGTCGTATACCATGACGGTTCGTCTGCCTGACTTACAAAGTACATAACATGATAGCCGTACTCCGTTTCGATAATTCCTACGTCGCCTGCTTTTCTTACCTCGCCGGCAAAATCGCCCTCGGCAAAAGCCCAGTCCTCAAATTCGGCTACATACTGGTCGTTGTTTATCATGTCCTCGATAAGTCCGCCGCTGCTCGACGTGCCCGTATCGTCCGAATTTTCCGAAACGAGATTTACAAACGCGTCCTCATCGTATTCCTTGCCGCTCTGCTCAAGAGAATCCTTATAGCTTTGAAGAACGGTTTCCGCCTTCTCCTTGGCGGCCTGCTTCTCCTCGTCGGTCGGCTCCGCGCTCGTATCGTCCGAAAACGCGCAGAGAATGTGACGTACGCTTACCGGTTTAACGGTATCCTGATAGGGTGCGCCGAGAGTATAGATTACATAAACATACTCGTCGGTCGAATACTTTGCCATTTCGCCCGAAGGTCTGTTGTAATTGCCGCTGTCGTCAACGGAATAAATCCAGTCTGCCGCGTCGGTGCTTACGGAAGAAGAGATTGTAGCATAATCAGTCTTATGGAGAATGGTTGCTCCGTCCTTTGAATACGTTTCCTTATTCGTCTCGTAATCCTCGGATTCGGAATCGAGGAAAACTATTGCCTGCTTTTTAAACGCGTCCTCGGTGTTGCCGTCAGCCTTTACCGCCGCGATAAATTCATCGGCTCTGGCCTCCGCCTCACTCTTAGCCGCGTCCGTATCGGCCGCGTCGGTATCGATGTCGATTGTATACCATCTGAAATCAACTACGTCATAATCCTTCTTGTTTGCGGAATACTCCTCGTTGATTTTATCCTCGGTTATATCATTGCCGAGTTCCTCGTTTTTAATCTCTTTGAAACGAGTAACGTACTGCTGCTCGGTAACGACTTTTTTGAAAAGCTTTTCGGTAATTCCTCTGCCGTAAGCCTTGCTGAGATAACTCGATACGGAATAATTTCCGCGCGCCTCGTCAAACTGGGTCATAGCCTCGTTGATAGTCTCGTTATCCTCGTCGGTAAGCTCGATATTTTCCTCGAGAGCCTTGGCATAATATCTCTTTACGTTCGCCATGTTATCAACGGCAAGCTGAGCGAAATATTTATCGAAGGTTTCCTCGTTGCCGTCCGAATCCGTGTGCGTCTGATCCGCGGCGGACTGATTGTAATCGAATCCGTCGGCGTATGTCGAACCGTAATTCTTTGAATAATTTGCGAACGAATTGTATACGGACGCATAGTAAAACGCGTACTCCGCCGCCGAATATGACTTTCCGTCAATTTTAACGGCTCTGAGCACCTTCTGGGGAACGCCGAACTGAAAGACAGTTCCGACAACGATTGCGCCGACAAGGACAATGCAGAATATCCACGAAATGACCTTGCTTACCGCCGCGGTATGATCTCTACCCTTCGACGAGCCTTTTTCGTTCGCCTTCGCGTTTTTGGAAATACGCTCCTTACGCTCTTTACGGTAAAGTTCTTTTTCTTTTTCTAAATTTTTATCCATTTGGGAAAAACACCTTTCAGAAATGAAATTACAAGGGTTATTTTAATACTTTTTTAAAAATTTTACAAGTATTTTTTGAAAATTATGCCGAATTACTTTTAAAAATTACGAATTGCCGTCCTGCTCCTGCGCATCATGATTATGCTCGTCCTGCTCCTGCACATCCTGATTCTGCTCGTCCTGCTGAACCTGGGAGTTAAGAGCGTTAAACGTATTCTGCGCAGACTCAACGACTTTTGCTATCACTGCGTCGTCCTTGACCGCGTCTGAGGACGCGTTTTCCGCGCCGGTAAACAGATCTTCAACCTTTTTATCCGTAAGAACGGACGTTATGTCGCTCATCCACTCGGGCATTGACGCCGTCGAATCGAAGAGTACGACGTGATATCCGTCCTCTCCCTTTATAACGGCGATATCGCCCTGCTTTCTGCCTGCCTCGAGAGCCCATTTATCGATTTCGGAATCGGGAAGAAATACATCCTCGTGAAGTCCGCCGTTTGAAGACGTTGTGCTGTCGGCCGATTTATCTGCCGCAAGCGTGCCGAAATACTCCGCGTCATAGCCGTTTTCGTCCGCATGGGATTTATAATCGTTATAAATCGAATTTGCCTCGCTCTTTGCGCTCATGAGAGATTCCTCGTCCGTACCGTCGGCGGAAATAAGAATATCTCTGTACGTTACGGGATAAGTCTCAACCTTTGCGGGAACGGAGCTTATACGAAATACATATGTCATGGAATTTGCCTCAAACGTATTCATATCTCCGGCTTTTCTGACGTAATTGCCGTTGCTGTCGATTTCAAACGCCCATGAGGCGACGTCATCGGAAAGACTTGAGAGATTATCATACGAAGCATTGGAAACAGAGGGACACTCGTCTCTTGAATACGTATAATCATCGCCCTTGAAATTATCGTAAATCGCATTTGCAAATGTTTGTCCGCCGTTTACCGCGTCAATAAGCTTCTGTGCCTTGTCGGCTGCCTTCGTTCCGTCGGTATCGTCAGAAAAATAATAATATTCAACTCCGACAAGGTCATAATCCTTGCGGTTATCGTTATATTCCCTAAGAATCTCGGCTACGCCGTCATCGGAGGTATAATACTCCTTCGCTTCGTCCGTCTTGCGCTCTTTGTAGATATTTGCCAGAGCGTTCTTTTCAAGAATCGACTTGAGCATATCCTCACTGAAGCCCTTGCCGTAGTATTTTTCAAGATACTCCGCCATGGTAAGACCGTCTGTTTCCGCCTGGGAGGAAAGAGAATCGAGAGAGTCGGTAACATACTCCTTATATTCGCTCTCCGAAAGAGATATGCCGTCCTTCTGCGCCTCATTGTAAACAGTGTTTACGTATGCCATTTCCTTGAGCGCGCCGTCACGTATCGAATCCGCGCTTATCGAGCCGTACTGAATGTACTGATAGTAATACGAATAATAGTTAAGATAATAGAAATAAAATTCGCCGGCGGTATATTTTTCATCGCCTATCGTCATGACGGTTTCATCCGCCTTGACAGACGAAGACGAGTCCTGCGTAAACCACACTATCGCGCAAAGCCCCGCGACAATAACGGCAAGCATTACGGCAAGGGAAACTATAAGCGCGGTTTTCTTTTTTTTCTTTTTTGGCTTTTCTGCCTCGGACCCGGGTAAAACCTCCGGCTGAGGCTCTGCCTCAAAAACGGGAGCGGGCGCGGAATTTTCATCGGAAAAGACCGAATCCGGGGATTCCTCCTTTTCCTGTGCGCAATCGTTTTCATCTTCATTTAAACTCTCCGCGTCCGTTTTGCCGTCAGAATCGCCGTCGGAGCATTCCCCCACGCTTTCCGCCGAAGACACAGTATCCTTTTCGTTCGCGGTATCATCGGAGATATCCGCCGCCGAACCGTTTTCCAAATCGTTCTTTTTTTCAAAATCGTCCATGATAATACGCCTTTCATAAGGTAATGCAGATTATATAATACAGTGTTTAAGTTATATAATACAATAAATAAAATATTTTTACAAGCGTTAATTTTACACGCCTTTTATTTAATAAAAATTGAATTGCCGCTCACTATCCTTAATATAAACGACCATGATTCATCCTTCCTTAATTTCCTCGACAACGAGTTTTACGCCCTCTGCCGAAAGCACCTTAACTCTTGCGCCTGCGGAAATAACCTCGTCGGACCGGCTTTTTGCTGACCGGACGGAACCTTTGACCTTTACAAGTCCCGTCGATTCAAAATTATCTATTTTCTCCGTCGCTATGCCCTCAAGACCGATATACATATCCGCCCTCGTAAATTCGCGCTTCGTTTTCCTGACGAGCTTTTTAATAAGCGGTCTTGCCGCGGCAAGAGATATGAGCGAAACGAGCGTGAAAACGGTTATCTGAATCCATAAGCTGTCAACTCTGCATACCGACAGAATGAACGAAGCAAGCGCGCCGACGGCAAACCACACGGAAACGAGCCGAACCGTCGCCGACTCAATAACAAGCGCGGCAATGAACACGCCTATCCAGACATAAGTCATCATAACAATCCGCTCCCGTTTTAAAGCTGTCTGTCCCTGTCGTACGAAGCCTTGAACGCCTTATCGACAAGAGCGTACAATCCGTCCGAGTCAAGAACGTTTACGCCCTCTATCGTTGTGCCTCCGGGAGAGCATACGCGTTTTACCATCTCGCCCGGTTCGCCGACTCCTGCTTTTAAAAGCTCCGCGCTTCCGAGAACAACCTGAACGGCGGCTCTGAACGCGGTATCCCTGTCAAGTCCGTATCTTTCTCCCGATTTTGCAAGAGCGTCTATAAACATAAACGAATACGCGGGAGCGCATCCGCCGAGAACGCCGAATACGGAAAATTTATCCTCCTCAAGACGCACGGCCTCGCCGTATGACGAACAGATTCCGCCAACAAGCGCAAGCTCCCCGTCCGATACCCTGCCGTTAGCGGTATACGCCGATATTGCGGAGCCGACCTCCGCGTTGAGATTCGGAAAAATCCTCGCTGTTTTCGCCTCATATCCGAGAAGAGAGGATATATATTCCGTCGTCTTCCCCGCGGCAATGGAAACAATCAGCGGATCACGTTCCCTCACGGTTTCGCCGACGGCGGGCAAAATCGACGGAAACACCTGCGGTTTTGTACACAGCATTATAACGTCGCAATTTTTCTCGACAAATCCTTCTCCGACGGCGTTAACTCCCGTCTTTTCGCAAAAATCGTCAAGCGCCTGCGTATTCGGGTCGTAAACGTAAATATTATTTTTTTCAAATACGCCTTTTTCGGCTGTATTCCTTATAATCGGACGAGCCATATTCCCCGCGCCGATAAATCCTATAGTTTTCATTTTAATCACCAAAATTCCTCAAATCGGAGTTTATATACAAATTCAAGGCTCGTATACACTTATGATTATATATTATATGAAAATAATTTTCAATATCTTTAAAAATTCGTCGGTTATTTCGTTGTTAAAATATTTTTTTCAATGTATAATAGACGTACCGGTAAAATCGGAATAATACTTTTACGGAGGGATCGTTATGATCTTAGCTGTCGACATAGGCAATACCAACGTAACGTTCGGACTGTACATTGACGACAGACTTGAGGTTGTTTCAAGAATGGCAACCGACAGAGCAAGAACGGCGGAACAGTACGCCGTTGACATGTCGGCGATCATCTCGCTTCACAAAACGGACGCTACCGCGTGTACCGGAGCAATAATAGGCTCCGTCGTACCGGAGCTGACCGGGGTAATAAGCAAAGCGATTTATCTGCTGACAAACGTCAAAGCAAAAATAATAGGACCGGGCGTCAAAACGGGGCTCAACATTAAAATTGACAATCCGGCTCAACTGGGCGCGGATCTTGTTGCCGGCGCGGTCGGAGCGCTGGGCAAATACGAAGCTCCCATGCTCGTGCTCGATTTGGGAACGGCGACAAAAATAAGCGTTATCGACTCGAATAAGGTCTACAGAGGCTGCACAATAAGCGCGGGCGTAAGAATTTCGCTCAACGCGTTATCGGCTATGACCAGTCAGCTCCCGACAATATCCACGTCCGGCGACATTTCTCCGATAGGCACAAACACCGTTACAAGCATGCAGTCGGGAACGGTTCTCGGTACGGCGGCGATGCTTGACGGAATGTGCAAAAGACTTGAAAACGCCCTCGGAGAAAAAATCAAAACGGTCGCGGCAACCGGCGGTCACTCTTCAAATATAATTAAAAACTGCGAAACGGAGATAATATCCGACCCGACGCTTGTCCTTGACGGACTTAAAATGATTTTCGATAAAAATTAAATTATAACCGTAACTCATATCTGTGATATATCATTTTTGAACATCAACAGGAGGAATACAAAATGAATAATAAACCAAAGAAAACGAACCGCGGCAGATTAATTAAAATGACGGAGCTTGCAATGCTTATGGCGATTGAAATAATCGTATGTTTTACTCCCCTCGGAACTCTCCCCGCCCTCGGACCGCTCTCCGCTACGCTCTCGCACGTACCCGTAATCATTACGGCGGCGGTACTCGGCACGGGCGCAGGCGCGTTCATGGGACTTGTGTTCGGCGCATGCAGCTTCATCTACTGGACGTTCACCGCTCCCGGTCTTTTCTCGTTTATATACACCCCGTTTTACACAATGGGCGAATTTTCGGGCAATTTCGGCTCGCTTCTCATATGCTTCGTACCGAGAATACTTATAGGAGTCGTTACCGGGATTACAATCAAAGCTCTCGAAGAGAAATTAAAGCATAAAAGCGCGGCATACGCGGCGGCGGGACTTCTCGGAAGTCTTGCAAACACTCTCCTCGTCTTAGGCGGAATATACGTTTTCTTCGGCGGTGAATATCTCACCGCAATAGGCGGCGGCGCAGGCAAAACGCTTATCGCGATACTCGGAATGACGGTACTTACAAACGGACTTCCCGAGGCGGCAATCGGCGCGCTCGCATGCTCGGCGGTAGCTCTTCCCGTCAAAAAGGCCGTAACGAAGCTTACCGAATAATAAAAAAATAAAAAACAACAATCCCGTACAGGCGTAACGATACCGTCCGTACGGGATTGATTTTTTTATATGATTACCGAATGCTTGTTTATAAAAGATTCAAAAAATCGATTGTTATGAAAGATTCAAAATATCGATGCACTTGACGGGGCATGCTTCGTGACATTTTCCGCAGCCGGTGCATTTATCGTAATCAACGTGAGCCGCAAAATTTTCGACCGTTACGGCTCCGGATTCGCAAACCTTAACGCATTTCATACAGCCTATGCACGCCGCCTTGCATTCCTTTCTTGCAACGGCGCCCTTATTGTGATTCTTACAAAGAACAGCGGCCTTCGTCTCGTGAAGCGGCAGAAGCTCGATAAGCTTTTTCGGGCATGTATTTACGCACTTTTTACATGCACGGCATGCAAGAGGATTTATCCTCGCAACTTTGTCGCATATATGAATCGCGTCAAAAGGACATACGTTTACGCAATCGCCGAGTCCGAGACATCCGAATATACACTCCTTCTCTCCTCCGTAAAGCTGCTGAGCCATACGGCACGAGTCTACGCCGATATAATTCATCTTTTTTTCGGCGGTATCGTCATAGCCCTGACAGAGAACAACCGCCGCCATAGGCTTAATCACGCCCGCCTCAAGTCCCATTATCTCTGCAATTTTCTTTGAAACCTCCGCGCCTCCGGGATTGCACAGCGCGGTATTTGTCGTTTCGCCCTTTGAAAGAGCCGACGCATAACCGGAGCATCCCGAATATCCGCACGAACCACAGTTTGCTCCGGGCAGACATTCCGTTATTTCCTCCGCCTTCTCATCCGCGGGGACTGCCATAACTATTGAAAAAACAGCCAGTAAAAGTCCCGCAAAAAGTCCGATTCCGCCTACTGTAAGGACGGCAAGCAATATAGGATTCATATTCTAAGCCCTCCTTTACATAAGTCCCATACCCTCGACAATGCCGGTAAAGCCGACAAACGAGAGCGAAACAAGCGACGCGGCGATAAGCGTTATCGGAAGTCCTTTTAAAGATTCCGGAATATCGCACGTTTCCATTTTCTGACGAACGCCCGCGAAAAGAACCATCGCAAGCATAAAACCAAGACCGCCGCCCAGAGAATTGAGCATGGACTCCGCAAACGTATATCCGTTGTCAAAGTTTAACAAAACAACGCCGAGAACCGCACAGTTCGTCGTGATGAGCGGAAGATAAATTCCCAATGCATTGTAAAGCGGAGGCATGAATTTTTTTAGAATTATCTCAACCATCTGAACGAGAGCGGCGATAACAAGTATGCAGACAATCGTCTGAAGATATCCGAGGTCGTGCGACTGAAGGAAATTATTTATCGGATAAGTCGCGGCTGTCGAAATAAGCATAACAACGACGACGGCGGAGCTCATTCCGAGAGCCGTACCGAGTTTCTTGGAAACGCCGAGAAACGGACATATACCGAGGAACTTTGCAAGAACGAAGTTCTGCGTCAAAAGTCCCATTACAAGAAGAGCTATATAGAATTTCATGAATTACCCGCCTCCCCGTCTGCCGTTTTAACATTTACATCCGTTTTTTCGCTCATGCCGCACTCGGCTCTCTGTTCATCGGACATATGCGTACAGGAAGAAGCCATCGGGCAGTGTTTGCATCCGTGAAGCTCCGCCTTTGGAAGTCCCTTTTCGTCGGAAATCTTATTCGCAAGAGCTATAAGCATACCGAATACGAAGAATCCGCCCGCAGGGAGAATGAACAAAGTCATCGGAGCAAGACCGATTTTTGAAAGTCCCTCGGTAAAATCAAAGCCCTTGAACGTAACTCCAAATATTCCCAAAAGGGTATCCGCGCCCGAAAGAAACGTTCCCGCGCCGAGAATTTCTCTTATCGTACCCATTATAAAAAGCGAGGTCGTGAAACCGACGCCCATTCCAAGTCCGTCAAGAGCGGAGGCTCCCACGGGATTCTTGCTTGCAAACGCTTCGGCTCTGCCGAGAATTATACAGTTAACGACTATAAGCGGAAGATATACGCCCAGCGCGTCGTTGAGCGCGGGAACGTAAGCCTTTACGACCATCTGAACAAGCGTAACGAACGAGGCTATGATAACTATGTACGCAGGGATTCTGACCTTCGAGGGGATCACCTTCCTGAGAGCGGAAATAGCAACGTTCGAGCATACGAGAACAACCGTAGCGGCTATGCCCATTCCTACGGCATTTATCGCCGAGGTCGTGACGGCGAGCGTCGGACATGTTCCGAGAACAAGTCTAAGAACGGGATTTTCTTTTATAATGCCTTTGGTAAACTCCTTACCGAGGCTTCTTTTTTCCTCCATTTACGCCGCCTCCTTTGAAAGATTTTCACTGAAAAATTGCGTCGCCTGATTAACGGCTTCCGTAACGGCATTCGACGTAATCGTCGCGCTCGTTATCGCCTGTATCTGATCGTCCGACGACGAATCGCCCTTGACGACAGAGAGCGTTCCCGACTTGCCGGTAAACTGCGACAGCCACGAATCCTTTTTCGCATTCATGCCCAGTCCCGGAGTTTCGTCTATCGAAAGAATCTGAAGTCCGGTAATTTTTCCGTCCGCGTCAAGTCCTGTCATAATACTTATTGTTCCGCCGTAGCCCTTTGCGCTCGTCGTAAAAACGTAACCGACCGTTTCGCCGTCCGAACTCTTACCCTCGACATACGAAACGCCGTCTTTTTCGACCGCGTCGCCGAATGTTTTCGCGTCGGGAAGAACGACCTTTCTCGACTTAACCTCACTCTCGTAATTTATCTTGCTGATAATCGGGGATGTAACGTTGTTTACGAACGCCAGTATTCCCGAACAGATAACGCCGATTACGAGCAGTGCAACGGTAGGCAGTATAATTTCCCTGGGTGAAAATTTCTTCATATTATACCGCCTCCTTTTCCTTTGACTTTTTCTCCTTGACAAAACCGAACGGAACGGGTCTTGTAAGAGAATCTATATGAGGAGTGAGAATGTTCATTAATATTATCGAATACGAAACGCCCTCGGGAAGCGAACCGAAAAGCCTTATTACCGACGTGACGATTCCGCATCCGACGCCGAATATAATCTTGCCCTTTGTGCTTATCGGGCTTGTCGCATAATCCGTAGCCATAAAGAACGCGCCGAGCAGAAGTCCGCCCGAAAGAAGCTCGTAGGCGACAAACGTAAAATCGCCCTTTCCGGCTATAAGCATTATAACGGCGACAGTTCCTATAAACGTAAGAGGAATTGCCGGTTTGATAACCTTTCTCGCCATTAAATAAATTCCGCCGGCGATAAGAGCAACGGCGCATCCCTCGCCCAGACATCCCTCTCTTATGCCGAACAGCATTTTCACAAGCGAAGGAAGCTCGCTGTCCGCCGCTATCTGAGAAGCTATATTTCCGCTCAGGTCAAGCGCGGAAAGTCTCGCAAGCGGAGTAGCGGTGGTAACGGCGTCAACCGTATCCTTCCACTGCAGGGGCTGAGTCCAGTCTGTCATTGCCGATGAGAACGATACAAGCATGATTATACGTCCGGCAATAGCGGGATTTACGAAGTTCTGACCGATACCGCCGAAGCACTGCTTCGCGATAACAATAGCGGCAAACGAACCGATAACGGCCATCCACAGCGGAATTGTCGACGGAAGATTGAACGCTAACAAAAGTCCCGTGACTATTGCGCTTAAATCGCCTATCGTGTTATCTCTTTTAAGTACTTTCCTCGAAAGATATTCAAATAATACGCAGCTGCCGACGCATACGGCTATGACGAGCAAAGCTCTGAGTCCGTACAGGAATACCGACGTGACCGCCGCGGGAATAAGCGATATGATTACATCGCCCATAATGCCCGTTACCGTGTCCGCACTGCGCACATGCGGCGACGCGCTTACCGTAAGTCTGTTCATTTCTTTGTGCCTGCCTCTCTTACGATTTGTTTGCCCAGTCTCATATACTGAACGAGCGGTTTGCCTGCGGGGCATGAATACGAACAGCTGCCGCACTCCATGCACACGCCGATACCGAGCTTGGAAAGCGTTTCCGCGTCCTCTCTCAAAGCATATTTTTCAAGAAGAGTCGGTACAAGGCTCATCGGACACGCTGCGGCGCATCTTCCGCATCTTATGCAGGCTCTTTCCTTTTTAAGAAGCCCCGTTTTCTCGCTGAATGCAAGAAGCGCGTTGTTATTCTTGACAATGGGTGCGGTCGTATCGATTATCGATATGCCCATCATGGGTCCGCCGGCTATAATTTTATACGGTTCAACGGAAAACCCTCCGCATGCGTCTATAAGCTTCTGAACCTCTATACCTATGGGAACGCGTAAATTTTTAGGATTCTTTACCGCGTCTCCGCTGACTGTTACGGAACGGCTGACGAGAGGTTTTCCCGATTTCAAATATCTCGAAACGAACGCAACGGACGCAACGTTCATAACGACGCATCCGACGTCCGCGGGAAGCTTGCCTATAGGAACTTTCCTGCCCGTCGCCGACTGAATCATCATTTTTTCCGCGCCCTGGGGATATTTCGATTTAAGAGCCATAACGTCAATCTTAAAATCTTTTTCCGTACTCTTGGAGGCTATATTTTTAAGAACCTCTATAGCGTCGGGCTTGTTATCCTCAACAGCGATAACGACGCGTTTGAATCCGAGAAGCTCGGCAAGGGAATAAACTCCGCCCATAACATCCCACGAGTTGTCGATACACTCGCGGTAGTCTACCGTAATATACGGCTCGCATTCCGCCGCGTTTACAATAAGGGTATCGATATTCTTATCGGGCGAAAATGCAAGCTTAACGCTTGCGGGAAATCCGGCGCCGCCCAGACCTACAAGTCCCGAAGCCCTTACAGCCTTTACGAGTTCCTCTCTTGTTTCAACTCGGGGCGGTTCGACGCCCTCGAAAAGTTTCATCTCGCCGTCGTTTTCAATCGTGACCGCGTCGACCATACTGCCGTTTGCAAGTTTTACGGGCCCTATCGCCGTAACCTTACCCGAAATCGAAGCGTGAACGGGCGCGGATACAAACGCGTCGGTATCTCCGACAGTCTGACCCACTCCGACCGTATCGCCGACCTTCACCGTCGGAACGCACGGCGCGCCTATGTGCTGCTGCATGGGCAGCAGAACCTTATCGGGCATTTCAATTCTTTCCACGGGCAGTCCGGCGGTTATCTTGCAGTGTTCTGCCGCAACTCCGCCTCTGACGTTCTTAACGGCTTTAAGAACGCCCTTCATATGGGCTTTGCTCATATTATTTTCTACCTCCATTTTTTGCTTTATAAAAAAGTTGAATTTATTTTCCGTATATAATTTTCGTTATGGGCGGGACGACGGTTTTTAAAACTATTCCCGTAACGGTCCCCGAACCTAACGCGCATATTATCATAACGGGCAGATATCCGGCGACAGAGAACGTCGACATGTAAAATCCCGCGGCGATAAGCTGACCTGTATTGTGAAACAGCGCGCCCGTAACCGACAGAAATATATATGAAAGAGCCCTGCCGGTTTTTTTTGATACGGCAAGAAAAACAATAAGAATCACAACGCTCAGCAAACCGCCGGAAACGCTCATAAAGAATGATGCCGGACCTCTTGTTATCAGAACGAAAAGCGATTTAACGATAACAATCAAAACGGCGTCGGTATATGAAAAATTCAAAAGCGCAAACATAACGGCAATATTTGCAAATCCTATTTTAGCCCCGGGGGGCAGCGCCGATATCGGCGGTATCAGATTTTCGAGAAACGACAGCGCGATTGCAAGCGCGGACGCAATTCCCGTATACGCGGCACGTTTTGCCGCGGAAATTTGTTTTTTCGGCAATTATATCACCTAATATGAAATTATATCGGGACCGTCGGCTTTTTCTCCGCCCGACAGCGCGATAACGACCTTTTCGGGCAGACACGCCGCCGTATCTCCGGGGTTTTTTAGTCTCCCCGATTTTACGCACAGCTTATCCTTACAGTCGCTTTGCTTAAAATATATAGCGCCCTTTTCGACGGAAACGACTACACGTCCCCCGCACAGGGAAATATCATAATTTTCGGATACCGAATCGAGGTCTATCGTCCTTACCGCTTCGCCCGAGCAGATTATCTGAGCCGTGACGCTCTTCTTCGCCGTTTTGGAATAGATTATAAACGAAAGCGAAAAAATAAGCAATATAATAATTATCACGGCGTCGCTTTTTTTTAAAAGTTTTCTGTCATTCATTCATCGTCACGTTATCCTTTATGCCGTCGGTCATTTTAACGCTTCCGTCGTTCATAATAAAAAACGCGTCGGCGGAATATTTTTCAAGAAGCTCGAGGCTCTTTTCATACCCGAGCACAAAGCACGCCGTAGAAAGAGAATCGGCGTAAACGCCGCTGTCATACGTTATAACCGTAACGCTTTTAAGACCGCTTTCGGCAGGATAACCCGTAAATGGAGAGAGAATATGATGATAAGTTTTTCCGTCGAGATCAAAATACTTTTCATAGCTTCCCGACGTTGAAACAAAACTGTCTTTATATAATTTAATAACGGCAATATATCCCGTATTTTCGCGCTCCGGCTTTCTCACTCCCACGCCCCAGTGATCGGAATTGGGATTTGTCCCGAACACGCCGACGGTTCCGCCGACGGACACGACCGCGCCGGTAACGCCTTTTGTATTTTTAAGAGCCGAAACAGCCTCGTCCGCGCCGGCGCCCTTGCCGGACGCGCCGAGGTCAAGGTGAACGCCCGAAGGAACGCTGACCGTGTTACCCGATATTTTTACGTTTTCATATCCGACAAATGAAAGACCGCGTTGAATCTCCTCATCTGACGGAACTCTCTGATTGTCTCCGCCGATATCCCACATCTCCGAAAGGTTTCCGACCGTGATATCAAGCGAACCTGCGCTGTCTTCGCATACGTCAAGCGTATCCTTTATGACGGAAACGGTTTTTTCGTTCACCTCGGCGGAGGAATCGGCGTTGATTTTACATATATCGCTCGAATCTGTCGTTTTTGAAATAAGCGAATCGAGGTTTTTTACCGCTTCTACGGCGTTTTCAACGCCCTCGGATGTGTTTTTCCCGTATGCCTTAACCGTAATGACAGACCCCATGGCAAAATCCGTCCCGGAGTCCTCCGACGTTCTGAAAAACAGAGCGTAAACGCACGATACGGCGATTATTACGATTAAAACGGCAGTCAGCGGAATAACCGTATTTTTTTTCATCTTCTTCATGGCAGTATACCGAAATGCCTTCCTATATCGTGAATCCTTTTATAAAACGGGACGTTCCACAGGCTCTCGTCCGCAGGCTCTATTCCCATTTTTTCAAGTATTGAAATAACTTTTGAAAGTCTCATTTTATAATCCGCGCAGTTTCTGTCCTCCTGAGCCGTCCAGCCCGCCTCGGCAACAGCCGTCATTCTCGGGAAAAACATAAACTCCATCTGCTTGTCCGTATCTATATACTCGCTCCACAGCGGCGTTTCCACGCCGATAATATGCGCTCTGCCCGTTTCGCCGAGCTTATTCGATTCCGGCTTGTAATTATATACCTTATCAAGCGGAGTCATTCCGTACGGATAATCGAGATAATAATGATAAAAATCCGAAATAATAACGTCTCCGCCGGCATTTGCATGCTTTATGCACAGTGAGTCCCTGTCCATCCACATCTGAGCGGTTATATCTCCGTCGACAAGTCCGCTTTTCAGACTTTCGTTCCAGCATATGACCTTCCTGCCCTTGGATTTTAAATATCCGGCAATCTCATTTACAAAAAATCCCTGAAGCTCCTCTTCGTTTTTAAGCCCTTCCTTCGCGATTTTCGCCTGACAGTACGGACAGGAACGCCATTTTGCCTTCGGCGCTTCATCTCCGCCGATATGTATATATTCGCCGTCGAAGATTTCGCATACCTCATCGAGCAAATCCTTTATAAACGAATACGTCGTAACCTTGCCGGCACAGAGAATATCACGGAAAATACCCTGCTTCGTAACGACTTCTATGGGCTTTTCCTCACATGAGAGATACGGATACGAGGCTATAAGCGACGAAACGTGACCGGGCATGTCTATCTCGGGTATAACGGTTATGAATCTGTCGCGGCAGTATTTTACGATGTCGGACATTTCCTCTCTTGTATAGAATCCGCCGTAACGCAAGTTAACGTGCTTTCTGCCGAAATCCGAGCTTTTTCTGTACGAACCAGTTTCGTTGAGCAGAGGGTATTTTCTGCTTTCAAATCTGAATCCCTGGTCGTCGGAAATGTGCCAGTGAAAAACATTGAATTTAAAAAGCGCCGCGGCGTCTATCATTTTCTTTATCTGCTTTACGGACGGCATATGTCTTGCGGAGTCGAGCATGAACCCCCTGTAACGATATCTCGGCGAATCAGCTATACGGCAGCACGCGATTTTACCGTCGGGAGCCGACATGGCAAGCTGCTTCAATGTCTGTCTGCCGCGAAAAATTCCCTCCTCGGTCGACGAAGCGAGCGTTATGCATTTTTCGGTGATTTTAAGGATATACGATTCGTCACCTTCGATATCGCAGTCAATAACGGTTTTTACGCTCCGAGCAAGGTCTTCATTCTCAAGGATTCTGTAATATCCGTCTGACAAAGTATAACTTTTTACCTGAGGTATAACGTCGGGAACCATAAAATCGCCTCCGATATTTTTCACCGAACAATGTGAATCATTCAAAATGCATAGATAATCATATACTTATACAGTATAACATATTTAAGCCGGCAGTGTAAATAAAAAATAACAAATTAATACAAAAAAACCCCGAACCGTTCAGATTCGAGGCGCATATAAATCACAATCCGACTTTTACAAGCATTTTGTCTGCAATTTGTTTTAACGCATTTTCCGCTTTGGAATAGAGGGACGAGTTAAACAGCGGTTTTTCTATAAAATTTTTCCTAACTATATCGACAGCCGAGCACGCAATAAATATCAGCAGTATTACGGCAAGAGAAATAGGGATGAAATAATCCGACCCGGCGACCGTTTTTACCGGCGCGATTACATCCCAGAGAAAACGTCTCATCCACTCGCTGTCATGGATAAGATATACTCCGAACGTAGACCCGGAAACAGCGAAAAGGAACTTGTTACCCTTTATTTTGAGCGACGTGAAAAAAAGCAGGGATAAAACGGAAAACACAACCGACATAAATCCCGGACGCGAAATATCGGAGAAGAAATAAATTACAAGTCCCTTTATCCCCTTGAATTTGCCCGCGTCATTATACAATACATCGGCGTAGAAGTATCTGAAAAGCATGGCAAACAGCGCGGATATGACCCACAAAACGGCGCACAGTCCGCGTTTTTTTGCAAGCTTTACGGGATAAAGACGAAGATACGCGCCGAGCGAATACATAAATACAAACCACACAAGCCTTGAAATACCGTAATCCTGAAGCTTCATAACGCGTCCGAACGTATCCGGAAGAAGCGTGCTTGCAAAAAATATAAGCAGAAGCAAACCGAAAAACATGCGTTTGCTAAGATTTTTCAGTCCCCCGTTTATAAAAGGAATAAGCGCGTACATCAATATATAAACGACGATAAACCAGTTTCCCTTTTCGGAAATAAAAGGAACCAGAGCGCAAATCAGATGCTTTTTTGATACTATTTCCGGATTGAAGATTCCGACAATAAACAATAACGTAACGGAGTAAAAAAGCGTCTGACATATAAGCATAATACCCTTTTTAAGCTTCGGCGACGAATATATGGAGTAATATCCCGATATCAGGATGAAAATATCAACTCCGATATTACCCGTTTTCATCATTTCGAGAGCTGCGGAATTTACGGACAGAGAACTGTATTCTATTCCTCCGTGAACGGCAAGATGCGACATTATAATTAAGAACATCGCAAAAATTCTGAGAAGCTCGGGACCCGCGTCACGCTGTTTTCTTCCGGTTTTTAAACAAAGCTGATTTTTATCTGAGATTTGCACGGCTTCAGTCATATTATTTCGGCGGAATAACTCTCCGCCCCCACCCTTTCCTTCGACGCTTGGTAAAATTATAAAATAAATGTATTCCTTTACTATTATACATATAATTTTACGATATTCAAGTTTTTGTTGACTTAATAACAGATTTCACCTATTATATATATATTATTTAATGTTGGGAAAGGATAAAAATGGACAATAAAGTAACAATTTTAATAAATTCGTGCGATTTATACAAATCGGCGTGGGAGCCGTTTTTAAAGCTTTTTTTAATTCAATGGCCGGGGTGCCCGTATAATTTTATCATAAACTCCGAAACGCTCGATTATAACGGAGATATAAAAAATGTCCGCGCCGTTCACCCGGACGACAAATCGCTTACATGGACTCAAAGATTCAGATATGCCCTAAATCAAACAGAAACGCCGTACGTTTTATTTTTTATAGAGGACTATTTTCCGTTAAACCCCGTAAACACAAAGGTTTTTGAGCATGCCGTAAAGGTAATGGATGAAAATCCGAACGTCGGAATGATAAGCCTTGCCGCAACGGGAAAGGAAAATATAAAAACAGACGATTACGAGGATGAGGATTTTTATTCGCGAAAAATTGACGAAAAAAATCTGATATGGTGCAGAACGAATTTATACAGAAAAGACTACTTATTAAAACTGCTCCGGGATCACGAAACGATATGGAATTTTGAATCCTATGCCTCATACAGAGCAATGAAGCTGCCGTATATTATATTGCAGCAGAACAATAACTCGCCCGAAACCTTTACTTTCAAGGTAAAAATAGAGGACGGAATCGGAATAACGCTAAAAAAATGGCTCAAGGGAAATGTCGCTCTGTTTGATAAATACGGCATTGACGTTGATTTTAGTGAGCTTGGGTTTTTAGAAGAAAATAACGGTACTCCTTCTAATTCCCAAAAAAGTAACCCGCTTAGAGAGGCGGCATATAAATTCAAGAAAGGCGTCCGGGATATAAAAAAAGCCGTAAAAAAACAAAATAACATAAGGAACTCAAAGAAATGAACAAAAGCAGAGAACATCTTTTCCATATTGACGGTTTAAAAGGACTTTCGTGCCTTTTTATCATGATGGGTCACTATTTCGGCGCATATAAATATGCTGATCTCACATCCGGGCAATACAGTGCGGTCTTTGAGTTTTTCAAGCACAATGCAACCCGCAGTATTGTCAACGAAAACCTTTGGCTTCAGCTTTTCTTTTTAATAAGCGGTTATCTGATAGCGTCCGGCAAAACGGACAGTATAAAAACCTTCGCATTAAAAACCGTTAAAAGGTTTCTGCGTTTTTATCTTCCCATTGCCTCCGCCTGTTTTATAATTTACATTCTGCTAAGCCTTGTCGGAGTACATGCGCAGGAGACAAGCGTATTTTTTGACAATTCATTTTTTCAGGGCTATACCGATAAGCATTTGAAATTTTACGAAATATTCTATGACCCGATTAAAACGATATTCATAGGCGGTTCTCGGTTCAATTCACCGTACTGGGTAATATCCGATATGTTTTATGCATCGATAATCATGTATGCATTACTGTATATCAATGAAAAAACAAAAAACAATTTCACCGTAATCTCAGGATTGCTGATTACATTTATTGCTTTATTTTTCATTGTTGATAAACGAAATATTGCCGTTTGTATTATTGGAATGGCATTACGTTTTATACAACCATCAATAAACCGTATTATCAAAAAAGACCGACTTGCTGTTCTTATTTTTATTTTCAGCATTGCAATGCCGTTTTTCGGCGGACATTATATATTAAGCCGAATAGCAAAACATTTATATCCGGCATTTCCATCAATAAAAGCAAATGTAATAATCTTTTATTTTTCGATAATGCTTCTCGTTGTGCATAGGGTTTCGTTTGCAAAAAAAATACTATCTTCAAAGCCGTTTCTGTTCTTAGGCAAAATAAGCTTCGGCATATATTCATTTCACTGGCCGGTATATATTTCAATAGGAGCGCTTATAATGACGAAAATGTTGCCCGAATACAGCCTGTTCAAAAGTATATCCGCCGCATCTGCCGTCTGTGTACTCATAACCTTTGTTCTGGCAATAATATATCATTACACATTCGAGAGCTTTTCTATGAAGCTAATCGGAAAAATAAAATTCCCGGATAACCGAAAAAAACAGCACACATAAGCAATGACCCGCAAATCAAAGCGGGTCGTTTGTTTTGTTCGTTTTATATAACATAAGAGAATCATACAGCTTCTCCCTCTCCCCCGCTTCCCTCGAAACGGCTAATACGTTTATTTTAGGTCTTTTACCTGCAATCGAACGTATAAAATATCTCAACCCGAAAAAGAGCCATCCTATCGGCAGCAGAAATTTAAGTTTTTTGGCAATTTTCCATTTTTCATACACAATTCTGTTCGCATTAAAAAACAGACTGCCGGTTTTTGAACGCCTCTTATTCTCTCCGGCTCTTTGCATTATCAGCGCCTCGTGACCTCTGTCCGAGTTTTTCTGACCGAAATTACCCGAGGAAAAAACATCCTTAATTATATTATAACATATTTCATTCTCCGCCGTCATGCAGAATTTACGTTCGTCCGCGCCGAGATACATCGACGATATTTTCGTCATAACGCACGTAAATTTCCACAGTCCGGCACGGTTCAGCGGTTCGTAAAACATCGACACAAACTCATTTTCATCAAACGAATTTTCAAACACGGCAAAATCGTCGATATGCCGCAATCCGAGTCCCTCGCCCGTCATGTGATGCGCCGAATGAATAAGAATTATCAGTCCGTGATGAAACGGCGACGGTATTTTCATTGCGCCGAAGTCGGTATTTATCAGAATCGATTTCTCGAATATATCCGAAAAATAACCTCTTATTACATCGCCCGCTTCGCCGTTCGGTATTCCCGAAGGCTCTCTGTGAAGCTCATAACGGATATCGTTCTTTTCAAACACGATATGAACGCCGTGCCCTTCGTGCGACATTTTAAATCCGTCCGAAATAAGAATCTCCGACGCCTTATCGATATCGTCCGTTCCGACAAGAAAATCAACGTCGCCCATATCCCTCAAAAGCGGGTCGGGATAATAATAAGCCGAAGCATAACCCTTTAAAATAACGTAATCGATTCCCGCGTTCGTCATCAGTTCATGAAGACGCGCATGCTGAGAATTGACCGACGCATTTTTTAAAAGTCTTAAACGCATTATGCGCTTTGCGGAATCCGCCTTCTGCATACCCCATTCGGGTTTATATGACGAAAACGCAAGCGACAGCACCCCCTGCGCGTACGCCTCCTGCCACGCCGAACCGATATCGCCGGTTATATCCGGTTTATCCGATGAAAACAGCGAATAAGCGACAAGAGAGAGCACGTTATTTTCTTTTTCATCAAAATTGAAAGAATCGGCGTTCATAAATTCATACATTCTCCGCAAACGTATCGGGTCTTGACGGGTCAAACTTTTCATTCGCCCACATAACGGTGACAAGAGGTTCGGTTTCGGACAGGTTTATAATATTATGAGTATAACCCGGGAGCATATGAACGGCTTTCATATTTTCACCGGAAACATCAAATTTAATAACCCTTCCGCCGTCTATGCATCTCATCTCGATACGGGCTTTGCCCGCAACAACGATAAAAAATTCCCACTTGGAGTTATGCCAGTGCTGACCCTTGGTAATGCCCGGATTGCTTACATTAACCGAGAACTGACCGCAGCTTTCGGTTTTTAAAAACTCCGTAAACGACCCCCTCGAATCCCTGTTCATTTTCAAATCGAATGCGATTTTGTCCTCGGGCAGATATGAAAGGTAAGTCGAATAAAGCTTCTTTTTAAATGAACCGTCCGGAATTTCCGGCATAACGAGAGTCGACGGCTGTGCGGAAAATTCATACAAAAATCCGGCAATTTCGCCGAGCGTAACCTTATGCGTTACGGGGCAGTAACAGTATTTTCCGTCGGAATCCGGAATGACGTTAACTCCGTCAAAACTGCATCTGTGTTCTTTTCCCTCAAGCGCGTCAAGCATTTCCTCAACGAGATCGTCAATATATAATAATTCAAGCTGAGTATTCTCATCATTAATCGCAATCGGCAAATCATTTGCGATATTATTGCAAAACGTTGCAACGGCTGAATTGTAATTCGGTCTGCACCATTTGCCGAACAAATTGGGAAAGCGGTAAACGAGTGTTCTTACGCCCTTTATCTCGCCGTAGGAAATAAGAAGCTTTTCACCGGCAAGCTTGCTCTGTCCGTAGTCCGAGCCGGCATATCTGCCGACAAGCGAAGCCTGAACGGAGGACGAAAGCATTATGGGAGCTTTGCTGTTATTCTGTCTTAACGAATCGAGCAATGTTTCGAGAAAACCGACGTTTCCTTTAATAAATTCGCTTTTGTCGTCGGGTCTGTTCACGCCGGCAAGATTGAATACGAAATCCGCTTTTTTGCAGTATTCGTCAAGCTCTTCGGCGGTATTGCCGATATCATAGCAGTATATTTCGTCTATTTTTAAATTCGGACGGGTTCTGTTCTTTGAATTTTTTATATTCATAAGATTTTCGGCAAGATTTTTTCCGACGAATCCGTTTGCGCCTGTTATGAGTATATTCATATCAATATTTTCTCCAAACCGTTTTATTAACTATCGGCGTATAGCTCTGTATGAGATTTACGATTTTATCCGACACGTTTTCGTCTGCGTAATCGGGAACGCACGTACAGACCTTTCTGTTTAAATTCATCATAAGCGCCGTTTCTGCCGCCTGCAAAAGAGATTCGGAATCGATTCCCGCCAATACGAAGCATCCCTTATCGAGAGCCTCGGGGCGTTCGGTCGAGGTTCGTATGCACACGGCGGGAATGGGCGTTCCCTTGCTCATATAAAAGCTTGCCTCCTCAGGCAGCGTGCCGGAATCGGAAACGACGGCAAACGCATTCGACTGTAATTTATTGTAATCGATAAAACCGAGAGGCTCGTGCCTTATAACCCGTTTGTCAAGCTTAAAGCCCGAAGCGTCAAGGCGTTTTGCCGAACGGGGATGACACGAGTAGAGAACCGGCATATCATATTTTTCGGCAAGAATATTTACTGCCGTAAAAAGGGATATAAAATTCTTTTCCGTATCGATATTTTCCTCGCGGTGCGCAGAGAGAAGAATATATTTTTTGCTTTCAAGTCCGAGACGGGAGAGAATATCGCTTTTCTCTATCTCGCCGTAATGAGCCTCAAGAACCTCCGCCATCGGCGAACCGGAAACAAACGAACGCTCTCTCGGCAGTCCGCATTCTGCAAGATACCGTCTTGCATGCTCTGAGTAAGCTATATTTACGTCGGAAATAATGTCGACGATGCGTCTGTTTGTTTCCTCCGGCAGACACTCGTCCTTGCAGCGGTTGCCCGCCTCCATGTGAAAGATGGGGATGTGAAGACGTTTTGCCGAAATTGCGGAAAGACAGCTGTTCGTATCTCCGAGAACGAGCAGAGCGTCGGGCTTTATCTCATTCATAAGCTTATACGACGAGGAAATCATATTGCCCATGGAATCGCCCAGATTGTCCGAGGCGCAGTCAAGATAAATTTCCGGGGCGGCAAGCTTTAATTCCTCAAAAAATATACCGTTTAAATTATAATCGTAATTCTGTCCAGTGTGCGCAAGAACAGTATCGAAGTACATACGGCACTTTTTAATAACCTCGGAAAGTCTTATGACTTCCGGTCTTGTGCCGACGATTATAAGCAATTTCAGTTTTCCGTTGTTTTTAAAAGAAATATTATATTCCATATTCTTCTCCGAATATCGTTATTGTCTGCCGAGCTTTTCGAGTTCTTCTCTTATGTAGCTTAATTCGAGCAGTTTTTTCTTAACTCCCTCAACGTCGAGAATCGTCGTATTATTTGAATTAAATTCCGTAAGCGTATTTCTCTGCGTCTCGCCGGAGGTAAAGAATTTATCGTAATTCAAACTCCTGTTATCTGCGGGAACTCTGTAAAAGTTGCCGAGATCCTCGGCATGAGCGCATTCCTCGTTTGTAAGGAGCGTTTCGTACATTTTTTCGCCGTGACGGATTCCGATAATTTTAATGTCGCTCTCATCGCCGCCGAAAAGCTCGCATATGGCTTTCGCCTGCGTATGGAGGGTGCAAGACGGGGCTTTCTGAACAAGGATATCTCCGCTCTGCGCATTTTTAAATGCGAATACGACAAGCTCGACCGCCTCCTCCAATGACATTATAAATCTTGTCATGTCGGGATTGGTAACGGTGATGGGCTGAGCGTTCTTTATCTGCTCTATCCACAGCGGAATGACCGAACCTCTCGAACACATTACGTTGCCGTATCTTGTACAGCATATTTTCGTTTTATCCGGCGATACGGTGCGGGATTTCGACGTCGCGACCCGCTCCTCAAGAGCCTTTGTGATGCCCATTGCGTTTATCGGGTACGCCGCCTTGTCCGTCGACAAACAAATAACGGATTTTACGCCCTCGTCTATTGCGGCGGTGAGAACATTATCGGTGCCGATAACGTTCGTCCTGACAGCCTCCATCGGAAAAAATTCGCACGACGGAACCTGCTTGAGCGCGGCGGCATGGAAAATGTAATCAACTCCGTGCATGGCGGAACGTACCGAAGATATGTCGCGTACGTCGCCTATATAAAATTTGATTTTATCGGAAAACTCCGGAAACTTCGCCTGAAAATCATGGCGCATATCATCCTGCTTTTTCTCGTCGCGCGAAAAAATGCGGATTTCTCCGATATCCGAGGTAAGAAAACGGTTTAATACGGCGTTACCGAACGAACCCGTACCGCCTGTTATGAGCAGCGTTTTATCTTTGAATTGGGACATGTTACTCTTCCTCCAAATTCTGAACAACATCTGAAACAACTAAATTCGGTTGTATTATGTGAGCAAAACTTGTCCATTCAAAAAATCTGCATTCGTTGTCAGAACGGGTTTCCTCAAAATTTATTGCCCACAAAACATCATCAAGTTTTATAAATCTGCCGTTCTGTCCATATTCACAGCACACAACATCAATTGTATATTTACCCGGAGCAATTCCCGGTAATGACATTTTAACTTCTTTTACTGAATTTTTGCCTGCTTCAAGACTAAACACATCAGAAAAAGAAGATGAAACCGCATCTGATCTTGACTCTGTGCATATATTACATCGAAACCTTATATTTTTTCTCGATTTTAAGCAATCATAAAACAATAAAAATCTAATATCCTCCCCCGGCTTGTATACCGGAAAATCTTTACCGATTAGTTTCAGCTTAGTAAATTTAAATTCATTATTCAAAAGCCCTCTGGTACGATTAGCTAATGTAAGATCGTTTTCTGTTGCTATGTTATCTTTAATACCTACATACTTTTTTATTGAAGATTCGACATCTCCGGAGTACTCTATTTTTCCTCTGTTTAAAACAATACATCTATCACAAAAATTTCTTATCGTACTCATATTGTGACTTACATATAAAACTGTTTTTCCGCTGTTTTCTACAAGAGATTTCATTTTTTCTATACATTTGTTTTGAAAATTCACATCACCGACAGCAAGCACTTCATCCATTATCATTATCTCACTGTCAAGGTGTGAAGCAACCGAGAATGCAAGTTTAACTTTCATTCCGGACGAATATCTCTTTACCGGCGTGTCGATAAACTGACCGACTTCGGAGAACTCGACTATCTCGTCAAATTTCTTGTCTATCTCAGCTCTGGTCATACCAAGTATCGCACCGTTTAAATATACGTTCTCGCGTCCCGTAAGTTCGGGGTGAAATCCCGTGCCGACTTCGAGCATGCTCGTGATTCTGCCGTTCATATATATGGTTCCCTTAGTAGGAGCGGTAACACGGCAGATAAGTTTTAAAAGAGTGGACTTGCCCGCGCCGTTATGTCCTATTATTCCAAGCGCTTCTCCTTTTTTTACATCAAATGAAACATTATCAAGTGCAAGAAATTTTTCATTTTTATCATGGATTTTTTCCCCTATCTTCAAATTCGGGTCTTCCTTATGCCTCAGACGCGCAAATTTTGACTGTATTTCCCCTCTGAGAGTTGCTCCGCCTATCATACCAAGACGATATTCCTTTGAAACATTTTCTATTTTTAAAGCAAGTTCATCCATAATACACCTCATACCGTATCAAGAAATGTTTTTTCAACTCTGCCGAAAAGTAAAACTCCCACAATTAGAACAATCACAGTAGTAACCCAGCTTACCGCATAAAACATCCAGTCTATTTCTCCCGTACCGAGAAACGCGTATCTGAATACGTTTATTATCGGCGTTACCGGGTTGCACATATAAAGATAATATATCGGCTCCTTAGCCGCCAATGTCGAACGGCTGAACATATCGTATGCTACAGGAGAAGCGTACGACCACAGACTTACGCCGAAACCTACGAGCATGTTAAGGTCTCTGTATTTTGTCGTAAGGGATGAGATGATTATTCCGAAGCCCATGCCGAGCGCCGCCAATTGAATAAGAATAAGAGGTGTCATAAGTATGTATAAATTAGGATGAACGCCCATTCCTCTCACAGTATAATATACAAGAAAAATAAGCATAAACGCAAATTGAATAAAGAACGTAATAAACTGCGATAATGCGGAGGTTATCGGCGCAACAAGACGCGGATAATAAACCTTGCTGAATATCGCGGAGTTATTTATAAACGTACCTGAGTTATCTGTAAGCGTATTTGCAAATAACTGCCACGCTATATTGCCCGAGAGAAAGAATATAAAGTTCGGCACTCCGTCAGCACCCAATCCCGCAATGTTTCCGAAAATAATAGTATATACGACAGTCGTCATAAAAGGCTGTATTATAGCCCAAGCCGGTCCCAGTACAGTTTGCTTATATCTTGCAACAAATGTTCTCCTGACAAGTAAAATAATAAGATCCCTACAATCCTTAAGACCTTTTATATCTACATCAAATATTTTATGTTCGGACTTTACAACCGAAGTCCATTTTTGTTCTTCCATATTATTTAACTCCCGCTTTTTTCCTAGGCAACTCTATCCATGAGCCCAATAATTCGTCCCATTTAGAATCCTCAAACTTTGCAAATCCGGCATTATGATAAAATGTCATTTCTCCGATGTATAAATTTTCATTCCAACAATTAAAATCAACTCTTAAAAACGGAATATTCGATGATATTTTTTCAGCAATTACTATCATTTCATTAAAAAATATCGGCTTATCAAACCTATCACCGGCCTGTTCATAATGAGAAAACTTTAAATCAAGATGATTCCAATTTATATCATAATGGTCTTCTTTTACATCGCTTTTAAATCTTCCGCTGTTTACCTCAATAATTTTTGCCTTTCCGTTAAAACAAAATACCTTATAATCTAACAACTCACTGCCATCAGTATTTTCCATAAATTTTTCACAGATTATTTTTCTTTTAATATTTTTATAAGGCCATTCCCGTTCTTTTCTGTAATAATCTCTTTCAAGTCTTGCGGTAAAGTCTTTCTTTACTTGTTCAATATCCAAAGAATCCTTATCTCTGCAAACAAGGATACCGCAGTCATGGTTACATTTCATGACAAACTTATCCGGGAGTTTATCAAAATCAATGTCATCCGCGCTGTCCCATACTCCGATAAGCGGAACCAGATATCTATCACCGAAATTTTCGCTTATAAATTTACGCGAAGCATATTTATCCGCCATAGTTGTATATATTTTTTTCTTGTCGTGAAGTTTAAGCCAATTGACTTTTTCATTAAAAGTGGACGGATTTTTCCAATTCAACTCTCCGCCTATTCTCTTTGCGTACCACAAACTTAGAATTTTTTTATCAGGAAGATAACATGTGTACGGATATTCTATTGAAAAATATTTTCTTTTAAAATTAATACAATTACGTTTTACTCTATACAATTTTTCTTTAACAATATTACTCACAGTACATTCCTCCACTTTTCTATAATGCGTGCAAGACTGAATGTTTCCCTCACGTTTTCCGCATTTAAAGATAATTCATTTGCAAATGTTTCGTTATCTGCTATTTTTCTCATAGCATCAGCCATAGCCTGAGAATTTCGCTTCGGCACGATAATTCCATTGATTCCGTCTTGTATAAGCATTCTTGCTCCGCCGCCGTCGCTGTCCGTACTTATAACGGGCATACCCAGTGCCATCGCTTCAAGCAATGAATTTGAAATACCCTCAAAATCAGAACTTGAAACAAACATCGCATAGTCTTTTATAACTTCATGTATATTTTTTTCAAAAGGTTTTATTTCGACAAAATCAGCTATATTAAGCTCTCTTATTTTGTTATCGGACTCTCTTCTGTCTCCGTCTCCGTATATTATCAACTTGTAATCATTATGGTCGGTATGAAAAATTGAAAAAGCTTCAATTAAAAGCGGAAGATTTTTTTGAGGCTTTAGTCCGCAGAAATTTGTTATTATTTTTTTTCTTTTACCGTGATAAGGTTCGGAAATATCCGATGAAACTGCATTTTCAATTACTGCGCATGAATTTGAACTCGCATCACATGAAAACATCGAAAGTATTTCAGGTGTTTGACACACAAGACAGTCATATCCATGATAATTCTTTCTTCTAATATTATCAAGAGCATCGGAAACCTTATACGATTTCGGATAGTTTCGCTCTGATATTACCACTCTGAAATTTCGCTGCCGTGACGAGCGAAGTAAAGCTATATTAGATATAACAAGAAATGAAACCGCACAATCACAATGATGTTCATCAAAAAATCTATCCAATAAGTATGTTTTCGTTCTGTCAATCTCGGACTGCAAAAAGCGATCTGCAAAAACCGAAACATCTGACAGCTTTTTTTTCAACCATTTATGGTTATTTTGCTTATCCGCAATTTTATACATTTGAGGGAGTCTGTATATTTGAACTCGGGAATCTACAAAATATTCTTTTTCGGTTTGTTCCGAAAGTAATGCAATTGAAACTCTGTATTTATGTTCACTGCATAATTTATTGGCAAGTTGAGCGATAACGCGTTCAGAACCGCCGCCTCCGAGATATTCAGTAACAAAAACAATATCTTTCATCATTTTTCACACTTTATTCTTTATGTCTTAATTTTTTGTAAAGCATTCCGACGACCGCGCTTTCGGTTAAAAAATCCATCACCGCGCGTTTTTTTTCGCCGCGCTTTTTCCGCTTTATCTCTTGAGAATTATATTTATCTGCAAAATCGAGAAGTCCCTGCGCGTCCTTTTTATGAATAAAATCGTACTCCGCTTTTAATAACGTGTTTAATTTTTCGACGGGTATATGCCCGTAAAATTTTTCGCAAACGGGGTCGTTCATTATATCCTCTATAATTTTGATTTTTTCCTCACGGCTGTTCGGGCAAAGAGGTTTTAATTCATTTTCGATACAGTCGGAGATGAAGAAAAACGCCCGCAGATGCATTTGATCCAAATAATCGCGCTCTTTGAAGTTTTCTGTAACAGCATATAGATCATCAATAAGATATGTGTACAAAGTATGCATGTTCTTTGTATACCCTCTCGAAAGTGAATCCGCTACAACTCTGTTATGATAAAGATAACTGTCTCCCATGTAATAAAAATTATTACTCGCAAGCGTCATTTCGTATGTAAACTGAAGATCCTGACTTCTGCGAAGTCTTCGGTCAAAACTGATATTATTCTCAAGCATTGCCGAGCGTTTATAAATTCTCAGCCAGTTGCACCACCTGATTGCCCGTTTTCCTCCGTCTTTTGAAATGTAAGCAAGTGTTCTCGGAAGAATTTCATCAAGTATTTGTTTTCTGTCATATTTTCCGGTTGGCATTTCCGGAGTAAAACGATGTCCGTTTTCATTTTCCACGCAATTGCAAAATACTATATCCGCGTTGTTCTCAACGGCAGTCGAATACATTTTTTCATACATATTTTTTTCAAGCCAATCATCAGCGTCGACAAAACCAATATACTCTCCGTGTGACAACTCAATTCCGTCCTGTCTCGCGGCAGCAAGTCCCTCATTCTGCTTTTCATAATATATAACACGGCTGTCGGACAGATAACTTTTGCATATATCTCCGCTTCTATCGGCCGAACCGTCGTTGACAATAACAATCTCTATGTCTTTAAGCGTTTGATTTACAATACTGTCAAGACACTGTTTCAAATACTTCTCCGCATTATATACGGGAACTATAACGCTGACTTTAGCCATCTATTATCTCCATCCATCTGTCCGTTATTTTTTCAACCGACTGCGTTTTACGAATTACGGACGCGTTTTTGCCGAGTTCATTTGCAAAATCGGGATTTTCGGCAATTCTCATCATAGCTTTTGCAAGAGCCCGCGCGTCACCGACCGGGGTCAGCAGTCCGTTTACTTCATTCTTAATAACCGCTCTTGTGCCTCCGGCGGGACAGTCCGTACAGACGCACGGCATACCCATAGCCATAGCCTCAAGAATTGAATTTGACATTCCCTCGTAATCGGAAGATGAAACGAACATCGCGCAGTCGTATATAAGCGAATGAACGTCATTCCGAGCTGGAAAGATATGAACGCTGTTTTCGAGCGAATTCTTTTTTATTTCGTCGTTTACTTTGTCAATATAGCCCTCAGCATCGTTTCCGACCGCGTCGCCGTAGATAAACAGTTCGTAATCGGGAAAATGTCCATGAAACAGAGAGAATGCGTCAATGAGCATAATAAGATTTTTCTGCGATGAAATTCGGCAGAAATTTACAACGCGTTTTTTCCTTTCACCCTCAAACGGTTCGGGCAGATCGCTTTTTACGGGGTTGAATATAACCGTTCCGCGCACGGGCGTATTTTTTTTATACCATTCCTCTACGCCGTAGGACTGGAATACGAATTCGTCGGCGTTTTTAAATTCGCTTTTTATAAACGACTTCGTAGTCTCGCTCGTCGTCTGCTCCGGGTCTCCGCGTTCGGAAATAATCAGACGGTTAGTCTTGTTTACCGACAACAGTGATAAAAATATCGAATCATACAAAAACGCAACGACCGCGCTGTTTTTGTGCGTTTTGAAAAACGAACGCATAAACAGTATTTTATCATAATTACGGGATTCGTATTTTAAAATTCGGCTCTTGTCGTTCTCTGTATGTATTTTTCCGAGAAGACGAGCATAAGCCATAACAGAATCGGCTTTAACTTTTTTACTTTTCAGCGTTTTTAACTCGTCTTCAAGCGAAACTATGCGGATATTTTTGTTAATATCTGAAACAAGAGCGTCCGATCTATGCTGATGAGTAAGCATAAGAACGACCGAATATCCGCATTTTACGGCGGAACCCGAAAGCAGGGTTACAACCCGCTCCGCTCCTCCTCCGCTCATACATTTAATAACAAAAATAAGCTCTTTTCTCATGTCAAACGACCCTTAATTCTTTTCTTAATCTTTTTTACCGAGTCTTTAATTCTTTTACTCTTAAAATATTTCAGCATACCGGAGTAATCATTCATTTTAATCATTTTCCAAACCGTTTTGTATGCGTCGGACAGGTACGGATTATTTTCAAAACCGAGCAGGGCTTCTTTGGGAACATACGCACTCCAGTCATACTTTAACAACAAATCACGCACACTGCTGTCATCTGCCGTCAGATAAAAACGGCTTAACGTATACATAGCTTCCGATAACCATTTCGCGTTCAGTTTTAAATTGTACTCGCCGCTGTCCATACCCCATTTTTTCAGATATCGTTTTATTTCGTAATAAACATGAACGGTATTATTTTTATCAAGCATCTCATAAGAAACCGAGCGTGAAATGCTGTTTGGATTGTATCTGTAAAAATAAAGCGGGCTGTTTGTATACAAAACTCTTTCGGATTGAGTAATCGGGTAAAGCGTCTGAAGCAAATCCTCAGCCATATTTCTGTTGTAATACTCGCTGTAATCCGTCGGATTCGACTCTATAATATTACGTTTTATCGCTTTTGTCCATATCGACGTTATTAAATTATTGCTTATGAGGCATTCATATAATCTTTTTTTTGACTCGCCCTCAAAAAACTTGTCGGCGTTTGATAAAGTCTCTTTTCTGTTTTCTGTTTTGCCGAACGAATAGTAAACGAACGAATATATAATCATATCGGGAGAATCGTATTCTTCCGCTTTTTCATTTATCGTTTTTAATAAATCCAAAGATACGAAATCATCGGAATCGACATTTAGTATATAGTCGCCCGAAGCGTGTTTGATCCCCGTAACCCTTGCGGATATAAGTCCTCCGTTCTCTTTATGAATCACCTTAACTTTATCGGGGTTTTGTTCTGCATACGTATCACATATACCGGGCGATGAATCCGTCGAGCCGTCGTCGACAAGAATAACCTCAAAATCATCAAAGGTCTGATTCAAAACTGATTCAAGGCATTCATGCAGATACTTCTCAGTATTATAAACAGGAATTATTATACTGAATCTCATAATCTCAACACTCCAAAAGTCTGCTCCATTGATTTTTATAATTTTGAAAATCACCGGAACGGTCGGCATTTTTTAAATTTTCCAATATTTTATCGCAATATTTTTTATCCGTTAAAAGCTTTATTATTCCATTTGCAATTGATTCTCCGTCAATTTCGCACAGCACACCGTTTTCTCCGTTTTTTATAAGACTTCTGCCCCCTAACGTATCCGTTGTAACAACAGGAAGATTAAGCAATAATGCCTCTTTAATACTTAATCCGTAAGCCTCCTCGTACGACGGCTGAACGTATACATCGCACGAAGCTATATACGGGTACGGATTTTTCTGCATTCCTGCAAATTCGATATTATCCGCAATACCGAGTTTTTTTACAAGCTGTTCGATGTTTGCTCTCTCTGCTCCGTCGCCGACAAAGCGCCACAGAAAATCGATTTTGTTATCTTTTAATATTTTAGCTGTTCTGCATGCAAGGTCAAAGCCCTTAACCTTTGCAAATCTTCCGCATGTACACAGGATAAAACGTCCGTCCGGATTTACGACGTTAAACACTTCCGCACAGCCAAAGACAAATCCGCGGTCAACATAATTTTCGACTATGACGGTTTTTCCGCGCATTTTCGGATACCATTTTTCAACAAGCTCTGCCTGTTCTTTGTTAAGAACGCCGAACGCGTCAAATTTTTCGCTTATTGACTTATACAATTCGGGCTGTTCCTGAGTGCTTGAATGAAAAAATGCCGTTTTTTTTCGAGCGTGTACATACTTATCGACAAATTCCGGAGTAAATCCCTGAGAATACGCAACGGCAATATCGAAATCTCTGTTTTTCATATAATGCCGGTATTCATACTCCATCTGCATTTTTCTGATTTTTTCATTTAATTTGTTTTCTGTCCGTATTTTTCTGTTTTCACTGCCGATAACTGAATAAAAGGCAATTGCAAGCAGAAGAAAAAGCGAGGATATTTTTCTGTAGTATTTTGTTTTATCGACATTTACAATAACTTCCGTTTTTTTATTAATAAATTCAAGTAAATCGGTTCTGTTTTTTCTGACATACAGCGTCACGTCGTATTTGTCGTAATCGATTGCATTTAAAGCCGAAACAAGAGATTTCTGAATGCCGCCGATTGTTAAATGGTGAATGACTATCAGCAATTTTTTCTTTTGCAATCAAACCAGCTCCATCCATTGTTTTGAAATATTTTCTATTTTCAATTCGTCTCTTATTTTCCGTCCGTTTAAGGAAAGTTTTTCGGCAAGACTTTTGTCGGAAATCACCTTTTTTATTTTTTCCGAAAGCTCATCCGCATCGCCGACTTTAACCAGCAATCCGTTTTCTCCGTCCTTTATAACGGCGTTCGCTCCGCCTATAGGGCAGTCGGTGCATACGCAGGGAAGTCCTATCGCCATAGCTTCAAGCATTGCATTTGACATGCCCTCGTAATCTGAGGAATTAACGTACACCGCGTCCTTTATTATTAAAGAATGCACGTCTTTTGAAAACGGCTCGAATATAACAAATTCTTCAAGCGATAAATCCGATATCCGCTTTTTTATATCCTCGAATACGCTCTCGTCGTCCGCGTTTTGCGGAGAGCCGATTATTCTTAGTTTGTAATCGGGGAAATTTTCATGTACGTTTTTAAAGGCGTCTATTAATAACGGCAGATTTTTCTGCCTCGATATTCTGCAAAACGTCGTAATATTCTTACTGCGCTCGCCGTTGTAAGGCTCGGGGAGATTAGGCGAAATCGGATTAAAAATAACGGTACCCTTTTTTGCAATATTTTCAGGGTATGTATTTTTCGCGTCCGAAGTCTGAAAAACGGCGCAGTCGGCGCGGGAATAATATTTTTCAATAAATTTTCTGCCGAATCGTTTTTTCATAAGTCTTACGGGGTCTCCGCGCTCTGAAAAAATCACTCTGTTTTTAAGTCCCCTCGCCGATAATAAAGCTATTGGAATACTCGGCTGAAGAAACGCGATAACGGTCATATCGGGATTCGATTTTAATATATTTCTAAGCTTCTCAATCTGTCCGTAATACTGCGAAACAAACGAAAGATACGCAAAATACGCGGGAACTTCTTTTTTCGACTTCTCAAATACTTTGCACACGGCGGACGAAAAAATCCGCAGTAGCCTATATCCAAAACGTTTAACGATTCCGACATCATCCAACGCAACGTCATATCCCGTAATCGGTACGGATTCGCCGAGGTTTCGTTTCTCAGCTTCCCCTTCGGTCTGATTGGTTAAAAAAAACGACGGATAAGCCCCGTGCTTTTTAAATTCATTCATCAGAACGCAGGCTATGCGTTCGGCACCTCCGCCTCTCATGCCGGAGATGCACATTATTATTTTTTTATCTGTAATCTCCGTCATTTTCTCTCACCGTCCGAATATTTTTCCTACCGCTTTTTTCGCAGCCCACATTGCCGTCGAACGGCATCTTGCTTTTAAATAATCGTCGCCGTACGCGCCGTTACCCAGTATATCGGATTTTAATTTATCGTACCGTTCCCTGTTTTCCCTCTGCTCCCCGGCAGACAGTTTTTTATATAAATTCAACGCGTTAAAGGCGCATCTTGCGATATATTTATCGACGACTTCGTTATCGTCAATGAAATGTGTTTTTTTATATTCGCTCACCGTATAGTAAACGCGGGACATGTCGTTAAAATATTTTTCGCTCTTTCTGCCGGTCATAATCGAATCCGCGCGGTAACGTCTTTTATAAAACCGTTCGTTTACGTGCGAAACGCGTGAAGCCGACATAAACGCCTCAAACGTAAATATCATATCCTCGTGATATATTCCGTCTAAAAAAGAAAGTCCGTTTTTCTTTATAAATTCATTCTTGAAAAACAGAAGCGGAACGGCGGAGTGAAATTCTCCGTTTTTTATCAGCATATCGAAAACGTTACGTCCCGAATCCGTTTTGTATTCGTTTTTGTAAACGTAATTTTGCTTCGCTTCTCCCCCGCCGTCAATGAAAGAAAAAGCGGAAAAAAACACCATATCTGATGAATTTTCCTCAGCTTTTTTTACAAGCAAGGAAAGCATCTCGTTATCTATGTAATCGTCGCTGTCAAGGTAATAAATATATTTTCCCGAAGATTCGTCCGTACCTGCGTTTCTTGCAGAGGACAGTCCTCCGTTCTCCTTATGAATAACCGCAATTCTGCCGTCTTTAATCGCATATTCGTCGCATATTTTCCCCGAGGAATCCGTCGAGCCGTCGTCAATGAGTATAATCTCAAAATTATCATACGTCTGACTTAATACGCTGTCTATACATTTTTTTAAATATTTTTCGACATTGTAAACGGGTATTATAACCGAGACAAGCGGTTTTGTCATATATTCATCCCCCGAGCTTGTGTTTTATAATTACAAATGCTGTTCCTGCGGTTCTTTTTATGTCGGAAACGAATCCGCCCGAATAGTGCTTTTTCATCGCTTTCTGAATTTTCTTATCAAGCCTGACAGGTTCGATAACGGGATTTTCTATCGCTTTTTCAATATCGACCGCCATTTTCTTTTCATCCTCGGATTTTGAATGAACGCCCGAAGAGTCGCAGCCGATATTTTGTATGTAAGAATATCTCGGATATACCGTCATCATTGAATTTTTTACAAGGTGCGCTCCGAAACGAACGCTCCATGAGCTGCCGTTTCCCTTTGTCTGCCGGTAAAGGCGGATAAATCTGTCCGAGCCGTTTGAATTAAACCGTCCGGCGAAGTCTAAAGAGTAAATAGAATTTTTATCCAGTAACTCCCAGTCGACGCCCGTCCAGCTTCTTTTCCACGCCGCCCAACTGCATGAGCACGAACGGTAAGAAGTAAAAATGTCGTGTTTATAGTCCGACGGAAATTCTATTTTGGGGGCATAGCCCGCTATCGCGCCTATCTCGCGGTTATTTTCAAACTTATCAAGACACTCGTTCATAAATTTAAGGAAATAAACGCTCGGAACGCAGTCGTCCTCCAAAACAATTACCCTGCCGTGCCTGTTTATAACCTCGGTAACGCCCGAAATTACGGAAGAAGCAAGCCCCTTGTTTTCACCGTTTTCGGTTATATGAATTTCTTTAAAATCGCCCGCATTCTCTTTTTCTCTGACAGCTCTGCGCACCTCGTCAACCTTTTGTCTGCCGTCGTCATTCTTTGCGCCGTCGCAGAAAACGAAAAGCTCACTTTCCTTTGCGCCGATACAGTTTTTCAGCGCGGAATAAACAGTATTAAAATGGTCGGCTCTGTTATAGACGAACATTACTATCGGAGCGTAAGTCATAAAATCACCACTCAAAATATCATTCTTTTCTTTTTATTATTTTTGCAGGATTACCGACAACAACACAATTTGAAGGTATAGATTTTGTAACAATACTCCCGGCTCCGATAACTACGTTATCACCTATAGTTATATTTCCCACAACAACTGCATTAGCTCCGACAAAAACATTATCGCCGATAACGGGAGCTCCTATTTTTCCGTTTGAACCAAGATTAGAACCGATTGTTGCACCTTGAGCAACAGTAAAATTCTTTCCTGCATCATGCGGAGCGATAACAACACTGGCTTTATGAAGGAGTCTCATTCCACCTTTGATGATTCCTCCGTTTGTCCCTATTTCAATCCATTCTGCCGGAGGAATTAGAATTCTACTTATAATCCTGAGATATCCCTCTTTCGGCATTCTGAAATAGAATACATTCCTAAATGCAACATTTGTAAGCAAAAGATAATTAAGAGCATATGTTTTTTTGTTTTTTATTAACTCTTTTTTTGATTTCGGCAAAAAAACTAATATATCTGCGTCTAATTCATCGGTTCTATATCTATGATACATAATATCCGCAAAAATTAACTTCGGGTATTGCAAATAGACATAAATTTTTTTCATTTTTTCTAATTCCTTTCTCTTTTTTTTATGTTATAAATTTTGTCTTTTATATTAAACTTATTTTTAAATATAAC
>CAVGCY010000050.1:0-16964 GCA_963627915.1 Bacteroidaceae bacterium | reverse complement strand
TAAAATTTACGAATAAATGAAGAAACCCGGGACTTGACGTAAAATCAAGCCCCGGATTTTGTAAACAATGATTTATTTGCGTTTGAAAAGTAATTTGTTGTTTTTTTAATTACATTGTAAGAATTACGGCAACGACCCTCAACGTGCCGGAGGGTTCTCTGTTTGCTATCGAGTGGGACTGTCCGTTTTTGCATATACAGCTGTCGCCCGCATGGAGAATTTCCGTCTTTCCGTTGTCGTCATACGTTGCCGTGCCCTCGATTATATAGAAGATTTCCTCCTCGTTTTCGTGAATGTGTTTGCCGATAGAGCATCCGGGTTCAAGCGTGAGGGTTGCAAGAAGTCTTGCCTTTCCGTCGTAGTCGCCGGGGGACAGAAAATCCTTTACGTTTACCTGTCCGTCGCCTCCGCGCATTGACTTTCTGATGTTTTCGGTCATTTCATCTGCTCTTTTAATCATATGTTTTAAGCAATACAATCGCCGGATTATCGCCGGCGATTGCACTTTCCTTTCAAATATTATTTATTTTGTAACCGTTAGAACGGGCTGGGGAAATCCGAGAATACCGCGTGTCCGTCACTTATGGTGAAGGGATAAACGTACTCGTCGGTTTCGCCCGAGTCGACAAGCTTTCCGTCATTGTTTACGTCGCCGAGGCGGTGAACCGTCTGGGTAAGCGTTCCGCTCTCTCCCGTTATTGAAACGGAATAATCGATTGAACCGATTGTGATATCAGAGCCTCTTGCGCCGTTTACCGTATAGAGAGCGCCGTTTTCCTCAATAAAATTGCCGTTTGCAAGAAGTTCGTCAATAACCTTTTCATCAAAATATTTGCTCATAAACGAACGAAGCGATTCAAGAGTATTTATTCCGTCAAGAGCGACTTTTTCATACTGCTTGTCGTCCTTCGTTACCGTATCATTGCTGTCCGTTTCGGGAGCGTTCATTTCAAACCATTCCCAGATCTTTTCAGCCGCATAATAGTCGGAAATTACCGCATTTTCCTTTGAAATTTCAATTACAGACTGCATATGATCGCTTAAGGTGTAATAGAATTTTTCATACGGTACGTCAAACGACTGCATTCCGACTGCGTAAGGCGCAAGAACCTCCGCGTCAAATACTACCGTCATGCCTGTCTGAGTGAGGTAGAAATTGGCTTTCTCGGAAAAAGCGGATACATAATCATAGTAATCGTCAAAATACTGTTCGGCAAGGTTCTTTGAAGAAATATCGCTGTTGATAGCCGATACGACGGCACTGTTGAAGGAGGATGCGAAAACATTGTCCTTTGTCAGTGAGTCAATTGTTATAAATTCGCCTGTCGTAAGGTCAAAGTTCCATGTCCTGTAGTATGTTGTGGGATGCGCGCCCCCGTAGTAAACATAGCCTGTTCCGAGGAAGCTGAGGACGCTTGACGTCTGATAAACCGTTTCAACCGTAAGGTTCTCGGCATACTGCATCCATTCGGATTTCTGCGTATCGTCAAGAGAGTTGTAATGCTCTTTTGCCGTAGTGAGCGCATCCTGAGCCGAAGCGTCGATTTGCTCCGCCGCTTTTTTGAACTCTTCATTAAACGTGCGGCAGATGTTTGCCTCGTCCGACGAGTCAAGCTCGACGGTTTCGCCGTTTGCATTCTTCAATCCAAGCTGGGGAAGCTCGTATTTTTCGTTCAAGAGTACGGTTTCGCCGTCTTTAAGATCTTCATCCTTTGTAAGCGAGTTCGTAACCGTAAACTCTGTTTGTGACGCCGATGTGTTTTTGCTGTCTGAGCCGGACGCGTCCGTCTTATCCGTGGTTTTTGTCGCAGTGCAGGAAGCAAATGTGAGTACAATTGCCGCCGCCGTGAGCGACGCGAGAATTTTTTTCATCATAAAATCTCCTGTAAATTTTTATTTGCGAAGCTTTAAAACGTGTCCGCATAACGTTTTTAACAATATAAACGCATTATTAGTATAAGACAAGAACCGATATATATGTTTGAGAGCCGATGGTTTCTTTTACTAAATATACGTTTGTTTTCGTGAGCGGATTTTCAAATGCATACTTAAAATTTTCATCGTCCGACTGAATTACGGAAAATCCGTCGCTTATTAGAAGCTGAGCGTAACCGGCAACGGCATTTTCGGCGGTAAGTCCCGAATTTTCAATTGAATCCGTGCTGTAATAAAACGCATATGAATTTTTTCCGTCCGCGTCGGAGTCGGAAACCTTGAACGGAGAAACCGAGCATAAAGCGCCGAAATCCGGCACGCCTCCCTTTATACCCGAATATACCGGTATATCCGTTGACGGGGACGAGAAAAGGGAAACCGTCTTTTTCTTTGACGGACTGCGGTCAAACCACAGGCTAAGCTCGGCGGACGAATCCGTTTTGCCGGCTGTTATGTAAAGCATTGTAACGTTTGAATACGTTCCGCCGCGTATAACCGAAAAATCGCCGTTTGAAACGGAATATTCGATTGTATAATCGTCATTTGCAACGCCTATGACATAAAGCGCGTATGTTCCGCCCCTCGACATTGTTATGCTGTCCGTGCCGGGGAGCAGGATTCCCATAAAATTATCGGAATCCGAATCGGAATGTACTCTGTTGTAAAAGGCGGGGACGGTTATCGGATTTGACGAATCAAGCTTTGACAATTCGTCTATGGGGATTGCAAAGTTTAAATTTTGTGCGGACTGATATGTCATTGAGCAGACTCCGATGACGTTTCCGTATTCGTCAATAAGAGGAGAGCCGGAATTTCCGACGCTTATGGGAGCTGTTATCTGAATATATGAGATGCCGTCATTCAGTTCATAGAAGCTTCTGTTTGCCTGCGATATCATGCCCGACGTGAATGTCAATTCAAGTCCGAGCGGACTGCCGAGCGTGTAAATCGTATCGCCCGTTGCGTATGAAGAAGAGAAATCGGCATACGGAGTGCCGCTTTGCTCAGATGAAATAACAGCAATATCCTTTAACTGTGAATATGCTATAATCCTGCTTATATTATAAGTATGCATATCCCCGTCCGTTGCCGTAACGGAATAAGCGTCCTTAATAACGTGGTAATTCGTTGCTATCCAGCCGTTTTTGTTTATATAAAAGCCCGTTCCCGTTGAAGTCGTTTTGCCGTCCTTGCCGGTTGCTTTTATTGTAAGAGTATATTCTTTTGCTAAATTGTAAATTTCATTTGCCGTGAGCTTTTCACCGGAGGTTGCGGGTTCGGATTTTTTTTCCGTCCGGCTTTCGTCGGAGGAGTTTTTTGTATAATTTTCAATATTGTCAAGCTTTGCGGAAATTCTTAAAATAATCCTTGCGTCCGCGGCGGTTACTTTTGAGTCGGAATTGATATCCGATACCGTCAGCTGATCTTTTGAAAGGGTCGTAAGCTTTGCGCTGTATCTTAAAACGGTACGTGCGTCGGAGGCGGTTATTTTTCCGTTTAAATCGGCGTCGCCCATGAGCGCGGAAAATGCTCCGAACGTAAGAGATATCGCAATAATTACGGAAAGAAAGGCGATAAACTTTTTTTTCATTTTAATTTCACCGCATTTTTTTATAGATTAAAATATCAAAGTCAAGCTCTGTTTCCAATTCGTCCAGCAAATCAAGCTTTTGAGCGTCCTTTTTGGACGTTTTCCAGCCGTACGGGGTCATTGTAAAAAGCGATTTTATATCCTCGTTTGACGTAAGCTTTATATTGTATGCAAGATTTTTTGAATCAATCAAATCGAATGCGCCCGTATCGCGCAGAGTTTCGCCGTTTAAATAGGGCTTGTCATACACCGCCCGTTTAAGCGAATAAAGATGATATCTGCCCGGGACGACGGATATAAGATAGCCGCCGGGGCTTACAATGCGGGCAAATTCGTCCTTATTAAACGGCGCGAACATATGAAGGCACAGGTTTTGAGAATTTGACAAAATCGGAATATGAGCCATATTGGCAACGAAAAAGAACGCTCTGCTTTTACGCTTTGAGGCGAGGCGTACCATTTCCTTTGAAATGTCGAAGCCCGAAACGAAGCAATCCGTATTTTCGGCAAGGCGCGACGTGTAGTATCCGTCACCGCAGCATATGTCGGCAATAAAGCCGTGCGAAACGAGATTTGCCGAAATTTCGTTAACGGTATCGGACAGACGTTCGTAATATCCTTTATTGAGAAAATTGCGGCGCGTCTGAGCCATGAGCCTGTTATCGCCCGTTTTTTCACCGTTTTTTGAACCCGTGAGAAGATTTACGTAGCCGTCCTTTGAAATGTCGAAGGAATGCATATTTTCGCATCCGAACGACTTATCGCAAAGTGAGAGCGGGCGTGAGCATACAGGGCAAACAAGATTGTTCATCAGAACGTTCTGACCTTGTTTTTTTCTTTAAAGAGCTTTTCGCTTTCAAACATGTAAACAAGTCCGCGGATTATGAAGAGAGTTTCATATACGCAGAACGCGATAATCCAGTTTGTCACGTCCATTTTAATCATGGTGTTGACGGCAAGAAACGCGCCGGAGAATATAAGGGTAAAAACAAGGATTGCAACGCCCTTGCCTATGTGCTTCAAATAGAATTGATGCGCTCCGAGCATTCCGAGAAAAAATGAGAGAACTCCGGCAATATTTTTGTTTCTTATCGGGGATTTAAACGGAACGCTTCCCGATTTCATGTAAATTTCGTTTGCCCTGTTTGCGGGCGCTTCGATTTTGACCTTTGCCATAAAAATCATCCCTTTTCGAGTTTATCGACGGCTTCGGACAGTATTTTTCCGATTCCGTCATGAAAAACAAGGTCGGCCTCACTGTCGCACGGCGTTTTGTCCCTGTTTATAATAACAATGTATTTACCCTCAAAATATCTTACGAATCCCGCCGCAGGGTAAACGGCAAGGCTTGTGCCTCCGATTACGAGCATATCGGCATTTCTTATTGCCCGAACGGCTCTTGAAACCGTTTCGTCGTCGAGCATTTCGCCGTACAGGACGACGTCCGGTTTGATAACTCCTGAACACGGGCAGACGGGGACGTTTGTCTTTGAATTTATAACGCAGTCAAGGTCGAACGGGCGTCCGCATTTTACGCAGTGAAGCTTTGCCGCAGTTCCGTGAAGCTCGCAAACGTCCGTGCTTCCCGCCTTTGAATGAAGGGAGTCGATATTCTGCGTTACCACCGTCACTTTTTTACCGAGACGCTCGAGCCTTGCCATTGCTTTATGCGCAGGGTTCGGTTCTGCTTTTTCGAGAAAAAAGTCTCTGAAAAAGCGGTAAAAAAGCTCGGTGTTTTCAAAGAAAAGGTCATGAGCCAGAATCTCCTCGGGCGGTCTGCCGTATTTCGAGGCGGTTGAATAGATTCCGCCGCTGCTCCTATAGTCTTTCAGCCCGCTCTCCGTGGAAACTCCCGCTCCCGTAAAGAAAACGATATTATTGCTTTCTCCGAGCATTTGAACGAGTTTATTCGTATTATCCATAAATAAAACCTCTTAATGTATTATAGCAACCGTGCTCCTTATTTTCAACAGAAAAATTTTTAAAATTATTTTAATTTCTCTCGAATTTTAAAAATAAATTTTTTGTAAATTTTCATTGTGTATTTTGTAAAAAACACTTGACAACTTGACCGCAATCACATATAATGTTATGCTGTATTATAATGGATAGCTTTGCGATTAACGAAACCGTTTTACGGTTGAATATCGGCGTTTCGCACCCGCGTTTTATTATATAATTCACGGGCCGCAAGCGGACAGAGCGAGTTCCTTTCATCGGATAAAAACAGAACGGAGTGAAGAATAATGGTCAATGTCAAACCCGTTAAAAGAGGCAAAAAAACCAGAATGAGTTTTGCTCACATCAACGAGGTCATGGATATGCCCAACCTCATCGAGGTGCAGAAGGATTCGTACCGGTGGTTTCTCGACAAGGGTCTGAAAGAGGTTTTCCGCGATATAGACGTGATTACGGACTATTCGGGAAATCTGGCTCTTAATTTCATTGATTACAGGATGGACGAGAAGCCCAAGTATACCGTCAAGGAGTGCAAGGAGAGAGACGCAACGTATGCCGCACGTATGTACGTTACCGCACGTCTTTACAACAAGGAGACCGGAGAGGTAAAAGAGAACGAGGTCTATATGGGAGATTTCCCGATAATGACCGACAGCGGTACGTTCGTTATAAACGGCGCAGAGCGCGTTATCATCTCACAGCTTGTACGTTCTCCCGGCGTGTACTACGGTATGACGAGAGATAAGACGGGTAAGAAAATGTTTTCGACCACCGTTATTCCCAACAGAGGCGCGTGGCTCGAATACGAAACCGACCAGAACGACGTAGCGTATGTAAGAATCGACAAAACGCGTAAAATATGCATTACAACATTCGTAAGAGCGTTGGGCTGCTTCTTTGATGACAACTTTTTAAATACAAACGCTCAGCTTGACGAATTTTTCGGTTATGACGATTGCATTAAGGCAACTCTCGAAAAGGATACCACTCAGAACACGGCGGAGGCTCTTTTGGAAGTTTACAAAAAGCTTCGTCCCGGCGAGCCTCCCACGCTTGACTCCGCAAAAACCTATCTCCAGAACCTGTTTTTTGACGAGCACAGATACGACATATCAAGAGTCGGAAGATATAAATACAATAAAAAATTAGGCGTTGCCGACAGACTTAAATTCCGCATTCTTGCCGAACCCGTTACAGATCCCGCTACGGGTGAAATTCTTGCCGACAAGGGCGAGAAAATTTCAAAGCAGAAGGCTTTTGAAATCGAGCAGGCGGGCGTAGATACCGTATTTGTCGACGTTGACGGCAAAATCGTTAAAATCATCGGTACGGGTATGGTTGACATTCTCCCGTATCTTCCCGACGGCATTACCGCCGAGGACCTTGAAAATATCGGAATTAACGAAAAGGTAAGCTACAAGGCTCTTATGCCGATACTCGACGCATGCGCAGACGACAGGGACGCTCTTATGGAGGAGCTTTCAAAGAATGCCGATCTTCTTATTCCCAAGCACATAGTTTTGGAGGATATTCTCGTATCGGTAAACTATCTCAATACTCTCGGCTGCGGCGTAGGCACTCTTGACGACATCGACCATCTCGGAAACAGACGTATCCGTTCTGTCGGCGAGCTTCTTCAGAATCAGGTAAGGATCGGATTTACGAGAATGGAGAGAGTCGTTAAGGAGAGAATGTCCTTACAGGCTCAGGATTCCGATAAGATAACGCCTCAGGCTCTTATCAATATAAGACCCGTTGTGGCGGCAATTAAAGAATTTTTCGGTTCTTCGCCTCTTTCGCAGTTCATGGATCAGAACAATCCGCTTGCAGAGCTTACTCATAAAAGACGTCTTTCCGCTCTCGGTCCCGGCGGTCTTTCAAGAGACAGAGCGGGATTCGAGGTCCGCGACGTTCATTATTCCCATTACGGAAGAATGTGTCCGATAGAAACTCCCGAAGGACCCAACATAGGACTTATTTCATCTCTTGCAACATTTGCGAGAATTAATAAATACGGATTTATCGAAGCTCCGTTCCGTAAAGTCGATAAGGAAAACGGCAGAGTTCTTGACGAGGTTTTCTATATGACTGCCGACGTTGAGGATGATTTTAAAGTCGCTCAGGCAAACGAGCCTCTTGACGAGAACGGTCATTTCATAAACGATAAGGTTCTTGTCCGTTTCAGGGACGAGTTCAGAGAGATTCCTTCAAAAGAAGCCGACTTCATGGACGTTTCGCCCAAGATGGTCGTTTCCGTTGCGACTGCGATGATTCCTTTCCTTGAAAACGACGACGCAAACCGTGCGCTGATGGGTTCGAACATGCAGAAGCAGGCGGTTCCGCTTCTCAAAACGGACGCTCCGATTGTCGGAACCGGTATGGAATATAAAGCGGCCGTAGATTCGGGAGTATGCGTAATTGCAAAGAATCCCGGAACGGTAACAAAGGTCAGCGCGGACAGCGTTGCGGTTAAAACCGAGGACGGCAAATACGACAGCTACGAGCTTATCAAATTCATGCGTTCCAACCAGGGTACATGCGTAAATCAAAGACCCGTTGTAAATGTAGGCGACGTTCTCGAGAAAGGTGACGTTATCGCGGACGGTCCCGCAACGAGCAACGGCGAAATCGCGCTCGGCAAAAACGCTCTCATAGGCTTTATGACATGGGAGGGCTACAATTATGAGGACGCGGTTCTTCTTAATGAAAAGCTTGTACGCGAGGACGTTTATACTTCAATTCACATAGAAGAGCATGAGGTTGAGGCGAGAGATACAAAGCTCGGCGCGGAGGAGATTACAAGAGATATTCCCAACGTCGGCGAGGACGCTCTTAAGGACCTTGACGAGAACGGAATTATCCGCGTCGGCGCAGAGGTGCGTTCCGGCGATATACTTGTAGGCAAGGTTACGCCCAAGGGCGAGACTGAGCTTACGGCCGAGGAAAGACTGCTCAGGGCAATCTTCGGAGAAAAGGCGAGAGAGGTCAGAGATACTTCTCTTAAAGTTCCTCACGGCGAATACGGTATTGTCGTAAACGTAGAGGTATTTACAAGACAGAACAGCGACGAGTTAAGCCCCGGAGTTAACAAGGTTGTGCGCTGCTATATAGCACAGAAGCGTAAAATCTCCGTCGGCGATAAAATGGCCGGCCGTCACGGCAACAAGGGCGTTGTTTCAAGGATTCTTCCGCAGGAGGATATGCCCTTCCTTCCCGATGGCACGCCGCTTGATATAGTTCTTAACCCCCTGGGCGTTCCTTCGCGAATGAACATAGGACAGGTTCTTGAGGTTACTCTCGGCATTGCGGCGAAGAAATTAGGCTGGAATATCATGACCCCGGTATTTGACGGCGCGCATGAGGCTGATATCGTCGAGTGCTTAAAGCAGGCGGGCATGGCGTCGGACGGCAAGACCGTTCTTTACGACGGACGTACCGGCAAGGCGTTTGATAACAGAGTTACGGTAGGTATCATGTACTTCCTTAAGCTCCATCACCTTGTTGACGATAAGATTCACGCAAGATCGACGGGACCGTACTCTCTCGTTACTCAGCAGCCCCTCGGCGGTAAGGCTCAGTTCGGCGGACAGCGTTTCGGAGAGATGGAAGTTTGGGCTCTCGAGGCTTACGGCGCGGCTTATACTCTTCAGGAGATTCTTACCATTAAATCGGATGATACCGTAGGACGCGTTAAGACATACGAGGCTATTGTCAAGGGACTTAACGTTCCCAAGGCAGGTATTCCCGAATCGTTTAAGGTTCTTATCAAAGAGCTTCAGTCTCTCGGTCTTGATGTCAACGTTCTTGACGAGAACGACGAGATTATAGATTTAAGACAGGATTACGACGACGACGGAACGGGCTATATCGAGGATGAGTCCGCAAGCGTTGCAAACGACGCCGAGGGCGCAGACGGCTTCGGCGTAGAGGATATTCCCGACGAGTTTGAATCGGAAGAACAGAACGACGATGACGATGAGATCTACGGCGGCGAGCTTCTCGACACGGAGGACGACGGAAGCGACGATATCGACTTCGGAAGCTTTGCAAGCTTTTCACCCGATGACGACGACGATAATTATTGATAATTGCTCATCATTTCGAGCGTTCACTCTGAAAAATTCTAAGGAAGAAGGAATCTGTTTATGCTTAATGAAAGCAATTACAATGAATTGAACTTCGAATCCATTAAAATCGGACTTGCGTCGCCCGACACGATAAGATCATGGTCGTGCGGCGTTGTAACGAAGCCTGAAACCATAAATTACAGAACTCTCAAACCGGAAACCGGCGGTCTTTTCTGCGAAAAGATTTTCGGACCTACGAAGGACTGGGAGTGCCACTGCGGCAGATATAAAAGAGTAAGGTACAAGGGCAAAACGTGCGAACGTTGCGGCGTTAAAATTACAAAAGCAAAGGTTCGCCGTGAGAGAATGGGTCACATCGAGCTTGCGTGCCCCGTATCTCATATATGGTATTTTAAAGGAATCCCTTCGAGAATGGGGCTTATGCTTGACCTTTCTCCGAGAGATCTTGAAAATGTTCTTTATTTTGCAAAATATATAGTTATCGAAGTGCTTGAGGACGGTATACCTCTTACAAAGGGGCAGGTTATCTCCGACAAGGAATACGATGATATAGTTGAAAAGTACGGCGAGGAATCGTTCCGCGCGGGCATGGGAGCAGAAGCCGTTAAGGAGCTTCTCTGTCAGATAGACGTTGAAAAGCTCTGCGAGGAATTAAGAACCGAGTTTGAAGAAACAACGGGTCAGAAAAAGACGAGAATCCTTAAGAGACTTGAAGTTGTCGAGGCCTTCAGACAGTCCGGCAACAGACCGGAATGGATGATATTTGACGTTATTCCCGTAATTCCGCCCGATATTCGTCCCATGGTTCAGCTTGACGGCGGCAGATTTGCAACGAGCGACCTTAACGACCTTTACAGACGCGTTATCAACAGAAACAACCGTCTTGCAAAGCTTCTTGAGCTCGGCGCGCCCGAAATAATCGTCAGAAATGAAAAGAGAATGCTTCAGGAGGCCGTTGACGCTCTTATCGATAACGGCAGAAGAGGCAGACCCGTTACGGGCGCGAATAACCGTCCTCTCAAATCGCTTTCCGATATGCTTAAGGGAAAACAGGGACGTTTCCGTCAGAACCTTCTTGGTAAGAGAGTCGACTATTCCGGACGTTCGGTTATCGTTGTCGGTCCCGAACTTAAAATGTATCAGTGCGGTCTTCCCAAGGAAATGGCTCTGGAGCTTTTCAAGCCCTTTGTAATGAAGCGGCTCGTTGAGCAGGATATCGCAAAAAATATTAAAAGCGCGAGAAAAATGGTTGACAAGGCGGGTCCCGAGGTATGGGACGCTCTTGAAATTGCAATCAAAGATCATCCCGTAATGCTCAACCGTGCTCCCACGCTTCACAGACTCGGTATTCAGGCGTTTGAACCGGTGTTGGTAGAAGGCAGAGCCATCAAGCTTCATCCTCTTGCGTGTACCGCATTCAACGCGGACTTCGACGGCGACCAGATGGCTGTTCATGTTCCGCTTTCCGCAGAGGCTCAGGCTGAGGCAAGATTCCTTATGCTTGCCGCAAATAACCTGTTAAAGCCCTCGGACGGCAAACCCGTTACCGTTCCCTCTCAGGATATGGTTCTCGGTTCGTACTATCTTACTCTTGAAAAACCCGGCGCGGCAGGCGAGGGCAAAGTGTTCAGAGATGTCGACGAGGCTGTTATGGCTTATGACGAGGGCGATCTCGACCTTCACGCAAGATGCAGGATTCGTATGTCTAAAACGGACGATGACGGAAATACGAGATCAAAGCTCATAGAAACGACTCTCGGACGAGTTATATTTAATAATCCTATTCCTCAGGATCTCGGCTTCGTAGACAGAAGCGATCCCGAAAAGGAATTTGACCTCGAGATTGATTATCTTGTAGGCAAGAAGCAGCTCGGTAAAATTATTGACAGAGCAATTAAGGTCAAGGGTATTCACAAATCGTCCATAATGCTTGATAAAATAAAGGCTCAGGGATATAAATTCTCGACCAGAAGCGGTATTACCGTTTCCGTGTTCGACGCGGTTATTCCCGAAAACAAGAAGAAATATCTTGAAGAAGCTCAGGAAACCGTTGACAGGGTTAACGAGATGTACAGAGCGGGTTTTGCAAGCGAAATGGATCGTGCGAAGCTTTCTATCGACGCATGGGAGAAGTGCACGAAGAAGGTTCAGGACGAAATCACCTCCGGACTTGACGCATACAACCCGATATTCATGATGGTTGATTCGGGCGCGCGAGGCAGTAAGAACCAGCTGAGCCAGCTTGCCGGTATGCGCGGACTTATCGCGAATACGGCAGGTAAGACGATTGAGATTCCCATCAAAGCGAACTACAGAGAGGGTCTTACCGTTCTCGAATACTTCATCTCCTCGAGAGGTGCGCGTAAGGGACTTGCCGATACAGCTCTTCGTACCGCCGACTCCGGATATCTGACAAGACGTCTTGTCGATGTTTCGCAGGAGGTTATCATCAGAGAAGAGGACTGCGGATGTACAGAGGGTCTTACCGTTACGACAATTGCCGGCGGAGACGGTCAGGCTATCGAGCCTCTTGCGGAGAGACTGTCCGGACGTTTCCTTCTTAATGATCTTTACGATTCAAACGGCAACCTCTTAATGGATAATCAGCATATGATTACCGATGAGGACGCTAACAGAATCGCCGATGCGGGCGTTGAGAGCGTTGTTATCCGTTCTCTTCTTACATGCCGTTCAAAGAAAGGCGTTTGTATCAAGTGCTACGGTAAGAACCTTGCAACCGGAACTCCCGTTCAGATAGGCGAAGCGGTAGGAATTATCGCCGCACAGTCAATCGGCGAACCCGGTACGCAGCTTACCATGAGAACGTTCCATACCGGAGGCGTTACTTCGTCTGCGGATATTACGCAGGGTCTTCCCAGAGTTGAAGAACTCTTTGAGGCAAGAAAGCCCAAGACTCTTGCGATGCTCAGTGAGATTGACGGTATTGTTACAATTGAGGAGATTAAGAAAAATTCAAACGACGTTAAGGTTGTAGTCGTTACGAATCAGGAGGATCAGAAACGTTATCAGATTCCTTATGATTTCCGCATATGCGTTCAGGACGAGCAGATTATAAAGAAGGGCGACCCCATTACGGAGGGTTCAAAGCATCCTCAGGATGTTCTCGAAATCCTCGGCGTCGACGCCGTTTATAATTACCTTATCAAAGAGGTTCAGCTTGTTTACCGTTTACAGGGCGTTGAGATTAACGATAAGCATATCGAGGTTATCGTTCGTCAGATGATGCGTAAGATTAAAGTTCTTGACGCAGGCTCGACAAAGCTTCTTGCAGGCTCGACGGTTGATAAGGGCGAGTTTTACGCAAGCTCCGACGAGGCAAAGATACGCTGTGAGGAGGCGGGCGAGGAATATACCGAACCTGTCGGAGATCCCGTTCTTCTCGGTATCACAAAGGCTTCGCTTGCTACGGAATCGTTCCTTTCGGCGGCTTCGTTCCAGGAAACTACAAGGGTTCTTACCGATGCGGCTATCAAGGGCAAGAGCGATCCGCTCCACGGTCTTAAGGAAAACGTTATTATCGGTAAGCTTCTTCCCTCGGGTACCGGCATGAAGTGCTACAGCGATGTTGAAATCGAGGTTAAAGAGGAAATGCCCGACGAAATCACCGTTTATTAAAGTCAATTTTTACGAATTTGTAAATTAATATTTGTAAAATGTGTTGACAGATTGATTTAATTGTTGTACAATAATTATCTGTGTGATATCATTTTGCTATATCAAGAGGGTATCGCTGACGCGGTGCCCTTTGTATATATAGAAATAAAACAGGAGGTGTAATGGTTTGCCTACATTTAACCAGCTTGTACGAAACGGAAGACACAGCCTTGAGAAGAAATCTAAGGCTCCCGCTCTCGGTAAGGGTCTTAATTCCAAGAAGAATGTGATGACCGATCACAATTCTCCGCAGAAGAGAGGCGTTTGCACGGTCGTTAAGACAGACACGCCCAAAAAGCCCAACTCGGCTTTGAGAAAGCTTGCCAGAGTTCGTCTTACAAACGGAATAGAAGTTTCTGCTTACATTCCCGGCGTAGGTCACAATCTTCAGGAGCACAGCGTTGTTCTTATCAGAGGCGGCAGAGTTAAGGATCTTCCCGGTGTAAGATATCATATCATCCGCGGAACTCTCGATACTCAGGGCGTCAACGGCAGAATGCAGAGCCGTTCCAAGTACGGTGCTAAAGTACCCAAGGCAGCAAAGAAGTAATAGGTCATTTGCTGCGGTTTATCAGTGGACAAACCTTCTTGCAGGCGAAAGAAATTTACTTTCACCAATGCGAGGCTTTTCTATATAGAGGTTCTCTCATTGGCGCCACGGGAATTTTTTGTCACGAGTACCTATGATATCATTATTATGAAGGAGGGAAGCGAAGTGCCAAGAAGAGGCAATGTAGCAAAACGTGATGTTTTGCCCGATCCGCTTTACAATTCAAAACTCGTAACCCGTCTTATTAACAACGTTATGTATGACGGTAAAAAGGGTGTGGCCCGTAAAATAGTTTACGATGCTTTTGACATTATCAGAGAAAAAACAGGAAAAGAGCCCCTTGAGGTTTTTGAGGCGGCTATGGAGAACGTAATGCCTTTGCTCGAAGTTAAGGCTCGCCGTGTCGGCGGTTCTACCTATCAGGTACCTATGGAGGTTCGTCCCGAGAGACGTCAGACCCTCGGACTCAGATGGATCACTCTCTATTCTCGTCAGCGTTCCGAAAGAACGATGAAGGAGAGACTTGCAAACGAGATTATGGACGCCGTAAACGAAACCGGTTCGGCATTCAAGAAGCGTGAAGATACCCACAAGATGGCAGAGGCCAACAAGGCTTTCTCTCATTTCCGTTGGTAATTTTTCCGCAACGATTTTTGAAATTTTCTTTTGGAGGTCAATATGCCTAGAAAGGTACCTTTGGATTTAACAAGAAATATTGGTATTATGGCGCATATCGACGCAGGTAAAACCACCACGACTGAGCGTATCCTTTATTATACCGGTGTTAACCATAAGATTGGTGAAACTCACGACGGTGCCGCGACGATGGACTGGATGGCACAGGAGCAGGAGAGAGGTATTACAATTACCTCCGCCGCTACCACGTGCTTCTGGAAGGGTCACCGTATCAATATCATCGACACTCCCGGTCACGTTGACTTCACTGTTGAGGTTGAACGTTCTCTGAGAGTTCTCGACGGCTCTGTTACCGTTCTTTGTGCAAAGGGCGGCGTTGAGCCTCAGTCTGAAACCGTTTGGAGACAGGCTGACAAATACAGAGTTCCCCGTATGATATACGTTAATAAGATGGATATCATGGGAGCAGATTTTTATAACGTTGTTACAATGGTTAAGGAAAGGCTTAAATGTAACGGCGTACCTATCCAGCTTCCTATCGGAAGCGAATCCGAGTTTAAGGGAATCATCGACCTTGTCCGTATGAGAGCCGAAGTTTACTACGACGATATGGGCAACGATATCCGTGACGAGGACATCCCCGAGGATATGATGGAGCTTGCTCAGAAATATCATGACGAACTTATCGAGCACGTTGCGGAGCAGGACGAGGCTCTTCTTGAAAAGTATTTCAACGGCGAGGAACTCACCATTGAAGAAATTAAGAAGTGCATCCGTTCGGCAACCATCGATAACAGAATGGTTCCCATTACATGCGGTACTTCCTACCGTAACAAGGGCGTTCAGCTTCTGCTTGACGCTATCGTAGATTTCATGCCCGCTCCCACGGACGTTCCCAACATTAAAGGAACGAATCCCGATACGGGTGATGAAGAGGAGAGAGTTTCTTCGGACAACGGTCCGTTTGCCGCTCTTGCATTCAAGATTGCAACCGACCCGTTTGTAGGTAAGCTTTGCTTCTTCAGAGTATATTCGGGAACGATTGCGGCCGGTTCAAGCGTATATAACTCGGTTAAGCGTAATTCCGAAAGAATGGGACGTATTCTTCAGATGCACGCAAACCACAGACAGGATCTCGACGTTTGCTATGCAGGCGATATCGCCGCGGCAGTCGGTCTTAAAAATACAACCACGGGCGACACGCTCTGCGACCCCAAGGCTCCCATCATTCTTGAGTCCATGGAGTTCCCCGAGCCTGTTATCCGCGTAGCTATCGAGCCCAAGACAAAAGCCGGTCAGGAAAAGATGGGTATCGGACTTCAGAAGCTTGCTGAAGAGGATCCTACCTTTAAATGCTATACCGACGAGGAAACCGGTCAGACCATTATTGCCGGAATGGGCGAGCTTCATCTTGAAATTATCGTTGACAGACTTCTTCGTGAGTTCAAGGTTGAGGCAAACGTAGGTAAGCCTCAGGTTGCTTATCGTGAGACTATTACCAAGCCCGCAGACGAGGATTGCAAATATTCGCGTCAGTCAGGCGGACGCGGTCAGTACGGTCACGTCAAGATTAGAATCGAGCCCAACCCCGGAAAGGGTTACGAGTTCGTCAACGAGGTTGTCGGCGGCGCGATTCCCAAGGAATATATCGGTCCCGCAGAGGCAGGTATCAAGGGCGCTATGCTTGCAGGTACTCTTGCAGGCTATAACGTTGTTGACGTTAAGGTAACTCTTTATGACGGATCTTATCATGAGGTCGACTCTTCGGAAATGGCGTTCAAAATCGCCGGTTCTATGGCGTTCAAGAATGCAATGAGAAAAGCCGCTCCTGTTCTTATGGAGCCCGTTATGAAGGTTTCGGTTATAACTCCCGATGATTATCTCGGCGACGTTATCGGCGACCTTAACTCACGCCGCGGACTTATTCAGGGTATGGAGGCAAGAACCGGCGCAACTCAGGTTAACGCTTTCGTTCCCCTTGCATCCATGTTCGGTTACGCAACAGACCTCAGATCCAAGACTCAGGGTCGTGCGCAGTATTCCATGGAACCCAGTCATTATACAGAGGTTCCCAAGTCAATCTCCGAGTCGATCGTTTCAGAGAGAGCGAAGAAAGACTAATTTATATAAAATATGCTTGATATTTTCAAGTTATTTTGATACAATTATAGAGACAATGGCGATCGTTCTCCGATCGCACCCATAAAGGAGGAAAAACAAATGGCAAAAGAAAAATTTAACAGAAATAAGCCTCATGTTAACATCGGTACTATCGGTCACGTTGACCATGGTAAGACTACTCTTACCGCCGCTATCACCAAGACCCTTGCTATGAAGGGCGAGGCTGATTTCGTTGATTACGCAAACATCGATAAGGCTCCCGAAGAGAGAGAGCGTGGAATCACAATTAATACCGCACACGTTGAGTATGAGACTGAATCTCGTCACTATGCTCACGTTGACTGCCCCGGCCATGCCGACTATATCAAGAACATGATCACCGGTGCTGCTCAGATGGACGGCGCTATCC
>CAVGCY010000049.1:0-60945 GCA_963627915.1 Bacteroidaceae bacterium | reverse complement strand
CACACAGTATCCCTCTCTCAAAAGATAATCCCTGTACTCCCCCGCCGTTTCTTTTACAATCTCCTCATCACCAACAAATCCCCTGAATTTCAACACATCCCTTACATACTTTTCAACCGTATATCCGCTCTTGCCGCTATCAACCAAATACCCTTTAAATTCTTCTATAATTTCAAATGATAATCTCATCTCTCCCGCCTCCGATTTAATTATCAAAAAAGCGGAACACAAATACAATCCCCCCCCTCTCCTATAAAAAATCCCCCGAATCAACTACGATTCGAGGAATTTTCATATCAAAAAGCCATATTAACCGTTTTCTTCGGGGAAAAATTTATCATGAACAGCACCGACGGCTCTGTCCGCGTCCTTTTTATCGATAAGGACGGAAATTTTAATCTCCGAGGTCGAAATCATCTGAATATTGATATTCTGCTCATAAAGAGCCTCAAACATCATAGCCGCCGCGCCGGGATGAGTTTCCATACCCGCGCCGACAACGGAAACCTTGGCTATATTTGTTTCGCAGAGGATTTTTTTATCCTCAAGCTCGGGAATGGCGGTCTTGAGTATGTCCATTGCCTCGTTTCCGTTATCGCCCGCAACGGTAAAGGAAATATCCTTGGAACCCTCTCTCCCGATTGACTGGAGAATAATATCAACATTTATATTCTTTGAAGCAAGCTTTGCGAAAATCTTAAATGCGATTCCCGGAATATCGGGCAAATCGATTATAGAAATTCTTGCGACGTTCGTATCCTTTGTAACGCCTCTGACCAACATTTTTTCCATATTTGCAGACTCCTTAACTACAGTTCCGGGAACTCTCTTAAGACTGGAGAGAACCTCTATCTCTACGTTATATTTTTTACCCATCTCAACCGAGCGGTTGTTGAGTACCTGCGCTCCCAGCGTTGCAAGCTCGAGCATTTCGTCATATGTAATCTCGTCAAGCTTCTCAGCTCCGGGAACTTTTCTCGGGTCGGCGGTAAAAACGCCCTCAACATCTGTAAATATCTGACATCTGTCGGCGTGAAGCGCGGCGGCGAGAGCTACGGCGCTCGTATCCGAGCCGCCCCTGCCGAGCGTGGTTATATCGTCGTATTTATTAAGTCCCTGAAATCCCGCGACAACGACAATCTGATGCTTATCAACAGCATTTTTGACCCGTTCCGCCTTAACCTTTTTAATTCTTGCCGTCGAATATGCACTGTTCGTGATAAATCCCGCCTGCCAGCCGAGCAGCGAAGTAACGGGACAGCCTATTTTTTCGATAGCCATCGCAAGAAGTGAAATCGAAATCTGTTCGCCTGCGGAAAGAAGCATATCCATTTCACGCTTTGAAGCGTTGGGATTAATCTCTCTTGCTTTGTCAATAAGGTCGTCGGTCGTGTCGCCCTGTGCCGAAACAACGACTATAACGTCGTTGCCCGCCTTATATGTGTCGGTGACTATCGAGGCGACATTATTGACCCTATCGGCGTCGGCAACGGAGCTTCCGCCGAATTTCTGTACTATAAGAGCCATAATTTCCTCCGAAAAATATATTGTAATTTAATTAATAATCGGTAATTCTGATAACAGCTTTAACGTCTGCGTTTTCAACGGATTTTAATGCGTCGTTAAGCGTTCCGCGTTCAACGGGATTCGTTATAACGGCAAGCTCGTTTTTATCCGCTCCCTGACGGGAAAGAATGCTTAATGCTCCGTTTTTTTCATTTAAAACCGAAACGGTCTTTTCCTTATCCGAAACGACAGCCCTTATATAGAAGGACTCGGTTACTTTATTCGGATCTTCAACGCATGAAGCGTCGCCGTCGAGCTTCCAGCCGAATGCCTTGGGTCTTTGCGTATGCTTTGCGCAGTCGATAACATCCGCGACAACGGCGCTCGCCGTCGGAAGCTTACCTGCGCCCTTGCCGTAAAATATAACGTCGCCCGTCGCGTTTCCTCTTACAAGAATTGCATTAAATACGTCCTCAACCTGCCCAAGCTGCGAATGCTCACGTACGAACGCCGGACCTACGCAGGCGGAAATTTTGCCGTCGGGCTGTCTCTTTGCGTCGGCAATAAGCTTGATAACATATCCTCTGCTCTTTGCGTAATCAACGTCCGCAAGAGAGATTTTCGTTATGCCCTCGCACGAAACAAATTCGGGATAAATATGTCTGCCGTATGCAAGCGACGCAAGAATACAGATTTTTCTGCAAGCGTCGTGCCCCTCAACGTCTGCGGTCGGGTCTTTTTCGGCATAACCGAGCTCCTGAGCCGTTTTGAGAGCGTCCTCGAAGGATTCTCCCTCATTTATCATTTTAGTCAGAATATAATTTGTCGTTCCGTTTAATATTCCGGCAATCTCGTCTATTTCGTTTGCCGCAAGGCACTGGCTCAACGGTCTTATAATCGGAATACCGCCGCCTACGCTTGCCTCAAAGAGAAAATTGACATTGTTTTTTCTTGCCGTTTCGAGCAATTCAAAGCCTTTTTGCGCTACAAGCTCCTTATTGGACGTTACGACGCTCTTTCCTTTTTCAAGGCATTTCTTCACAAATTCGTAAGCCGGTTTAAGTCCGCCCATGGTTTCAACAACGATTTTCACGTCGTCGTCATTGAGAATAATGTTAAAATCCTTTACCAGCTTATCCTTGTAAATACTGTCGGGAAAATCTCTGATGTCGAGAATATATTTTACCTCCGGAGAATCCTGTCCGCTCCTTTCGGCAATACTGCCGCGGTTTTTGTCCATAAGCTCGACAACGCCTGAACCGACCGTACCGAAGCCCATTACAGCAATCTGCATTTTTCCAACTCCTCTTTCATTTCATTATTACTTTATTATTTTAACAATTTCCTTAAAATTATCCGCTATTGTATAAGCCGCATTCGGACCTACCGAGTTAGTCTCGGGGTAATGCCTCCTGCCGAATTTATCCGTCGGCTGATCTATAAACGGATTTGATTCGGAAAGAAAATAATCGTTCGGCGCGAGTATATAGCCTATTTCATCGTTGGCAAGCCCGAAAACAAGCAGATTTTTATCCCCGATTATATCGCACAGCGGTTCGGGATTTATGTCGGGAGAAGCGTTGATCGACGACTCCTCTTTGCTTAAATAACCTCCCAGAAGAAGCTCCGGGAACAGCTCGCACGGAAGCATAAGCATGTTTACGCCCCCGAACGAAATATACGTCATCTCCGTTTTAACGGAAACGTTCAAATCCCCCGAACCCGTATACTCTACGTTCATGGGGATAATTCCGGTCTTGCCCGCCGCGTAAAACACGGGATTGTCAACGTCGATATAAAATTCGCGTTTTAATATATTTATGCTTGTTTTAATCTCTTTTTCATCTTTAATCGAACATACGTATTCGCCGAGCTTCCGCGCCGTTTTCAGCATTGAAATAACATTATTATCATCAAGCGGCCACGTTCTGATTCCGCCTATCGCGCCGGAAAAATACATAAAATCGCCGCCGAGACGCTCGTCAACATATTTCGCGGCATACGCCGGAAAATCCGCGCTGACCATCGAGTTCCTGCCCTCGAGAGCCTCGGGATGAGAAGCAAAATTTACTATGTACACGCCTCGGCTTCCGTCGTCGGGAACAAAATGAAACCTCGTGACAACATCGGAAAAAACATGAGGCGGTCTGTCCGCTCTTTGAAATCCCTCGTCGGCTTTTACGCTTCCGATATATATTTTACCGTCTTTTCTCGAATAATAAGCGTCCTCAACGGCATGTCTTACGGCATTTTTAACAATTTCAATATATTTTTTATCTCTGCCCGAACGGGGAAGAGGCCCCCACATGCCCATGGTATCGATTCCCGCATGAGTGTGAGTAGAGCATATATTTATGCTTCTGCACCCTACGTTATTGAGAAAAACGGACATGCTGTTCTTTATATCCGCTATGTCGGAGGAAAACAGACCGACGCAGTCGACGGCGGCAAAAACAACGGCTCCTCGACCCGTGTTATCGTCAACCCAAAACGCCTTTGCCCTCGGAGCGTCGAGAACTCCGACGGCGGGATTATTTATTCTGTAGCCGGCTATATAATACTTTTTTCTGCCGGGTATTTTTTCTTCGGGTATCATTTCCGCCCAACCGAAACCTGCCGTAAAATGATCCGAAACGCTTTCCGCGTAATCGTATTTATATTCGCATATGCGCCGCGGCGGTCGCTTTTCCGCCTTCTTTTTTGCGGATATACGAACCGCGGACTTTATACAGTCCACAGCCTTTGGAAATATATCCATACAAATTACCCTCCGAGATATTTTAATATTTCAAGACCGATAACATACCTCAGCAGAAGTCTTGAATCAGCCGTATTAACCTTGCCGTCCGCGTTTATATCGCTGCTTAAAATCTGCGTTTCGGTAAGATTTTCGAGTCTTGCGCAGTATCTTAATATAAGACGTGCGTCGCCCGCCGTAATTTCTCCGTTTAAATCCACGTCGCCCAAATGAACGCCGTTATCATTATATATATAGTATATACCGGCGGAGTACGCAATAAACGAAACCTCGGTATTCGACTGTTTGGAAAGACATTTAAATGACGCTCCCGTCGTCTGCGAAACGCTGTAAACCACGCATTCGGAGTTCGTAAAGCCGTCAGGAATCGGGATACTGAAAACAGCCGTACCATCAAACGGATAATTCGTTCCCGCGTCCGAAAGCTCTACGGCAAAAACCTCAAACTGATCGAAGGAGGAATACTTTGCTTTTATTTTTTCATATACGCTGCCGGATACTATACTGTACGACGAAACCGACAGGCTGTCCGGCAGCTTGCTTGCGTCCGCAAATGAAGCGGTAACGCCCGAAGCTCTGTCTTTTAACGTAACCGACATAGCGCAATTAAGAATGCCGGACGCAATTTCATTAAATTCGTCCTCTTCCGAATACGAATAGCCTGAGCTTGTATCCTCGCCCTGAGCGGACGAATAAAACGCGTTAACACCCGCAATCATCGATACCGATATAACGGCGGACATTATGATTTTTATAAATTTATTCCTGAACATTTAAGCTCTGCGCCCCTGCCGTGCAATCAATCGTCATAGCCGTTGGGATTGTTTTTCTGCCAGCGCCACGTATCCTCGCACATTTTATAAATATCACGCTCGGCCTTCCATCCGAGTACCTTTAAAGCCTTCGAAGCGTCGGCATAGCAGTATGCAATATCTCCGGGTCTGGGGTCAACTATTTCATACGGAATCCTAACGCCCGAAGCCTTTTCAAATGCCTGTACAAGCTCAAGAACGCTTACTCCCTTGCCCGTACCGAGGTTAAATATCTCAACGCCCGTCTGCTTAAAGAGAACGGAAACCGCTTTAAGATGTCCTATTGCAAGATCCACTACATGTATATAATCTCTGACTCCCGTTCCGTCGGGAGTGGGATAATTATTTCCGAATACGCTGAGATGATCCCTCTTTCCTATTGCGACCTGCGAAATATAGGGCATAAGATTATTGGGAATACCGTTGGGAGCTTCGCCTATCTTACCGCTCTCGTGCGCTCCTATGGGATTGAAATATCTTAAAAGCACAACGCTCCACTCGTTATCCGACGTATAAAGATCCTTTAATATTGTTTCTATGTAAAGCTTCGTCGTTCCGTAAGGATTTGTCGTACCGCCAACCTTCATATCCTCCTTGAACGGACACTTGTTCTCGCTGCCGTATACGGTTGCCGAGGAGCTGAATACGATTTTTTTACATCCGTGATCCCTCATGCATTCAAGAAGATTTACCGTACCGCCTATGTTGTTTTCATAATATTCAAGAGGTTTTCTGCAACTTTCGCCGACAGCCTTAAGCCCCGCGAAATGAATAACCGCCTCAATATTTTCCTTTTCAAATATTTTGTCAAGCCCCGCTCTGTCTCTTATATCGCAGTCATAGAACGAAAAGCTCTTTCCCGTAATCTCGGATACTCTGTCAAGAGATTTGGGGCTGCTGTTTGAATAATTGTCGAGTACGACGATATCGTATCCCGCGTTAAGAAATTCAACGCATGTATGAGAGCCTATAAATCCGGCTCCGCCTGTAATAAGAATTGACATTTTATATCATCATCCTTTAATAAAATTGACCGTTGTAAATTATGTTGAAGCACGGCGATTTAATGGAATAATCCATTATTTTGTCCCTGAACACCATGCCCGCGCCCGACTCTATCACCCTGTCGCCGACCTGCATCGAGTAAACATATCCCGTCGTCTCGTTGACCGCGTCATCATGAGCTAAAATTCTCAGCCATTCTGCGGGATCGTCCGAAAGCCTTATCGAACCGTCATAGGAGGTTATGTAATTTTTCATCTGAGCGGGAGTAACCGTTTTTACGCCTACATATGAAGAATAATTACAGTCCCAGTAGGACGGGACATTCGCTATGTAAGGCTGTCCCGAAGTTCCCCAAACCGCCTGAGTCGTCGCGGTAATGCCCGCCGACATCGCACCGTAATAAGCGTATATCGGAGCGCCGTCATACATTATAAACTGACCGACAACCTCCTTGACCGCATTTACGACATCATCCGTACAGCGTGAAAAAGATGAAACATATGTACATCCCTGCACTCTGTAGTCCGAGTATTTCATATTCGTATACGCGGCGACAGCCTGAGCCTTCAGCGCGTTTGCGTCAAGCTCGTCATTGCTGCGGGTAAGTCCCGCAATCTCCTGCTGAACAATTCTCGACAGCATTTCCACCGTATCGACCTGCGTCCCCTTTAATGAAACGGTTGCTCTCGGCTGCTCGTACGCAATCTGAACATTATAATAGTAATGCTGTAATATCTGAATATAATTAAATCCGTCCCGCGCCATTCCGACCGCTCCGTACTGGCTCATTCCAAGACAGTGACCGTAACCGTATGTAACGATTATGAACGTGTCCCTGATATCAAGAAGCTGACTTAAATCCGGATAGAGATAGATTTTCTGATTATCCGTATATTTTGCACCTATCCCGCCTACCGACGCGTCGGTAATAATCCGAACCTGATCGGACGCAGTGCCGGATTTTTCGGAATCGGGCGTTACCGTTTCCTTTACAACCGTAATACCGTAGGATTCAAGCGAATCGGGATCGCTTAACGATATCAATCCGAGTGAAGCAAAATTTGCATACATTGCGTCCTTAGTCGTAATTTTTCCGTCGTCGTTTACGTCGGCTGACATCTTAACGCTCAAAGAACCAGGTCTGTCAAGCCCTGCCGCGTATTTTAGAATCAGAGCAACATCGTCGGCCGTCACGCTGAAATCCGAATCGGGATCTCCTCTTACGCAGAAAATATCCTCGTGCAGATTCATCGTTACGGCACAGAAGCTTATAAACGCCGTAATTACAAAAACCGCAATTCTGTTTTTTAATCTGAACATAAGAAATCACAGTCCAAAGAAAAACGTACCGTTCTCCGCAAGCTTTGCCGCGTAATATGTAAGTCCGCACGCCGCCGCGGCAAGCAAAGCGTAAAGATACGGCTTCCATCCTTTTATCACCGAGCGAAGCTCGGGATCTTCACCGTCTGACGCATATTCATCGGCGGCGGGACACTCGCGTCTTGCGTCCGAAGCCGAAATCATCTGCGACATCATTATCAAAAATTCCGACATGACTGTGTGTATAAAATCGTCGTATGTTTCGTCCGGAAGAGATGAAACGCATTTGACGGCGGATTCCGTCTCGTTAACAACGGATATATACACCCTGTAATCCCCGCTCACGCTGTCGTTGTCCTCAACAAGAGCCGCGCCGAACGGGTATTCGAGAAACTCCGCTGCGCCTTCAGCCTTCATTCTCGTATAGTCGGAAAAATCGCGTATATCATTTTCATGCACATACGGAACGGAATCCGTATACTGACAAATTATATCGTCGCATATTCTGTGTTTTTTAATATATTTTAATACACCCGTATTGGAAATTGCAATTTTAATATCGCTGTCCGCCGCGGCATTTCTGAAAACCACTCCGGCATAATCCGTTTCAAAATCCGAAAAGCTCGTGCATTTGCAGTTGTAAAACTGCTCGAGATACGGAAAGACGTGAATTTTCATGACAAGAAACGTCCTGTCACGGCATATTGGCATAAAGAATATACTCTGCTTTTTCGAACGTATCACAAACGATGAAAATAATCCGTCGCTCAGCGGCAGCGCAAGCGCACCGACGGGCATAAGCGAATGAACGTCAAGCATTCGTGCGTCGGGCTGTGACGAAAGTCTCATGCGGATATCGGCGTTATTTTCGACTTTAAAATGAAACGCCCGGCAGATATCCCTCTTTGTCTCGTGATACTTGTCAAGAGACGTAAGGATAAAAAGCGCGTCACACTCCTTAACCGCCGATGCGATAGCCGGAAGTCCCTCTTTTACGCTTTTATACGACTTCGGAATCGCTATGCTCTCGCCCGAAACGGTCATAAGGGAATTAAGCAGCACCGACGTAATGTCCGGATAGCTTTCAAGTCCCGTATCCGAAAAAGAAACTATATCTATTTTCATTGCTAATCTTTTCTCCTTGATAAAAACGAATCGTATATCAGCCCGTCTGATGCCATCTGTATGCGTCCGCGTAGGGATTCGTTTTATTCTTAGCGTCATACCATGCCTGAGGATATCTCGCGTCCTCGTTCTCCGTCGCCTTTGAAACGTCAACATCCGGGCTTTCGCCGTCTCTTACCAGTCTCGCGGCAACTCCGAGATGCGCGCCGTTGAATACATAGCAGCATGTATTTAAAATGAGAAGCTTATCGTCCGCATTTACGTCGACGTCAATATTGTATATGCTTCTCTCAAGCAATCCGTCTATGAAATCCGCTTTGTTCTGCTTGCTTCCGAAGCTCGGCACGGTAAAATCGAAAACATATCCGTTATCGCCCGAAGCCGAACCGTTTGTAATTATTATGGCAAATATTTTCCATTGATAATCGTCAAACAGCGTGTTGTACTGGATTGTCGGAGACTCCTTGTAGCCGTCAAGCTTATAATATTTTTCAAGATCCGCAAACATAAGATTGTCATACATGTTGTGTCCGTGAATTACGGTAGTATCTCCCAGATTAAACGGATCGCACTCCGCGCTCATAAACGGCGTGCCGTACTTGCTGTCCTTTTTCTGGAACGAATGCTTAAGATAATACTGATAATCGGACGTATCGTCCTTGCACTGAACTATCGGAATATCTATAGCGGTTCCCGATATCTTGAGCTTGCCGACCATATCCTGATTTACGGCGTAGGCCCGAGCATATTTGATATTCATCCCGTCGGGGAAATCCACATCGGGAAATTCCGCTTTAATTTTCGCCCACTGTGCGGCAAGATCCGCGTCCGGGTCGGTTGTTACCTCCTCGCCGAGCTTTTTAAGCTGATCCTTTTCATTTAAATGCTGAAAATAATAATTGCCGAACCATACCGCGCAGACAAGAATCGTCAGAGCGGAAACAATAAGTATTATCTTTCTGAAAATTTCACCGGGCGCGTCGCCCTTCTGAGGAATGACGGCTTTGACAAAACGTTTGAACGAACCCTTGAAATCCCTCTTACCCAAGGCTTTATTCCGCTCTTTTTCGTAAAGAAGCATATCGTCCTCGGTAAAAATATTATTTTCGGACGTGCCGAGAGATTCGATTTCAACCTCGTCAACATCGTCAAAAAATTTGTCAGCGGAATTACCGCCGTCGTTTTTTGAATCGGCTTTTACGGATTCGGAATCTTTTCCCGACTTCGTTTTGTCCGACAGATTTTGTCCGTTCTTCGTTTTATCCGCCATGTTTTTCTCGGCTTTTGAATTGTCCGCCTCTTTTTTTTCAACTTTTGAATTGTCCGCCGCGGTTGAATTGTCCGCCGCAGTCTTTTCGGGCGCGGGCTTATCCGTATTTTTTTTCTTTGGAGGCGAATCGGAGAACGATAAAACGTCATTGCCGTTTTCCGGCTCAACGCCTTTCAGCGCGTCGGCGAAGTCGTCGCTGTCGGACGTATGACGGCCGGTTTTTCCCTTCCGTGTCTTTGCCTCGGGGACAGAAGTTCCGCCATTCTTTTTATAATCGATCCCATCTGCCGTTTCCGCTTTATCCGATACGGTTTTATCGACAATATTCTTTTTTGGAATTACCGCGGCGTCCGCAGAGGATTTTAAATTGCTCTGCGCGCCGCCGTCGTTCTTAATTTCTTCTTTTTTTTCTTCGGTTTTTGATTTTTCCGCATCTGCGGAGAAAATCACACGGCTTGACGAATTTTTCTTTCTGCCTATCGGAATACCGGCGGCAGGACGGGAAAATTCTCTTTTCTCCGCGGCGGAAGAAACGCGGGGTTCTGCATTCTTTTTAAGTACAACGGGCTTTTTTTCATCCGAAACAGAGTTTTCCTCGGAATAGATAACCTTCGGATTGTGTTTCGGTCTGCCGGTTTTCGGCATTGTCTTTTCAAATTCGTTTACAATATCGTCTATATTTTTTTCATCCGCAGATTCTTTTTTTTCGCTCTGCGTATTTTCAAATTTTTCATTTTCCGCTATTTTACCGTAAATCTCTCTGAAAAGCGTTTCGACGCCCGACAAATCAACGTCGGATGAAACGGAATATTTGTCCGTAAGATTCTTCAAATCAAACTCCCGGGTTTCGTTATCCGAAACAAAGTCCTTTCCGTTTTTCGTATCAGGCATTTTTCTCACCTATCTCTCCTAAATCAATATGCCTCCCATTTGGAAGCGTTCTTGTACGGATTCGTTCCTCCGAACACGTCGTAATAAAGCTGAGGCATGCGGGGATTTTCATTCTTTTCCGCTTTTGAAGTATCGACAGCTTCGCTCTCTCCGTCGCGGACAAGTCTTGCGACAACGGCGCATCTTGCGTCCTGGAGAGCTCCGTTTCTGTCAAAGTAATACGTACACGTGGAAAGCGTCAGGAGCTTATCCGTTCCTTCAACATCCACGCCGGTCTTAATAAAGCTTCTCTGTTCAACCTCGTCAACAAAATCAAGCAGACACTGATCCGACATATTCGGCTCTACGTAATAGAAAAGATATCCGTTATCTCCTTCGCTGCTGCCGTTTGTTACAAAACAGCCGATAACCTTAAATTTATAATCCTTATATCTTGTAGAGAAATTGATAACCGGATTCTCCTTATAAAAATCGAGATCCATATAATTATGAAGATCGTCGAACAAAAGTCCGTCGCCGTAGTTATGAGCGTGTATAACCGTATTTTTGCTTCCGAGATCGTCCTGACAGTATTCATCGACAAAAGCCATACCGCGTCTGTAATACTGACCGTAGTTATCGTGCCTGAAATACGTATCGTTCGTTTCTCCCTGATAAGCGGGCATGTCTATGCTCGTATTCGGAATATTAATCCATCCGTAAAAATCGTTGTTCTGAGCGTAAATCTGTTTAAACTTATCCATGATTCCTTCGGGATAATCGGCGGATTTTGTTTTTACCGTATCGCCGAACGCGCTGGTGAAGGAATAGCTTGCGATTTTAGCGTCGTTCTGTTTTTCAATGTTAATTTCGCCCGAACGCCTTGCAACAAAAAGATGAACGACGGAAATGATAATCATAACGGCACTCAAACCTACGAGAACGGAAAATATAAGCGTATTCTTCTGTTTTTCCATTTTCTCCTTATGGTCATTCATTATTTTTTCGGCTCTGTCCGAATTTTTCTTAAAAACGGGATCGGAGGCTATCTCATCCGCGTTAATCCTTTCCGAAGAACCGGGGTCGAGATAAACCATTTCGGGCAGTCCGGCCGCCTTGTCGGAAATATCCTTTGAATCGTTTTTATTTTTTGATTTGTCCTTCTTTTCCGCTTCGTTCTCTTTTTCAGCTTCGCCGAAATCCTCGGTTGAAACGGGCGTTTCGGATTCTTTCTTCCCGTTTTCGTCCGTTATTTTGTTTTCGTCGTTGATTTTTTCTTCATTGTCTTTCATTTTGATTCACTTCCGAAAATTGATAATATTGTACTGAATACCGCCTCGGCGGCAGAGAGCCTGTTTTGCTCCCTTACGTTCGTTTTAAATGAATTTGTAAGCTTTTTTGTCACGGTTTTTCCGTCCGCGGCAACACATATCCATATAAGTCCGACCGGCGCACCCGAACCGTCGGACTCGGGTCCCGCAATTCCGCTGACGGCGGCGGCTATATCGGATCCCGACAGTCTGCGCACGCCCTCAGCCATTTCAATCACGGTCTGTTCGCTGACAGCCGTATACTTTTCAAGCGTTTCTTTTCTTACGTGAAGTATTTCGCGCTTTATTCTGTCCGAATACGAAACGATACCGCACTCGAACACGGATGAAGAACCGCTCACGTCCGTTATCATTTTTGCAATAAGTCCGCCGGTGCACGACTCGGCAAATGACACGGTCATCGACCGCTTTTTAAGCTCTCCGACGACGCTTAGTGCGCTTGTCACGATTCTCATCTCTTTTTTAATATATAATTAATTATAAGTATAACAGACCCGTGCGTTTATTACAAGTAGAAAAACAAAATATATATTGATTATTTTTGTTTAAAAATGTATAATATATCTTGGAAGCGTAACAGTTAAGGAGAAAGCTCATGGACAAAAATAAAGTAAAACTCACTATCGGCGGAGTAAACTATATCGTAATTACGGATAATACTCCTCAATACGCGGAATTTCTTGCCTCTGAAATAGACTCGCGTTTAGGCGAAATCACGGCTCGTTCGCGTTTTATAACGGACGCGCAGGCAACTGTGCTTTTAAGCCTGGAATACGCGGATTCTTTTCATAAGGCTCAGAAAGAATGCGAAGAACTCAGAGAACGTTTAAAGGAAAGCCTCGAAGACGCGGCAAAAGCAAAAACGCAGAGAGATACGCTCAAACGCGAAAATATGAAGCTTAAAAAGAGCAAAAAGCTTCCCGAAGACGACAAAAACGGAGAATAAAAATATGCCTGTACTTAAAATAAAAAAGTTAAATGACAACGCCGTAATCCCCTCCCGTGCAACGAGCGGAAGCGCGGGAATGGATCTCTGTTCGGCGGAAAGCGAAAGCGTTACGATAAATCCGCACGAATGTAAGAAAATTCATACGGGAATTGCAATTCAAATTGAAAGTCCCGAATACGCCGCTTTTGTTTACGCAAGGAGCGGAATTGCGATAAAACACGGCGTCGCTCCCGCAAACTGCGTCGGCGTTATAGATTCCGACTACCGCGGAGAGATTATTTGCGGCCTCGTAAATCAATTCGATACTCCTTACACCGTCGAGCCGGGCGACAGAATCGCACAGCTTGTAATCGCGCCCGTCACACTCCCCGAAATACAGATTGCCGACGAGCTTGACGAAACAGACAGGGGCGCGGGCGGATTCGGCTCTACAGGAAAAAAGTAATCGGAGTTTTATAAATGATAACAATTAATCCGTCCGCGTACAACTCGGTTTTTGTACTGCCGGCATCGGTTGCGGACAAGCATATACGCCTTGCAGGCGCGGTTCAGCTCAAAGTCCTGCTGTGGATTTTCCGTCACAGCGCGGAGAAGCCCGAAATTCAAGACGTTTCGTCCGCGCTTGGAATACCGTGCGCGGACATTTCCGACGCGCTTCAGTATTGGATTGAGGCGGGGATCATAAGTCTCGGCGAACCTTCAAATAAATTCGGCAACGTCAATAATCAGTCGAAAGACGAATACTCCCCCGTTTTGACAATCGAGAAATCGGGTCAGACGTCCTTCTTTAAAAATATTCAAACGTCCGCCGAAACGACCGAGAAAAACAGTGATAAAAACGAAAAACCGTACGCTGCTTCACAACGAACTCTGGAACAGCCCGAGCATACCATGCCTCCGGCCGTCAGACCGACCCACGAACAGATTGCGGCAAGAATTACGGAAAGCCGCGATATACGCGGTATGTTTTACGAGGTTGAGCGAATTTTCGGCAGAACACTCGGCTATGACACGCAGTCAAGCCTTCTCTATCTGACGGATCATGAGGGCCTGCCTCCGGAGGTTGTCGTCATGCTGTGCGAATATGCGCAGTCCGTCGGAAAAAAAAGCGTTCGTTACATAGAAAAGATAGGCGAAGATTGGGCGGAAAACGACATCGATACATTTGAAAAAGCCGCGAAACGAATTGCCGCGCTCGAAAACGTTAATTCGCTGTGGAACGAGCTTAAGGTCATGACGGGGCTTGATAATCCCAAACCTACGTCCAAACAGAGCGAATATCTTTTCAAATGGTCCGAGACATACGGATACGGCGCGCAGATTATTTATTACGCATATGAGCGCATGACGGAAAAAACGGGAAAGCTCAATTTTAAATATATGGATACCATGCTCACGGCGTGGCATAATTCAGGATTAAAAACAGTCGGCGACATTGAAAAACACAACGAACAGTTCCGCGAAAAGACCGAAAAAGCAAAGAAAACGACAATTCCGGCATCCGCAGAAGTCAAAGCTTCATACGATATAGAAAAAGCGTTCAATCCCGCGGATATACCGACAAAAACAAAGAAAAGCAGGTGATTAAACATGCCGTTCGGAAATAAAATTTTCGAGCTTGCCCGCGATGAGCTTGCAAAAAGAAAGAGCGAGGCGGAAATGACTCAGCGCGAACACCGCGACGCGCTTGCCTCGATGAAACCGCAGTATCTTGAAATTGAAAAAAGGATGAAGGAATCGGCATTCGGAGTTCTCAAGGTTATAGGAATGGGTGAAAACGCCGCAGAATATATAGAAAAACTCCGCAGCTGCAATCTGAAAGCTCAATCGGACATCGCGGCTCTTTTAAAGGACGCGTCGCTTCCGGAGGACTATCTCGAAACACCGTATACATGCAAAAAATGCTCTGACACCGGCTTTTTCGAGGGCAGAATCTGCACATGTCACAAACAGCTTTTAAAGCACATTGCAATGGAACAGCTGAGTAAAACATCGCCGCTGAAGCTGTCTTCATTCGACGACTTCGATTTAAGCTTTTACGAGGGCGGCGACCGCGTCGTTATGAGTAAAATTTTCAATTACTGCGTATCATACGCCGATGATTTCGGCATGGATTCATACAGTCTCATAATGATGGGCGAAACCGGACTTGGAAAAACGCATCTGTCTCTTGCCATAGCCGGAGAGGCAATAAAGAAAGGGTACAACGTCATTTACGGTTCGGCTCAATCGTTTTTTTCGAGAATAGAAAACGAACACTTCAACCGCCTTAAATCCGATGAAAATACTGAGGAAATCATAACGGATTCCGATCTTTTGATAATCGACGACCTCGGCGCGGAATTTTCAACGTCGTTTACGGTATCCGTTTTTTATAATATCGTAAACAACCGTATGCTTACCGGCAAGCCTACCATAATAAGCACAAATCTCACGCCCGCAGAGCTTGAAAAAAGATATTCGCGCCGCGTAACATCACGCCTTATAAGCGAATATCAGGCTCTCAATTTTGTCGGAAAAGATATCCGGCAGCTTAAAAAATAAAGGATCATATATTATATGTACGAATTAACAAATATAAACGTCATTAAAAAAATAATGTCCCGTCACGGATTTTCATTTTCAAAAGGACTCGGACAAAATTTTATAATAAATCCGGACGTATGTCCGAACATGGCGCAAATGTCCGGAATCACTGAAAATTCAGGCGTTATCGAGATTGGAGTAGGCGTAGGAGTTCTCACGGCGGAGCTTGCAAAACGCGCAAAGAAGGTCGTTTCCGTCGAGCTTGATACAAGGCTTCTGCCCATACTTTCCGAAACTTTGTCGTCCTTTGACAACATCGACGTCATAAACGCCGACATTATGAAAATCGACTTAAAAAAACTTATTAACGGCAATTTTCCGGACTGCTCTGACGTTTGCGTGTGCGCGAACCTCCCCTATTATATAACATCGCCTGTCATAATGATGCTGCTTGAAAGCCGAATCGATTTTAAAACAGTAACGGTCATGGTTCAGCGCGAGGCGGGCGAAAGGCTCTGCGCCGAGGTCGGCTCAAGACAGTCGGGCGCTGTTACGGCGGCGGTAAATTACTATGCAAAGGCGCGCAAGCTTTTTGAAGTACCGAGAGACTGCTTTATGCCCGAGCCGAATGTCGACAGCGAGGTTATTCGGCTTGATATAAGAAAAACGAAGGATTTTGATATCGCGGATGAAAAATTCTTTTTCAAAACCGTCCGCGGAGCTTTTTCACAGCGCAGAAAAACAGCGGCGAACGGACTGTCATCCGCACTCGGACTGGATAAAAACACTGTAAATTCCGCACTCGAAAACGCGGGACTTAAAGCAAATGTCCGCGCCGAGGCTCTGACAATGGACGAACTGTGCAGATTAAGCAATGAATTATATAAACTGACTGGAGAAAAATAATAAATGGATTCTAAATTTATAGTTATCGAGGGGCTCGACGGCAGCGGTAAAACCACTCAAATAAAAATTATATCCGACAGGCTTGAAAAACGCTTGATTAAAACGCACTGCACCGCAGAACCGACAAAAAACACATACGGAAAGCTTTGCCGTGAATATCTCTCCGGCAGACCTGCGGCAAAATCGCTCTGCGCCGCCGTTTTTACAGCCGACAGAATCGACCATAATACAGACCAGAACGACGGTATAACCGCGCATTTAAACAGCGGTGAAACCGTTCTGTGCGACAGATATTATTATTCCACGCTTGCCTATCAGGGCGTTGACGTCGGCATGGAATGGCTTAAAAATCTCAATCTCGGCTGCGAAGATATCAGAAAGCCCGATTTGTGCATATTTCTCGACCTCACGCCTGAGGTCAGCATGCGGAGAATCAGCTCCGCAAGAAGCTCTGACGATATTGAAATTTATGAAAATATCCCGTATCTTACGGATATACGCGCACGCTTTTACGACGTTATCGATATGCTTAAGGACGACGAAAATATAAAAATTATCGACGCGTCGAAAACGATAGACGAAGTCGCGGACGATATAGAATCCGCCGTACTCGAACTTTACAAATAAAAAAATATAAAGCATATCAAAATCACCGCCTGTGAACGCGCACAAGCGGTGATTTTTTATTATTCATTATCCCATTCATATCCATAAGATTCATACACTTTTTTCATGTATTCCTCTATTTTAAAACTGTATATCTCGGACGCTTTTCCGTTCGGGTGAATACCGTCGGAACTGCGCCAGTAATTTTTCAAATCCTCGGGTGTGTAATACGGTACCGTAGTTTCAGCCGACATGTCGCATACGGGAATCGAGAAGTAACCGCACACATCTTTTACTGCCTGCACATATGCCGACAACGGCTGATTTACGTCATGTCCGTTTGCGCCTCCTCCGTTCCGAACAGCTGTCGGACAGGGCGTAATCCACAGAATAGGAGTATCGGGATATTCTGTTTTCAAATACCCGGCAAGTCTGAATACCCCCGCATAAAACGTATTTTTAAAGGGAAGAGTATTTCCCGAATTTGCAATATTAGCCTCGGCACTCGTATCATACGACGATATATCCGTTGTAAATTCACCGAGAGGCACACTCCAGTTCCAATCGTTAAAGCCTCCCGCAACCGTTATAATATCGGGTTTTACATTAATTTCCGTTGCTTTTTTATACATACTCGAATATAAAATCTCCGTATCACCCGCATTTTTTACTCTTTCGTTGGTAATCATTCCGCCCGCAGATCCTAAATTAATAAGCTCAAGTTGCGGATTCCGTTTTACAATCCAGTACGGATAATTATCCGGTCTTGAAACGCCGTTGTTATCAAAATCGGTTTTTGAATCGCCTAAAGCTACCCAGATTATTTTATTATCTTCTCTTTCCGAGGTACTGCTCTCCTCTTCATAAGAAACTGATGTATTTTCAGAATCGCGAATTGACGCGGATTCTGTCGTTAACCTTGTTTCGGATTTCGTTTCCTGTTTTTTTTCTGCCACAGTCTCCGACGCAGGCTCGGTAAGATTTTCGCTTGAAGCCTCAGCTGTCGGTTCGGACTTTTTTACAGTTGTTGATTCTGCGGAAGTCACAGTCTGCTTTTGCGTTGAAATTTCGGCAGACGTTTCGGAACGCTTTTCTGTTGTAGTTTCCGATGTCGTTTCGGTATGTTTTTTTGTTGTAATTTCCGAAGTCGTCTCTGGACGCTTTTTTATCATAACGTCTGCGTTCGTTTCAATCTGTTTTTCTGTCATAACTTCAGCTGTCGGCTCTGTTTTTTTCAGCGTTTCGATTTCAGCCGTCGTATTCTCGGTACGGTGCTCGTCTGATGTTTTTTTCGATTCCGTTTCCTCCGCAGTCGATTTCCTCGTATGCGTTAAGCTCGGCAGGGAGTCGGTTTCGTCTTTTACGCTCTCACTCACTTTTTCGGTTGAAGTGAATTCATCCTCAGAATAATTAAAAAGCCTATCTGTGAGTTTCGCAATAAATCTCAGCACGTCTCTTGCCTCCGATGCCGTTATTTTTCCGTCCGAATCAAGATCCGCCGCCTCACGCACCGTATCGCCGGCATTATCGAGCCTTGCCGAAATTCTGAGAATCGCCCGCGCGTCGCCTGCCGTTATCTTTCCGTCCGGAACAACGTCGCCTTTTATTATAAGCAAATGGCTTTCCTTGTCAATTATAATTTCTGCAGAATTTTTTATCGATTCTCCGTCCGGCAGTTCAATATTTCCATCTGCCGCATTCAAAATATTATCCACGGTTATATTATCGGTATCTGTCGGAATGACGGTTATTTTTTTCAGTTTTTCATCGGTTTGCACGTAAGCCGCACCGCTTTTAATTGAGTTTGTAAAAAGCGTACTGCTGTTTGCCGTTAATGATGCAATAACAAATACGATAACTATCGATATCGTCAGAGAAAAAAATTTTTTAAGTGTTGATTTCATAGAAAGTCCTCCGTCGTTTTACAGGAGACAAATTTATCCTTATTTGTCTTTTGCCATTATACCCCCCCCCCCCGTCAATTTTTGTCAACACTTTTTTTGTTTTTTCGACATAAAAGCAGCGACCGCCGTAATAAACGACAGTCGCTGTTTCATTTTTCAATTATCCGTATTACCGAATTATTCTTATTTCTCCTAAATTACAGCCACATTATAATAAACTGCGAAGCAAGAACAACCGATATAAGAGCTATGGGGTATGTCGAAGCATAAGCCGAGGCTACGTCATCTGTTCCCGCTGTATTTATAAGAGTTCCGAGAGCGGGCGTACTCGTCATGCCGCCGGTAATGGAACCGAGGTTATTGAGAAGCGGTAATTTGAGAACGAATTTCGCAAACAGAAAGCCGATAATCATGGGAACAATCGTCATAATCATTCCGTAAACAAAGTAAATTCCCTTAAAGTATTCAATGAATCTTGCGCCTCCGCTTACACCCGCGCCGATAAGGAAAAGCATAAGACCGAGTTCGCGGAAGGTTTCGAGAACCTTTTTATCAGGCATCATATTTACCCTGCCGAAATGACCGAAATGACCGAACACCAACGCCGTAATAAGCGTTCCTCCGGTCGTTGTAAGTGAAAATGTCGTTCCCGAAAGCCCTTTTGAGGTAAGCGGAATCTTAATACTTCCAACGACAATACCTATTAAAACGGCAAGAGCAAACGGCATAAGTCCGAAGCCGTCCATCTGAAGCAGGTTTCCCTTATATTCTTTTTTCGAGCCCGTATCTACAAGCATTATTTTTTCGCGTTCCTTACTCATATCCGCCTTCATGATTTTGGGCATAAGCTGAACGAAAAGAACCACGCCGATAACGCCGAAAAGATATGCGATACCGTAGCCTACGGAAACTGCGCCCTCATATTCCGAAACAACCGCCGCCTTTGAAGCCGAAAATGCAGGCGTGCTTGTAAGAGCGCCGGACAGCAGACCTACAAGAATCGCTACAAACTGGTCGTGATTCGGCTCGCTCGATTTGCCTATAAAATAGCAGAGAATGCATGCAAGCGCGCCGGATGCGATTATAATAATTCCCAATAAAATATAGGATTTATAATTCTTTTTAAAATTTTTGAAGAAATTCGGGCCGGCAATAAAACCGACGGCAGTTACAAAGAAAACAAGCCCCAGATTCTCGATTATTTTCAATGCGTTGGAACTGATATCCACGCTCGTTCCGTCTGACAGCTTTTGAACAACGGTACTGCTTAACGTATTTGAAAAAAGAATGCCGTAAACAAGAGAAATAACAAAAACGCCGGCGGTACCGAGGTCGATACCCTTAATCGTTATTCTGCCCAAAGCGTAACCGACGGCCGCTATGCAGAAAACCGAAAACATAAGAAACGTTATACCCTGTACGGATATAACTCCCCCAAACAAACTCATATACAATTCCTCCGAAATATTAACTTTTATTAATACAAAAAACAGACCGGCAGGCTTTTGCGTACGGCGAAGATTCATTCGCCGCCGCGCCGCCGGTCATGCATTTTAATTTAAAACTTACTTTCTCGCATAATCGGGCAGAAGCTTGGGCGATACGATTTCGGGCTTAATTCCCGCGTCGGCAAGCTCTTTTTCAAACCTGTCAACATGTTTGAGCGTAAGCTTTCCCGTCGTCACGTCCTTGGACTTATTGCCCGCATTGCGTCCTGCGTTTCTGCCAAAAACGATAATATCGAGAAGAGAATTGCCCATAAGACGGTTTCTGCCGTGAATTCCTCCGACAGCCTCGCCCGCGACATAAAGATTTTCAACTCCCGTCATGCAGTCGGAATTGATATCAAGTCCGCCGTTCTGATAATGAAGGGTCGGGTAAACGAGTATGGGCTCTTTTCTTATATCGATACCGTATTTTGCAAACATACGCATCATTGCGGGGATTCTCTTTTCGATAGTTCCCTCGCCGTTCTTAACCTCAATCATCGGAGTGTCGAGCCATACGCCCACGCCCGAGCCTGTGTGAACGCCCTTGTTTCTGTCGGAGCATTCGCGTATAATCGAAGCCGCCGAAACATCCCTTGTCTCAAGAGGATGCATAAACGCCTCTCCGTCAACGTTAATAAGCTTCGCGCCTATCGAACGAACCTTTTCCGTAACGAGCGCACCGAAAATCTGCTCCGGATATGCCGCGCCCGTGGGATGATACTGGAGAGTGTCCGCATAGAGAAGCTTCGCGCCGGCTCTGTAGCCGAGAACAAGTCCGTCGGCCGTTGCGCCGTAATGATTCGAGGTCGGGAAACCCTGATAATGAAGTCTGCCCGCTCCGCCCGTTGCGATAATAACGGTCTTTGCCTTTGCGACAAGAATTTCCTTTGTTTCCATATTCATAAGAACAGCGCCCGCCGCCTTGCCGTTTTCGTCAAGTATAAGCTCTATTGCTGCTGTAAAGTCGACAACGGGAATACCTCTGTTGAGAACCTCATCTCTGAGCGTACGCATTATTTCCATGCCGGAATAATCCTTGGCGGCGTGCATTCTCTTTCTCGACGTTCCTCCGCCGTGGGTCGTGAGCATCGTTCCGTCGGGAGCTTTGTCAAACTCAACTCCGAGATCGTTGAGCCACTGAATAGCTTCGGGAGCTTCGGTTACAAGCGTATAAAGCAGCTCCGGCTTTGCGGCAAAATGTCCGCCTCCGAACGCGTCGACATAATGAATTGCGGGAGAATCGTTGGGTTTGTCCGCCGCCTGGATTCCGCCCTCGGCCATCATGGTATTTGCGTCGCCCATACGAAGCTTCGTAACAACCATAACGTCCGCGCCTGTATTATTTGCCTCGATAGCGGCGCTTGCGCCCGCTCCGCCGCCTCCTATGATAAGAACGTCGGTATCATAATCGGGACGTTCGAGGTCGATTTTCATATCCTTAACTCTCGAATCGGCCTGCAAAAGACCGCACAGCTCCGTGGGAACCTTATCTCCCTTGTTTGCTCCTACCGTAAGAACTCTGAACTCGTCCTGCTTATAGTCGGGATGATACGTTGCAAGAAGCGTATCCTTTTCCTCGGCAGTCATACGTCTCGGCTCAAGAGCAGCGTTAGCCTCCCGGTTAGCGGCGACCTTTTTCATTGATTCAATCATTTCCTGAGTATACATTCTGACCGCCTCCTTACTTTTCTATTTCTCTGTGATTGTAAAGCTCTTTAAGCTCGTCAATCGGCTTGTTCATGAGAGATTCAAGAAGCTCCTTGAAGTCCCCGTTATTTATTTCCTTAACTCTGTTTTCCAAATGCTCCGTCTTAGGCGCAAGATACTTGCCGTTAAGACGTCTTGCAAGCATGGCAACCTGAGGATGCGAAATGCCTGCGGGGCATCTTGACGAACAAACTCCGCACATTACGCAGTCAAAGGACTCGTCGGCACATTTTTTGAAGTCGCCTCTCTGAGCATAGGCGATATACTGCATTACGTTAAGCCCCTGCGTACAGCTCTTGGTACACGCATTGCAGCCGACGCAGCTGTAAATCTCGGGATAAAGCTGCATCATAACCATCTGCTCGGGCTTTATCTTCTCGATATCGTAAACCTGCTTTACGAGAGGGAAGAACGGAAGCGTCGCTACATACATGCCCTCCTCGACCTGAGTCTGGCACGCAAGACACGCATTAAGCTCCTGATGTCCCTTAATTCTGTAAATCGTCGCGCATGCGCCGCAGAAACCGTTACGGCAGCCGCAGCCGCGGACGAGCTGATAACCGGCATACTCCATCGCCGTCATAATCGTAAGATTCGACGGAACGGTGTACTTTTTGCCGAATAAATATATATTGACCATATTATCCATTTCGTTATCCCCTTATCAATATTCGTTAGGAAGCTCGTCGAGCTGGTCGCAGCGGAAAACCGGGCCGTCCTTGCAGACGTATTTTGAACCGATATTGCATCTTCCGCACTTGCCTACTCCGCACTTCATGCGAAGCTCCATAGTCGTAAAGACCTGCGTTTTCTCAAAACCAAGCTCCGTAAGTCCGGCGAGCGTAAATTTAATCATGATAGGCGGACCGCAGATTATCGCGGTCTTATTCGTATCAAAATTAAGCTCCTTGACATAGTTGGGAACAAATCCTACGTGACCGTCCCAGCCGTCCTGCTCTCTGTCGATTGTAAGGTAAACGTTAATACCGTCCTCGTTGCACCACTCGTCGATAATTTCTTTATAATCAACGAGATCGTCCGCGCTTCTCGAGCCGTAAACAATATCGACCTTTCCGTAGTTTGAACGGAAATGACGGACATAATTTATAACGGAATGAAGCGGAGCAAGTCCTATACCGCCGGCGATAAAAAGAAGATCCTTGCCCTTGAAATCGGTTTCAACGGGAAAGCCGTTGCCGTACGGTCCTCGTATAAGAATCTCCTGGTCTGTTTCCATACGGTGAAGCCAGTCCGTAAGACATCCGCATTTTTTAATGCTGAACTCCATATATTCCTCAACAGTCGGTGACGACGTGATTGAGAACATTGCCTCTCCGACTCCGGGAATTGAGAGCATCGCGCACTGTCCGGGAATGTGGACGAAAGGTTTTTTGCCGTCAGAGCCTACGACTCTGAATGTCTTGACGTCCGGTGTATCCTGTCTGATATCGGTAACGACGCCGACAGACGGGACAAGCGATTCGTAATTACTCATTTTTCTTCCGCCCCCAATGCTTTGATTACTTTAACAATATTCATTGATATCGGACACTTTGAAAGACATCTTCCGCAGCCGACGCAGCCGTATTCGCCGTTATTGTTGGCGGGGAAATATACAAGCTTATGCATAAATCTCTGTCTGAAACGCTCAACCTGCGATTTTCTCGGATTGCCGTGAGCCATTTTCGTAAAGTCCGAATACATGCACGAATCCCAGCAGCGGAATCTCTGAATTTTATTTCCGCAGTCAAAATCCCTTACGTCATAGCACTGACACGTCGGACATACGAAAGTACACGTACCGCATCCAAGACACGCCTTTGAAAGAGAAGTCCACTTTGGAGAATTAAATACACAAAGAAGCTTATCGGGAGTAAAATACGAAAGATCAAGCTTTGAAAGAGGCAGTTTCGACATAATATCCTTTGTCTGTTTCTTTGCCTCGTCTACAGCCGTTTCATCGCAGTCCTCAAGCAAAGACGAAACCTTTTTCTCGGCTTGTGCGCCCTTATCCGTATTCGACTGCCAGTAGAGGATTCCGTCCTTTACCCACGCCGTAACGTCGCCCTCCGGCGATGACGGGTCAATCGAAAACGCCTGACAGAAACATGTTTCCTCCGCAGCGGGGCATGCAAGAGATATAATTGTTGAATTATCCCGTCTTGCTTTGTAATACGGGTCAACCGGATCCGCAAGAAAAACCTTGTCGAGAATCGAGAAGCTCCGCGCATCGCACGCTCTTACCCCGAAAACGGTAAACTTCTCACCGTCCGGAGTACCCGCAATAACGGAAATTTTTTTGCCCTCGGTTTTAAACGAGGCGATATCCTCAACCTGCGGGAAGAAAAGATCCTTTGCGGATTTAGATGTTTTGAGGACGGACAAATCAACCTCGGCGCCGGGAGTCCATTTTGAAAAATAAACATCTTTTTCGTCCCGTCTGACAGGAGCGTAAACAGCACCGTCCGATGAGAGAGCCGAGAAAAGCTCGTTTAATTTATCGAGCGAAACCTTTTTCATTACTTGTCTCCTCCTCTCTCGTAAACGATTGAAGGCTCGGCGTCGGTTTTCGTATACGTAAGCAGAGGCGGACGCGAAGAATCGTCCTCGCCTGCCTGATACTCGCCGTAAAGCTCGTTCATATCCTTAATGAATTTTCTGTTGAGAAGATGAAGCGGAATATGCTGAGGACATACTCTCGAGCATTCGCCGCAGTCGGTACATCTTCCGCAAACATGGAACGCACGTATGATATGGAACATATTCTCCTCGAAATCGTCCGCATTCGCCTTTGAAGCAATACCGGAATTATCGTTATCGAATACGCATTTAAGGCACGAGCATGCGGGACATACGTTACGGCACGCATTGCAGCGGATACATTTGGAAAGCTGTGAACGCCAGAACGCAAATCTTTCGTCCGGAGTCATTTTCTCAAGCTCGTTTACAACGGAGTATTTATCGCCGTTCGTCGTATCCTCGCTCAATTCCGGGGAGATAAATTCATCGCCCGCCTTGTGCTCCTTGCCCTTGCAGGCATAGCATTTGTCAAGAAGAACGTCCGCCTTTACAAACGTTTTATCGCCGTAAACGGTTTTGACGGTGATATCCTTATCGCCCTCGTCAACCGAAATAATTCCGCTGACGCCCTGCGCCTTTATCTTGTCGATATCAACCTTGCCCGCGCAGGGGATTCCGACGGCATATATATTTTCTTTTTTTATTCTGTTGTCCTTAACAAGCTGATTGAAGCTGTAGGTGTCGCACGGCTTTAAAAATGCAAGCGTTCTGCCTTCCTTTTTTGACTCGGCAATAAGATACTTGCTTATATTCGCGCCGCAGAATCCGTCGTATACGAATCCGCCGAGACTCTCCGCATCCTCAAACAGCGCAGGCGTGGTATCATAGCCGAATTCGCCGTGACCCCAGCCGAAAACTCTCGCCGCCTCGCCGGAAGTCAACATCTCTTTCGCTCTTTTTACGAGTACGTCCGTCATTACCTGCATCTGAGATCACCTAACCTTTTGTTTTCTCCGAGTTCATGGATTTTGGCGGCAAAATCATTCATCGTAGCGGCGAATTTTGCACCCTCCGCGGCGGATACCCACTCGACTCTTGTACGCTCTCTCTCAATTCCGAGATAATCAAGCATGCTGAAAAGCAGGGTCATACGGCGTCTTGCAAAATAATTTCCCGACGTGTAGTGACAGTCTCCGGGATGGCATCCGCAGATGATAACTCCGTCCGCTCCGCGCTGAAACGCCCTTAAAATAAACGTGGGATTTACACGGCACGAACACGGAACTCTTACTATTTTAACGTTTGCGGGATAAGAAAGTCTGCCCGTTCCGGCAAGATCCGCTCCCGCGTATGAACACCAGTTACAGCAGAACGCAACTATAAGCGGGGTAAATTCTTTGTTTTCTTCATTTATCTGCATATCGCGTCCACCTCCGCCATAATCTGTCTTGATGTAAAGCCCTTAAGATCCATCGCGCCCGACGGACATGTTACCGTACATGCGCCGCAGCCCTGACAGACAGCGGGATTAACGACGGCGACGATCCTGACATCTCCTCTTAAAACTTCCTTTTCTTCATATGAAATTGCGCCGTACGGACATACCTTTTCACACTGACGGCAGCCGTTGCATACGAGAGTATCCGAATTTGCAACGCAGGGATTGCATGTTAGCTTATCCTTGGCAAGCAGTCCGATGACCTTTGCCGCGGCCGCGCCCGCCTGAGATACCGTTTCGGGTATATCCTTGGGACCCTGACAAACTCCCGAAAGGAATACGCCCGCCGTGGGACTTTCTACGGGACGAAGCTTGGGATGCGCTTCCGTAAAGAAATCGTTTGTATCCATACTTGCGGTAAGCATCGTTCCGAGACTTCTTGCCGTCGGGTCGGGTTCGATGGCGGCCGCAAGAACAACCATATCGGCCTTGATTTTAAGCTGTTCGTTCGCTATAAGATCCGAAGCCTGAACCACAAGCTGACCTTTTCCGTCGTCCGTAACCTTGCCGACCATACCCTTTATATAATGTACGCCGTACTGCTCAACGGCTCTTCTGTAAAATTCGTCGAAATTCTTACCGGGGGTTCTTACGTCAATATAGAAAACGTAAACCTCGGTATCGGGATATTTTTCGCGTAAAAGCATTGCGTGCTTTGCGGTATACATACAGCATATCTTGGAGCAGTATTCCTTACCGCATCCGGATGTATCTCTCGAACCTACGCACTGTACGAATACAATCTTCTTAGGCTGAGTATGGTCGGACGGTCTCTCGAAATGACCCTTTGTCGGACCGGCGGCGTTCATTATACGTTCAAGTTCAAGCGACGTTACAACGTCCGGATACATGGAGTATCCGAACTCCTCGAATTTATCGAGCTTGATGGGATTAAAGCCCGTGGCGACGACGATAGCGCCGTAATTTCTCTCAACAAACTCATCCTGCTGCGAAAAATCAATCGCTTTTGCGGCACAGTTCATCTGACAAAGTCCGCACTTGCCCGTTTTGAATTTAATGCACTGCGTCCTGTCGATAACGAGAACGTTGGGGATAGCCTGCGCAAACGGGATATAGATTGCGCCTCTCGTGTTAAGACCAAGGTTAAACTCGTTCCTGCCCTTTCTCGAGGGACATTTTTCCGTGCAAACTCCGCATCCGGTACAAAGCTCCTCGTTTACGCTTCTTGCTTTCTTTCTTATTGTAACATCGAAATTACCGACAAATCCCTTTACTTTTTCAACCTCGGAATATGTAAAGAGTTTTATCTTTTCGTTCTGAGCCGCCTCAACCATTTTCGGCGTCAGGATACACGCCGCGCAGTCGAGCGTCGGGAACGTCTTATCAAGCTGAGCCATTTTTCCGCCTATTGTCGGTGATTTTTCGACTATATCCACCTCATATCCGGCGTCCGCTATATCGAGAGCGGTCTGAATACCGGCTATTCCGCCGCCTATAACAAGCGCACGTTTTGTAACGGGGCTTTCACCCGCGATAAGAGGAGCGTTAAGATTAACCTTCGCTACGGCGGCTTTTGCGAGAATTATCGCCTTTGCCGTACCGGCGGCAATATCCTTATGAATCCAAGAGCACTGCTCTCGAATGTTTGCTATTTCAACCATATATGGATTAAGACCCGCGGCAGCGGCTGTCTTTCTGAACGTCGCCTCATGCATCCTCGGAGAGCACGAGCAAACGACGATACCGGTAAGGCCGTGTTCCTTTACGGCATTTTTAATAATCGACTGACCTGCCTCGGAACACATATACTGATAGTCGGTCGAAAATACGACGCCCTGTTCGCCTCTTACGGCTTCGGCGACGCGCTTAACGTCGACCGTTGCGGCGATGTTGCTTCCGCACCAACATACGAATACGCCTATTCTTTGCACTTGATTCACTTCCAATTCGTATTATTTGCTGTACTTTCTGAATGCGCTGACAATAGCCTGCTGCGGCATATCGTCATCAAGAATATCGGGGATCATATCGGCTTTGAGATGATTCTGTCCCTGCTGTCTTATTTTAACAAGACGGACAGCCTCTATAAGCCTTGCGGGCTCGACGCCTCTGGGACATCTCTCTATACACGCAAAGCACGTAAGACATTTGTAAAGAGACTCGGAATCAAGCAGTTTCTCAACCTGACCTTTGTCTATCATATCGACAAACTGATGGGGATGATACTCCATCTCGTCATACGACGGACAGGAGGCGGAACATTTACCGCATTTCATACATTTCCTCGGGTTGACGCCGCTGATCTCAATAACTCTTTGAGCCGTTTCCTTTTCGTTTATCATTAGGGCGCCTCCTTATTCGTCTTTTAATCCGAGAGCCTCGGCGAGTATCTCGGTGAAGTAACGGACGGGAACGTCGAAATCCGTGCCGTTTTTGCTTAAATTATACATACACAGAGGACATGCCGTTATAACCATATCCGCGCCCTTGCCGACAGCGGAGGCGAGAATATCGTTGCATTTATTCTGCGCTATCTTCTTATCCTCGGCAACGGTGTAGCCTCCGCAGCACTCGTTTCTGTAGGGATAAAGAACGGGCTCTGCTCCGACAGCCTTTATAAAGTCCTCCATAATCGTCGGATTCTCAGGATTATCAAACGCCATAACACCGGACGGTCTTAATAAAAGACATCCGTAGTAGGGAGCGATTTTAACGCCCTTTAAAGGCTTTACAACCTTTTTCTTTATTTCGTCGAATCCAACGCTGTCGCGGAGCATTTCGAGATAATGAACGACCTTCGTTTCTCCCTCATAGGGAACGTCAAGACCAAGATAATTGTTTACCTTCGTACGGATATCCCCGTCGGTGAGCATATCGTTGTTAACCATCTTTATAACATGATGACACGCCGAGCACAGCGTGAGCAGATCGTTTCCCTTGTCTCTTGCCGAAACGAGAGCCCTTACGGACGAGAGCTTTGTCGTAATCTCGTCCTTTGCAAGGGGATAAACGGCTCCGCAGCACTGCCATTCCTCAAGCTCCTCCATCGTAACGCCCAGAACATCCGCGGATTTTCTTGCGTACAAATCAAGCTCGGAAGCCTTGTTTTTAAGCGTGCATCCGGGGTAATAACTGAATTTCATATAAAAACCTCCGGGTTGTTTTTATCAGACCATCTGTTCGGGATGGAATACCTCGTCAAATCTCTCCGAAGTAAGGAATCCAAGCTCTACGCATGCCTCTTTAAGAGAGATATTGTCTTTATAAGCCTTCTTTGCCGTTTTCGCGGCGTTCTCATAACCGATATAGGGATTGAGAGCGGTAACGAGCATAAGCGAATGATGAAGGTTATAGTCCATCTTCTCCTTGTTGGCCCTGATACCTACGGCGCAGTTTTTATTAAACGAAAGAATGCAGTCCGAAAGAAGTCTTACCGACTGAAGGAAATTATAAATACATACGGGCATGAATACGTTAAGCTCAAAGTTGCCCTGAGAAGCGGCCATACCTACGGCAACGTCGTTTCCGATAACCTGAACGGCCACCATGGTAACGGCTTCGCACTGAGTCGGATTAACCTTGCCGGGCATAATCGACGAACCGGGCTCGTTTTCGGGAATGAAAATCTCTCCGAGGCCGTCTCTCGGACCTGAAGCAAGCCATCTTACGTCGTTTGCAATCTTCATCATGTCGCAGGCAAGAGCCTTGACCGCTCCGTGAGCGAATACAATCTCATCCTTGGAGGTAAGAGCATGGAATTTATTTTCCGCCGTTTTGAACTGCTTGCCGGTAATCTCGGAAACAGCCTCGGCAACCTTAACGTCAAAGCCCTTGGGAGCATTAAGTCCCGTGCCGACCGCCGTACCGCCGAGAGCAAGCTCCTTAAGTCCGGGAAGCGCAAGTTCAAGCATGGATTTGTCTTTCTCAAGCATATTTCTCCAGCCGCTGATCTCCTGAGAGAACTTAATGGGCGTAGCGTCCTGAAGATGGGTACGTCCGCACTTTACAATGCCCTCGTGATCCTTTTCGAGCTTCTTAAACGTCTCGATAAGAACGTCAACTGCGGGGATAAGCTTGTCCTCGATACCAATTACAGCGGCGATATGCATTGCGGTGGGGAATGTATCGTTTGACGACTGGCTCATATTAACGTCGTCGTTGGGATGAAGAATTTTCCTGCCGGCAATCTCGTTGCCCCTGTTTGCGATAACCTCGTTTGCATTCATGTTTGACTGCGTACCGCTTCCCGTCTGCCATACGACAAGAGGGAAATGCTCGTTAAGCGCGCCCGACATAACCTCGTCGCATGCCCTGCTTATTGCGTCAAGCTTCTCCGCTGTCATTTTCTCGGGCTTTAATTTGCTGTTAGCCATAGCGGCCGCTTTTTTAAGAACGCCGAACGCGTGAGTAATTTCACGCGGCATTGTCTCGTGGTCAACGCCTATTCTGAAATTCTGAAAGCTTCTCTGAGTCTGAGCCGCCCAATACTTGTCTGCGGGGACTTTAACCTCGCCCATTGAATCATGTTCGATACGGTAATCCATGATGAAGATCCTTTCTTCCTTTATATAATTAAAATATTTATTAATATAGCAAAATCCGGCTTTATTTTTAAGCCGAAATTCTGTCTGTTTGCCGAAGGGAGCCGGGCATAACGCGCCCTTATATTAAATTAAAACGTCATAATAATACGGCGGGTGTGCGCGCCTCTCTTCGGCAAATATCCCGCCTCCGCTCCGGGGCGCAATCGCACCCCGGAGCATAAAGCGTCAATTTTAATCAGTCCTCAAACGGGAACTTATACTGCGTAAGTCCGAGCTGATCGCGAACCTTAATCATCTCTGCCTGAACGGAGTCGTTAATGGGCACTCCGCTGTCCTTACGGCTGAGCCATATCTCCCACTCCTTCTCGTTTGCGGAGTAGATGCGTTCCTGTCCGGGAGCCTTCTTGGAATTACGGACGCTTCTGATAATCTCTCCCGCTTTCTTTCTCGTAAGCTCCTGACCGAGGAAATGGTCCGTATCGATTGCGATAAAGAAATGTCCGAGATGATAGGGAACGAGCTTTCCGTTCTCATCCTTGCCGTCGAGAGCCTTTCCGTAATTGCCGTCCTGAAGAACCGCGGAAAGAAGCTCTACAACCATAGCGTAGCCGTAACCCTTGTATCCGCCGAGAGCCTCTCCGATACCGCCGAGAGTGGTAAGAGCCGCGGTGCCCTGTCTGATCTTTTTAAGAGCAACACCCGCGTCACCCGAAACGGGATTGCCGTCAATGTCGATAATCGTACCGGGATGAACCGGCTCGTCGATTCTTGCATAATACTCAATCTTACCGTTCTGCGTAATGGAAGTCGCGCAGTCTATAATAAAATCAAAATCCTCATCGGTGGGAATACCGATGGTAAGGGGGTTTGTTCCGAACATACCCTCAACGCCGAACGTGGGCGCAACAGAGGGACGGGCGTTAGTACCGGTAATACCGATGCATCCGGCCTTTGTCGCCATGGTTGCATAATAACCCGCGATACCGTAATGGCACGAATTGCGGACAGCAACCATACCCATACCGTATTTTTTAGCCTTGTCTATAGCCATCTGCATCGCCTTGTGTCCGATGACCTGACCCATACCGTCGTGACCGTCGACAACAGCCGTCGTCTCGGTTTCCTTTACAATTTCAAAATTCGTAACAGGATTCTGAATACCCGCCTCGATTCTGTCAATGTAAATGGGTTTGAAACGATTGCAGCCGTGCGATTCGATACCGCGTCTGTCCGATTCGAGAATTACATCGACAACAGTTTCACAGTCCTCTCTGGGCACGCCGACACCATTGAAAGCGTCTACCATGAAATCGTGGAGAAGCTTCCAGCCTACGATACACTTTGCCATTTTAAAGCACCTTCCTAAAATAATGATTCAGGTTAAAAATCGTCAACCTTTTTCATTGTTAATTTTATCACAAACGCATACGAAATGCAATGAAAACAGACGTTTAATTGTATTTTTGTTTGCTTGCTTAAAGGGTATCGGCATACAAGAACGGTTTTTGTATGTTTTACACATTTTAATTTGAAAAAGGTAAGATTTTGAAACGTTCAATTGTGCAAACTTATGAAAATAGTCTGTGATTATGAATAGTTCTTTGCCGCAGACGGATTATTGTATACATATTATATTGCAGTTTTTTACAAAAGTATATATTTGAGCCGGACATCAAGTTTGTACGGTTTGCCTATATAAATTATGTTAAAAATATGTTATAATGTACATATCAAACAAACAGGAGGTCGAAAGAAATGGATAAATCAATTCGATTCAATATCGGAGACGCAGTACGGTACGGAGCGAACGGGATATGTGTGGTTTCAGACAGGATACGGCATAAATTCTCAGACATAAGCGCAGATTATTTCGTGCTGTCCCCCGTCGGCGAAAAGGGGAGCAAAATCTACGTTCCCGCGGATAACGGCGCGCTCACATCGAGAATAAGCCCCGTGCCCGAACGCGGCGATATAGCCGACGCTCTCGACCATCCGGAGAGAGTTTCCGAGGTGTGGATAAACGACGAAACCGAGAGAAACGGCAGATTCAGAGAAATGCTCAATTCCGGTTCCTGCGAAACCGCGATTTACATTCTGTTCGGCATGCTGTCAAACAGAAACAGACGTATAAAAGCGGGCAAAAGTCCCCGCAGCGCCGACGATATTCTTATTAACGATATCAAAAAAACGGTATTCGGCGACATAGCATATATTTTCGGAATTACATACAACGAGGCGGAGTCTCTTTTTAATACAAAATGCGTCGAGGCAAAAGAGGCTTAAAAGCGAATAATATTCCCTCTTTAAAAGAAAAAAACTCCGAAAAAACACGAAAGAAATAAAAAACACAAAATTTGCTCTTGACATAATCGGACGCATGCTATATAATGTCAAGGTATCAGCGAACGTTTTATGACATAACGCTGTATAAATTGTGAATACCCCTGCGGTAAAATGCGGAGGGAGGGAATACAGTGAGCCAGATTAAGGTTAAAGAAAATGAATCATTGGACAGCGCTCTCAGACGTTTTAAGCGTCAGACCTCGCGTGACGGAGTTATCCAGGAAGTCCGTAAGAGAGAGCACTACGAGAAGCCTTCTGTAAAGAGAAAGAAGAAGTCAGAGGCAGCCCGTAAGCGTAAATACAAATAATGTTCAGAAGATACGGGCTTCAGCTGTGAAGTCCGTATTTATTTTTAAAACGGCCGCCGATTATCAACTCGGCGGTTACAAAAAAGGAGAACGTCGGTTTTATGAACGAAGCAATCCCGAATTATTATTTTCACCGAGCGGCGGATATTACTCCGGGCTTTTTAAACTCCATAGGCGTCGAGGCTGTCGGAATCGATCTTGACAACACCGCAGTGTTCGACATGACTCCGACCCCCCTGCCCGGCGTTAAGGAATGGCTTAATTCGCTCAGAGAAGCGGGATTCAGACTTGTTTTTATTTCAAATACCAACAACCTGCGGGCAAAATTCATAGGACGCAAATTCAAAATAAAAAGCTTTGCGCTCGCAAGGAAACCGTCTCCGAAAAAAATTCTCGCGGGATTAAACTACACGGGTGTTTCGCCGGACAAATTTGCGTTTATCGGCGATCAGCTTTTTTACGATATCGCAGCGGCGAACAGAGCGGGCGTTATTTCAATAAAAGTCGATCCGACCGCGCCGGAGATACTTTTTGCGTCTAAATTCAAAAGACGGCGGGAAAAGGAACGCGAATTTATTGAATTATACAAAAACGAATATCCCAAAATGAGAGGTCTTAACGATGAATATTGACGTTTTGCAGACGCTTATGAAAGAGAACGGAATCGACGCGGCAATAATACTCTCAGAGGAAAACAGACGTTATTTCACGGCCTTCCCCGCGTCGGACGGAGTTCTCGCCGTATGCTCGGACGAGTGCGTTTTTTATACGGATTCGCGCTATATCGAGGCGGCGAAAAACTCGGTTGACTGTTGTAAAACCGAGGAAGGCAGAGAGCAGTATAAACAGCTCGGCGAACTTTTTAAAAGAAATAGCGTTAAAACAGTCGCGGTCGAATCGGGCAGAATGACTCTCACGCGTTTTAACAACTTAAAACACAACGAACATCTCAAGGAGTTTGAATTTATTTCCGATGACAGGCTCGATACGATTATAAACTCTCTGAGGAGCGTTAAAACGGAGCATGAAATAAACTGTATCAGGCAGGCGCAGTCGATAGCGGAGGACGCGTTTTTGCATATTCTCGGCTTCATGAAAACCGGAATGACGGAAAAACAGGTTCAGCTCGAGCTTGATTTTTACATGCTCTCTCATACGGCGGAGGCGCTGTCCTTCGATACGATTGCGGTCGCCGGCAAAAAAACGTCCATGCCCCACGGCGTTCCCGGAGAAAACGTTATAAAACCGGGCGATTTCGTTACGTTTGACTTCGGAGCCGTCGTAAACGGATATCATTCGGATATGACAAGAACAGTCGCAATGGGACATGTCAGCGAAAAGCAGCGGGAGGTATACAATACCGTGCTTTCCGCTCACAACGAGGTATTAAAAACCGTTAAGGCGGGCGTTACGTGCAGAGAAGCCGACGCCGCCGCAAGAAACGTTATCAAAAACGCGGGATACGCAGACTGCTTCGGACACGGCACAGGGCACGGCGTGGGAATCGAAATTCACGAGTATCCGTTTGTAAGTCCGCGTTCGGACGCGGTTCTCAGCGCGGGAAACGTCATAACCGACGAACCCGGCATTTATATCCCCGGACAATTCGGCGTAAGAATTGAGGATATGCTTCTCGTAACCGAAAACGGGAACGTTGACCTTGCTTCATCGCCAAAAGAACTCATTATTTTACGTTAAAATTAAAAAATCTCTTGAAATACGCAGAGAAATATATTATATTATAAAGGTAAGTTATAATATTTGGAGGAAAATTACTTATGGTATCAGCAGGTGACTTCAGAAACGGCGTTACCTTCGAAATGGAAGGCAACGTTTATCAGATCATCGAATTCCAGCATGTTAAGCCCGGCAAGGGCGCGGCATTCGTCCGCACTAAGATAAAAGACGTTATCGGAGGAGCGGTTGTAGAAAGAACCTTCAACCCAACAGACAAGTTCCCCACCGCTTTTATTGAAAGAAAAGAGATGGAGTATTCCTACTCTGACGGCGACCTTTACTACTTCATGGATCCTGAGAGTTATGAGCTTATCCCCATCAACGAGTCGGATTTAAGCGACAACTTCAAGTTCGTTAAGGAAAATATGGTTTGCCGTATTCTCTCCTACAAAGGCAAGGTTTTTGGCGTAGAGCCCCCCAACTTCGTAACCCTTGAGGTTACCAAGACCGACCCCGGATTCAAGGGCGATACCGCTACCAACACTCTTAAGCCCGCTACTCTCGAAACAGGCGTTGAAATTAAAGTTCCCCTTTTCATCAATGAAGGCGAAATGATTCAGGTTGACACGAGAACCGGCGAGTACATGTCAAGAGCATAAGAATTTAAAAATCTGCCGAAACACGATATGAAAATGTTTCGGCATTTTTACACGGCTTTTTCTCTTATCAATATATTTACAGTCCCCGTGCATACGGGAGGAACAGGAGGAAATTATTATGACGCTTACGGAAAAAACAGCATATCTCAAGGGTCTTGCAGAGGGACTTGAGCTTGAAGCGGACAAGAAGGAAACCAAGATAATCAACGCAATCATCGACGTACTCGACGACATGGCATTGACGGTTTCCGACGCCGACGACGAGCTTACGGTTCTCGAAAGCGCGATTGACGAGCTTTCGGACGCCATCGACGTTCTCGACGAGGATCTTTCGGATGTTGAAATGATTCTTTACGATGATGATTCACTCTGCGAAGACTGCAATCCGTGCGAGGGATGCGATGTTTACGACGACCTTGACGACGAGGATGACGTTTATGAAATCGAGTGCCCCGAATGCGGAGAAATTTTCAGATTCGGCGAGGATATTCTTGACGACGAGGACGCGGAGCTTGTTTGTCCCAACTGCGGTAACGTTATTGACGAAATCGAAATTGTTGACGAAGAAGACGATGACGAAGAATAATATCGGCAATATGTAATTGACAGTAGGGCGGGGTCGGTCGGACTCCGCCTTTTTTCGGAGAGCAAAAAATGGATAATAATATAAAAGAATTTTTAAAACAGTCGGCGCATGTTAAGCCTGACAAAAATCAATTAAGATTAATAACCGAAACTCCGTTTTACGCATTTGTGCATTTCAGTCCGAATACGTATACAGGACTTGAATGGGGCGACGGAACGGAAAAACCCGAAATATTCAATCCTACGGAGCTTGACTGCGACCAATGGTGCGAAGCTATTAAGTCGGCGGGCATGAAGGGCGCGGTAATAACGGCGAAGCATCACGACGGATTTTGCCTGTGGCCGACAAAGTATACGGAGCATTCGATAAAAAACAGTCCGTATAAAAACGGAAAGGGCGATATCGTACGCGAATTTTCGGACGCGTGCCGCCGTCACGGGCTTAAATTCGGATTTTATCTCTCCCCGTGGGACAGGCACAGCGAGCTTTACGGAACGGAAAAATATAACGACTATTACAAATCTCAGCTTACAGAACTTCTGACAAACTACGGCGATGTTTTCCATGTATGGTTTGACGGCGCATGCGGAGAGGGAGCAAAAGGCAAAAAGCAGTCCTACGACTTCCCCGGCTACTTTGAGCTTATTCGCAAATATCAGCCCGACGCGACAATATTTAATGATAAAGGTCCCATCCGCTGGTGCGGAAACGAAAGCGGAGACGCGCATTATGCGGAATGGTCGGTTGTTCCGGTTGAGCTTTGCGGATTCTCCGATGTACAGACCGAAAGCGGACCTTTGTCGGACGAAGGCAGTCTTGACTACATGTACAATACGGATAACAACATAGGCTCAGTCAGTAACATACTGTATTCAAACGGGCTTGTATTTGCACCGTCGGAGGTTGACATGTCGATTCGCCCGGGCTGGTTCTATCATGAAAACGAAGAACCGCATTCGCTTGACAGGCTGTTTAATACCTATATTAATTCCGTAGGAAACAACACGTCGTTTATCCTCAACATTCCGCCCATGCCGAACGGAAAATTCGATGAAAAAGACGTTAACAGATTAAAGGAACTGGGAGAAAAAATAAATTCCGAGTTCGGCATTAATACTGCGGAAAATGCAAAAATAACAATCACGCCGTATAATGACAGCAAAATACAGCGCGAAATTGTTATAGATATGGGCGAAGAAAAGGCGGTAAAATATCTCGACTTCGGCGAAAACACAGCCGAGGGACAGAGAGTTGAAAGCTTTATTGTAAAGTATTTTGACAATATTGAAGGCTGGCAGACCGATTACGGTGCATACGGAACAACTGTCGGAGCAAGAAAGATTGTAAAACTCTCAGAGAGAAAAACTTCAAAAATCAAAATAATCATAACCTCGGCAAGAGATGTTCCGGAGTTCTCATTCTTTAAAATTCATTGATAATAAGGGCGGTTTTGGTTAGCTTCAAAACCGCCCGCCGATTTATTCAAGACATGAGGAAACGATGTGTAGAAAAAAATATTCCGACCAACTTTTTTTTCTTTTTATTTTCCTGCTCTCACATCATTGACAAATGCACATTTTTTTAATTTCAGGCTCACATCAATTGTAACTCTACATTTTCCCGCAAATAATATTAAATATTTATTGACAAACAAAAAAAAACAGTATATAATATCATCTGTCGCAGGACATGGGGGCGTAGCTCAGCTGGGAGAGCGCCACACTGGCAGTGTGGAGGTCATCGGTTCGATCCCGACCGTCTCCACCATATAAAAAAAACCGAGGTTACAATACCTCGGTTTTTTATTTACGCTCTCCTTCAAATTTTTGTGTAAATACACTTTAATGGTATATGCGCGTCAGGAAAATCCTCTCATATATAGTCGGGGAAATTGCCGTTTCTTACAGAAAAAGTTTACTATTTACAAAAAGCTCATATCTTGCTCGTCTAAACATGATTTTATGAGCATTTTTGTCTTAATTCTGAGCCTGTACAGCCGTTGATATACGGTATTTTCCGAAATCCCGCACTCATTCGCTATTTCAGATATGCTTTTTTCAAGCTCATATCTGTCGCACAGAAGCTTTCTTTCGTCGCCATCAAGCAAAAAAAGCACCTTTTCTCTCAAGAGCAGAATTTCATTTTCAGCACCGGTTTCAATTTGCAGCGTTACAGAATACGCGTCGCCGACATCGTCCAAATTTAAAGGGACAAAAAGTTCGTCCTCTTTCCTTATTTTATCAAACATATCCGAAGTTTTGTTATATGCAACTTTTGTAAGCCACGCTTTCGGGTTTCGTATGCGTTTTTTCTTATGTAAAGCTTCGGACAGAGCAAGAAGAATTTCCTGAACGCAGTCGTCAATATATTCCGGTCTTTTTATAAGCCTATATGAGCATATTTTTCTTACGTAGCCTTCATATTCCCGCCATAAATCGTCGCTTATGTTTTCACCCGCAATCATTTGACAGCCACGCTCTCTTTTCATTAAAAAATTACGTTAAACAATATATATAATACACAATTTTCGTCAAGATTTCACTATCTTAGAACAATTATTTTCTTAAATTTCTTAATTTTTACGATTTTTATTGTTTAACACTCACGCAAATACACAAATAAAGAAAAAATATTATTAATATGCCAAATTGCACCCTTTAAGGACCTGTAAGAAAATAAAAAAAAGACCTGACTTCGTTAATCGAATCTCGAATTTTTCGGGCTGTATTTTGCCTTGAATGAGATTTCCGATTGTTCGCATATTTAATATTTCAGAGTTATATTTCCACAAAGAGGGCAAAAAAAGCAACCCTATAGTTACAATAGGATTGCTCGTAAATTCGGCGTTGATGTTATAATTCTATCATTCAAGCTTTGATACCTTACCTTTCGGCAGATTGTCGGCGGTCACAGGGCTTGTTCCTTACGCACCATTTATAGATTAATTTAATTATATTATTTTATATGAAAATCAAGGAATCGGCAATAAGTTATTAAGGCTGCTGATGCTTTATGTTTTTGCAATCTCTTATCCATTTGTTTGACTACCATATGAAATTACACTACTCTCAAACTATGCATCGTCGGCTTTCATTCTGAACGCCGTTTGACTACCATATGAAATTACACTACTCTCAAACTAAGCCTCGGCATAATCTTAGAGTAGTGATGTTTGACTACCATATGAAATTACACTACTCTCAAACGGGCGTTGTTGATGTTGAATACATAGTATCTAAGCTTTCAGCTATAGCTCCTACTGGGGAGGAGTGCAAAGTCACAGTAATTATTGAAACAACAGAAAAGGACGGTTAAATACCGTCCTTAGCCCCGAATTTGCTCCAGAATAACCCTACGGAAACATCTGATAGCGTTTTTTTGTCGGCGGTAGATAGCTCATACCCCTTAACTGTTATATCGTGTGTGTCGAGAATATCGTCAAGCTCGTAGTTCTTCTGTTTGACATAATCGTTGACGGTTAAACGCTCATCCGTTCTACACAGGAGGTAGTCAATGGAGACTTTGTAGAAGTCAGCAAATAATACAAGATGTTCGTAGTCTGGTTCTCTCTCGTTTCGTTCATAAGACCCAACGGCAGACGAGGAAATATTGAAAATCTCCGCACACTTGCTTTGATTTAGTTTCCTCTCTGTCCTTAGGGTTCGTAATCGTTCACCGAATGACAAGTAGATCAGCTCCTTTCAAGTTTGATGTACGTCTATGATACCACAGAATGAGGTTTGAAGAAAAGTGAGGAGACCTAATAGTGTGGTATTTTTAACCTCGATTCGGGGTAGATTTAAAAAACCTATTGACTTTTGCCACAATATGTGGTAAGATATGTTTATAAGAAATATCAAGGAGGTGCGATGATGAATGTCAGAAACTTCATTTAAGAAGTATTGCAAAGAGAACGGTCTTACCGCCCAGAAGATAGAAGATATGACAGGCGTTAAGAAGAAGACGGTCTACTCCTACTTCAACGGTGATCGGTCTCCGTCGAGAACTACACGAAAGATTCTGAGAGATAAGCTCGGAATCGACACAGGAAAGATTTTTGATTAAGAAAGGAAAGTAAAAAATGAAATCTTGCAAATTAGACGCTTACAAAATGCTCTTTTCGGTAGCAGAAGTATGTAAGGAAAATAGCGACAATAACTTTATTGTAGCTGTGAGTCAAGACGAACGCGTTGCTGTCAATGCGTTCTACAAAACTAATGAGAGCTTATACATTTTAGCTGCACTTGTTCAGTCATTTAAGAGCCGCAGTTTGACTACCATATGAAATTACACTACTCTCAAACCGCCGTGTGAATTACATAACGTTCCACGCGGTTTGACTACCATATGAAATTACACTACTCTCAAACGCATAACACCGCTCAAAGCGTCAACATCCAGTTTGACTACCATATGAAATTACACTACTCTCAAACAAATTGATGCGCTTATCTATAATCGTGTTTGTTTGACTACCATATGAAATTACACTACTCTCAAACAATGTCTGTTGCAATTTGGTCACAAACTCTGTTTGACTACCATATGAAATTACACTACTCTCAAACAGTGTAACCAACATCCCGCAAAGCGGCTAAGTTTGACTACCATATGAAATTACACTACTCTCAAACATAATTTCTCTATCGTCTGGTTGTAAGAGTGTTTGACTACCATATGAAATTACACTACTCTCAAACTTGTGGAACATTGAACTATGCAGTCATAGAGTTTGACTACCATATGAAATTACACTACTCTCAAACAGGCATTTAAACGGATAATCGCTGTTGTTAGTTTGACTACCATATGAAATTACACTACTCTCAAACGGTGAACATATTTTTCCGTTTTGCCCTCAGTTTGACTACCATATGAAATTACACTACTCTCAAACACTTAAGGAAGATAATGCAAATAAAACTACGTTTGACTACCATATGAAATTACACTACTCTCAAACTGTAAAATGCTAATATATAAGCACAGTTAGTTTGACTACCATATGAAATTACACTACTCTCAAACCTGCACTCTGTATTTACAGGCTTGTGACCGGTTTGACTACCATATGAAATTACACTACTCTCAAACGCCCTCTTTGATGTAGCGACTGTATATTTTGTTTGACTACCATATGAAATTACACTACTCTCAAACCAGTGTTGATTGACGGCAACGGCTACGGCGAGTTTGACTACCATATGAAATTACACTACTCTCAAACCTCAAACCTCAAATTCATGACGGCGGAGTACCTTGTTACTGCTAAAACAGGGTAATTTCATACGGCATAGTCTAAAAGACTGAGCAGAGATCCTTATCAACGATATACACACGTTCGCATTCGAGCGGAATTATCGGATAAGGTTCCAATGACAATATAACATATTTTCTCATAAAAGTAAAGCTGTAAAATTGCTTTAGTTCCTCGTCTGTCAGCATTGAATGAAGCGAGTAAATGACAAAATAGTTTATATTAAACGTTTCGTTTAAAAGCTGAATATAATCCGTAAGTCTTTCAAGCAGGGATTCTCCGCCCGTAAAGACCTTTACTCCGAACACCTTTATCAATCCCTCGACAGTCGGCGCAGAATATTCAAGTTCGGACGGATAACTTTCAAGCAGTTCACATATAAGCCTTTCATTGAGAGCTAATGTTTCGGCAGTCAGGTTATATAATTCATCACGTGCCGTCACAGCAAGGGACGAATAAATTTTAGTAAGTATTTTCTTTTGGTTGGAATCAATATGAAAGAGATCCGTAATTAAAATCATATTTTTATTCAAAGGTAAAATATCGTTTTTATCCGATAATACAAACCGCCCGTCAGACGTTTCGATTTGATTGTCAAGCTCGGAAACAAGACGATACAAAAGTCTGCCGTTTTCTATAATTAAAACATTAGCCTCATTTTCATTTGAATCAATATAAAAATCAAGCTCCGGATGCGCAAATCTCACAAAATCACAAGCCTTTCGTCGGTGTCGATAATATCGCCGTGTTTCTGCCCGACGATAAATTCCATGGAATTATACTGTTTCTCCGTTATGACAAGCAACTGAACTATACCGTCGGACGGTTTATTCTTTTTTATCCTGTCCGTAACGGCGGACGTAACGGTCGAGTTGAGAGTCAGCTTGGAATACACCGACTCCTGTATCATTATAAATCCCTCTTTTATAAGAAACTTACGAAACCTTGTGTACTCTCTTCTCTGCGAAACGGTCTGAACGGGCAGATCGAAAAAAACTAACATTCTCATAAATCTGTAATTACTCATTTTGATAAAATCCAAGTAACGATAAATCTTCTTCACATAGAGCGTCTGTCACGCTTTTACAGTAAAGCCGAATTGCGTTTGATACGGTTTGGTGACGTCCCGAAAAGATAACTTCGTCGTTTAAAATATTGACCATCATCATTTTTTCATCATGTCCAAAATCATTATCGAATAAAATCTCCAAAACCTTGGAATCGACAATCGGACGAAACGGTTCCATTAAATCCGACGAGAGATTAAAAAAATTAAATCTGTTGTCGTGAAACAATCCGAGTTTTGTCGTATATCCGAGCGCGGTTATTTCTCTGTTAAATGCGGACAGAATAATACTGTAACCGTAGTTGAGAGCCGAATTTTGTGCGCAGTCGAGCTGACGGGTAAAAGACTTGCCAAACAGGGCGTTAAAATACACCTTTGCGGCATGTCCCTCTCTGTTTGTGGAATCTCCGGGCTGTAACTCGTCGATATAGTTTAACAACATTTCGTACTCAGGTTTATTGAGTTTTCGCAGCAGTTCAGCCTGTTTTATAATTTTCTCTCTGACAATCAGCGTCCATACAGCCTGTTTTATTTCCCCGCTCCATGCTATCTGCTTTTTTAATTTCAAACTTGCGTCACAGCTTTGATTATATGACACAAGCTCTGACTGCGGGTTGCGTTTTTCGTCGCAGAATATTACTTTAATTTTTCGTTTGCTAAGCTCGCAGATTAACCCAGCAGTCAGGGAAACGGCGGTGCTTTCTATCATCAATAAACCTATTTCGGACAGATGCACTTTTTGCACACCCGCCGAATCCCTGACATACAGATAATTCAATTTTTCTTCGAGCTTTGCATTCTTCGATATTACAACCGTACGCCAGCTCATATCGTCTTTAAATCGATTTTGTTTTCAAACAAACCGGTTGGAGACTGATTTATTAAAAATTCTTTATTTCTGTCTGTCACAGTTTTTTGAATCAAGATTATACCTGAATTCGGAGAACCACCGAGCAAAGATAAATCAGAATTAACCCTGTTGCACTGAAACAAATGAAGTTCGTTATATAATAATTCCACCTGCGATTCCACCGAAAGAGAATTAAACTTCTCTCTCTTTTCTGTCAACAGTTTTGACGGGGTTGAATATACAATACAGTAAACACTGTCTTTAAGCTTTGATAATAAAACATCATATAATTCAATATTCTTGTCTTTTGTAATATCGTCAAAGTCACTAACAGTAAGCGTATTTTTCATAATACGCTGTCTGTCATGAAATTTTACAATATTCTTTAAATATTTATAATATTCCATGTTCAGTCTAAGTTGAACCGCCGGTTTAAAAATCAACTGACTGCCCGTTCTGCCGGAAAGATTCATCAAAAATCCATTATAGCTGAACAGCGAATCCATTTTAATTCTGCGGGTTCTGACATCCGCGTCTTTCAGTCCGAGCGTTTCTGATACATACTTTTCAAGCAAGGAAGGATTTTTCTCTATACTGTCGGCAAGATATACGGGAACATACTCAATTGATCGTACACGTTTATTTTTCTTGTCCGTATGTTCAACAAGGCAGAAATATGCACCCTTAATTTTATTATAACCGCCGTATTTGTTTATAATTTCCTCGTTTGTCTGCCCGTCAAAATGACAGTCGCCGGGCTTCGCGGGGAACTGCCCCTTTCCTTTCTTTAAAAGCTGAACGTCATAAAGCGTTCCGCCCTGAGTATAGGGCATTCTTGTATAAAGTATATTCTCTTTTGAACAGGTTTTCTTTACGGTCACTATTGTGCCGTCGTCCCCGGGAATCCATGCGGGCTTATCTTTATTTCCGACAGTATAATTATACATACATTCGTTAAGCGAATACTGTTTTCCGCTCTTTATAAAACGTACGGCATTCCGCGTAAATTTAACATCAAAAACATTTCCTACGACGATATTAACATATGCGTCCCTCGCATGGTGATAATCGTTAACCTCGCGTACTTTCGGAATGTCAAAATGCTTTTTAAAGACATCCGCGTTGCTCGCCTTTGCATAAACTATCGAGGTGTCGGGGAACATTTTTGTCAAAATCTCTGCGACAGCCTTAGTCGACTGTCTTGTCTCAACCAACTGACGATTTATAAACCCTGCAAGCTCATCGGCGGTAAGTTCGGTTTTTCTCGTTAATCGTTCATACTTTTCTTTGGAAATAAGTCCCGCATTCTTGCAGGCAATCCAGTTCTCACGCGCTTTGTCTGTAATTATATGACTCGGAATAGGAAATCTATCGCTCTTATCTAAATTCAATTTCTTTTTTACAAGAACTTTATTATCAAGACTGTCGTCTTTTGTTTTTGACTGCGGATAAATATGGTCTATATCGTAAATATTCTCATTAAACAAATCGTCAAGCTCTATATCCTCGCCCGAGTACATACATTTCCCCATCTGTGTATAATACAGATACAGCGCGGTTTTTCTCAAATCGGAATCTGTATGCTTTACAAGAGAATCATAGAGAACTCCCGAATCTTCCCCGCATTTTTTATAAAGTTCCAAGAGTCTGTTTTTCCTTGAATCCGGTGTCTTTGAAGTACCGTCCGTACCTCTTGCCATTTCAATAAATATCTTTTTCGGCTCATGTCCCGTTATTTTAACAATTTCACGGACTATGAGCAGTGTTTGCCAAACAGAACGTTTAATCTTCGGCGAAACATATAAATCCTTAACGAGCGCGTCATACGAAAACTCGTTGATTTTCGGCATAACCTCGTTATTGATTTTCTGTATTTCGTCCTTAAATCCAAAATTCTGTCCCTGTGTTTCCATGAAATTACACGTCGTCTCACGCATTGCTGTTATTATATTCATGTACTCACCGGTCTGCGAATAAACTGAATATACACCTGTCAGCAGTTTCTTCGAAAATCTGCCCCAGTCGGAATATCTTAGGGAGGAAATTTTCTTTATTTCGTCATCGGTGAAATATCCGCCGCCTATCTTTTTAAGGCGAGAGGTCAGTATCTTTTTATCTCCGCTGAAAAGCAAAACTGCAAGTATCGCTTCTTCAACATAATTATAATTGAATCTGCCGCCGAGTATTTTATCAAAATCTCTGTACGGTTTAAGCGACGACTTAAATTCTTTCATGTCGGCAAGTCCCGAAAAATCGTCGGCTGAAACCTCTTTCCCGACAGAACGGTAGTAGTTTACTATATCTTTAATCTTTACTTTATTTTTCTGTTTGAATACCTTTTCGATAATGTCCTTTTTATCTTCAACGTTCAGCCTCTCTCCGTTGAGACTTAAATTATTCAGTTCGTTAAGAACCTCGTACTCGCTGTACAATAACGAATTTTTCGGCAAAACATCCTCTCCGTAAAGATAGGTGCATTTGTTTGTCATTCTGAAAATAAATTCCTGCGCGCTCTGATCAATATCGACTTTGTTTTCAAAATTCCACGGAGTTATACGGTCTTTTGAATTATCTCTGCGCACTATCCAGCAGTTTGAGTTTGCACCCTTGTGTTCATCGTTTAGGAGACCGACATAATAAGGGATTCTGAATGTCAGCAGCTTCATTATTTTATCGCTTACGGCAAGGCCGCTTTCATCATTTTCTTTTAGGAACGGAAAATTGTTTTCGGCATTTAACAATATTCTCTTCAATTCGAATTCATTAAGTTGATACGGAATTGCACAGTTATCCGGGGAAATTTGCTTCGGTAAAAATGATTTTGTCTCAATATCCGCAAGTATTTTTTTAACGTCGACGTCATCATCAAACGGTTTAAGTATTTTTTTAATTTCCGCGTAAAAATCATCCTGCTTTATGCGTTTTATCTCTTTTTTCTTTCCGCCGATTTTGCACATACCGGAATAAGCGCAATAATTTTTATCGTTTTTATCGGACTTGAAAAAATCATAATACCTATCACGACAGTATTTGTTTATAACTTTTTTCAAAAGCTTTAAATCAGCCCTGTGCTTGTCATACGATTTAACTTTCGACTGTGAAATATATGCATTATCTCCGAGAATATCGGACAAAACAGACCAGTCATAAACCGATTTTAAGAGATCTGTAAAAATAACACTGTCGTCAAGCACTTCCTCATAGCTGTCATGTTCATCCTGATATGACGACCCGGAAAAAGTTATTTTGTTTTTCTCTGCAGAGTCAAATGTTTCATTATCAAACAAATCGGAAAGCTTTACACTCGAACTGCCTGCGAGCAAATCACAAACTGCTTTAAGCTGACCTTTTTTTATACCGAACAAATCGTATAATGCTTTTTTCTTTTCCGTAACGGTGTTCTTTGACTTTAATATTTCGGAAAATTTAACCGTATCAACATCCGTGATTTTCTTAATATCCGACTCCGCATCAAAATTATCGTTAATATATTCGACCAGTGAATTAAATACCGTTTCAAATTTAGTAACGTTTTCAACGTTCACGCCGTCAAACAGAAAATGACCTCGGTTAATAATTATATGATGAACCGCAAGATACAGAAGTCTCGGATCGGTTATGTTTTTACCATCCAGAAAAGCTTTGCGTAAATGATATACGGTCGGATATTCTTTATGAAAATCTCTATCGGTATAATCATCATCGTCAAATAGAATATATTTAAAATCGGCTTTTCTGTCCTCGGGCAGATACTTGCTTTCTTGCATTCTCAAAAAGAAGCCGGGGTCTTTCTTTGCAATTTCTTCGGCAAAAAGCTCCTGAAGAAGTTTTGTTCTCTGTGCGCGTCTGCCGTAACGCCTGCGCTGTGTTCTGTACATTCTTCGTTCTGCGGCAGGATTGGCTTCGTCAAACAGACGTATTCCCCACATAGCCTTTTTTCCGAATTTTAAGATATTATACTGCTCGTCCGTGACAGCCCAGCCGACAGAGTCGGTACCGGCGTCAATGCCTATAAAATAATCGGGATAGGTTCTTTTTTTATTTTTCATATTGACATCTCCTTATTTCTGTGCTATCATAAATACAATCTCAGACTACCATATGAGATTACACTGCAAAGTTCAAATAAAATTTTTTCAAACCGTCCCTTGAGGGCTTCTGCGGTTGCAGAGTAAATGAGACTCGTTTATCGGGTCTTTATTTTTTTGTCGAACTTTATCATATTCAGGGCATATATATAAATTTATATTATCATAATATAATTTTGAATGCAATATACATATCTTACAGACACCGACTAAAGAGGAATTTTTTACACTTTGCATATCGGCATATACCGTTCAATCGTCAAAACGAAAAAAAGAACCGCCCGAAAGAGCGGTTCTAAAATTACTTATTTATGCTGTGAGCAGGGGTTGATTACTTAAGCTCAACCTTAGCGCCGGACTCCTCAAGCTTCTTCTTAAGTTCCTCAGCTTCATCCTTGGAAACTGCCTCTTTAAGAGTTTTGGGAGCGCCTTCAACGGCTGCCTTAGCGTCTGCAAGTCCGAGACCGGTGATCTCACGAACTACCTTGATTACCTTGATCTTGGCAGCGGCGTCGAATCCTGCAAGAACAACGTCAAACTCAGTCTTCTCTTCCTCAGCTGCGGCTGCAACGGGGCCGGCTGCAACAGCTACGGGAGCAGCTGCCGAAACGCCGAATCTGTCTTCTACTTCTTTAACAAGATCTGCAAGCTCGAGAACTGAAAGCTCAGCTACGAGATCTACGATCTGGGTTACTTTCTCTGATGCCATGTTAATGAACCTCCAAATTATAAAGTTAAAATTCTAAATTAAATAATCGGCAAAAAATTATTCTGCCGCGGGTGCTTCCTCAGCGGGAGTAGCTTCCTCTGCGGGAGCATCAGCCGAGTCAGCTTCGCCGTCCTTCTCCGCAACTGCCTTAATCGCTCTTGCGAACGAAGCCATGGGAGCCTGGAATGCGCATGCAACGGTAGCAAGAAGAACTTCCTTGGAGGGAAGCTTTGCAAGACCGTTAATAGTCTCAAGCGAGATAACCTTTCCGTCAAGGAAACCGCCCTTGATAGAGAAATTATCATGCTTGTCTGCAAACTCTGAAAGAATACGAGCCGAAGCAACGTGATCCTCTGCGCTGGTAGCAAGAGCCGTAGTGCCCTCGAGAACCTCGGTAAGACTCTCAAGCTCAGTACCCTTGATTGCGATGGTGAGAAGCGTATTCTTAACTACGGAGTAGTCAACGCCCGCCTTTCTCAGCTCTGCACGAAGCGCGGTATCATCAGCAACGGAAGTACCCTTATAGTCAACGATAACACCTGCAACCGAATTGCCGAGTCTCTCGCTGATAGCGGCTACCTGCTGTTTCTTAGCTTCTAAAATGCTTGCACTTGCCATAAAATTTCACCTGCCCTAATAAGTAAATATGCTGTTCAGGTTATAAATGAAAAGCCTCTCTGCATTACCGCAGAAAGGCATACAAATTCACTGAATAATGTATCCATTCCTCGGTAGGCGATAAAACTTATGCGAAAAACCGCACCTACTGTCTTTAGAACAGCTTGATTATTATATCACGTTGAATGACGATTGTCAATAGGTTAACCCCGATTATTCTGCAGAAGCAATAACTCTGTTGGGGTTGATTCTGATTCCGGGACCCATTGTCGTTGCAAGAACGCAGGAACGGATATACTGACCCTTTGCGGCGGCAGGCTTAGCCTTAACAATAGCGTCCATAAGAGTATTATAGTTCTCTATGAGCTTTTCCGAACCGAAAGAAGCCTTGCCGATGGGGCAGTGAATAATATTTGTCTTATCAAGACGATACTCAATCTTACCGGCCTTAGCGTCATTAACAGCCTTTGCAACATCGGGTGTTACAGTACCTGCTTTAGGAGAGGGCATAAGTCCGCGGGGACCGAGTACCTTACCTAAACGACCTACAAGACCCATCATATTGGGAGCCGCAATAGCGACGTCGAAATCCATGAAGCCCTCGTTCTGAACTCTTGCAACAAGATCCTCAGCGCCGACAACCTCTGCGCCTGCCGCAACAGCCGCGTCAGCCTCAGCACCCTTTGCAAATACGGCTACGCGAACCTTTTTACCGGTTCCGTTCGGAAGAACGACTGCGCCTCTGACCTGCTGGTCTGCGTGACGGGAATCAACGCCCAGACGAACGTGAACCTCAACGGTTTCGTCAAACTTGGCGGTTGCAGTCTTAACAGCGAGGTCAATAGCCTCGGTGGATTCATAAAGTTTTGCTTTGTCTATGAGCTTAACACTCTCAACGTATTTTTTACCGTGTTTCATAATTATTTACCTCCCATAAGTGGTTAATCGGATTTGTCCTCCCACACGGGAGCATCAATCAGCAACGACAACGCCCATGCTGCGAGCCGTACCGGCGATCATGCTCATAGCAGTCTCGATACTTGCCGCGTTAAGGTCGGGCATCTTGGTTTCTGCGATCTTTCTGATCTGCTCCGAGGTGATAGTTGCGACTTTGGTCTTGTTGGGGACGCCTGAGCCGCTCTCAATACCGCAAGCCTTCTTGATAAGAACTGCCGCGGGCGGAGTTTTTGTTACAAAAGAGAACGTACGGTCTGCATAAACCGTGATGATTACGGGAATGATGAGTCCGATATCGTTCTTCGTACGCTCATTAAATTCCTTTGTGAATGCCATAATGTTAACGCCGTGCTGTCCTAATGCGGGACCAACGGGGGGAGCCGGTGTTGCTTTACCGGCAGGAATCTGAAGCTTAATATAGCCTGTTACTTTCTGTGCCATGTCTGCACCTCCAAAAAAAATGTGGTAGTGGCGGATCGGTAAAAACCGACCCTCCCACAGAGCCTGAGCCCTGTAACAAGCGGAAATTACCGCGAATTACCATTATTAATAAATTATCAGTCAAGAGCAGGTTCAACCTGGTCAAGACCGAGCTCGATAGGAGTTTCACGTCCCATCATTGAAATTATAACGCGGACGAGATCATTGTCCACGTCGATTTTATCGACAGTACCCTGAAAGCTGTCGAAAGGACCGCCGATAACCGTAACAAGATCTCCGACGCTGAAATTAACCTCAACGGTGCGTTTCTCAACGCCCATGGAATAAACTTCTTTTTCGGTAAGGGGCGTGGGTTTGCCCTCGGGTCCTACAAAGCCGGTAACGCCTCTCGTATTGCGGATAAGATACCATGTCTCGTCCGTCATCTTAAGTTCGCCTGACTTTGTGTCATAATATACGCTAACCTTAACGAAAACATAACTCGGATAAAGCTTGCGTATAACCTCTCTGTCCTCGGTATACGGCTCCTCAACCTCAAAACCGTCCTCATTTCTGACCTTGCGGGTTTTCGTTACCTTTTCAACAACAGTCTCGGAGGGAATTTTGACTTCAAGTACCTCATCCTGCATTTTACGGTTTTCAACTACTTTTTCGATATCGGCAGCAACCTTATTCTCATATCCGGAATAGGTGTGCACCACAAACCATTTTACGTCATCCGACATTGTATTTCCTCCGTATCATGCAACATAACTGAAATTCAAAAGCATATCAGCCCTCGCCGGACTGCGTGGAGCTTTCGCCGCTCGTATCAAAAGTGAGCGAATTTGAAGAATCGGCATCCGTAGAAGCTTCCTCGCTGTCGGAAGTCTTAGCATTCTCAATGCCTTTTTCGGCAAGACGTACGGAACCCATCAGTCCCCAGTCAAGCAAACCGATAATGACCGCAAGTACGGCAATACATACGAAAACGATTGCCGAGTTTTTAAGAACGGTCTTTCTGTCAGGCCAGATAACCTTTTTGCAGGTACCCATAAAACCCTTAAAGAATTTCTTTATAGCCGCCCACATACGCGTGAACACATTGCCTTCTTTTTTCGGCTTGGACTGTTTTATACGTTCTTTTTTAGCCTTTTCCAGTTCTTTTTCGGCCTTCTTCTGAGCCTTTTTGTTTTCATCTGCCATTAAGAACCCATCCTTTCATAAGTTGGTTCGATAGTGAGCGAACGGTTACTTGCTCTCTCTGTGAAGAGTATGTTTTCTGCAAAATCTGCAGTATTTGTTCATCTCTAATCTGTCAGGTGAATTCTTCTTGTTCTTCATCGTGTTGTAATTGCGCTGCTTGCACTCCGTGCATGCAAGAGTGATCTTAACTCTCATAACGGCACCTCCAATTAATGTTAGCCTCCCTCTTATAATTTGAGGGTAAAAGATATGTACGCATAAAAAAGCGCATAAAAAATAAACCCTCAAAGAGGTATGAATAATATACCATGTTTTAAACGCAAGGTCAAGAGCTTTTGAAAAAAATTTACGTTTTTTTGCCGTTTTAATATCTGCGAGAAAGAATCACGGCCGATTCTGCGGGAACAAAAACGGAATTATTAAAAATCTCAGCCCCCAAAAGCCCCGTGTACGACTGCCTTTCGTAAGGAAGATAATAATTTATGTCGTGAGGATTCATGTTGCATATAACCATAACCGAATCCCTTTCGCACTCTCTTGCGTACGCGGCACAGCCGAGCATCGCAGAAACGCTTACGAAGCCTCCGCATTTAAGACATTCAAAATCCCGCCGAACCCTCGCAAGCTCCCTATAAGTATCGTATAACAATTTATTTTCATCCCATTTGAACGGCGCTCTGTTAAACGGATCTTTGCATCCTTCGAGAGGAATTTCATCTCCGTAATAAATACACGGGATTCCCGGAAGAGTAAACTGCAAAACGGCGGCGCATTTGAGTTTTCGCAAAGCTGTTTTCCTCTGCCGATCATCGAGAACCGCCTTCGACTGCCACTCCCTGTCCCTGTTTTCGGCATTTATTCCGCCGAGTACGGAGAATATACGCTCCGTATCGTGAGTTCCGAGAGAGTTCATTAATACGTCAAGCGTCTGCGGAGGATAATTTTCAACGACCGTAAGTATTTTTTCATTAAAATTCTCGGCAATCGAATCGTTCATAAATGAAATTATCGCGTCCCTGAACGGATAATTCATAACGGAATCAAGCTCGTTTCCCGCAAGATACCTGCGCCGGCAGCCCATCGAAAACTTGTTGCTTGCGTCCTCCCAAACCTCGCCTATCAGCAAGGCTTCGGGCTTTTCGGCCTTAACGCTGCTGCGGATTTTTTCTATGAACGAATCGGGCAGCTCATCCGCGACGTCGAGCCTGAATCCGGAAGCCCCCGCCCTGAGCCAGCGTCTGACAACGCCGTTTTCGCCCGTTATAAATTCACAGAAGCTCCCGTCGTTTTCGTTCGTCTCCGGCAAAGTCGTAAAACCCCACCACGATTTGTATTTATCATTCCATTTCTCGAACGTATACCACGGATAATAAACGCTTGATTTTGAATTATAGGCGCCGACGGAATCATATCGGTTTTCTTTATTGAAATAAATGCTGTCGTCGCCCGTATGACTGAATACGCCGTCAAGAATTATCGAAATTCCGTGATTTTCCGCTTCCGTGCAAAGCGAAGCAAAATCCGCATTTGTACCCAAAAGCGAATCAATCTTCATATAATCGGCAGTGTTATAGCGGTGATTGGAATGAGCTTCAAATATCGGATTTAAATACAGACACGTAACCCCCATATCTTCAAGATATGAAAGCTTCTCTTTTATCCCGCCGAGATCTCCGCCGAAATAGTCGTCGTTTCTGTATTTCCCGTCAGGGTCGCACTGCCATTTAACGCAGTCCGACCAATTCTCATGGATTTTTCTGTCGCCGGGAACGTTTTTTTTAAGACTGCCGGAATTATAAAATCTGTCGGGAAAAATCTGATACATAACTCCGCCCTTAAATTTATCGGGCGTTTTAAAATCGGGCGAATAAACCGTCTGCTGCCACCGTCTGCCCGAATCGGAAAACTCGCCCATTCCGGCGGAATTTAAAAATATTTTTCCCCTGCCGTACGGCGCGTCAAATTCAAAATGATAGAAATACAGTCCGCTGACGTCAAACGAATATTCAATGCCCCACCATTCGGTTACTCCGTCTGTGCTTTTCCAGTCAAGACGCGTCCAATTATCCGCCCCGCCGTCCTCAGCCGAAACGAGATACACGGCGGATACGCCCATATCCCTCGGCATTAGTACGCAAAACCATATTTTCTCACCCGAAGCCGAGCTTCCAAATACGGATTTATGTCTGGAATCTCTTGAATTATAAGCAACAAACGCCATGCTCCCGCCTCCTTTGTTAATTAATTAAAAATACCGAACTACTTTGCCGGCTTAGTATGCCAAATATCTCTTGCATAGTCGTTAACGGCTCTGTCTGCCGCGAATATTCCCGCGCCCGCAATATTCATAAGGGACATCCTGTTCCACGCTCTGCGGTCGGCATACATCTGCTCGGCGCGTCTTTGCGCAAGTCTGTAATCCGCAAAATCCGCAAGAACCATATACGGATCGTGATAAAGAATCGTCGAACCGATCTCCGGGAACTTCTGCCCGTTTATTCCGACATTGTTTATAAAGTCGATAACCTTTCTCAATTCGGGGTTATTATCATAATAAGCATGAGGATTGTAGCCGCTGTGCGAAAGCTCGCTTACCTCTTTTGTGTTCATACCGAATATGATAATATTGCCGTCCCCTGCCGCGCCGTGAATTTCCACGTTCGCTCCGTCCATCGTTCCGAGCGTTACCGCGCCGTTTATCATAAGCTTCATGTTTCCGGTTCCGCTCGCTTCCGTTCCCGCAAGAGAAATCTGCTCGGAAATATCGGCCGCGGGCATAAGTCGCTCGGCCGCCGTTACGCAGTAATCCTCAACGTATACGACCTTCATATATTTATTAACGTCGGGATCGTTGTTAATCATATCCGCAAGCGCGCAGATGAAGCTGATTATCTTCTTGGCAACAAAATATCCGGGAGCCGCCTTTGCGCCGAATATATATGTGTGCTTTGCATGCTCCGCACCGGGATTTTCCTTTATTTCAAGATATTTTGCAACAATATTGAGAGCGTTGAGATGCTGTCTCTTATACTCGTGCAGACGTTTTACCTGTACGTCAAATATCGAATCGGGATCAAGCTCGATTCCCATGCTCTTTTTAACATACTCGGAAAAACGTTTTTTGTTGTTCTTCTTAATTTTGTCAAGCTGCGACAAAACCTTAGCGTCGTCCTTATATTTTTTCAGCTTTTCAAGCTCGTCGGCGTGAAGAACAAATCCGTCGCCGATAAGCTTTGTAAGATACGAAGTAAGCTCGGGATTTGACTGGCACAGCCAGCGTCTGTGAGCAATACCGTTCGTAACGTTCTTGAATTTATCGGGGGTAAGACGATAGAAATCGTTGAATACAGTATCCTTTAATATCTGACTGTGAAGCGATGAAACACCGTTTACACTGTGACATGCCGCCACGCAGAGATTAGCCATTCTTACAACTCCGTTTGAAATAACGGCCGTTCTCTCAACATAATCGGCGTCGCCCGTTGCGCACCAGACATAATATCTGAATCTGTTGTCAATCTCCTTGATAATCTCATAAACTCTGGGGATAAGTCTCTTGACAAGATCCTCGCCCCAGCATTCGAGAGCTTCCTTCATAACGGTATGATTCGTATACGCAACGGTATTCGTTACAATTTTCCACGCGTCGTCCCAGCCGTATCCGCATTCGTCAAGAAGTATTCTCATAAGCTCGGGAATCGCAAGAGTCGGGTGAGTATCGTTTATGTGAATCGCTATTTTATCGGGAAGATTATCAACCGTATTATAAACTCTTAAATGATGTCTTATAATATCCTGAATCGAGGCGGAAACAAGAAAATACTGCTGTCTTAATCTAAGGCTCTTGCCCTCCGGATGATTATCCGCAGGATAGAGAACCTTACTGATAACCTCTGCCATTGCGTTTCTCTCCATGGCGCGCATGTAGTCGCCCTGATTAAACAGAGCCATATCAAGTCCGGGAGCCTTCGCGCTCCAAAGTCTTAAAACGCTTATGCCTTTGCCGTCCTTGCCCGAAACAAACATATCGTACGGAACGGCTTTTATCGCGGTGCAGTTTTCAAGCTCAACATGATGATAGCGTTCATCCCATGTATCTCTTACCGTACCCTCGAAGAGAACGTCTACCGCGCTCTCCTCTCTCGGAGTAAGCCATATTTCGCCTCCGGGAAGCCAAAAATCGGGCAGTTCCGTCTGCCAGCCGTCAACAAGCTTCTGTTTAAATATACCGTATTCATAAAGAATCGAATATCCTCTCGCGGGATAACCCTGAGTTGCAAGACCGTCGAGATAGCATGCCGCAAGTCTGCCCAATCCGCCGTTGCCAAGACCCGCGTCGGGTTCGCAGTCAAAAAGCTTCTCAATATTTATATCATAGCTTTTAAGCGCTTTCGTAAACGTGTCGAGCAAATTAAGATTGTAAAGATTATTTTTAAGCGAACGCCCCATCAGAAATTCCATTGAAAGATAATATACCCTCTTGGAATTTGACTCGTCGCCCCTTTTTGTAAATTCGGCTCTGCCCTGTCCCATCATCTCTTTTAAAATCATGACGACGCTGCGGTAATAGTGGTCATAAGCGGCGCTCTCCGGGGTTACGCCGAAAAAATGCGAGAGCTTGTTCTCAATAAGCTCCTTTGCCTTATCGACAGAAATAGAATAATTCATACATTTCCTCCAAAAATAAATGATTAAAAAGAATAATTAATCAATCCATTTATACATTTTATACTATTTTCAGCAGTTTTTCAATACCAATACAAAAATAGAACAAATATAATTTGTAAATTTATTTCAAAGCAATCCCGTTTATTTGTATATAAATACTGCTTGAATGTATCTTTTCTATATGATAAAATAAAATCAAGTAATATGCAAGGTGGATTTTAAATGTTTTACATAAAAAAACATATTGCCTCTCTTACGGCGATGCTTACGCTGTCCGCCGTTATAATATCGGGAATAAACGTATCCGCGGACAAAAGCGCGGTTTCCTCCGGCAGCCGCGCTTTTTCAGGCTCCGCAAATGCTGTAATGATTTCAAGCGTAAATGAGGATTTCTCAGAACCTCGTACGGAAGAAACGACCGAAAACACCGGCGGCATTTCCGAAATAAAAACGGACTCATCCGCATTTGAAGAAGAAGCCGCGGGCGATGTGAAACCGCGGACGGACGATACCGCGATTCAGCGATTTATGAATATAACAAGCGGCGCGACCGTACATGACACGCTGTCAAACTCCGCCGGAGAAAATATATACTCATTTTCAACGGCCAGACGCGGAACCGTATCGTATACATTCGCGCAGGGAACGCCTACATCCGCAAAGCTCAGGATATCGCTCTATCAGGAATTTTCCCCCGATGGAAATTCGGATGAAAAACAGTACCGCGAGCTGTACAGCGTATACTCGTCCTCCGATTCATCGTCGGTAACGAGCCTGCCCACGGGCGTTTATCCGGGGAACTACAGAATTTACGTTCTGTGCGAATCGTCATTTTCATCAACATCGTACGATTTGACAATGAATTTCACGCAGACCGACAAATACGAATGTGAAAACAATTCATCTCTTACAAGATATAACGAGCTTGCTCTCAACAGCAGCGTAACGGGAAGCTGCGCGCAGCTGTCAAACGGGCTCGATACCGACTGCTACATGTTTGAAATAACAAAAAAGGGCTATATAAATTTTGCCATTGCTCACGACGACATGAAGCTTGATCAAATCGCGTACAGAATTTATATTTACGACTCGCTCGGAAACGAATATTATTTTGCCCGTTCGTCATTTACGGATATAATCATTTCAAGCGGAAACATATCCCTTGCTCCGGGATATTATTTTATTAAAATCGATTCGCATATTTTCTGCGAAACCGAATATATCATGTCCGTAAAGTTCACCGCCGACAATGATTTTGAAAGCGAGCTTAACGACGCGAAGGAAACCGCCTGCTTAATCACGCTCGGCAAGGAGGTTTACGGAAACATCACGCCGAGAAGCTCCGCGCCGGACTCGGACTGGTATAAATTTACGCTTACGGACGGCGCGAGCGTTATGCTCGACTTCCTGCACGCGGATCAGGGCAAGGACAGAAACGGCTGGAACATAAAGCTTTACTCTTCGGATATGAAATTAATATATTCCGCCGTTTCAAAATGGACCGATCAGGTTGTTCAGTCCCCGTTTATCGGACTTTCGGCGGGAGATTACTATGTTTGCATAGACGCCGAGGGGCTAAATCTCTCCGCTTCGACATACGCTCTGCTGATAACATCCGATTCCGAAGGCGCGTGGGAGGCTGAGCCAAACGATACCTTCGACACGGCGAATTTGATTGCCGCCGATAAGAGCGTAAGCGGAACAATGCTCGAAAACGGAGTAGAATTTGACCGCGATGTTTACAGATTCTCAATGAAGGAGAAGAAGGACATAACAATTTCGTTTGCGCACACTCCCCTGGAGGCAGACCGCGAGGGCTGGATTATTACGCTTTATGACGAGGAAGGAAACAAAATAACGTCGTTTACCTCAAACTGGAACACATCAAAAACGCAGTCAGATTCAGTTGAACTCGATGCCGGCGACTATTACATTACAGTCGACACGGGCAAGTTTTATTCCAACATCCGCTACATTCTCACCCCGTCGTCAAGCTCATCCAACGATATTATAATCGGCGTCAATCCCGCTCAGAAAGATAATTAAACTTCTGTTCAAAAATCGTACAAATTTACGTATAATTTTTTCAAAATTTTATTGACGAAACGGATTTGTATATGGTATTATATATTTTGTAACAGTACATTTTTGTTTTTTTTAATTATTATTTAATATAAGAAAATTTTTAATTATCGAGGTAACACCAATGAAAAGATTTTCAAAAGTGATTTGCGTTATCACATCCTTAATTATGCTTACCGCACTGATACCCGGACTGTCGCTTTCGTCGCAGGCGGCCGACGGAAAATGGGTAGGCTCGTGGAGCACCGCGCCGATAAAAAGCGGAATACAAATTCTAAACGGCAATTACACCGACTATCTTACGGCGCGAACGACCGTGAGATCGACCATTACACCGACGCTGAGCGGTAATACAATCAGACTTAAATTTTCAAATCTCTACGGAAGCGACACCGTTTATATAAACGAAACAACAATTGCCGTTACGGGTGAAACCGACGACGAGATAGACACTTCGACCTTAAAGCAGGTTACGTTCAACAACGGCTCAAAGTACGCAAATATCCTCCCCGGAAACGAGCTTTACTCCGACGAAATAGAATTTCCCGTCGAGGCTCTGAAAAAAATCAGCATAAGCACGTACTACGAAAATTCAACGAATCTTGTAACGTCGGGTCTTTCGGGCGGAGTTTCGTATACTGCTCTCGGTTTCGGCAACAAGACGCATAAAAAGGACCTTTCTTCTCTTGCCACAAAGCTTGACCTTACCTCGGGCACTATTACATATCACACAATTCCGTTTCTCATAAATCTTGACGTTAAACGCACCGACGACGCATATTCGGTAGTAATAATCGGAGATTCTACCGTTACTAACGATACGTATCTTTTCCTTGCGACAAAGCTTATCAAAAACGGAATAACAAACGTCGGAGTTCTTAACGAATCCATTATAGGCAACCGGGTTCTTTACGACGGAGCCAGCGCGCTCGGCAATCTTTACGGATATTCTCTTCTTTCAAGATTTCAAAAGGACGCGCTGAATCAGGCGGGATGTAAATATATAATAGTAAAAGAAGGTCTTAACGACGTTCTTCATCCTATGGCAAAAAGCATGAAGGATATCGCTCCGTACGCTTCTGTAGACGATATAATCGGAGGATATAAAACAATTGCGGAACAGGCGCATAAGAGCGATAAAAAAATATTTATCGTAACGAGGACTCCGTATAAGGGATATACAAGAGACTACTTCATGTCATCCGACGCGGACCTTGAATGGACTCAGACAGGCGAGGACATGCTTCTCGATATTAACAGATGGATAACAAATTATTCATCAAGCTATTTTGACGGTTATATCGATGTCGACGCGATGAGAGATAAAACCGACCCCACAAAGCTTATGGATCAGCTGACAATCGACGGCGCGCATCTTACTTCATACGGTCAGATTGCGCTTGCGGATCTTCTGACTCCCGAGTCATACGGACAGTCCGGCAAAACTCTTACATCACTTTCCTCGATTCTTAATATCGACCCGTACAAAGCGTCCTCAACCGGCAGCGGAAATTCAAATTCAAACTCAAATTCAGGTTCAAATTCGATATCCTCGTCGGGAATTTCCGATTTCTTCAAAACTGCGACCGGAGCGCTGGCAGGACTTCTTAATCAATCCGATTCCGGAGATTCCGGAAGCTCTGATAATTCAAGCGGCAATTCCTCGTCGTCCTCGAACAGCTCAACGCCGAATGTTATAACTCCGAGCGTGAATTTTGAAGCAAACGCCGCAGCCGCCACACAAAGCGGCAGCTCACAGTCCGGTTCTGCCTCAAATTCAACAAACTCAATGGTTGCCGACCTTCAGAACAACGGCGGAAATCAAACTCAGAACCAACAGACAGCAGCCGGCGGACTGAGTGTAAAACAGATAATGGGCGTTATGCTTTTGTCGGCAGTGGGAATTTTACTCGTAGTTGCCGCAATGGTCGTGCTCTATAATAAGGATACCGACGCGCCCTCGTCGCTGTCAAGAGGCGTTAAGAAGCTGAGAATCTAAATATTGTTTCAAATAATAACAGTAATACAAATCACCGCAAAACTTAAAAGTCCTGCGGTGATTTTACGTTTGAGTTCTTTTTAATTTGAGTGCATTTTTATTTTTTGAAAACCCGGGGCTTGATTTTTACGTCAAGTTCCGGGTTTCTTCATTTATTCGTAAATTTTAGACTGAAGTCTTGCGGCGAAGCGCAGGACGATTCTTGCCTCTTTGCTCGTTACCTTTGTATCGGAATCTATGTCCGCCGATTCCTTTGTAACCTCGTCGGGCTGTTCGAGCCTTGCGGCGATTCTTAACATCATTCTCGCGTCAGCCGCCGTTATCTTACCGTCCGCTTTCGTATCGCCCTTGATAATAAACGTATACTCGATGTCGCTGAATGTAAATTTCATGCCGTTAAAGACTTTATCTATTATCTCGCCGGTAACAGATACCGCGCCATTGAACATAGCCTTAAAATCGTCAAGAGTTATGCCCGTACTTGCATTCGGCATAATCGAAACCTTCTTGTTATCCTCGTCAATTTTACCTTCAACCTCTGCATTTTCGGCAAATTCAAGCTTTTCGTCAGCCTTTGTAGTCGGTTCTGTCGGCTTTGCAGTTGTAGTTTCGGTCGGCTTTGCCGTGGTAGTTTCGCTCGGCTTAACTGCGGTAGTTTCGACAGTTTTCGCAGTTGTAGTTTCCGCCGGTTTTGCGGTCGTAGTTTCAGCAGTTTTCGTTGTTGTTTCAGCCTGTTTTGCAGTCGTAGTTTCAGCTGATTCCGCTGTGGTAGTTTCCGCCGGTTTTGCGGTCGTAGTTTCAGCAGTTTTCGTTGTTGTTTCAGCCTGTTTTGCAGTCGTAGTTT
>CAVGCY010000048.1:0-36213 GCA_963627915.1 Bacteroidaceae bacterium | reverse complement strand
TTTCATTTCTATTTGTGCTGACGCTTTAGCGGCAGAATGGAGATTTTTATGAAAAAGGTTTTTAATATATCGGGAATGATGTGTCCGCACTGCGAAAACAGAGTGAAAAAAGCCGTATCGGCACTTAACGGAGTAACCGACGTTACCGCTGACAGCAAAAGCGGAACCTGCACCGTGGTTTTTGACGGTACGGATGAATCTGATATTATAAAAGCAATCACCGACGCAGGTTATACCGTAGAATGACGCAGGCTGCATCGCAAAATAATATTATCAAAAGGCAGGCATTTTGCAATGAATACACCGCACAAAAAAGTACACAGTATTATTTCGTTGATTCTAACTTTTATAATAACGTTTTCATGCTTTGCGATTATCACGCCCTCAAGGGCTTCGGCAATCGACCCGACCATGCAGAACGTGAAATTTTACGTTCCAGAAGTTATATACCTTGCGCCGAACGTACAGTCGTGGACCGCCTCAACGTCCACGCCGTTTCAGTTCTTTATACAGAACGATACGTCTACCGGTAAACCCAAAACCTCGCAGGACACGTCGGGAACGGTTTATTTTGAGTATGCGAACGCAACGAGCGCGAAATTAAGTTATTTCTGGCTTGACGATATAACGTCCGATACGAAGTTATCCGGCGGTTCTATTTACATGAGTTCGGCTCTTTCGGCAGGAACGCAGAAAACTCTTACTCTCTCTTCGGGCAAGGCGTCAACGACCATCACAGCCGCAAGCAGCTACTCACCGTCGCTTGCCGCCGGCAAAACGGGATGCTACATACAGTGGGTGCTAACGTTTACGGATTCGGCGGATTCTCAGACAAAAACGGCGATTGCGTATACTTATGTGTATAAACCGTATGTAATTCCGTACGGAACTACAGGTGAAATGATTAATAACCGCGGAACTAATACAAACTGCAGTGTCATCTCATGGATTACCGGCGTACACTCTCTGTCGGGAACATCTGATTATTATCCACGGTATGCAACATCAAACAGCGCAAAAGGCATGGCGGGTTTTTTAAGCTCTCAAAACACGGGATACGCCGGAAGTACAAAAATAACCGGCACAAAAAATCAGCCGTCAGCAAACGTAAGCTCGAATGCTACTTCTCTTTATGCCGTATTTGCGTCTGCAACAAACACTCAGGCGTATTTTTATGCAAATCAGGCAAATTCCGCAGTTAGCAACAACTCACCGCTTGATTGGTTCACAGACAGTACAAGCGGAGCATTTAACGTTAAATCGTTCAGATATCAAAAATACGATGACGGTTATAACTACGGAAATGGCTATAACAGAATGAATACCGTTGCCGGCGTAACCGGCGTTGTAACCATAGATTCAAGCAGATATTCAAATTTAAGCCAAATACCGAATCTCGGTTTAGGCATGCTTGTTACAAACGATAATAATACGAACAAAGGCGGAGCCTGGATGGTTTCCGAATATACCGGAAGTACATATTTAGGTGAAGAACGCAACAAAGAAAGAAACAGCATTTCCGAAATACAAAAACGATGGACTGACGCAGAAGGCAACGGAACTGTTATTGCCCGTCAGGGTTCATACAATTCACTACAAAGCGGCTATGAACTTGAGGGATTAAAATATGCCGGAGGTCTTGCAAGCTCCGTTCCGAGTTCGACAACTGCAAAAACATATACATACAAAACTCTTATGATAAACTCCGACTCCGACTACTGTCTGAACACCTCGGTAATCAGGGTTTCGGCAAATATCTACAACAAAACCAACTTACGTACCGCCGTTCAGAACGCACAGAGCTGTTTTGCACAGTTGGGCGTAAACAGCTCGTCATTTACAAGCTCTTATTTCTACACATCGGAAACAAATTCCAAGTGGACAGCATTCGTAGCGGCATACAAAAACGCATGCAAGGGGCTGACCGTCCTCGATTCGACAATTACAAATCCCGATACGCTTGCAAATAATCTTACAAACGCGCTCAACGCTTTGCAGGCTAAGGTTATCCTTGACGCGAACAACGGAACAATAAACGGTTCGTCAACGACAAGCCACTGGTTTGTTATAGGCAGTAACGCGAACGCCTCCGTCAGTCTTTCCTCATACGTTCCGACCCGTTCGGGCTACGCGTTCAACGGCTGGGCTTCGAGCAAAACCGCCGAGAGCGGTACAGATACTTTCACACTCGGTCACAAGGACACGCTTTACGCTCTGTGGCAGGCTGTCGGAACAACGGCGGATACTGCCGTCATTGACTTTGCGTCTGCGGGATATTCCGACGTTTTATCAAACGACGCCTGTTCAAACGGGACAATAATCGGCGTATCGACCGCTTCGCCCTCGGTTCAGAACGGAAAGACGCTTCAGGCTTCATATATTTCGGCGGTGTCAAATTCTGCGGGTACGGTTTCCATTGAAAATAACAAGCTTAAATTCATACCGACTACGGATTTCACCACGGCGCAGACATTTTATTACGCAGTAAGTCTTTGTTCGGACGCATACAGATGTTATTCATATTCGAGCGTAACGTTTATTCCGTCGAATAATATTCTCTTTGAGGAGTCAGCTTTTACATTCAGCAACGGAACGGACGCTGTATGGACAGATATATCCGGAACAAGCAACGATTATACGGGAAACGGGGACGAGTCGAATTACGGCTATTCTTCAGAATATGCAAATTATTCAACATATTCTGGCAATAACGCAAAATACGTTACCGTTACAAAATCTCAGTTTGAATCCGCTTCAAGCTCATACAAATGGCCGTCCGCAACGTTCAGCTTCTGGGGTACGGGCTTTGACCTTAACGCTATAGGAACGGATACCTCGGGACTTATGACCGTTGACGTTTACAGATACGGCGAGATTACGTCAATCAAAAAAATAGCGGTCAACACGCATTATGACGATTCGACATATTCGATAGTTTATCAATCCCCCGTTGCAACGGTATCCGGACTTGAATACGGACATTATACCGTTAAGGTAACGGTCGCATATCATCCCATGTTTGACAGAACATCCTCATCGTCGTCAAACGGCGTACTCCGCGCTCCGTCACAGGGACAGACCGAGGGCAGAGGAAATGCAAGCGGACAGTATATCGGACTTATAGACAGTATAAGAATATATAACCCGGCGGGAACAAATCTTACGTCCGGTGCGGTCTATGAAGCGTACAAAAACGCAAACGAGCTTAATCCTACTTTTGAAAACATAAAATCGTCGCTTCTGACATCCTCGGCAAACGACTTGATATTACAGGGCGAAACGCAGACAGGCTCTGTATACGTAGAGGGCAAGACAAACGTTTCCATGATTTCCGATTATACTAATCCGACAGCGAACTGCGAGGTAATGCTCGGCGCGGGAGACGCGGCGGCATTCAGGATAAGCGATACGAACGCGACGATTCAAATCGGTCTGCGCTCCGTTGACGGCAATACAGCCGTTGCAAAAATAGGCAATGATACGTTTACGCTTCGTTCCGCGGCAGAAATGTTCTACACGGTAACGCCGACCGACTCGATGATAGTTATTGCAAACGGTTCTTCATCGGGACTTGTCGGAGTCGGAAAGATAAAAATAATCCCCGCTCAGACGTCCGCCGCCAAGTCGTTTTCCCTGATGTCTGATATGAAATTAATGTCATTTACGTCAAATATGCTGACTAAGGTTATCGCCTCCCCCGCTCCGGAGCTTGACGGCGAATACACGTTTGACATATCGTTCTCTTCGGACAATAAAAAGTTTGATTCGGAAATAACGGTAAACTCCGATAAATTTACTTACGTATCCGATAATGACGAAGGATGGACGGCATACCTTGACGTTTCTACGGATGATGAAATTATCAAAAATGCTTTCATCTCGTGCTCGGCGGACAAGTTTCTTGAATTAAAGACAAACGAAACCGTCAGGCTCACACTTGTTTACAACGGCGGAGAATGGACGGCGCAAAGCATTGATATTAAGTGCGATAATATCGATATTATCGACGAAGCCTCGGATGAAACGGACAAAAAACAAACTATTCTCGATAAAATAACAAAGTTCGTTTTGAATATCTTTAATTTAATAATTAAGATAGCTGATTTGATTTCCGGGATATTAAAATAACAGTTTTACGGAAAGGTAATTATTATGAAAAAACAATATATAAAGCCGTCCGTTGAAACTGTGGAATTTCAACTCGGAGGGTCCGTAATAGCCGCATGTCAGTATATTACGAACAATCAGATGTATCATTGCACCGTTGATATTCCGGGGCTCGGCACGATATTTACGCTCGAAAACTCGTGCGATTACGTCGGCGAGGAAGGCGACGTTTGCAACTTCACTCCGCAGCCGGGCTTTAACGTCTACTGGTCTTAAAATCAAATCGCAGTCGATAAAAAGTCGGCTGCGATTTTTATATTATTCAAAAATATTCGTTTATTAAGCGTCTGGTATTTTGCATACGTCTATCCAGCCTGAACTCTGTGAGCATTCCTCAAGCTCCGTAATGCTAAGCCCGATTGCGCTTGAGGCTGTACCGCATGCTGGGTAAACCGTTTCGTATTTTTTAAGGCTTTCGTCAAGGTAAACCTCTACCCCGTCGTTTAATGCGAACGGACATACGCCCCCGACCATGTGACCGGTTCTCGGCTCTACCTCGTCATGGGAAAGCATTTTCGCCTTACAGTGAAACACGGCTTTATATTTTGCATTGTCTATTCTCGCGTCTCCTGCGGCAACAACAATAACCGTTTCGTCCCCAACGGCAAACGAAAGCGATTTTGCAATCATTCCCGGCTCAACTCCGAGAGCGTCGGCGGCAAGTCCGACGGTTGCGCTCGAAACGTCAAATTCAATCACCCTTGAATCGAGATTCCACTCTGAAAGATACCTTTTTACTTTTTCAATTGACACGTTAACACATCCGATTCATATCATTCATATATGTTATTTATATTATAAAAAGTATACCATACCTTTTATTGTCGATTCAACAGCGTATTGTTGAAAAAAATCACGAATTTTATTTTTTTCCGAAACCTTTATTTGGCAAAAATGAATGTTGAAAAGTTTAAAAAAAGTGATATAATAACTGATTATAGAGAGTATGGATTTGAGGTGATTTACATATGAAAAGCACTCTTCAGGAAATACTTGAGGTTGAAAAAAAAGCGCAGGAAAGAACAAAGGAAGCGCTTTTGTACAAGCAGAATACCATCGCCGAAATAGCCGATATCAAACAGAAGCTTACAGCCGAAAAATTACAGAAGGCTGAAATTAAAATCGAAGAGCTTAAAAAGAAATCGGAGGCGGATACGGAAAAAAGTCTGTCCTCGTCAAAAAAGAACTGTGAGGATACAATCGAATCGCTTGATTTGAAATCAAAAAGCAGTAAGGACGAATGGGTCACGGCGATAGTTAATCGGGTTCTGGCAGGTGAATAAGAATGAATACGGCTTTTTCACAAAATTACATACTTGCTAAAGCAAGGGCTGTATGGGGCGACAGTCTGACCAAACAGAATTACAGCGATTTGATGTCGTTTCATTCCGTTCCCGAGGCGGCCGATTATTTAAGGAGCAAAACATATTACGCGCCGATTTTCGAGGAATTTACGTCGGGAATGATTCACAGAGGACAGCTTGAATCGCTGCTTCATAAAAACCTTTTCGACAAATATATGACGTTTTGCAATTTCGGCAAGGCTATCGGAAATAATTTTTACGAATTTTATATTATAAGAAACGATATTTTACAGCTTCTGCGTATTATGACTTACATAAATTCCGGCACTATGGAGAGTTATATTTACACTCTTCCCGTTTTTTATGAGGAGCATTCAAAGCTTGACCTTTACAAGCTCTCAACGGTCAGAACGCCCGAGCAGCTTATATCGGCGCTCGATTCGACGCCGTACGAAAAAACGGTTAGAAAAATATTTTCAAGAAAATATGCTTACAACTTTATAATTCCGGCGGAAATAGAGTTTAACAACTTCTTAAGCGAAGAATTGGTAAAAATTCTTAAATTAAAAAAAAGCGAAATATACGGCAACGAAATTATGACGCTCTTTACGCTTGAAAGCGATATGAAATTTTTAAACGGCGTATACAGGCTTATCGCATTCCCCGACGTTCCGAGAGAATTTATATTGCAGATGACAGCCTCGAAATATTCGCAGCTGAACAGACAGACGAAAATATCGCTTGCCTCGGCTCAAAACACGGATGAATTTATGAAAATACTTTCGGGAACAAAATACAGAAAGATCTGCGATTATGCGTCCGAGGCTGATTTTGACGACGCGGTTAATCGATACGAATATGAAATATTCGCAAAACAGATACGATTCTCGACCGACCCGAACGTTGTAATGTATACGTTCCTTTACCTTACGGCAAACGAGATAAACAACATCATACATATTATAGAATGTATAAGATATTCGCTGCCGTCCGATACCGTACGGCCGATGTTAAACGGTATAAATTAATGCAGTCACTTAGGATGGTGAATCGAATTGGCAATTGAAAAAATGATGCTCCTGAGGGCAAGCGGCAGCTCCGACAGACTTAACGATTTTATAATAAAGCTTTTCGGTGCGGACGATTTCTGCCCGGAGGACGCACTGAGCTTTCTGTCATCCTCGATGGGTTACGTAGCTCTGAACGAGGCAAGCCCGTTTGAATTTACGCTGCGCGATATCGAGGACACGGCGTCCGTCGCCGGAGTAACGCTCGACGAAAGCCGTCTGTCAAACGTTCTGGGCACGGACAGAGCCCCCGACGCGGATTATATGAGCAAACTTAAGGAATATTCGAATATGTCGGATAATCTTATTACGAATGTCAACGGACTGCTCGCCGACATCAAAACAGATATTATCGCTCACAACGAAAACAGAAAAAAAACGGCGGCATTAATAGACTCGCTTAAATCGAAACAGGAAAATTTAAGTCACTTTATGAAGCTCGATGTCGACATTGACGAGCTGCTGAACGCGTCGTACCTTACGGTAAGATTCGGCTCTCTGCCGAAGGACGCGTATAAACAGCTGAAAGTCATCGAGGAGGACGGCAAATTTATCTTTACCCCATGCTCCTCCGACGACCGCACAATATGGGGCGTTTACTGTACGCCTAAAAAATACGAAAAAAAGGTAGACGAGATTTTCGCTTCGCTCTATTTTGAAAAACTGACAATCGATATAGACGACGGAACCGTCGCCGAGATTATCAAAAAGAATGCCGACAGAATCGAAGATTTATCCGAACAGCTTGACGTTGAGGACGGCATTATAAAAAGAACATGGGACGAAAACAGCGAAACGATTTTAAACACATATTCGCTCCTTCTCGATTTACAGGAAATATACAAATTAAGAAAATATGCCGCGGTAAACGGCGAAAGCTTCTACTATGTCGGCTGGATTCCGAAATCGGAGGCAAATAAGGACAAAACTTCGCTTTCCGACCTTGAGGACGTGGAAATCACATTCGAGCCATACAGCGTTTCGGATAAAAAACACGCCCCTCCGACAAAGCTTAAAAACAATCCGCTTGTCCGTCCTTACGAATACTATGTAAAAATGTACGGTATGCCCGAGTACGGCTCGGTCGACATCACTTCGTTTGTAGCTGTTACATATACGTTGATATTCGGAATGATGTTCGGCGACCTCGGACAAGGTCTTGTGCTTTTGATAATCGGCGCGCTGATTTGGAAATTCAAAAAAATGGAGCTTGGCAAGATTCTTATCCCATGCGGAATTTCCTCAATGGTATTCGGACTGATATTCGGCTCTTTCTTCGGCTACGAGGAGGCGTTAGACCCGCTTTATCATGCCGTCGGACTTAAAAGCAAACCCCTTGCCGTTATGGAGAACATAACTACGGTTCTGATATTCGCAATCGGCATAGGCGTTGCGCTCGTCATAGCCTCCATGTTTATAAACGTTATTGTAAATCTGAAAGCGCATAAAATCGGAGTTGCGTTATTCGACACGAACGGCATTACGGGAATCATATTCTATATATGCCTTGTAAATTTCATTCTTGAGTTTATGTCCGATATTACGCTCATACCCAACACAATCGCAGTTGTTCTGACAGCTGTCTGCGCGGTCATTCTTTATATGAAAGAAATACTTATCGGACTTGCGGACAGAGAACCCGATTGGAAACCGGAAAGCATGGGAGATTTTCTTATTCAAAATATATTTGAGCTTATAGAATATGTACTCTCATATTTCAGCAATACCGTATCCTTCCTGAGAATCGGCGCGTTCGTGCTCGTCCATGCAGGTATGATGATGGTTGTGTTTGCACTCGCTTCAGAGGGCAAAAACATATTCGTTGTAGTACTCGGCAATGTTCTTGTAATAGCCCTGGAGGGACTTCTTACCGGAATCCAGGCGTTAAGACTTGAATTTTACGAGATGTTCTCAAGATGTTTTGAGGGCAGCGGAAAACCGTTTTTATCGGTTTCCTCGATTCTCAAAGAAAACAAAAATTAACAAATTAACCGGGAGGTTTTTATCATGTCAACTTTTCTTTATGTAATTCTTTTCCTTGTACCCGCAGCGGGTCTTGCATTTATCGTTTATAAGTCCGTTAAAAACAGAGCGGACGGAATGGACGGCAAAACGCTTGTGAAAAAAAATCTTTTCTCCTTCGCTCTTGTTCTTGCCGTTACTGCGGCAATGGCATTTTCCGTATCGGCTGTTAACGATTCCGCGTCCTCAGACGCCGCGGAAACCGTAACATCTTCGGATACTGCTCAAACGGCTGAAACTGCCGAAAAAACAGACGGAGGACTTGCAAAGGCTATCGGACTTCTCTCAGCAGGTCTTGCAACGGGTCTTGCGGGCATAGGCGGCGGTATCGCCGTTGCGGCAGGCGCACCCGCGGCTATAGCGGCTACGAGCGAGGATCCCAAATCATTCGGTAAATCGCTTATATTCGTTGCTCTGGGCGAATCAATCGCTCTTTACGGCGTTGTTATTTCAATACTTGTTCTCAACAATATTTAAGGGGCGTCCTTATGAAAATGTATCTTATCAGCGACAATATCGACACTCAAATCGGTATGCGTCTTGCCGGTATTGACGGAGTAACAATTCATAATCCCGAGGACGCACAATCACGCCTTGACGCTCTCATGCAGGATAAGAACATCGGAGTAATCCTTGTAACTCAAACGATTTACGCACAATGCGAGGAGCATATCAATTTTCTTAAAAACAAATACAAGCTTCCGCTCATTACCCGCATACCCGACAGACACGGCATGCAGGATAACGAGTATCTCACGAGATATGTCCGTGAGGCAATAGGAATGTAAGGAGGGATTATATGGACTCGAAAATGTCAAAAACAGAAGCCTTCTTCAATGCAATCAATGAAGAATCGATGAAAAACAGAGTCGATATCATCACCGAAGCGAACCGTATGAAAGCGCAGGCGACGGCAGAAGCGACAGCTCAGGCAAAAACGCTTTACAACGAAAAAGTCGCATCCGAGCTTGCAAAAATAAACAAAAAAGCCGGTACGGTTATTTCTGCAAAGGAAAAAGAATACAGACTTAAAATTCTTGAAAAAAGAAACAGCATAACGGATTTTGTATTTGAATCGGCGCAGAAAAAGCTTACCGATTTTACAAAAACAGAGGGATATAAGGAATATCTCAAAAAAAATCTTGTTCATGCATTAAGCGTATGCAAGAATGAGAGCGTTACCGTTTTCCTGAAACCCGACGATATGAAATATTCCGGCGAATTAAAAAATTGCGTTAAAAACGAATGCGCATTCGTTCCCGACGACAGCATAAAGGTCGGAGGCGTCAAATGCAGATGCGATTCTCTCAGTCTTATTATAGACGACACAATAAGCAGACGTCTTGACGAGCAGAGGGAATGGTTTTACGAAAATTCAGGCTTAAATATATAAGTATTCGGGTGAGAAAATGAACACGAATAATTTAATCTACGGCATAAACGGTCCCGTCGTAACGATAAAGGGAAAAACACAGCTTAAAATGATGGAAATGGTTTATGTCGGCAAAGAAAAACTAATAGGCGAAGTTATCAAAATTACCGACAGCTTCACAACAATACAGGTCTATGAGGACACTGTCGGACTTTACCCGGGCGAGGAGGTCATCTCCACGGGCGAACCCATGTGCGTTACATTAGGTCCCGGAATCATAGGCAATATTTACGACGGAATCGAAAAACCCCTTGCGGCAATCGCCGAAAAAAGCGGAGTTTTTCTTACCAAAGGCGTAAACACTCCGTCTATCGATTATGATAAGCTCTGGGACGTTACCGTAACGGTCAAGCCCGGAGACGAAATAAAGGGCGGTTCGATAATAGCAACCTGCCCCGAATCGGAGATTATAACGCATAAGGTTCTCATTCCCCCTACTGTTTCGGGCAAGGTAATATCCGTTGTCCCGAACGGCAAATATAAAGTTAACGATACAATAGTAACGATAGAATGCCCCGACTCGTCCGAACGCAAGCTTACTCTCTGCCAAAAATGGCCTATAAGATACGCCCGTCCAACAGCGAAAAGACTTCCTATTTCAAAGCCACTCGTTACGGGTCAGAGAATACTCGATACAATGTTCCCCGTAGCAATGGGCGGAGCGGCGGCGATTCCCGGCGGATTCGGAACGGGAAAAACGGTTACTCAGCACCAGCTTGCAAAATATTCAAACGCGGATATAATAGTTTACGTCGGCTGCGGTGAGAGAGGAAACGAAATGACTCAGGCTCTTAAGGAGTTTTCGGAGCTTACCGACCCCAAGAGCGGAAAACCATTGCTTCAAAGAACCGTTCTCATAGCAAATACCTCAAATATGCCCGTTGCAGCCCGTGAGGCTTCGATTTACACAGGCATTACCATAGCGGAATATTACAGAGATATGGGATATTCAACAGCAATGATGGCGGATTCAACCTCCCGTTGGGCGGAGGCTCTCAGAGAGATATCGGGACGTCTTGAGGAAATGCCCGCAGACGAGGGCTACCCCGCTTATCTTCCGTCAAGACTTTCGGAATTTTACGAAAGAGCGGGATATTACAAAACTCTGTGCGGCGAAGAGGGCTCGATTACCGTTATCGGCGCAGTTTCACCTCAGGGTGCGGACTTCTCGGAGCCTGTTACTCAGAACACAAAGAGATTTACCCGCTGCTTCTGGGCTCTTGACAAATCGCTTGCGTATGCCCGTCACTACCCCGCTATCAACTGGAACGACAGCTACAGCGAATACCTTTCCGATCTGACGGAATGGTATGAGGAAAACGTGGCTGAAGATTTCATGGTTCTCAGAGGAAAAATCATGAACATACTTTCAGAGGAAACAAAGCTCATGGAGATTGTCAAGCTGATAGGTTCGGAAATGCTCCCCGACGACCAGAAGCTCACGCTTGAAATAGCAAGAGTAATAAGAGTAGGATTTTTACAGCAGAACGCAACGAATCCGACGGATACGTATACGCCGATAAAAAAGCATTATATGATGATGCAGACGATACTTCATCTTTATTCCTGCGCTCAGAAAGCCCTTGAAAAGCAAATCCCCGTTTCGCGCATTCTCGCTTCGGGAATGTTTGATAAATTAATAAAAATGAAATACGACATACCCAATGACAAACCCGAATTATTCGACTCATATAATGATGAAATAACAAAGGTATTCGACAGTCTTGAATGAAAGGAGAACCGTATAAATGTTAGTTGAACATATAGGACTTAATCAGATAAGCGGTTCACTTGTCGTTCTCGACGGCGTAGAAGACGCATTCTATGAAGAAATGGTAGAGTTAAGGCTTGACGACGGTTCGGTTCGTCAGGGCAGAATCGTTCAGATAGAGGGAGATAAAGCCGTTATTCAGGTTTTTGCGGGAACGAAAAATCTTTCTATGTCCAATACCGGCACCGTTTTAAAGGGCAAGCCTATGGAAATTTCGCTTTCTCCCGAAATTGTCGGCAGAGTTTTCGACGGTCTCGGCAGACCGGCGGACGGTCTCGGCGAAATTTTCCCCGAATGCAAAATGAACATCAACGGAACGGCAATCAACCCCGTTTCGAGAGTATATCCGAGAAACTACATTAACACGGGTATTTCTTCAATAGACTGCCTGGCAACGCTTATCAGAGGTCAGAAGCTCCCGATATTCTCAGGCTCGGGTATGAAGCACAACGAGCTTGCCGTTCAGATTGTCAGACAGGCTTCGATTTCCGACAATGACAATTTCGCCATAGTTTTTGCCGCCATGGGCGTTAAGAACGACGTAGCCGATTACTTTAAAAAATCATTTGAAAATGCAAACGTTATGAACAGGGTCGTAATGTTTTTAAATCATTCAAACGACCCTATTATCGAAAGAATCATTACGCCCAGATGCGCACTGACCGCCGCAGAATATCTCGCATTCAAATGCAACATGAACATACTTGTCATATTAACGGATATGACGTCATATGCCGAGGCTCTGCGTGAGTTCAGCTCCTCAAAGGGCGAAATTCCCGGCAGAAAGGGCTTTCCCGGCTATTTATATTCAGACCTTGCTTCTCTTTACGAGAGAGCGGGAATTGTCGAGGGCTGCGACGGCTCGGTAACGCAGATTCCGATTCTAACGATGCCAAACGACGATATTACACACCCGATTCCAGACCTTACGGGATTTATTACAGAGGGTCAGATAGTTCTTGACAGAGGACTTGACGCAACGGGTATATATCCCCCCGTCAGCGTACTCCCCTCTCTTTCAAGACTGATGAAGGACGGCATAGGCGCAGGCTACACGAGAGATGATCATAAAGCTCTCGCAGACCAGCTTTTCGCCTCATATGCAAGCGTTCAGGACGTTAAAAGCCTTGCGTCCGTTATCGGAGAGGAAGAGCTTTCCGCAAACGACAAGCTTCTTCTTAAATTCGGCAAGGCGTTTGAGGAAAGATTTATAAACCAGGGCAATCAGAACAGGTCAATCAACGAAACGCTTGACCTCGGCTGGGAGCTGCTGTCCATGCTGCCGAGAGAGCTTCTCGACCGAGTAAGCGACGATGTTCTTGACGCTCATTATAAAAAATAAATTATATCGGAGGTCGTAACTTATGGCGCAGAATGTTTTTCCGACAAAAAACAACTTAATAAATACAAAAAAGTCGTTAAGGCTCGCCCGCGTCGGTTACGACCTTATGGATAAAAAGCGTAATATTCTCGTTCGTGAGATTATGCAGATGATGGACGACGCAAAGGCGATACAATCTGAAATATTCGTAAAATACAGCGAAGCATATGAAGCATTGCAATTAGCAACGGTTTCTCTCGGCGTATGCGACGACGTTTCACGCTGCGTTCCGATTGACGATTCTCTCAAGGTTACAACTCAAAGCGTTAACGGCGTAGAACTTCCCGTTCTTACTCTCGAAAACCGCGAAAGAAAAATATATTACGGTCTTTCATCAACAAATAAGGAGCTTGACGACGCTTATATGAAGTTTAACGAAGTAAAGGAACTGACCGTTAAGCTTGCGCAGATTGAAAGCTGCGTCGTTCGTCTTGCCGAGGCTATAAAGAAAACGCAGAAACGAACGAACGCGCTCGGAAATATCATGATTCCGCAGTTTGAATCAACCGTTAAGTTTATTTCAAATGCATTGGACGAAAAAGAACGAGAGGATTTCTCAAGGTTAAAGGTTATCAAGCAAACCAAGTAACTATAAAAAACAGACTTTCAAATTTATATTTGAGAGCCTGTTTTTATATTATTTCTATATTTAAATTACGTAATCATCTGCGCCCGTCTGCATATCGATAAGATCCCTAAGCGTCACGGAGTCAAGATATTCGTTTATTACCTTATTTAGCCCCTGCCACAACGGCAAAGTCGGGCAATACTCGTTTCTCGGACAATCGATAACGTCGCCGTCAAGGCATGCAACGGGAGCCAAATTGCCCTCCGTCGCCCTCAAAATATCGCCGGCTGTCATTTTATCGGGAGATTTCGCAAGACGGTATCCGCCCTGAAATCCCCTGTTGGTTTTAAGAATCTCCGCACGGTTTAAAATAGGCACTATCTGTTCAAGATATTTTTTTGATATCTCCTGTCTCTGCGCTATATCTTTAAGCGCGATATATCCGTCGCCCTGATGCTCGGCGAGGTCAATAAGCATTCTTAAGGCGTATCGCCCCTTTGTGGAAATTTTCATTTTCTCATCCCCTATAATAAATACTATAATAACATATATTTAATAGGTTTTCAATGTTTTGGATAAAAATGAACCTCCGATTTTTTCGGAGGCTCGATTTTTAATCATAATCGTGATATTCGACTATCAGCTGCGCTTTTGAATTAACGCCGAGCTTTCTGTACACTGCATTCATGTGAGTATTCACCGTAGAATACGTAACGCCTAACTTTTCGGCGGCGGATTTTATTGTCATTCCTTTTATAAGCAATGAAAAAACCTGCGTTTCCCTCGGCGTCAGGGAGTTAAATTTTTTATCCTTTTCGCTTTGAAAATCATCGGAATGAGGATTCGTAATAAACGACGTATTAACGCTGACGGGCTTTTTTATCTGCACGCCGGGATTAAAATTTTCAGTCGTTTCCGTTTCGTTTTGAGCGGAATCCTTCTTCTTATCCGTCCTCGAAGCAAAAAGACGTGTTATAACGTTTGCCATCTTTGATTATTACGTGTTCTGTTCAAAATAAAACTCAGTTCTGTCATTGAATCCCGTTGTAAGAGTGAAATAATCGTTAAGATAGAGCTTCGGGAACGTTCCTAACTTAATATTCACACCAAACGTTTCCTTTAATTGCTCTGCAAACTGCTCATTAAAATCAATATCCATGATGAAATGCGAATATACGTTTACATTGTATTTTAAGTTATAATCGATATATACGGGTTTTCCGTAATTTTCAGAGGTTGAATCATTATTAAAATAAAGCTTAACATAAGAACCGTGATATTTTATGGAATCAAGCTTTCCCGAAAAATCACCGAACTCCTTAAAATCATCATCAACACCGCTAAAGTCGGTATTATTGTCTATATTTGAAATGTCAAACAGTCTGCCGTGACTCAACACCGTTTTATCCTCGGGAATATCGGCAACGGATTCATCCTTAAGATATACCGTTATGGAAGCGCATGATACGTTTATAGGTCCGTAAAGAGTCCATGTCGTATTCCGCGGATTAAAAAACTCCACTACTCCTTCGTCGTTATCATTATACTCTATACTGCTGACCTGAGACAAATCAATTTTACTTGCAACACGGCTTTCAACTCCGAGAGGAAATTCTATATTACATTCGTTTACGGAAGAACCGCCGTTTAAATATACGGGATAAATAACTGTATCTTCAACGCTGTGATCAATAGACGTTAATTCATCGCCGAGATTAATTTTATTAAGCTCTTCTTTATCAGTATCAGTCATAAGACCGCCTATAAGAGGATCATCAAGAATCTTTTTTATCTGAGCCGAAAATTTACTCGATATCTCCTTATTATCATAGTCTTTTGACACAACCGTACTTCTGTACGCGGCGCGGACTTTCTGATTATCGGGTTTTACGGAATTAAGTATAGTATTAAATGCATTAAGATATGTTATATCGCTGTTATCAATTTTTGAAGCAATGCGAAGAACAAGACGCGCGTCGGCAGGAGTTATAATATTATCGCCGTTCATATCACAGCGATAATCAAACTCATCGTCACCATCCGGCTTCTGTTCAAGTTCCGCAGTATATCTCAACAGCATTCTGGCGTCTGACGCGGTAACTCCGCCCTCTTTATCAAAATCTCCCATAAACAGGCTGTCACTGCCTATATAGCTAACCGCTTTGGTTCTGTTGGAATCCGCAAGCTGAACCTCCTGCTCAGTAAATGAAGCAGGCTCAGTGGCAGCCAAAGCCGCGAAAGGCATAAGCATACAGCCGGATAAAGCTGCGGACGTAATCGCTTTAATAACATTTTTCATAAAGACAACCTCCCGGTTTTTGCTGAATTTAATATATTTATATATATATTATCATAAAATTTTTGTTTTGTAAACAGGGATATAAATAAATTTTGCTATTGAAAAAAACAATTATAACCGTTATAATATTTAAGTGGTAAAAATACATCTTAAAAATCGGATGTTAAAAACCGAAAGGAGAAATTTACAATGACCTATTCTCATGAAGTAGAAACTATGTGCGTTGTTAAACAGGGTCCGAACCACGGTCCCGCTCCCATTCCCGAGGAGGGCAAATGGGTTAAAGCAAAGGAAATCACCGATATATCAGGATTCACTCACGGCGTCGGCTGGTGCGCTCCCCAGCAGGGCGCATGCAAGCTGTCCCTTAATATTAAAAACGGCGTTATCGAAGAGGCTCTCGTTGAAACTATCGGATGTTCCGGAATGACTCACTCAGCGGCAATGGCAAGTGAGATTCTTCCCGGAAAAACCATTCTCGAGGCTCTTAACACCGACCTCGTATGCGACGCTATCAACACCGCTATGCGCGAGCTTTTCCTCCAGATAGTTTACGGACGTTCCCAGTCCGCATTCTCCGACGACGGACTTTCGGTCGGCGCGGGACTTGAGGATCTCGGCAAGGGACTTCGTTCGCAGGTCGGCACTATGTACGGCACCAAGCTCAAGGGCGTTCGTTACCTTGAAATGGCTGAGGGCTACGTTACCAGAATGGCTCTTGACAAAAACGACGAGGTTATCGGATATGAGTTCGTTTCTCTCGGCAAGATGACCGACTTCATCAAGAAGGGCGACGATCCCACAACCGCTTACGAGAAGGCAAAAGGCACTTACGGCAGATTCGCAGAGGCCGCTAAGTACATTGATCCCCGTAAGGAATAAGATAAGGAGGTAAACGGACATGGCATTATTTGAAAACTATGAGAGAAGAGCCGATAAAATTCTCGGCGTTCTCAAGGAATACGGCATAAATTCTATTGAGGAATGCAAGGATATCACTCTTGCCAAGGGTATAGACTGCGATAAAATCGTAAGAGGCACTCAGCCTATCTGCTTTGAAAACGCAGTTTGGGCATACACCGTAGGATGCGCTATCGCTGTTAAAAAAGGCTGCGTAAAGGCAGCCGACGCGGCGGCGGCTATCGGAGAGGGACTTCAGTCATTCTGTATCCCCGGCTCGGTTGCGGATAACCGTAAGGTAGGTCTCGGACACGGCAACCTCGGCAAAATGCTCCTTTCGGAAGAAACCGAGTGCTTCTGTTTCCTTGCAGGTCACGAGTCGTTTGCCGCGGCAGAGGGCGCAATCAAAATCGCTCTTAACGCAAACAAGGTAAGAACCAAGCCCCTGCGCGTTATTCTTAACGGTCTGGGCAAAGACGCCGCTATGATTATTTCAAGAATCAACGGCTTCACATACTGCAAGACAGAGTTTGACCCCTACACCGAAACCGTAAAGGTAGTAAGCGAAACGGCTTATTCCGACGGCGACAGAGCAAAGGTAAGATGCTACGGCGCAGACAACGTTCCCGAGGGCGTTGCTATCATGAAGCTTGAAAAGGTAGGCGTTTCCATCACAGGAAACTCAACAAACCCCACCAGATTCCAGCATCCCGTTGCAGGCACATATAAAAAATGGTGCGTTGAAAACGGCGTTAAGTACTTCTCCGTTGCTTCCGGCGGCGGCACGGGCAGAACTCTTCATCCCGACAACATGGCGGCAGGCCCCTCTTCCTACGGTATGACCGATACTATGGGACGTATGCACTCCGACGCTCAGTTCGCAGGCTCGTCCTCCGTTCCCGCTCACGTTGAGATGATGGGACTTATCGGCATGGGCAATAACCCCATGGTCGGCGCAACGGTCGCATGTGCGGTCGCTGTCGAAGAAGCAAGCAAATAAAGCTTTTACAGGGCTTTACCTGTTATATAACAAGTTAATCCGATTCAGACGCATCGCATTAAGGTTAAACCTTTGTGACGCGTCTGTTATTTTTATCGTCTTAACGCAAATCGTCAACGTGCATCACAAAAACAGTCTGCGATATAGACCTTTGCGAATAAAAAAACGAGCGTCCGTTACAGAATACATAAATTCCATAAGAACGCTCTGCATGGTCGGAGTGACGGGATTCGAACCCATGGCCTCTTGGTCCCGAACCAAGCGCGATACCAAACTTCGCCACACCCCGATATTAAATTGACTTTACCGTGAACATATATTTAACAGCTTGAATATTATATCCTATATTCACGGCAAAATCAAGTGTTTTTTATATTTTTTATCGTCAAAATTCAAAAATAATTAAACAGTTAAATTGCCTTCGGTAAATCCCATCTGAATACGGAGGCAAGAATCCTGACCGTAAAAATCAGGACTATGCCCGTCAGAACGCTGAGAACCTCATTCAATCCGAGAGAAACATACATTATATAATATACGATTCCTCCGCCGATCGAAGCTACGGCGTAAATCCTCTTTGACAAAACAAACGGAACTTCCCTGACGATAACGTCACGGATTATTCCTCCCCCGCACCCGGTCGTCATACCGAGAAAAATTGCAAAAAAAGCATTATTTCCGTAGCCGCTTGAAATAGCGGTATTAATTCCGACAACCGTAAACACACCGAGCCCGACAGCGTCGAAAACATTATCCACCTTATCGATAATTTCAATATTTTCCGTATATTTTCTTCCGATAACGCGCGCTATTATAAAAGTTACAAGCGCGGTAAGCAATGCCGTTATAAGGTAAATATAATCCCTGAACATAACGGGAGGAAGATTGGCAAGAAGCATATCGCGGAGCACGCCTCCGCCGAGAGCGGTTACGACAGCGCAGAAGATAACGCCGAAAATATCAAGACGCTTATTAATACTGACCATCGAACCGGAAACAGCGAACGCAATCGTTCCGATTATCTCAAGAATAAGAATTATACTGTCCATATTTCCCCCGAAAACATGATTGATACAATAAGTGAGATTATATCATTTATTATCGCATAATTCAATATCCGTTACGAAAATCTTATTGTCCCTTACTCTGAATTTTATATTTTTATCGTAAAATAAAACGCCGTATTCCCTGCCGGCATCATTCTGATATGCAGGACGCGGGTCTGTTTTTAAAAGCTCGGTTAATTCATTGATAAAAATCTCGGAATACTTTTCTTTTATTTTTCCGTCAATACAGACTTCTAAGGAATATCCGCTGAATCCGTCGGCAAATCCGCCGACAGCGTCCGGGCGCGAATCCGCATAGGGAATATACGGTTTTATATCGTATATCGGCGTAGAATCCATCAAATCAGCTCCCGAAACAATCAGAACGGGAGCGTCACGGCATTCAAAATCGACTTTTTCGAGTTTAACGCATGTAAGACCTATCGGATTCGGGCGAAACGGCGAACGCGAAGCAAATACTCCAACTCTCTCATTTCCGCCGAGTCTCGGCGGTCTGACGGTCGGCGACCAGCCTTCACGTTCGGTCTCCGAAAACTTCCATATAAGCCACACATACGAATACTCGTCAAGACGTCTGAAGGCATTGGGATCTCTGTATTCCTTTTCAAATACTATTTTTGATTTTGTTTCCTTCGCTATTCCGCTCTGTCTCGGAACTCCGAATTTTGTTTTATAACCGTTATGGATTTTTGCAATTATTTTTAATTCATCATTCATAAATCAATCAACAAAATCTACGTCCTCAGTAAGCGCCTGCGCAACTTTTTCATAAAGCTTTGCCGGATTATTAATAAAAGAACGCTTTATAACCTCAGCCTGAATAATATCCGGTACGTACATTGACACGTCAAGAAGCGCATCGTCATCCCCTTCGCCCTCAAGTCCCGAATAAATCGTTATATCTACTCTGTATTTTCCTTCTCCGAGGCTGACTATATTAACCTTGTTCTCCTTAAGCCGCTTTTCGTATACAAGAGTTTTCATAGCAGCCTGCGTCGCTTTATGACGAATATACACAGAAAGCTCTCTTTCCAGATTATCCGCTATTTTTCTGCCCTTTTCGGTAAGCACATATTCGGCGTCCTCGCCTTCCGTAAGCTTCAGCGCGCCGTTTTTTTCCAGTTCGTAAACCGCCTGACTTATTTCAAAATAATTTGCGATTCCGTTATCGTACAAAGCGGAAAGAATTACATCCTTCGCTATCGGCTGTGCTATGGATTTAAAAACATAGCAAATCAGAATTTTGATTTTATCGCGGTTTCTAAGCCCGCTTGTATTTTCGTCGACAGGAAAAGCGTCAAGCTTAAAATCCATTTATATCCTCCTTATCCGACCTTTAACACGCTGTAAGGCAGCACTGTCAGATTGTTGTCCGTTATTACGGAATAATTATTATAATTAACATATATTGTAACGCCGTTTTCGTAAACGATTTCGGCAACTCCGTCCTTTACAAACGAATGAGACATCATAATGCTTGACGAAACGGACTCAAGCGCGTTTTTATTTTCCTCATAGTACTCGAGCGCGTCCGATAATGTATATCCGTAATACAACGCGCTTGTTTCGTCAAATACCCATTCGTAAGCTATCGGAGAGCCGTACTCAATACATCTGAGCATGTATAATTTATAATTATCGCTCAAATTAACGCTCTCCCCCCAGTAATTTACATATCCGTGCATAATCATCTGAGCGAACGGGATTCCCTTATATGACGAGGTTTCGGTTCTCGACGGGTACAAAGGCATATCCGTAACGTTTTTAACGCTTTTAAGCGTATAGAAATTACCGTTTGAAACGCTTACGTCCGCCGCTCCGGATACGCTTGTCAGCATATTTTCAAGAGCGTTTTTTGTCTGGTTTCTCGACCTTCCGACGGCTGAACAGTCGGAATAAACGGTATCGCCCGCGTCGGACAAAATGACTCCGTCGCATGGCAGTTCGGCGGAAACCGAAACGATATCCGGTATCATTTTTTCTATTTTGGAGGACGCAAGGAGCTTGATATCCGTTGTCTTATCCGTATCGTCTCTGCTCATATCGTTTTTAACCGTAATCGAAAGCTTTTTTCCGAGCACCGAGCGCGCCGTATTTATTGACGATATGCTTTTCGCACTTACACAATTAACCGTCACAAAAAGTTTATCATTATCCGCTCTGAGAAATGAATAAAGCCCCTCAAGTCCGCTTTTCCCTCCGAGCGATGACAGTACGCCGGAAGGCTTCGTTCTTTTCTGACTCATACCGCCTTTAAAAATACCTTTGTAAACAACGCTGACGGAATCAACGGAGCGTGCCTTTAAAATGTTTACAAGGGTTTCGCAGTCGCCGAACGTCGTTTCCGAATCCGTCTTCATGAATCCGTTGTCATAATGTCCGACCGCGTTGAGAACAAACGGAAGAGAATCACCGGAAATCCGCGTCTCGTTCATATCCCCGTTCTTTATCATATGTTCTCTGACCGCACCCGCCATAAAACTGTAATCGGATTTTGTACCGCTTAAAAACATATATGTCACGCTGACGCTTTCACGTTTGAAATCCGTATAATAAATGCTCGAATCAGTCATGGATGAGCCGGACAGTTTGAATCTTGCGAATATATACGCACCCTTTTCGCCGTTAGCCCTCTGAGCGCAGACGCACGCCGACGCGTCGGAGGAATCAATATAAGCGACAAAAGACGAATTGCTTCTCTTTGATCCGAACACGGGCATCAGCGAACGCATTCTGTCGGTATTTCCGCTTTCGGCAGGGTCAGAGCCGTAAATATCAAACTCACAGCTGTCGTTTACGGAATCGGAAAGAGATGTGTACATTAAAGCGCCGCTCGCGTCGGGAACAAGGAAATAATCATTTGACAAAGCGTCATCATACTCACCGAACGACGGAAGCAAATCAAAATATACGAGAACTGCGCCGTCCGGTGTTTTTGCTTTTGAAATATCGCATGACACGTTCATATTTCTGCCGTCAAACAGATAAACAACGTCGCACGAAAAAAGAATTTCTCCGTCATTATTCTCTTTTAAATCATAATGAACGGTAATGCCGTTATCTGTTTTTTCATATGAAGCTCCGCCGAGGGCGACGCTGTTATCCTGAGAATTAAGTATATAAATATTCTTTTTATAAATCATCTGAACGCTTAATACACAGGAATAGTCATTTTCCTTTTGCAAAAGCGATGACCACATAACTCCAGACTCGGAATCCCGCACGTTTATACTGTATGTTTCCTCGTCAAACAGATAGGAGCAGCCATCGGAATACAAAACCTCCCCGGACGACGCATAAGAATGAAAATCCTCGCTTTTTTCGGATTGCTTAACAGCATTTATAACCGTGCTTTTAACGGAAAGAGAACCGCACGAAGACAGAAATACACTCATCAGACACAAGAGAAAGCAGATTGATATTCCGATATTTTTTCTCACGCTGCATTTCATAAACCCGGTGCTCCGTTTCCGTTTAGTTCTTTATATATAATAATTATATAACAGTATAGCACAGAATGCGGAAAAGAGCAACTTTTTATATCAGATTTTCGCGCAGGAGTTTAAGAATCGTTTTTTCGGTAGTTTGAGCATTTAAATCAGACAAAGCAATCTGTTATGGCGCAATCGATGCATGACAAATAAAAAAAGAAAATTCAACTCAAATGCGATATGATGTCATACATGCTGAAAGAAGCCGAATTTTCTATAACAGGTTTACCATCAAAAACAGAGTTTCGCCAACATATATTTCGATATTCAAAGAAAGCCGAAGTAACAAAAGCGTTAAGTACGTTCATGGCAAGTCTGCAAAAACTCCCGTGTTTTTATGTTCTATCCCTTGACAACGCGCCTTTGATACTGTATAATATCATACAGCGTGCCGGTGTGGCGGAATAGGCAGACGCAAGGGACTTAAAATCCCTCGATGGCAACATCGTACCGGTTCAAGTCCGGTCACCGGCACCAAAGCAATATAATCCGAACTGAATCTTCCTTTTGGGAGGCGTGTTCGGATTATTTGTTTATTTCGTTTTTTAATGAAACGCCCCGAAACCTGATGATTTCGGGACGTTTTCGGTTTTCAGAAGCATTTTGAAATTTAATAATCCGTATGTCTTGCGTCGCAGTAATAACAGCGATAAACTTTATTTTCGCGATCCGTCAGCTTGAACACCGACGGGAGCTGTTGTTCGCATGAAGAAATACAGCGCGGATTTTTACAGAAAATAACATTGGTAAGCGTATCGGGCAAACTCAGCGTTCTTTTCTCGACTCTCTCTCCGTTTTTTATAACGTTGACCGTAGCTCCGGGGGTTATATAGCCGATAACATCGGTATCGATATCAATATCCGCGTCAATTTTAATCATATCTTTTCTGCCCATACGACGGCTTACTGCGTTCATTATCATCGCCACGGAGCACGAAAGCTTGTCAAGAGAAAGAAGCTTATAAATCTCCATAGCCTTGCCCGCAGGGATATGATCTATTACAAACCCGTTTTTAATGCTGTCTATATTCATGACTGTTCCTCCAATAGCTTAAGAATGAGCGCCATTCTCATGTATTTTCCGTAACGCGTCTGCTTAAAGTAGCACGCGCGCGGGTCGGAGTCGACTGCGGTATCGATTTCGTTAACTCTGGGAAGAGGATGCAGTACGCACATATCGCTTTTTGCCTTTTTCATTTTTTCGGGCGTGAGAACGTAGCAGTCCTTAAGACGCAAATAATCCTCCTCATTAAAAAATCTCTCCTTCTGAACTCTTGTCATATAGAGAATATCGAGATCTCCCATAACGCTGTCAAGGTCGGAGCTTTGCACGTATTCGATATTCTTATCCTTTATATAAGCCTGCTTTACAAAGCTCGGAAGCTTAAGCTCGTCCGGGGAGATAAGAACAAATTTAACGTTATCATATCTTGACATCGCTTCTATTAACGAATGAACCGTTCTTCCGAATTTAAGATCTCCGCAAAATCCTATCGTAAGAGAATCGAAACGTTCCTTTTCGCGGTGAATCGTCAACAAATCCGCAAGCGTCTGCGTAGGGTGATAATGCCCGCCGTCGCCGGCATTGATAACGGGGACGGACGAATGTGACGCGGCAACAATCGGCGCGCCCTCCTTCGGATGTCTCATTGCGATAATATCGCAGTAGCCGCTGACAACCTCTATAGTATCCGCCACGCTCTCGCCTTTCGAGGCGGAGGAACTCGAAGCCTCCGAAAATCCGAGCGTATTTCCGCCCAAAGACAGCATTGCCGATTCAAAGCTTAAACGCGTCCTTGTCGAAGGCTCAAAAAACAGCGTTGCTAAAATCTTATGACGGCATCTCTCGTTATACTTTTCCGGATTCTTCATTATATCATTCGCCGTCATTATAAGAGAATCAATCTCCTCCTTTGAAAGGTCAAGAATGTTTATAATGCATCTGCTCATTTGCCTGCTCCTATCCAGCTTTCATCCGACGGATTGTTTCTGAAGGCAATAAGCCTTTTAACGTCGTCGAGTTTTATATATCCCTCTTCCGCCGCGGTTTCGGCAACCGTATCAAAATCCGTAAGGCTTATATTCTTAACGTCAGCCTCGGCAAAACGTTCAATACCTTTTTTCATGCCGTATGTAAAAATACTTACAATGCCGAGAACATCCGCGCCCGCTTCTCTTAAAACGTTAACAACCTCAAGAACGCTTCCTCCCGTTGAAATAAGATCCTCTACGACTACGGTTTTCTGTCCTTTTTCAAGCCTGCCCTCTATCTGATTCTGTCTGCCGTGGTCTTTATGTCCGGAACGGACGTAGCCCATGGGCATACCGAGCAAATGAGCCGTTATGGCGGCGTGCGCAATTCCCGCCGTCGACGTTCCCATAAGGATCTGCGCGTCCGGATAATTCTCTTTTATAATCCGAGCAAGTCCGTTTTCTACGTCCGAACGAACCTCCGGAGCGGAGAGCGTGAGTCTGTTATCGCAGTAAACGGGGCTTTTTATTCCGCTTGCCCATGTAAAAGGCTCGTCAGGGCGGAAGAATACCGCCTGAATTTTCAAAAGATCCTTTGCAATCGTTTTTTTGATATCATTCATTTTCGGTTCTCCTCAATCTGTAAATTCTCTTACGCATCTTCTGTATGCCAAAACGGGGTCTGCCGCCTGCGTTACGGGTCTGCCGACAACAATATAATCAGAACCGATTATCTTAGCCTGCTCGGGCGTCATAACGCGTTTTTGATCCCCCTTATCGGAATCGGCAAACCGTACGCCGGGGGTCACGGTTATAAAATTGCGTCCGCAGGCATCGTGAACCTTCCCGGCCTCAAGCGGAGAGCATACAACGCCGTCAAGCCCCGCATTTTTTGCCGTAACGGCATAATGCATTACAACCTTGTCAATCGGCTCTTTTATAAGCAAATCGCGTTCCATTGTCCCCTGATCCGTTGATGTAAGCTGTGTTACGGCTATAAGCAGAGGACGCGTTCCGTCATCTCTTGTCAATCCTTCGACGGCGGCCTTCATCATATCCGACGCTCCCGCCGCATGAAGATTGCACATATCAACGTCAAGAGCCGACAATACACGCATTGCCTTCTTTACGGTATTCGGAATATCATGAAGCTTCAAATCAAGAAATATTTTGTGTCCGCGCGCTTTAATCTCTCTTACGATATCCGGACCCTCCGCATAAAAAAGCTCCATTCCGATTTTTACAAAGGGCTTTTCGTCCTTAAAGAGAGACAGGAAATCAAGCGTTTCCTTCTTTCCTGCGAAATCACAGGCTATAATTACATCCTTACCCATTTACTGCTCCTCCTATAATGCTTTTTAAATCATTTATTGAATATCTGTCCATAACCTCGGGCAGAGCTTCTATTATATTTTTACATGCAAACGGTTCAACAAGATTCGCCGCACCGACCTCAACAGCCGACGCCCCCGCAAGCATCATTTCAATGACGTCCTCGGCGGTTGAAACTCCGCCCATTCCGATAATGGGAATTTTTACGCTTTTTGCGACGGAATAAACCATTCTTAATGCAACGGGAAATATTGCAGGTCCGGAAAATCCGCCCGTTGTATTTGCAAGAACCGGTTTTCGCGTTTTTAAATTTATACGCATTCCGAGCAATGTATTTATAAGGCTTACGCCGTCCGCGCCGGCGCATTCGCACGCCTTTGCTATGGATACTATATCGGTAACGTTCGGCGACAGCTTTATAATAATCGGCTTGTCCGTTGCATCTCTTACGGCTTTCGTAACAAGCTCTGCCGATTTCGGCTCCGTTCCGAAGCTCATACCGCCTCCGTGGACATTCGGACAGCTGATATTTATTTCAAACCAGCCTATCATGTCCTCTTTGCCAAGCTTTTTTACCGTATATACATAGTCGTCGACGGAAAATCCGCTGACGTTTGCCATGACTTTTTTATAAAAACGCTTTTTCAGCTTTGGTAATTCCTCGCTTATAACCTTATCAACTCCGGGATTCTGAAGTCCGACGGCGTTTAGCATGCCGGACGGACACTCCGCAATTCTCGGCGTAGGATTGCCGAAACGCGGTTCCTTTGTCGTTCCCTTAAATGAAAACGTTCCGAGCATGTTAATATCATATAATTCCGCAAACTCATAACCGAATCCGAACGTTCCCGACGCGGGTATTATCGGATTATCAAGCTCGATTCCGCATAAATCCACGTTCAATCGTCCCATATTATCTCCTCGCTTTCCATGACGGGACCGTCCTTGCATATTCGTTTATTTCCCGTAAGCGTCCTGCATGAGCATCCCATACACGCGCCGAATCCGCATCCCATGCGCTCCTCGAAGCTGTACTGACCTTTTGTCTTAACGCTCCCGGCAATCGCTCTGAACATCGGTTCGGGACCGCATGCGTAAAAGTACGAATAATCGATATTTTTAAGCGCGTCGGTTACAAATCCCTTAATGCCTGACGAACCGTCGGCAGTCGTTATATATGTTTTAACGTCTAATGCCTCAAATTCGTCCTTATAAAAAACCTCGTCCGCTGTATTGAATCCGAGTATTACAGCCGGAGCTTTCCCCTCAGAAACAAGCTTTTTACATAATAAATACATTGGAGGAACGCCCGCGCCGCCGCCTATCAAAACAGGATTATTTCCGCTTTTTTCCGTATTGTATCCGTTGCCCAGCCCCGTCAGAACATCGAGAACAGCGCCTTTTTTAATTGTTCTCATTTCTTCTGTTCCTTTTCCGACGGTTTTGTAGATAATCGTAAGAGTATTGTCCGATTTATCACAGACGGATATCGGACGTCTTAAATAAAAGCCGTCAAGCTTAATATTTACAAACTGTCCGGGATTGACAATCGCGCCGACGTCGCCCGAGAGAATCATTTTAAATGTGTTTAATGCAATTTTATTGTTTGATTCGACGGTTAAAAGTACCTGTTTCATAGCTGTCCTTTCAAAATTATATTGTTATTATATACGGTAAGCATATGTTTTCCGTAAAGCTTCTCGCCCTCAAAGGGCGTTGCCCTTCCCATTGAATAAAAGCCGTCCGGATTTACGGTAAATTCGTCCGAAATATTAAACACGGCGAATCCCGTATCCGAATTTATCGAAAAACGTTTCCTTGCGTTGTAACTCATAAGCCCTGCAAGACGTTCAATCGTTATAATTCCGTTTTTAACAAAATTCGTGTACATTACGGGAAACGCTGTTTCAAGTCCGACAACGCCCATAAGGCTTTTTTCAAGTCCTCTTGATTTTTCCTCCTTTGAATGTGGCGCGTGATCTGTCGATATCATGTCAATCGTGCCGTCGATAAGCGCGTCAATGAGCGCTTCCTTGTCCTCTCCGCTCCTGAGCGGAGGGTTCATTTTAAATCTTGCGTCTTCCGTTAAATCGTCCTCGCACAGCGTGAGATAATGAGGAGCAGTTTCGCATGTTACATCAACGCCGTCTTTTTTTGCCTGTCTGATCAGAGAAACGCTTTCCTTTGCGGATATATGGCATACGTGATATTTACATCCTGTTTTTGCGGCAAGATTTAAATCGCGGTCAATTTGTCTGAATTCGCTTTCAGACGGTATACCCCGGTGCGAATGAGCCTTTGCATATTTTCCGTCATGGATATATCCGCCGTTTAAAAGCGAATTTACTTCGCAGTGCGCGGCAATGATCTTATTGAGCTCCTTCGCTTTTCTCATGGCGCGTTCCATCATTTCGTCAGACTGAACGCCCCGGCCGTCATCGGAAAACGCACAGACATAATCGGCAATCGAATCCATGGCGGACAATTCCCCGCCCATTTCGCCGACCGTTACGGAACCGTACGGAATTACGTTAACGACAGCGTCGCGCTTTATTATATCGCTCTGAATTTTCAAATTGTCAAGGCTGTCGGGAACTGGATTCAGATTGGGCATTGTACAAACGGCGGTATAACCTCCCGCCGCGGCCGAGAGAGAACCGGTCTTAATCGTTTCCTTATAAGAAAAGCCCGGCTCTCTGAAATGTACGTGAACATCACAAAGACCGGGTAAAATAACATAATTATTAATTTCTCCGAATGAGGAAACAAGTCCCCTGTCGGAAAGAAAACGCTCGGCTGTCATCTTTATCTGATTAAGACTGTCAAACGATGGCTGAAACATTTATATGCTCCTTTCAGGCTTCAAAAGCGGACAAGGCACACAAACTTAAGCCCTGAAACAGGGAAAACAAAATATGCAACCTTGTCGGTATCACAGTGCCGACTTAAAAATCTTTTCATTATATTAACATATAGATATTTGAATGTCAATGAAATTTAAAGTTAAAATTGAGTTAATTTAAACATGTTATTCATGTAAAATAAACAAACGGGGTGTTAAAACAAATGAAAACGGCTGTTATAGACGTCGGCGGCGGAATCCGCGGGGTATTCGGAGCAGGCGTGCTCGACAGATGCATTGAACTGAATATTGATTTTGATGAATGCATCGGCGTTTCTGCGGGAAGCGCAAATATCATATCGTATATAGCGGGTCAGCGCGGAAGAAACTATCTTTTTTATCATGAATATCCATTCAGAAAGAAATATATGAGCCTCTCCAACGTTATAAAAAACGGCTCTTATCTTTCACTTGACTATATTTACGGCGAATTAAGCAATGAAGGCTGTGAAAATCCGCTTAATTACGACGCCGTTATCAAAAGCAAAAAGAATTTTTACGCAGTCTGCACTTGCGCCGATACGGGCGAAGCGAAATATTTTACAAAATCCGAGCTTACAAGAAATGATTATTCCGTTTTAAAAGCGTCATGCAGCATTCCCATTGTATGCAATCCTCAGTCGGTTGACGGAAAATATTATTTTGACGGAGGTATAAGCGACCCGGTACCGATTGAATTTGCATTAAATCTCGGATGCGACAGAATTGTTCTGATTCTGACCCGTCCCGAGGACGCGGAGATTTCGTTTAATATGGAAAATATCTCATCAAAGCTTCTTATAAAAAAATATCCTGAACTTTGCAAAAAGCTTCTCGAACGCGGAAAGAAATATAACGACTCGATTGCGCTTGCAAAGAACCTTCAAGACAAAGGCAGACTTTTTATCGCCGCTCCGAAAAACACCCACGGCATGAATACGCTGACAAAGGATAAATCAGCGATTAACGATATGTATTTCGACGGATATAATTCGGCGGACAAAATTAAAAGTTTTCTTAACGGCGGGGGTTGACTTTTTTAATGGGGTTTGGTAGAATTGATAAGGTTAAATAAATGCCTCCTTAGTTAAATGGATATAATAAGCCCCTCCTAAGGGCTGGTTGTGAGTTCGATTCTCGCAGGGGGTGCCAAAAGCGCAGCCGAAAAACCTTGTTTATACTTGGTTTTTCGGCTTTTTTTCTATACTATACCCTCGTTATTTATAGCCGACATAAACGCGGGAATAAGCTGTTTTTTTCTCGAAACCACTCCGCCGAGCGTCAAGCAACCGTTTACGGGCGTTTTTCCGAAAGCCTCTTCACACAGTTCATCCGAGCCTTCGCCGTAACAGATTAGTTCCGTACTCTCCGTAATTATATCCGTAAGCATGAAGAAAACCATATCGAGTCTGTGTTCCGAACACGTTTTGGCAACGTAATTAAGCATTTTCTCCTTAATTGCGGTTAATTCTCTCTCGTTCATTGAATTTATCTGTCCTACGCCGAGAGCAAATTTTCCGACCTCGAATTTTTTGTAATCCTGATAGAAAATTTCTTCGGGCGTTTTCTCGATAAGATTGCTTCCCGCCGTAAACATTTCAACACCGAATTTCTCACAGTCTATTCCGGCAGTTTCGGCAAGCTCATGCGCCGCCGCCTTGTCAAATTCCGTACATGTCGGACTTCTGAATAAGAGCGTATCGGATAGAATTGCGCCGCACATCAGACCTGCCGTATCGGGCGATATTTCAATCCCTTTTTCCTTATAAATTCTGTAAATAATCGTAGCCGTGCATCCGACCGGCTCGTTTCTGAAATAAACGGGCGAAATGGTTTCAAGAGAACCTAAGCGATGATGGTCTATCACCTCTAAAATATCGGCGTTCCTGATATTGTCGACAGCCTGCGCGTCCTCGTTATGATCAACGAGAATAACGGCCCTCTTGTGCGCACCGAGCAAATTACGTCTTGATATCATACCGACGTAAGTTCCTTTTTTCTTATCGACTATCGGAAAATCTCTGAATCTGCGTTTCATCATTTCCTCTTTGATATCGTCCGTATAATCATACGGGTCAAACGTCACAAGATTATCGCTCTTCATGAAAAAACCGACCGTCATGCTTTGGTTTATAAGTCTTGCGACCTCGTACGTATCAAGAGGAGTTACTATAACGCGGCAGCTGTTTGCGGCCGCGAGATTGCGTATGGATTTTGAAACCGGTGCGCCGAGGCATATAACAATACAGCCGGCCTCCATTTCAATGGCGCTCAGCTGAGATTCATATCTGTTGCCGAGAATAACCATATCGCCGGGTTTAATATAATTTTCCATAACGTCGGGGTTTGCGGCGGCGATTATAACCTTTCCCGAATTAAAATCAGCATTTTCATCTCCGACAATCATCTCACCGTCAAGCGTTTCCGTTATATTTTTATACGGTGTATGACCAGCGGAGAGTATCGAGCTGTCCTGCCGTCTCATCATAGACGTAGCTATATCCTGAATTGTTATAATTCCCTCTAATTTATCGTCTTGCGTTACTATCGGAAGCGTTACCGCGTTTATTTCATCCATAAGCTCCCACGCCTTTTTAAGCGAAAGCCCCCTGTCAACTCCCGGAACCCTTCTTATCTCCATATCCTTAACACGCGTACCGATATTATTAAGATAAACCGGTATGTCCGCCGAAAATCTGTTCAGAACGTATTCCGTTTCCGCGTTAATCTGTCCCGCCCTTGTAGCAATATATGAATTGCCGTCGCCCAAAGCGTTTTTGAGTCTTGAATACGCTATTGCCGAGCAAATAGAATCAGTATCCGGATTTCTGTGTCCTACGACATAAACCGTTCTCTTATCCGCCATAACCGAGCCTCCGTCCGAATTAAATAATATTCAGTATACCACGCAATCGGGCGAATGTAAATATTATTATCGGATTATTGACATTACAGGCGAAAAGTATATAATTATTAAGATATATTTTTTTGGAGAGAAATGAACATGAAAAAGGAAAAAATCAATTTTGCCGGTCCTGTATGTCTTCTGCTTGCCGCATTAATCTGGGGAATATCGTTCGTGGCTCAGAGCGCCGGAGCAAGCGTCGGAGATTTTACGTTTATAGGTTTAAGAAGTCTGCTTGCATGCGCGTCGATTTTTGTATATATTCTGCTTGGTTCGGCTTTTTCAAAAAACAAAAAAAGCGAAAATGAAACGAAGCCCGAAAACAAAAAAGCTCTTTGGATATGCGGTACGATATGCGGACTTGCTCTGTGCGCGGCCACAAATTTACAGCAAATAGGAATACGACTGCTCCCCGAGGGAACAAGCGTCGGCAAGGCGGGATTTCTTACCGCTCTTTATATAATTCTTGTACCGATACTCGGAATTTTTCTTAAAAAAAGAATTTCACCGCTCGTTTGGGTTTCGGTTTGCATTGCCGTATGCGGACTTTATCTTATAGCAATTCCCGGCGGTTCGTCGCTCGGAAATATTACGAATGCAGATATCCTTCTTATTATCTGCGCTGTCTGCTTTGCCGTTCATATCACATTCTGCGACCTTTTCGCTCAGAAAGCAGACCCGGTTAAAATTTCATGTATTCAGTTTCTCGTATGCGGAGTTATTTCAAGCGTATTCATGCTTATTTTCGAGGATTTTGATATAAACGAGGTTCTGAAAATGAGCATACCGATTCTTTATTCTGGCGTTCTTTCCGGAGGCGTTGCATTTACTCTTCAGATAATCGGACAAAAATTCACGCCTCCCGCGCTTGCGGCTATGCTTATGAGCCTCGAATCAACATTTTCAGTAATTGCCGACTGGATAATCAGGGGAAACAAAATGTCGGAGCGTGAGCTTATCGGCTGCGCCGTTATGTTTAGTGCAATAATCCTTGCCCAGATTCCCGTCGGTGCAAAAAAAGAAAAAAACAAAATATAAAGTTTTAAATAAACAAATATTTTATTTACGGCTCTTGAATAATTCATAAAAAAATATTATAATGGTTTTAAATTATTATAAGGAGTCGACAAAATGAAAAAAATTCTCAGTATTTTTCTGTCAATTCTAATTGCGCTTACCTGCACAGGCGCCGCGTACGCAGTAGAAATCGATGAAAACGATATTTCCGATTACCCTGTAATTCTCGTTCCCGGATATGCGTCCTCGCCGCTGTTTTTAACAAAAGACGACGGCTCCACAGAACAGGCATGGGGCGTTGATTTTGATGAAATAAAAAATCAGGTTCTCACCCATATAGCGGATATCGGTCTTGGGCTGGGTGCTCTCGGCGCAGGCGAGGCTAAATACATTGGAGAAACCGTAGGAAAAGCCATCGTTGAAATGTACGGTGATTTGGCATACAACCCCGACGGAACAAGTAAATACAATCTTTCAACGCGTTTTCAGACGGCAGAGGAATGCAATTGGGCCGCCCTTGCAAAGGCATATCCCGACGGTGAGTTCAGAGCAGAACCGGAGGTAATGGGCGAAACCGCAAAATATGTCGGCGAGGAAAATATTTATGTATTTTTCACGGATTTCAGACAGTTCACTTCCGAATGTGCGTCAGATCTTGACAGGCTTATCCAAAGCGTTAAGGAATATACGGGCAAGGACAAGGTCAATATTATATCGATAAGTCACGGCGGACAGGTAACCGGAACGTATCTTTCGCTTTACGGATACAAAAACGACGTTAAAAACGCATTGATGATAGTACCGGCTCTCGGAGGCGCAGGGCTTGCATACGACGTACTTTCCGGGAATGCCGTTCTCAATGAGGTAACACTTTTAAAATTTATTGAACACGGAATGATGTCCGAGGAGGATTATAACTGGCTGGCAAGAGCAAATGAATTAGGCTTTTTAGACGATATAATTGATTATTTTATCCCCTACGTAAAGCAGATAATGGGCTATTGGGGCAGCATATGGGATTTTATTCCGGCAGATAAGCTTGACAGCTGCCTTGAAATGCTTGACGAAGACGAAAGCGGACAATTAATAGAGAAAACAACGGCATTCCATGAAAATATAATGTCCTCCTATTCCGAGGCGTTTAAAAAATGTCAGGCTATCGGCATAAACGTATCCATAATAGCAGGAACAGGAACCAATATTGTCACCGGACTTAATGAAAATTCCGACGCTGTTATAACGACGGAATCATCTACGGGAGCTAAATGCGCTCCTATGGGCAAACGTTTTTCCGACGGTTATGTTTCAACAGGCGAAAGCTGCACGGACAAAACGCACAGCCACATCTCCCCCTCTATGGAGGTTGACGCTTCTTACGCATATCTTCCCGAGAACACATGGTTCATTGACGGTCTTTATCACGGTATGGAGATAAAGGATAGTTATACAACGGATTTATTCTTAAAACTCCTTATTCCGAATGATATTATCGACGTGCACTCCGACCCGGAATTTCCTCAGTTCAGAGCCTCGTCAAATCCCGCATATGCGGTGTTCGGAACATTCTCGCAAAGCAGCGACGGCTATTTAAGCTCAAACGACGCAGAATACACGGTAACAAACGTTTCATTAAAGTATCCTGTCAGAATAATCAACATATCAACTGACGGCGTTGACCTGCTTTTCTCCGCAAAAACATCGACCCTTTTAAAGCCCGGAGAAAGCGCTGTTTATAAGGTTAAGGGTGAAATTCCAGAGGTTTCCGGAGTAAGGTGCGCGGTTACGATATCGTATATCTTAGAAGGCAGCGTAACTCCGGTGGGAGAGCGCGTTCTCGACTACACGATAATCAACGGCGAAAGAGCCGAATACGACGTGAACAACCCTTATTGCGACGTTGATTACACTCAGGCAATAAAAGATATAATCCCGTCGAAAACCGCCGATATTCTCGAAAAGCTCGGACTGCTCGATTTTGTAAACATGTTTTACAATTTCGTCCGTCAGCTGGCAACGATACTTAAAAACTTGATAATGATGTTTAAATAAAAACATATCCGAAAATTTATCCCGCCTGTTTTTAACAGGCGGGACTGTTATATGAATGAACAATCATCAATTTCAAATAATGTAACTATATAGGTTATATCACGACAATATATACAGAACCCGGGGCTTGATTTTACGTCAAGTTCCGGATTTCTTTATTTATTCGTAAATTTTAGACTGAAGTCTTGCGGCGAAGCGTAAAACGCTTCTTGCCTCTTTGCTCGTTACCTTACCGTCGGAATCGATATCCGCGGATTCCTTTGTAACATCGTCGGGGCTTTCGAGTTTTGCGGCGATTCTTAAAATCGCCCTTGCGTCCTTCGCGGTGATTTTTCCGTCCGCTTCCGTATCGCCCTTGATAATAAACGTATACTCGCTGCCGTTAAAGATGAATTTCATGCCGTTAAAGACTTTATCTATCTTTTCGCCCGCAACGGATACCGCGCCCTTGAACATCTCTTTAAATTCGTCCAATGTTATACCCGCACTCAAACTCGGAACAATCGAAACCTTCTTGTTTTCCTCGTCAATCTTACCGTCAACATTTGCATTATCTGCAAATTCAAGCTTTACACCGACATTTGTTGTCGGCACTGTCGTTGCCTCGCTCGGATTTTCTGCCGACGGGGATGTAGTCTTATCGCTGTCTGAATTTATACCGTTTTGACTTTCGATATTTACAAATTCAAATTCATTTTCATATGCATATTTCTCCGCAGCCGTACCTAAATCGCCGACAATAACAAGATTATCTATTTTATTATTATCCTCATCATAACCGATTGCTTTCTCTCTGATTTCAGTTACTGATTTAGGAATAATTATTTTTTTTAAACTGCTCGAATATAGAGTCCAACGATCACCCATTCCCTTTATTGATTCAACACCATTCGGGATTGTATATACATCATCCTCTTTTCCCATAGGATAAAGCATTAAAGTTTTCATATCCTTACTGAAAATAACTCCGTTGACTGAGGTAAAAGTCTTGTTATTATCAGATACATTAAAACGCTTTAAAGATGTGCAGCCTGAAAATGCATCAATACCAAGAGATTCCAAGTTTTCAGAAATATTAACTTCACGCAGTGATTCGCAATTTGTAAATGTCCATTGACCAAGACTTTTTACATTTTCAGGCAGATTAACAACCTCAAGGTTTCTGCAGTGTGCAAATCCTACATACGGAAGCTCTTCTACTCCTTTTGGTATGGTTATTTCTTTAAAGGAACATCCCTCAAATACGCTGTAGCCCATGTCTCTAATGCTGTTCGGCATGGTTACTTTTTCAAGATTTTCGCAAAAAGCAAAAGCATGCCATCCTAATTCTATAACGCCGTCGGGGATAACTACACTCACAATACTGCTGGCTTCAAATGCAGCAACTATTGATGTAACCTTTTTACCGTCAATCTCAGACGGAATAGTAACATCCGTATCACTGCCGTAATAACCCGTTATAGATACTGTTCCGTCATCAAGTACATAATAATCATAATCTCCGCTTGTTTCCGCCCCAACCGAGAATGTCATTCCCGCAAAGCAGGATAATATCATAATCAATGACATTATCAACGCTAAAGTTCGAT
>CAVGCY010000047.1:0-2184 GCA_963627915.1 Bacteroidaceae bacterium | reverse complement strand
CAATTAATCTTCTATGTTCCGCGCCGGTGGAGATTATATATATTCTCGTTGTATCTATGCTCGAATGACCGAGGACGTCGGCAAGCTTTGCTATATCTTTATCTATGTTATAAAATGTCCTTGCGAACAGGTGACGCAAATTATGCGGGAAAACCTTTTCCGGCTTGACATGGGCTTCTTTACACAGGTTTTTCATATCTCTCCATACATTGGTTCTGTCTATCGCTCTGCCGGATTTTGTTACAAATATCATACCCGATTTAATATTCTGCTCCAGCGCATATCGGAGCAGTTTTCTTTTTAATTCTTTCGGTATAAAAACAAATCTCGTCTTGCCCTTGAGTGTTACGACCGCTTCGCCCCGTTTCGCCGATTCAACCGTAATATATTTTAATTCGCCTATGCGTATACCCGTTGCGCAAACCGTTTCGATTATCAGTTCAAGGCGGTTATTTTTCTTCCTCCTCGCCGCTTCGCAAAGCCGCTGATACTCCGCCCTCGTCAATTCCTTATCCTCGGGACAGTAAACGCTCCTCTGCATTTTTATCGTCTTTACCTTCAAATCCTGCCTGCCCAAAAATTCAAACAAAGCATTCACAGACGAAAGCATGGAATTTACACTCCGCACACAGTATCCCTCTCTCAAAAGATAATCCCTGTACTCCCCCGCCGTTTCTTTTTCAATCTCTTCATCACCGACAAATCCCCTGAATTTCAACACATCCCTCACATACTTCTCAACCGTATATCCGCTCTTGCCGCTATCAACCAAATACCCTTTAAACCCATCTATAATTTCAAATGATAATTTCATCTCTCCCGCCTCCGCTTTAATTATCAAAAAAGCGGAACGTAAATACAATCCCTCCCCCCAAGAGAATGAATATAAACCTTATGGGTTCTTATACTCTGACGGGCTTTTACCGTACCGTCTGCGAAATGCCTCCGCAAAATAACTGCCTGAATTAAAACCAACGGCATTTGCAATTTCCGTCACGGTCATATCTGAATTTTCAAGGAAATACACGCTTTTGTTAAGACGATACTGCGTTAAATATATATTGGGCGTCTGCCCGATATATTTTGCAAACAGCTTACAGCATTTGCTCTGTCCCACAGTACCCGAGGCGGCTATATCGGCAAGTGTAATCTTTACCGCATAGTTTTTCTGTATAAAGCCTATCATATTTCTGAGAAGGGAAAGATCGGCATTCCGCTTTATTTCCCGGCTCTCGGACGGTATGTTTTCATAAAGCTCAATCCATATATTTAAAAAAAGTTTCTGAATTTTTAATGCGGAAGCCTTTGTTTGTCTTTCCGAATACATTGACTTTATATTTTCATAAATTGTTTTCTGCCAGCGAATATCCGCATTCAATTTAACATAGGCGGCATTTCTGTTATTCAGAACCGGCAGAACAAAATCCCTTTCGTAAGCGCAGGTGGCGCATAACATAAGCGGATGCAGAAGAATGCAAATAAAATCGCATTCTTTTTTTTCTGCCGAAAAACCGAAATGCATCTGTCTTGCATTAACGACAATCCCCTCGTTTTCTGTCATCGTAACTATTTCCCCGTTGACATTATATTGCATTTCTCCGGATAAGACAGCGATAAATTCAATGTCATCGTGCCAATGCGCCGGCGCGGTATATCCCGAAAAAGATGAAAGACGTTCTCGCCTGATATAAATAGGATAATCAACGCAGTCATATTTTACTTTTTCTGAACGGTCGTCCTTCAGTTCAAGATTCAACAAAATGTGCCACCTCGCAGGATTGTTATTAAAATTGATATGATATTGATAGACTTAATGCCTTTTTTGCGATATAATTATATTGTGAAACATAAAAGCTGTCAAGAGATTGAAATTCATAACAAACGCGGAACGCACCGTTTTTGAATCGATTAAAAGGATAAGACATGAGAGAAAAAGAAAAAATAAAAGCAGGGATTTTATTCAGCCCAGCCGATCCCGAATTAAAGGCAATAAAACTGAAAACGCACAACCTGAATGTGGATTATAACAACACACATGAGGATGAAACGGAAAAGAGAGCCGCAATTCTTTCCGAAATCATCGGGGAGTTCGGGGAGGGCGGTTTTATTCAGGGACCTATCGCTTTCCATTACGGAAAACACACGAAAATAGGCAAAAACTTTTTTGGAAACTTCAACCTTACC
>CAVGCY010000046.1:0-13059 GCA_963627915.1 Bacteroidaceae bacterium | reverse complement strand
TATCAAAATCAACTGCTTCCTCAAATAAAGGCTCAATCTTTACCTTAGAAAAATCAATCTTTTCAGGCTCTGCTTTCACTTCTTCAGCAGCCTTAGATTTTACATCATTTTTCTTATTTACATCATTCAAGGTCTTCATTGTCGGGAAGAGGAGAACATCTCTTATAGCGGGCGAATCGGTCAGAAGCATAACCATTCTGTCGATACCGAAGCCGATACCGCCTGTCGGAGCCATGCCGTATTCAAGAGCGGTAAGGAAATCCTCGTCGGTATGATTAGCCTCCTCGTCGCCCTGCGCGAACAGTTCGTCCTGAGCCTTGAAACGTGCTCTCTGGTCAATCGGGTCGTTAAGCTCGGAATAAGCGTTTGCAAGCTCCCAGCCGTTCATGAAGAACTCAAAGCGTTCAACATAGTCGGGCGCGTCGGGCTTTCTCTTCGTAAGAGGTGAAATTTCGACGGGATGATCCATTAAGAACGTGGGCTGAATCAGCTTGTCCTCAACATATTCCTCAAAGAACAGATTGAGAATATCGCCTCTCTTGTGCCTGTCCTCAAATTCAATACCCTTTTCCTTTGCGAGAGCCTTAGCCTCCTCGTCCGTTTTAATATTCGTAAAGTCAATGCCCGCATATTTTTTAACCGCGTCGAGCATTGTTATACGTTCAAACGGTTTGCCGAGATCCATCTCAACTCCGTTATATGTAATTTTCGTCGTGCCGAGAACCTCTTTTGCAACGGTTCTGTAAAGATTTTCGGTCAAATCCATCATGCCGTGATAGTCGGTATACGCCTGATAAAGCTCCATGAGCGTAAACTCGGGATTGTGCCTCGTATCAAGTCCCTCGTTACGAAAAACCCTGCCTATCTCGTAAACGCGTTCCATACCGCCGACAATAAGTCTTTTAAGATATAATTCAAGCGAAATACGAAGCTTCAAATCCTCGTTAAGCGCATTAAAATGCGTTTCAAACGGTCTTGCCGCCGCGCCGCCCGCATTCTGAACGAGCATGGGCGTTTCAACCTCTATAAAGCCCTGAGAATCAAGATATCTTCTTATGGCTCGGATAATAAGCGAACGCTTGATAAACGTGTCCTTAACATCCGGATTCATGATAAGGTCAAGATATCTCTGACGGTAACGCGTATCCGTATTTGTAAGTCCGTGATATTTTTCGGGCAAAGGGAGAAGCGATTTTGAAAGAAGCTTAACGCTTTTTGCGTGAATCGAAATTTCGCCCGTTTTTGTCTTGAATACATATCCGCTGACCTCAACGATATCGCCGATATCGTATTTTTTGAAGTCTGCGTATTCCTCCTCGCCGATATCGTCGCGTCTTACGTAAACCTGAATCCTGCCGTCACGGTCGCTGATGTTTATAAAGCTCGCCTTGCCCATGGGACGTTTTGACATAATTCTGCCCGCGGCGGTTACGTCCTTATTTTCAAGCTCGTCGAATTTTTCCGCAATAGCTGCGGTATGGTACTGCTGATTCGCCGTCGTGATTTTAAACGGATCCTTACCGGCTTTCTGTAAATTTTCAAGCTTTTCGACTCTTATTTTTCTTAATTCGTTTACGCTGACTTCCTGCTCGTCACTGCGATTCTTTGTTTCGTCCGCCATATCCGCGTTCTCCTTAAATTATAATAATGAATATACAGTCACGGCGGACGACCCGCGCCCGCCTGAATAATTATTTTGAAATTTCGTCAATGACAACTTCCATCAAGCCGGAGGGAGTTTCAATCTCGACAACATCGCCGACCTTATGACCGAGAACGCCTTTGCCTACGGGCGATTCGTCGGAAAGCTTGCCCGAAAGGGGATCGGCCTGAGGAGAACCGACGATATGATAATGAACCTGCATACCGGTTGATTTTATTGTAAGGGTAACCTTCGAGCCGACATGAACGGTATCTGTTGTAAGTGCGCTCTCGTCGATTATCTTAACGTGCTGAAGTGTATACTCAATCTCGGTAATCTGCGCCTCAAGCTTGCCCTGCTCGCTCTTAGCCTCGTCATATTCGCTGTTTTCGGAGAGGTCACCGAAGGACTTAGCTTCCTTAATCTTCTCCGCAACCTCCGAACGACGGGTGGTTCTGAGATATTTTAACTCCGCCGTAAGCTCGTCTACAGCGGCTTGAGTTAATACAAATTCGTCTGCCATTATTATTTCTTCCTTTCAAAAGAAGGTATATTTTTTCATAACGCTATACGATATATTATAAATAAAAAAGAGTACGGTGTCAAGTGCTAATTAAGCAGTGCGCCCCGAAACGTTATATTTCGGGGCGCATGCAATTTATTTTGTTTTTATTTGGGCAGTTCGGATTCAATCGACTTTGAAAGCTTTGCGGCGTATCTCAATACCGCGCGCGCCTCCGCCGCCGTTACTTTGGTGTTTGAATCGATATCCGCCGCGCTTCTCGTTACCTCGTCGGGACTTTCAAGACGAGCCGAGATACGAAGTATCTTTCTCGCGTCCTTCGCGGTAATCTTTCCGTCCGCTTCGGTATCGCCTTTTACAATAACGGTATACTCGTTCTCGCCGTGCTTAAACTTCATGCCGTTATAGGCAAGACCGTTTTTATCGTTTTCGATCTTTATCGTATCCGTAAACATTGCGATAAAGTCGTCAAGCGTTATTCCGCTTGCCTTTTCGAGTACGACGGAAACTGTTTTCTTTGCATTATCGAGAACCTGCTTGCATCCCTCGACAAGCGACAGCTCCTTCTTATCGTCAGGCTTCTTCGTTGTAGTTTCAGCCTTTTTCGCTGTTGTGGTTTCTGCCGGTTTTGCCGTCGTGGTTTCAGCCTGTTTTGCTGTCGTGGTTTCAGCCTGTTTTGCTGTCGTAGTTTCAGCCTGCTTCACAGTCGTAGTTTCAGCCGGTTTTGCCGTCGTAGTTTCGGCGGGTTTTTCTGTCGTAGATTCAGTCCGTTTTGACGTTGTTTTCTCAGCCTGTTTCGCTGTTGTAGTTTCAGCCTGCTTCGCAGTCGTAGTTTCTGCCGGTTTTTCCGTCGTTTTCTCTGTCTGTTTTGCCGTCGTAGTTTCGGCAGGTTTTGCTGTCGTAGATTCAGTCCGTTTTGCCGTCGTTTTCTCAGCCTGTTTCGTTGTTGTAGTTTCAGACTGTTTTGCAGTCGGAGTTTCAGCCTGTTTCTCAGTCTTAGTTTCTGCCGGTTTATAGTTCGGGTCGCTTGCCGAGCAAACCGTGCACTTGCCGAACGCATACTTATGACCCAACGCTGGGATACTTCTCTGATTTATAAGAGTTTCACCGCATACGGAACATTTTGTACCGTCGGTAAGTCCTGCCTGTGTACACGTTGCCGATTTACCATTGAAAACTACGGATTTGTGACCGGGTGCTTCTATCGTCCTCTGTGCGGTCAGAACTTCACCGCAGACAGAGCATTTTACTCCGTCCGTCAATCCATTTTCAGTACACGTCGCAGCCTTACCCGGAATTGTAACCTCCGTATGCTCCAATGCGTCGATTATCTCCTGAGCCGTCAGAACCTCACCGCAGACTGTGCATATAACCCCGTTGGTCAAGCCTGTTTCCGTACACGTCGCAGACTTGCCGGGAACGGTTTTTTCCGTATGTCCCTTAGATTCTATAATCTCGCCTGCGACGGTTGTTCCGCAGTCGGGACAGTATTTGTCACCGGTGTAGCCGTTTAATGTACATGTAGGCTCGGACGCGTTTTTAATCTCAATATTCTCATGAGCACACTCGCTCGCCGTCATTATACCGTCAAAGATGTTGAGCGAAACCGCCTTTGCCTTAGAGTCGGTTATACCTCCGGGAATATAGCGAACTCTTACCTCTGCGCCGTCCTGCGTCTTTTGAAGAACCTTAAAACGAATCAGGGCAAGAACGCCGTCGTCGGTTTTATCATCGTCGGAGGTAAATGTTAATTTTACCGTTCCGTTTTCCCTGTCAATAGAACCTAAAACGGTGTCGAACACAGTACCCGACGTGACCTCCTGCGCTTCGAGAACGGAGGAATCATACACGACGGATATATTTGCAAATCCTATACCGGGGTTATTCTCGATAAGGACGGGAACGTCGATATAGTCGCGTTTGGTATCGAGCAGTTCGGGAACATAGATTTTTGAAAGATTCGTACTCTTGACTCCCGTTACCGTTACCTCGCAGTAGTCGTAAACACCGTTGGACGTTTCGGCTTTTATAACCGTCTTGCCCGCGCCGACAGCTCTGATAACGCCGTTATTAACTTCGGCGACGGAATCGTCGGTCGACGACCATGTTATGTTTTTATCTGTCGCATTTGACGGTAAAACCTCGGCGGAGAGCGTGTATACTTCGCCTGTTTTCATTTTTACGCTGTTGACGCTCATGTTTACGCCGGTAACTATTACGGGCGGGTCGATAACTTTGATGTAACAATATGTAGTTACATTGCCCGCGGAAACACCAACCTCGTAATCACCTGTATACTTAGCTGTAACAGTACCGTCGCTTGATACGCTTAAACCGCCGCTTCTACAATAATAAGATAAACTATCTGTTGTATCTGCCGGCGAAACTTCTGCGTTTATCTTAAATGTCTCGCCCTTATACATGGTTACATTCGTTTTTTCGAGGGTTATCGACTTCGCGGGGGCAGTTATAGTAACGGTTTTAGAGCCTGAATATCCGTTATCCGTCTGAACCGTAATTAATGCCGAACCGATACTGTTACCCGTAACCAGTCCCGTACTGTCAACGGAAGCTACGGACGGGTCGGACGACGACCAGGTAACCTTGCTCGATGTATTGCCGGGGTATGTTTTCGCAGTAAACTGATATGTTTCTCCTCTGGCAAGATAGGACGTGTAGTTACTCATTTCAATATCGACAGCCTTTGTCGTAACCGTAACACTGCATGAACCCTTAAATCCCTGCTTGGTTTCAAAGCTGATGACTGAAGTACCCGCCGACTTTTTATCTATGTATATATAGTCACGGCTGAAATTTGTAACGTTTACGACATCGGGATTACTGCTTACGGCTGAGGTAAGATAATCTCCGCCCGATAAAGATACGCTTATTGTTTCTGTGGTCTCATTGCGGTATCCATTATATACAATATTTGAAGTACGGTCATCTGCCGAAACTCCGGTATTGACGCCCATAACATACACACTGCAGTTGGCTCTGTTTCCGTCGGAATCTATCGCGCTTATAGTAGCGATACCGTTCGAGTTCGCATATATTTTTCCGTTCTTATCGACCGTACACGATGACGACGTTGACGACCATACTATATCGTTAACGGCAGTATCGCCTCTGTACGCCGTCAGCTGTTTTCTGTCACCTGCCCTCATTATCAAAACGGCTTCGTTAAGCTGTAAGCTGTCGCCCACGCCTCTGAGTATAGGCAGTCCGCACTTGCCCATAACCCATACGTCGTCAAAATCAAAGCCCTCATAACTCGACTGCTTCTTCATCTCGTCATTCGATAACAAATGATAGTTGCTGTTTCTATATGGAAAATCGGACGGACCGTACCACTGACCGGCATTAAAATATCTAAGACATGGTTCAAAAAAATAACCCCAATCAGTATAAAATTGTGTTATACCCGAATCAAAAAAGCCGTTTATATTATAATATTTGGAATTTTTATAAGCCTCTGATCCGTAAGAATTTCCGGAGTTAAAGCTATTTAGAAGCGAAAAAGCACTAGAATTCGCAACCCCCGCAAAATAACAATAAGTCGCTCCCCAACGATCATCTATTTTTCCCTCATTAGCACACTCTATTATTGAACAACTGCCATTTGCATTTCCGCACATTCCTCCGGCAAAATAACCTTTAATATCTCCGTTATTATAACAATTTTGAAATGTTCCCGATCCATAATAACCGCCCACAAGACCGCCGGCATAACTACAATAATAATAATTCGCTGTTATATTATTTTTATTTACACAGTTTATCAAATAAACGCCGCCGGAAATATATCCAATAAGTCCGCCGACATAAGAATAAGATTCATAACCACATGATGTAATTTCTCCTCTGTTTTCACATCCTGTAAGCGCAAGGAAAACACTCGAATATCCAATCAATCCACCGATATTTACATATTGTTTTCCGTTAGAAATATTTATATCCGCACTGTTATATAGCGTCCCCTCAACGGCACCGCCTGCATTATATCCGCATATTCCGCCGGCATATATCTCTTTCAGTCCGCCGTCGGAGCAAACCTCACCGCCGTTTACACGGCAGTTCCTGACCGTTCCCGTCTGCGCGTTATATCCTACGACTCCGCCTATATACCGCGAACCGTAGACATAGATATCATCGAGTATAACGTCATGGATAACGCCTTCGTTACAGCCGAAAAGTCCCGAGTACTTGCCCGAAAAAACGCTCAAACCCGATATCGTATACCCCGCGCCGTCAAAGTCGCCAGAGAACGCGCCCGAATCGGCGTTGCCTATCGGGGTAAAGTCCATACCGTTAAGATTTATATCAGCCGTCAGCTTATAGTACGCCGAAACGTTGCTGTTCACAGCCTGAAGCTGGGCGGGAGTCGATATCAGATACGGGCTGTCCGCGGTACCGCTTCCCGTCTGCGCATAAACGGCAAATCCCGACGACACGGAAAACGCCAGCGCAAGGGTCAGTATAAAAGACAGGAATTTTGATAACTTTTTCATTATAATATTTATCCCCCTGTTATTTCTTTATAAGTTTGTTTTCATTATTAATCTTAACGCTGTCGGATGTTAATTCGTCATAATAAACGGACGTGCCGAACGTAATGCCCGACTTCGAGCCGTTTTTGACTGTCAGCGAACCCGCCGTTATATTATCACCGCCGACATACTGCGGAAGACGCGAGTTAAATTCGAGCGCGGGACTGTTCCACGTACACGACGAATTTTCGATATCGCCCTTCATTATCAGGCCGCCGTCACCCGATATCACAGTATTTGCAAGAACGGTATCGCCCTTAATCTCGGCGGAACCGCCGAGCGCAAGAGAGCCGGATTTTACGCTGAAATAATCGTTTACCGTGATACTGCCGTCCTTTATAACAATTATATCGGCCGAATCGGAAACGAAATTTCCGTTGACTTTGAGCTTCGCGCCGTCCTCGACCGTCAGCTTCGCGCCCGACGTGAGTTTAAAGTCGCCGTTTACGGTGAGCGTTTTACCGCTTTGCAATGTATAGTCACCGCTGACAGTCAAATCACTGCGCGACGACGTACCGCAGTCGTCATATATCGAACCGCCCTTTAATTTAATATTAGAGCTGTTTATAAGATTCTTTGTCTTATTGGTAAATTTATCGCTTACGTTAATAACGCTTTTAACATTGAATCCCGACTTTGACATGTTATCAATTTCGAGATTTTTAACGTTCGTCGAGGCGGTATTATATACATACTGCGCCGTCTTGCCCGTAAATTTAAGACTGTCGGGCGTAAAGTCTGCGGACATATCCATATCGCCGTCGGATATAACCGTTCCGCCGTTTAATTTGCCCGAGAAAACACTGTCGCCCTTTATTTTAATAACGCCGGCGTTCTCGGTTTCTTTCGCGTTCATGTCGCCGTCGACGTTCAGAACCGCGCCGTCGGACACGTTCAGTCTGCCGTCCGACTGCGTATATCCGTACGACGAGAGCGTTTTATTCTGCGCGACTGTAACACTGCCCGAAGCGAACAGCGAACCGTAAACCGTCATATCGTCACTGCACGTCCAGTCCTTAACGGACAGCGAACCGTGCGCGCCCGAGGAGCCTATTTTCGCGTTTCCGGTAAGATACAGATTCTTACCGTTTGCAAATCTCGAATCCTTAGCACAGCTGAGCGTACCCGTGACATAAACCGTACTGTTTACGCTAATGCCGTCTTTTGACGTATTATTGTTAACAAAATCCGTTACCGTAAGCGCACCCGAAGAGTAAAGCGACTGCGGTACGGAGCCGTTAAATTTAAGCTTCGTTATCTGCGCCGTGCTCGTGTTTATATCGGCACTGCCGTACAATGTTAAATAATCCGAGCCTGCGACCGTACCTCCGTTACATACGAAATCCCCAATAATGTCGGCGGGAGATGCGAGCGTGAGCGTACCCGCGTTCGCCGTCATATAAAGCACGTCGCCGAAAACACATTTTGAATTTAAAGTAACGTCGCCGGCAATCGATACCGCCTCTTTAAATGTAATACTCTGTGACGAGGTAAAGTTTTTAAGACTTATCCCCGAGCGCATATACGCGCCGTCAACCGTACACGAACCCGTGAGGTACAGATTTTCGGGAGTGCGAAGTCTTGTAGACGAATTTGAAAACGAACCCGAAACACTCTGCGAACCGGATATCTTTACTCCCCGCTTGTCGCTGTTGTCGAATATAAGATTATCGACGGTTCCGCTGCCCGAGAGCGTATAATTATCGTCGTCGGAATAACCGATAACCGAGTAATACGTGGGAGCCTTGCCCTTATCGCAGAGTCTTATCTTTCCGTTTATCGTTCCGCCATTATTAAGAGAGGAATAACATATAAGCTCGGAAGCCCCGACGCCGATTGTTCCCGAATTATTAAGCGTGTTCGTTACTATCTGCGTTTCACTGCCCAAGAATGTGACTGTTCCGGTATTTTCAAAACTGTCCGTTATTTCGACATGTGTATTATCGCTCAATGCCTCTATATTAAGCTTAGCCGAGTTTACAAGCCTGTTCATATAAATGCCGACGCGGTTGAGCTTAACGGTGCTGTCGGATTTAACCTCGACGCAGCTTAAATTAATACCGTTCATCTTCGATTTGTCAGTGCGTAAAACGGCAAGCGTACCGCCGTTTAATATAAACTGCGCGCCGAAGAGAACGTCTGCCTCGGGAAATTCAGAAATTATCTTTCCAGATGATTCCGTAAGTTTAGCATACAGACAGATTTTGCCGTTATCCATAGCCATGGGTAACACGGTGAGCGTCTGCCCCTTATTGACACAAAAGCTCGAAGCAAACGAAACTATCGGCGTACACGCCATTATCGTATCGATATGAGCTTTATAACGTCTCGTTATGTCGGCTGTATCGTCATATCCGCCGCTTAACAGAGTTCCGATAACGGATGTAGTCTGCGAAACGACCGAGCCGTACGCCTGTTTCTCGCCGTAAAGTCTTAACTTTCTCAAAAGTTCGAGATCGTCGAGAACCTTTTTGGCGTTTTCGTCAGTCTTTGATTTTTTATACGCCGAAAGGTCAGCCTTATACGCCTTTACCGCAGCGTCTATCATATACTGTATATATTTGCATACGTATATTTTTTTTGCTGTCTCTTTTATATTTGTCGCCTTATCCGCAACGAAAACGGCAATCGACACAACCTTTCCGAGACTTGCAAGCTTACCCGCCATCGAGCCTGCCGATGTCAGCTTAAAACCGCCCGTCGTGCCGTCAAGCTCCTTTACGATATTTTTAAAGCCGTCCGTCGCCTTTTTAATAAGCTTGCCCTCTATATAATTGCTGCTGTTGAGCTTATAAATTATCGCCTTATAATCAAACGATTCAATATCAAACTGCTCTGACAGCATTTTATTGTAATTGCCGACAGTTGTCGAAAGCTCTTCCCTGTCAGAATATGCCGACATCCTGTTAAGAGCTCCGACAGTCGTATTTTTCTGTGAGGAAAGAGAATTTAATATCGTCGCATATTCGATAGCCGCATTTGACAAATCGAAAGCAACCCCTACACCGTCGAGAAACGACGAAAAGTCACCCAAAAACGATTTTCTGAAGCTGTCGACTATTTCATCGACCGACTCTGGAATCTCGGTTCCCTTTGCGGGATCGTACATCGCCTGAACTGCGAGAATAACGCTTGCAGACTTGCCTATAATTGCGTCTATCTGCTTCTGACGTTCGGAATTATATACCTCGGGGTCACCTCCGCACATTTCGATAGTATGCTTTACCGTATAAGTCGTGAGGCTCTGAATCCCCGGAAGAACGCTGTCAGTAAATTCCATAAGCTCCGACTCGTCCTTATAAACATTATCATTTTTTAATACGGACTTTAACAGTGTTCTGTACGTATCTATATGCTTGATATTTTCGCCGAGAGCCCTGAGATGCTCTATATCGGAATCCGTCTGCATAAGCGAAACGCCTGCGCTGTTCGTATAATTTTCCGTCAGCACCGCGTTTATTATCGACTCATACTGCAAGTCGTCCGCGCTTTTTGCAAACTCGTCGACAAAGTCTATCATTTCCTCATCCGTTACCTGTCCGAGAAGATTAAGAAGCACCGCGCCGAATTTTGTGATAAAATCGCTTGCGTTCGCCGTAACTGCCGACGATTCTTCAAGACACGTGACAAGCATCCTGAACGCGTCGTCCTTGTAGTAATTCTCCAGTACTTCGTCGAAAAACATGCTCGCCGAGGAATAGGACAAAAGCTGTGCGTACGGATTGTTTTCAAAATTTCCGTCAACCAGTGACTCTACGACCCAGCTCCTGTTTTCGAGCATATTTTCAAGCATGCGTTTATTGACATATAATTCGTCATTCTCCGCGCCGGCCGCTATATCGGCGGCAAACGGAAGTATAACAGATATAACGCAAAGAAAAACAGCCATTATACGTCTTGCTGCTTTTTTCATCGCACCACGTCCTCTCTTTTGTTAAGTATATACTAATAATTTTAAAAACACAAGCAATTTTCCAAATTCGGTACGAAATGCAAACAATCGGCTTGAAATGCATTTTTTACATTCTTAAACGAAAAAAAAGACAAAAAAGCCTCCCGCCGACTTCATTTCCCGTCAGCGGGAGGCAATTTGCCGTATGATTATTATTTGGGCAGTTCGGATTCAATCGACTTTGAAAGCTTTGCGGCGTATCTCAATACCGCGCGCGCCTCCGCCGCCGTTACTTTGGTGTTTGAATCGATATCCGCCGCGCTTCTCGTTACCTCGTCGGGACTTTCAAGACGAGCCGAGATACGAAGTATCTTTCTCGCGTCCTTCGCGGTAATCTTTCCGTCCGCTTCGGTATCGCCTTTTACAATAACGGTATACTCGTTCTCGCCGTGCTTAAACTTCATGCCGTTATAGGCAAGACCGTTTTTATCGTTTTCGATCTTTATCGTATCCGTAAACATTGCGATAAAGTCGTCAAGCGTTATTCCGCTTGCCTTTTCGAGTACGACGGAAACTGTTTTCTTTGCATTATCGAGAACCTGCTTGCATCCCTCGACAAGCGACAGCTCTTTCTTATCGTCAGGCTTCTTCGTTGTAGTTTCAGCCTGCTTCGCAGTCGTAGTTTCTGCCGGTTTTGCAGTCGTAGTTTCTGCCGGTTTATAGTTTGGGTCGCTTGCCGAGCAAACCGTGCACTTACCGGACGCATACTTATGACCCAAAGCGTTTATTTCCTTCTGTGCGGTAAGAATCATTCGACTTAAATGTATTTTTAACATTTTTATTGCAAAAAAATCCTCTCTCCGGTTGTCAATAAGTCAACATGAGAATATTACCGACATATGCCGGCCGCCGTACAGACCGTACGAGCCTTCACGCGGCAGAGCGGCGCAATTAAATATCAAGATTAAAAATTATAAAACCGGGACTTGACGTAAAAATCGAGTCCCGGTTTTTCGGAAATTTATTCCGATTAGCAAATATTTTGATTTATAAATTCGCAACAATCGAATATACCGCCGTTATCAAAAGCGCGGGGAGCATATTGCCGACCCTGAATTTTTTATTAAAGACGCTGTTCATTCCTACGGCAAAAATCATGACAGAGCCGACAAGCGAAATGTCGTCAACGAGCGCGGTCGTCGCGTAAGGTTTTATAAGCTCGGCAAGAAGCGTTATCGCCCCTTGAAATATTCCGATCGGAATAAATGAGAAGATACAGCCGATTCCCATCGACGACGCCATTACAATTATTATCAAAAAATCGAGAAGCGATTTTGCGAACAGTGTGGAGTGATCTCCCGTCAATCCGTCCTCAAGCGCACCGACGACAGCCATTGCCCCCACGCAGACGACGAGGGAGGAGCTTACGAAAGCGTCCGTAAATCCGCCGTCATTTTTTGCCTTAACCTTTTCTTTTAATTTATTTCCGAACTTTTCGAGATACTTTTCTATATTTATAATCTCTCCGATGAGCGTTCCGAGCGACAGACTTATTATCATCATCAGCGTTCCGTATGTTGAAAATCTGCCGTCCTCGATTATCAGCATTTTCGAGAGCGCGCCCGATATTCCGACGAACATTACCGCAAGTCCGAGCGTTTTCATTAACGAATCCTGTATTGAATCATTTATTTTTCTGCCGAAAAATGTTCCGATAAGTCCGCCGATTATAACGGCACATACGTTGACGGCCGTTCCGAGGCCTTTGAAATTTTCAAGCAGTTCCATGCGCTTTTTTCTCCTTCTTTTTGCCGGTTAATGTAAGTATGAACAAAGTCGGCATTATCAGCTCAAAGCCTATCAAATCGACGTGATAAAATTTTGTTTTTAATCGATTTATTCATGCAAATTACTCTTTCATAAATTAAGATTTTATAATTACAAGCCGAATATGTCAATGTTAATATTGCACAACTATGCATTTGTCAATGATGTTGAGACTAAAAAAATAAAAAAGAAAAAAGTTGGTCAGAATATTTTTTCGGGACAGAGAGAGAGAGTGAACGACGGAGCGTATCGGAGGCGTGAGGGAACGATATCCCGAAAACGGCGCCTTACCGACCGCCCAGCTCGCACTGCTTCTGATTCGGCGATTTCCATCCGAGAACAGCCATCGGGATATTGTTTGTATGGCTACTACAATTTTGGAATTTTCTACGCTCTTTTTCAATACTTATTTTTATTTATTCCCCACAAATCCGTGACGAGGCAAAAAATACCCGCGGTGGCGTAAAAATCGCAGCTCCCGCGGGAATTTTTTATCTATTGATTTTCTTTAAGAGAAAATAATCATACTGCGTGTACTTCTCGGAAGTCATTAAAATCCGAATCAGTAATGCGCCAATCCGCAGTCGCAGGTTTGATTCATTCTGAATATTTTCCATAAGAATCT
>CAVGCY010000045.1:0-9142 GCA_963627915.1 Bacteroidaceae bacterium | reverse complement strand
TGATTTTCATAGGGTTCTGAGGTCTTTATTCTTTGCAAACTGTCAAAGTCGGGATGGTACAATAATATAATATAAATTCATCGGTGTCAACAATCGATAAATGATACTTATCTTTTTTTTTAAAAACTATTGACATTCTATTTAAATTGTAGTATACTACTTAAGCACTGAGAAATGTAAATATCGCGGGATAGAGCAGTTGGTAGCTCGTCGGGCTCATAACCCGGAGGTCGTTGGTTCAAATCCTTCTCCCGCAACCAGAAAAGCAGTCGACTTTGTCGGCTGTTATTTTTTTGCGCCGATCTCTTTACGTATAAAAAGTGAAGCCGCCCGCGAATATCATCCGCGGACGGCTTACAAGCAGAAAATGAAGATGTTAAAAATACGGAAAAATCTTAATAATTGATTATTCGGCAAGTTTTTCGCCGAGCTCGGCGCACTTTTCCGACGCTTCGTCGTCGGGTGCTTCGTTTGCGATTACGCTGTCACACTTAAGAACGGCGCCGACTGAAACGCAGCGTTCCTCCCAGTTTCTCATCCATTCGCCGTCGCCCCAGCCGTATGAGCCGAAGAGAGCAATCGTCTTGCCGTTAAGCTCGCTTTCGCACGAAGAGAACATCGGTTCAAATTCGTCTTCCTCAAGCACCTCGGCGCCCATGGCGGGGCATCCGAACGCTATTGCGTCAAACGACGCGATCATCGAAGAATCAAATTCCCCGGAGGTTAAAAGCACAGGCTCTCCTCCGGCTTTTTTTACGCCCTCTGCTACGGATGAAGCCATGGCTTCGGTATTGCCCGTACCGCTCCAGTATACTATTGCAACTTTACTCATATTTTTTCAGTTCCTTTCAAATTTTATTAAATAAAAACGTTAAATTCGTTTTTCAGTGTTCTCTGACGATAAGCCTGTCGAACGAATTGTGTTTTTTGTATGCCGACTTATACACGCCCGCGCATTTTTTGTAAAGCGCGAATTTCTTTTCCGCACTCTCGGCGTCTGTATAAACCTTCCATGTCCCCGTGAGCTTTGCCTCGTGAGGTCCTTTCTTTATAAATCCGTCAACGTCCTTGGGCGGATAACCGAGAAAAAGTCCGATTTCATGTGGGAAATCCGTACATACGTTGATTTTTTTTCTCAGCTGTGCGACAAAGCTGTCAACGCCTCCCGAGGAGTAGTTGAGATTTGAAAGTATTTCGTGCGCCGTCGGGTCTTTCAAATCCTTTTCGAGCTTCGAGGGTCTGTACATGTAGACAAGAGCGCGGTTGTTTTCAAATTTCATCGGAATAAGCCTAAGCCCCTTGGGGACGAGATAAGCGTTAAAACGCCGTATATTATCGTTCAATGTTTTTTTGTCCTCGGCGCAGCAGGAGAACAGACTGCCTGTTTTTATGCCGGCCATTGTCGGTGAGCATTGACTTATCAGAATGTCCTCGGACATGTCACATACCTCCCGTGTGCGCTTCGAGTATGTTTCTCAGGGCGGTAATCGAGCTTGTATGGCTTTTTGCTATCGGGATGTTCATACCTTTTGTTTCACATTCGAGAGAGCGGAGCATTTTATGCGAAACCGTACCCGTAAACAGAACTATAAGGTCGGGAGAACCGACGCTTCTGACTCCGCCGGAGGTTTTTGTAAATACCTTTGCTTTGCATGAATACTGTCTGCAAAGCTCCGTGTACTGTCTTTCCATTCGTTCGTTTCCGCCAACGATAACGACGCTCAATGCCTGCATCTCCTTTTTACGGTTAGCGTCTGCTAACCAACACTCTTTTTATATCGGGAAGAACGTTTGTCCCTCCCGACAAATATATAATAATATGTTTTGATTAAAATTTCCGCTCTTATCGGACAAAAAAACAATCCGAACAGACAGCGGGACGCAAAAAAATACCCTGCCGGCAAAAAGCGATTATCATATATTTAAAATTAATCAACAAAATTCTCTTTTTCGATGTAACAAAATATAACGAGCCTTTTAAGGCGTGGTTTCGGCGTTTTATCGACAGTCTGTAATAATATTTCGGAGAGAAATTATTGTTTGCTGAATTTTTTCGGTGTGATTCCGAATTCGTCCGAAAATGCCTTTGCGAATTTTGACGCATTTGTATATCCTACGCACAGCGCGGCGTCGAGTATGCTCATATCCGTTTTTTTGAGTAGCGACGCGGCTTTTTTCATTCTCAGAGAACGCATATATGAAGAAAACGGCGTCGAAAAAACCGACTTGTAGGCGTTTTTTATGCCCGTCGGGGATGTATTAAACATTGCCGACAGCATTTCGAGCGTAATATGTTCGTCGGAGTGTGAATTTATATACGCGTTTATTTTGCATGTAAGCTCTATTTGAGCTTTGGATACGGTGTGGCTTACGTTTTCGCTTTTGGATATGTCGATACGGCTTAAAAACAGAAACAGTTCAAGCGTTTTAACTTTGAAATATCCCATTTTTATATCTCCGCCGGCATTGTAAATTTCCGAGAAAATATGCGCGGTATTTTCATCCGAACGCGCGATATATCCGTTTTGAAATTTTTCGTAAAGATTCTCGGGGTTTACGTTTACATCCTCAAGAAAACATGACAGGCATTTCGGAGTTTTTTCAATATCCGCCGTGACTTTAACGCCGGAATACTCTCCCGAAGGAAAATATCCCTCGCCGTCAAGCGGCGGTCCGGCGTACATATCGCCCGCGTCGAGATATATAAATCCGTCGTTCGATAAAAATTCGGCTCTGCCCGACTTGCAGTGACGTATTTCCAGTATTTTGTTAAAACCGCCGCCGCTTAATACGTTCGATTCGTTTTCAAACGTCAGTTTTATTCCGTCGAAAACGTGCGTCACAGACGGCGTTTTGCTTTGTATGCACGGTGAATTTAATTTACTCATGGCTTTAATCTTCAAATGATGCAACGGTGTAATCTTCGGACTCTATCGCTTTTTTCATTACGGCTTTATCGACGTTATGCGTCAGTATTACATCCGCCGTTCCTTTTTCGTGATTTGCTTTTACTGATTTTACGCCTTCGATGCTTTCAAGGGCTTTTTTAACGGCGGCCTCGCAGTGGGCGCACATCATGCCCTCGATATGAATTGTCACGTTTTTCTCCCTGCTGTCGCAATTATCCGGTACTGCGGCCGGCTTCGGCTCGATTTTATTTTTTATTTTCCTGTCGTGCGACGGATCGTTTATTTTCTTTAAATTAAGTCTTAACGCGTTTGTAACTACGCAGAAGCTTGAAAGACTCATTGCCGCCGCTCCTATCATCGGGTTGAGCGTGAGTCCGAACGAGGAAAAACATCCTGCCGCTATAGGGATTCCTATTACGTTATATATAAACGCCCAGAACAGATTTTCACGTATATTTGTAAGAGAAGCCCTGCTGAGCCTGAGCGCCGCCGGCACGTCCGTCAGACGGCTTTTCATCAATACAACGTCCGCTGCGTCTATTGCAACGTCCGTTCCCGCGCCTATCGCTATGCCGATATCCGCGCACGTCAGCGCCGGAGCGTCGTTTATTCCGTCGCCGACCATTGCGGTTTTGCCCTGTTTTTTAAGTTCGTTTATAACATTTGCCTTGCCGTCAGGCAGAACGCCCGCGATAACCTCGTCTATGCCCGCCTGTCTGCCTATCGCCGCAGCGGTTTTTTCATTGTCGCCCGTGAGCATTACGACTCTTACGCCCATATTTTTAAGCTGTTTTACAGCCTCTCGGCTTTCGGGTTTTATTCTGTCCGCAACGGCTATTATGCCTGTAAGCTTTGAATTTTCGGAAAAAAGCATCGGCGTTTTGCCCTCGTTTGCAAGGCTTAACGCTTTTTCCTCGGCTTGCTTTGAAACTTCGGCGTGTTCCTTTATGAATTTAAGACTTCCGCCGAGCAGTGTTTTTCCATTGTGAACGGCTGACAGTCCGCTGCCCGATAACGCTTTGAAATCGGTTGTTTCAAATGCCGAAATTCCGAGCCCCTCTCCCTTTTTGACAATCGCTTTTGCAAGCGGGTGCTCGCTTTTTGATTCGAGAGAAAATGCCGAGGTTATAAATTCGTTTTCATTCTCGCAATTAAGCGGAATTATATCCGTTACGACGGGTTCTCCGGCAGTTACCGTTCCTGTTTTGTCGAGCGCGACAATATTTATTTTTCCGGTTTCCTCAATGGAAACCGCGGTTTTAAAAAGTATTCCGTTTCTTGCTCCGAGTCCGCTGCCGACCATTATTGCCACGGGCGTTGCAAGTCCGAGCGCGCACGGGCAGCTTATTACGAGCACGGAAATTCCGCGCGCCAGCGCAAACGGAAATTCGCGTCCGATTAAAAGCCATATTATTGTTGTAATTACCGCAATCGTTATGACTGCCGGTACGAAAATTCCGGAAACCTTATCGGCGGTTTTTGCTATCGGGGCTTTTGTTGCCGCCGCGTCCGATACCGTTTTTATAATCTTTGAAAGGGCGGTGTCCTCGCTTACGCGTTCGGCACGGCATTTTAAAAATCCCGACTGATTGACCGTTGCGGCGGAAACGACGCTTCCTTCCACCTTGTCGACGGGAACGCTTTCACCCGTCAGAGCGGATTCGTTGACTGCGCTGATTCCTTCAACTACGATTCCGTCCGCGGGAATGCTTTCTCCGGGGCGAACTATGAAGATATCGCCTTTTTTTACCTGAGAAACGGGAACGGATATTTCCTTTGAATCTTTTATGATAACGGCTGTCTGCGGGGCAAGATTCATCAGACTTTTTAACGCGTCCGTAGTTCTGCCCTTGGATTTTGACTCGAGCGTTTTTCCGATTGTAATAAGAGTTAAAATCATCGCCGCGGATTCAAAATAAAATTCGTCCATATATTTCATCACAAGCTCCGCGTTTCCGGCAGTCTGCGCCGAGGTCATCTGAAACAGCGCGTAAACGCTCCATAAAAATGAAGCCGAAGAACCGAGAGCGACGAGCGTGTCCATGTTCGGCGAACGGTGAATAAGAGCCTTGAATCCGCTTATGAAGAATTTTTGATTTATAATCATGATAATTGCCGACAGCAGAAGCTGTACAAGTCCCATTGCGACATGGTTTCCGTCGAAAAACGACGGCAGAGGCCAGCCGAACATCATGTGACCCATTGAAAAGTACATCAGGATTGCAAGAAATACCGCCGAAGCGGCAAGACGCTTGACAAGACGCGGAGTTTGTGTATCTTTAAGCTCGTCGGACTGCAAAGCCGTATCTTTTTTATCACCCTTTACCGAAGCGCCGTAACCTGCTTTTTTGACAGCTTCGATAACTGCGGAGGAGTCTGCGCCGCCTTCGACCCCCATAGAATTTGTAAGCAGATTTACGGCGCACGATGTAACGCCGTCCACGCCGTTTACAGCCTTTTCGACCCTTGCGGCGCACGCGGCGCAGCTCATGCCCGTGACGTTGTATTGTTTTACCATAATTAAACACCCCGATAATGAGTTAGCAGAGGCTAATCGTTTCCTTATCATTAATATTAAAATAAAAAACGCATTTTGTCAATGCATATAATTTATATATGTTTTAAGAAAACAATTCTTTTTTCATTTGAATTACATAAAAAGGCAATCGGTTTCATAATTATAAATGGAATAAAATGCGTTGTCATGTTTGCGTTTAAAACCGTGCCGTCAGGGAAAAATCACATGGTACGGATGGAGGAAACAAGATGAAAAGACCCGATTTTATAAACGGAATAAAGGCGTTTATATCGTCGTTTAAACCGGATAACGGGGCGAAGGACGAAAAGCTTCATACTCGAAAACAGTCTGAACCGAATTGCGGCTCGGTCTTTAAGCTCGATAAAAACGTAAGCTCGTTAAAGGAGCTTCGCATTGCGTTGATTGCGGATTCGTTTACCTCGGAGGCTTTTTCGTACGAGTGCAAAATAACGGAGCTTGTCCCGTCCGAATGGAAAGAACAAATGCTGTCTTTTGCTCCTCATATGCTTTTTATCGAATCGGCATGGAAGGGGCGGGATTCGTCATGGTTCAGAAAGGTTGACAGATACAGCCCTGAGATTAACGAACTGTGCGTTTACTGTCGAAAGAATAAAATCCCGATTGTTTTCTGGAACAAGGAAGATCCCGTATATACCGATAATTTTATGATAACCGCGTCATATGCCGATTATGTATTTACGACCGATACAGACTGTATCTGCGAATATAAGATGCGTCTTAATCACGGCAGGGTTTATCATCTCCATTTTGCGGCTCAGCCCGCCGTTCACAATCCGATTGAAAAATACGACCGTAAACCGAAATTCTGTTTTGCGGGAGCTTATTATCATAAATACGAATCGCGTTCGCGTGTTTTTGATTCGTTTGCCGATATATTTGATGTTGCCGACGGATTGGATATTTATGACAGAAACTACAAATCGGCGCCGCCCGAACACCGATTTCCGAAAAAATATGAAAAAAATATAGTCGGTTCTCTGTCTCCGGGTGAAATTGACATAGCGTATAAGGGATATGTATGCGGAGTCAACATGAACTCGATAAGCGATTCTCAGAGTATGTTTGCGCGCAGAGTGTTTGAAATGCTTGCATGCAATACCGTTATCGCAGGCAATTATTCAAGAGGGCTTGTAAATTACTTCGGAGATTTGACCGTATGCACGGACTGCGCCGATACCATGGTTTCAAATTTAAGGAAATACGCCGGAAAACCGGAAAAATGCAGGAAATATACTCTTGCGGGGCTGAGAGCCGTTTTGAAGGAGCATCTTTACGAGGACAGGCTTTCATATGTATGCGAAAAGGTTTTTTCGGTTTCTCTCAAGCCGGGGAGCGTTCCCGTGACCGTCTGCTCCGCCGTAAGGGATTCTTACGAAGCCGGGCGGGTTATTAAAATGTTTGAAAGACAGAGCTATGAAAATAAACGTCTTGTGTTTATCCGTCCCGATTGCGAATTTAAAGTGCCGGACGGAGGTTTTACCGCGTTTTTCTGCGCAGGGGATTATTACGGGGAGAATTATCTTCTTGATTTAATGCTTACTCTTCGTTACTATCCGGCAAACGGCGTAAGCAAGGGCTCTTTTTATTTGTGCGAATCGGGCGAAGTGCGTCTTAAAAACGACAACCCCGCGTATATGCCGATAAAGCGCATAAAAATACGCAGAAGCGTCGTAAAAAACGAGCTTCTGTTCGGCGCGGAAATAAATGCGGACTTGGAAATTGAGTGCGGAGGTTTGTTTTCGGCGGATGAATTTAATTACTGTGAAAATTTTTCGCTCGATACGTGCGAAGAGTGCGATGATTTGTTTATACCCGACAAGGGGATTGAATTTAAAAAAATAATCGAATATTCCGAATCGATAAATCCTGCGCCGAAAGTCCCGGACGCACTTGATTTCAATCTTGATTCGTTTGCGTCTTCCTCTCTTAAAACGGAGAATGTAAAGCTTGTCCGAGAATCAAAAAGCCTTGTTATAGTAAGTACGCTCAAAGAGAATACGCACGATTATATTTATATTAAAAAATCGCGTTTTGAACCTTTTCAATATATGTCCGACGGCGTTTTGCCGGTGTTCTTCGGCGGTTCGGGCGGGCTTGATTTAATATGCGTAATTATTTGTTTCGATTTATACGGGAACAAAACAGGCGCGCTTTTCCCCCGTCTTAACAGGTACGAAAGGCTTACCCTTCCGGAGGGGACGAAATATTGCGAGGCGGGTTTCAGACCGAAGGGACCCGGGCGCATTCGGATAAGCCGTATTACAGTCGGCGGCAGAAATACGGACATAGGCTCAATGAAGCTGCTGCCGCGCTCCGACGCGATCGTTGTCTGCCGCGGATATCCGTCGTATGACGATATATATAAATATATGTTTGTGCATACGAGAGTTAAGGGAATGAAAAAATCGGGCAGGATATTCGATGTAGGAGTAATCAGTGACGTAAAAGAGGTTTCATACAGAGAATACGACGGGATAAACGTCTGCACCGTAAATGCCGACGGGCTTAAAAGCCTTGCGGAATCGGGCGTTGGGCATATATTCGTCCATTTTTTAGACGGGTATATATGGAGCGCATTAAAACAGGTTTTGCCTTATGCCGATATTTATATTTTCGCTCACGGCGCAGATATTCAGCCCTGGTACAGACGAAGCTACAACTATGCAACCGATGAGGAAATAAGCCGTGCAAAATCAGAATTTGAAAAAACCGAAAAAATATGGCGTGAGGTATACGCGGAATCCGCGAGGCGGAATATAAAGTTTATATTTGTATCCGAATATTTAAAACGCACCGTGAGTGAGGATTACGGTTTTGAATTTGACGAAAAAAACAGCCGTGTTATTCACAACAGTATAGATACGGATTTATTTTCGTATGAAAAAAAATCTGCCGGTCAGCGGTTTAATATTCTGTCCGTTAAATCGTTTGCAAATAAAAATTATGCCAACGATATTTCCGCCAAGGCAATAGCCGAGCTTTCAAAATATCCCGAATTTAAAAGAATGACGTTTGATATCTACGGCGAGGGCGCGCGGTTTGAAGAGGATACGAAATCGCTTAAGCGGTTTAAAAACGTGAATTTGCACGAACGCTATCTTACGCCCGCGGAAATTGCAAAGGAGCATAAAACGCACGGAATATTTTTATGCACAACGAGAATGGACACGCAGGGCGTTTCCCGCGACGAGGCGATGTCGTCCGGACTTGTTCCTGTAACCAATAACGTCGCGGCAGTCGGAGAGTTTACGGACGAAACGTGCGCCGTACTGGCGGGAAACGAGGATTACAGGGGAATCGCACGCGGAATATTGAAACTCGTCAAAAATCCCGCGCTGTTTCTTAAAATGTCGGAAAATGCGGCGAAGCGCGTAAGAAGGCAAAGCTCGGCGGATATCGTGCTCGGAAAGGAAATAAGACTTATACGGGAAGAATAAGACGGGGGAGGGGGATTGTAATTCTGTTCCGCTTTTTTGATAATATAATCGGAGGCGGAACGAGATGAAAATGACGGATGAAATATGTAATCTTCACCGGCACCCAGCATAGAAGATTAATCGAAAAAATGAAATTAATATTGTAAAAAATACAACAAAAAAACGCCGTCAAAACCTGACGACATAATCGGTATTATGTTGTATTAATTAAACGACATATGTGTAACATATTGCCG
>CAVGCY010000044.1:0-18698 GCA_963627915.1 Bacteroidaceae bacterium | reverse complement strand
CCTTTAAACCCATCTATAATTTCAAATGATAATTTCATCTCTCCCGCCTCCGCTTAAATTATCAAAAAAGCGGAACACAAATACAATCCCCCCCCCTCTCTCCCGCATAAAAAAATCCGCGGATTAACCGCGGGTTTTCAGCTTTTAAGTTTTAGGAAGATAGACGTCATATTTTCCTGTACAAACACAACCGTTTTAGCAAGCAAGACGCTTAGCGTCGTATTTTTTGAAATAAGTATTTTTCTTATAATCTCATCCTTCGGTTTATCGAATTTAATATCAAGAATACGGGCAATTTCATCGGAGGAAATAATTTTTTTGCTCTCTGTTCTTTTTTCGCTCTTCGATAATCCGCACTTTGTTGAATACAACACGGTAAGACACGACAATACTGATTTCATATACATATATTTTATATCGCATTTATCGTTTTTTTCGCCGCACATATCCGAAAGAGATGAAAACTCTGCGTATATTTCATTGCATGCATAAAACTTCTTATCATACCACCCGGAAACAAGGCTTAGTGACGAATCAATTATATAGTCGTATAATATGTCATCCGCAATTTTTATTCCCCGGGCTTTTTTTAAACACTCGGCACAGAAAAGTCTGTCCTCACCGAACTTCAGATCGGGAAATAAAATATTATTATCAATCAGCATTTTTCTTGAAAAAGCCTTGTTCCAAACCTGGTTTAAAACATCCGAACGGTACAGCGCGCCGAACCGTCCGCCGATATCCGATAATCGTTCGGCGTACAATGAATCAAATCGGTAAATCTTCTGTTTTCCGGAATCCTCAAAATTCTGCGAAAATCCGAAAATCAACATTTGAGTTTCATTTTCATTTAAATAGCCGTTTATTTTTTCAAAAGCGAACGAATTATTAAACATATCATCGGAATCGATAAATAAAATATAATCTCCCGTTGAATTTTCAATACCGAAATTTCTCGCTTTTGCCGGGCCCGAATTTGACCGGAAAAACGTTCTGACTCTGTTATCGGATCTGCTTATTTCACCCAAAACATCCGCAGTCAAATCTGTCGAACCGTCGTTTACTATTATCAATTCAAAATTATCGTAGCTTTGATTCAATACGGAATCAACGGCTTTTTTTACAGTATCGGCGCAGTTATATGCCGGGATTATTACGCTGAATTTATAATCTGTCATAGCTTACCTGTCAAAAAGTTCATAAAGACTGTTTTTTATTTTTAAATTATATCTGTCAAGCATATTTCTTGATTTTGTATGTTTTTGTTCAAGAACGATGCTCTTTGCAATATCGCGTTTACCGACAAGGGAATCATTGTATTTTTCAAGATTTTTTGAAAAAATAATATCAAGACCGAGAGCCTTTGCCTCCCACAAAACCATCCCTTGTCCCTCATGACGCGACGTGAGCACAAGCGCGTCCATTTTATCCATATACGGATAAGGATTTTCGACGCTTCCGACGAGGGTAATGTTTTTGTCGATTTTAAGAGAAGCTATCTGCTGTTCAACCGCAATTCTTTCCGGTCCGTCGCCGAGCAGATATAAATGTATATCCGTTCTGTAAGAAAGAGCCACGGCAAAATAGTCAAGCAGCAAATCAATCCCCTTCTGCTTGGTAAATCTGCCGACAAATACAAAATTAACTTTACTGATATCAACATTAAAGTCAATATGCTCGGAGGCTTTTTTAAAGAGCATCTGGGTATTAATTGTATTGGGAATAACTCTGATTCTGACATCGTTTCCTATTCCCGTCTGCTTACGGAACGGCGCGACAATTCCGCGTGAAACCGCTACAAATTCATCAAAATATTTATATTTGCCTTTAAAGGCTGAAAAGAGAATCCTGTATTTTTGATTCTCCTTATACTCGATAACAAGATCGTTATGAATCCACATAACGCGTTTTTTTGCCTTCACCGTTACGGCACAGAGCGCGCACTCGTTGGAATAACTGTTAAAATCTATGGCAAGGTCGTATTCCTTATCCGGCAGGTCAAAACTGCATATTTTTAAAAGGACGTCAAATTTAACTATTCTGTTAAGATAAAATAACGGTTTTAAGACAGTAACGTTTATACCCTTTAAGTCTTCAACCGTGCAAATCGCAGGTTCTTTAAAAAGAAACAAATCAACCTCATATGCCGACAAATCCATATTCGTTACAAAATTTAAAAGAGAACGCTGGATTCCGCCAATATCGAGATCTTTTTGAAAAATAGCAATCTTTTTCATCGGTTTATCTGCTCAGGGACAATCCGAGAACCGTATTCATATTGCTGAAACCGCTGGTAAGACAGAACCAAACGGCATCCTTTTTGCCGTCTTTTTCAATGCGGATAACATATTTATCTCCGACAGCCCGATCAACGGAAAGCACCTTGATATTATTATTCTCGGAAAAGAACATTTTAAGAGCTTTTATATCGGAATCAACATATTCGCCCGCATCATCGGAAACAAACAATACGCCGCCGAATATATGATTGATTCCGCCCAAAAGGATTTTCTGATTCATATTGAATTTAAGATTGGAATATCTTAAAAAGAATACGTCGGGATCGCTGCAAAAAGCGCGTCCGTTCAAATGACGACGGTAAATTGCGTTTATAATCGAATTTTGAGCTGAAGGTATCTCATTATTTATTCCGAGCTTATTATAGTATTTTCCGGTGTATTTTAAATCAACGTCGCATCCGGTTCTGCACGCGTCGACGTATCCGAACGCCGCTCCGAGCGGAACTCCGCAACCGAGAATAATCTTATCTCCGCAGCATTCGCGCAAAAAAGCCATAGCCTCGCACATTATCGTTCCTCTTGACTTTCCGTTTCTGGGATAAAGACACTGCGAATAAAGGAAATCAAGCTTGACCATATCATAACCCCATTCGTTTAAAACGACGTCAAAAAACGAACGGATATATTCACGCGCTTCTTCGTTGTAAATATCAAGAGTGTATGCCCCTCCCCAGCTGACGCTGCCGAGCAAAGGCCGTCCGTCGGAATCCTTTATAACCCAGTCGGGATGTTCCCTGTAAATTCTCGACTTAATCTGGACGTTAAAAGGCGCAAGCCAGATTCCCGCCTTATATCCTTTTTTATGAATTTCGTCAGCTATATATCCCATTCCGTGCGGAAATTTTTCGGGATTGGGGTAAAGCCAGTCGCCGACAAACGTTTCATATCCGTCGTCTATCTGAAAAATGCTTACACTGTCCTTTACGCTGTCAAGAGCGTTAAGATCGCGCAGAATAATATTCTCGTTTATTTTCTGAAAATAGTTGTACCACGACGTATAGCCCGACATATGAGAAACCTTCGGAGGAAGGATGCCGAACAAATCGAAATATTCATCAAAAACCTCATCATATTTGCCTTTAATTACGGCAATATCAAATAAGGTGTATTTCTCTCCGCATTTAAGCGACGCGCCTGTTGCATCTTTTGAAATTTCAAGCGTATTTAAATTCATATCGGCATAAAAAACAGTAAAACCGTTTTTTTCAGAAAGAGAACCGAACAGCTCGATATCTTCGTCATGTCTTATATACGTATAGCAATGACTGCAAAAAACTCCCGCAGTTTTTTTATCCGAGCAGAAACGGCAGTCCGATGATATTCCGGCTAAATTTTTAAGCGCGGGGAGGAAAGCAAGCGGAGTAACGCCCGTCATTTTTTCATTTTTTGAATATTCTTTTGACGTAGACCATGACTGATAACCGTTGGCAAAAAACAACCCGCCGTTGTAATCATAATTAAACGACAATCTTGCTTCGCCCAATACCATATCGCATTTCGGAGTCAGAACTGCTTTAACCGAGCTGTCCGTGACGGTAAGTTCAATATCATATGATTCGTGATTTAAAACATCAGTCTCATAGTCCGTATTATTTTTTGTAAACCTGAATCTTAAAGCAGTATTCGTCATTATTTATACAATCCTTTCAAAAACCAAATTCCTTAAGCCACGCAGAAAAACGCGTCATCCATGAGCATGCAAGAGGCGTATCCCCGGCAAGTCCGAGTCCGTGATTTCCGTATGGGAATATATTTAATTCAAACGGCGTTTTTTTCTCGCTGAGCGCAAGAGCCAGACGCATTGAATTTTTAAAATCAACGCTCATGTCCTCTTGAGTATGCCATATAAAAAACGGAGGAGCGTCATCGGGTACAATATTTTCGGACGAATATTTTTTTGCAGCCTCGTCGCTTCCTGCGTCGATACCCAAAAAATTACTTCTCGTCTCCCTGTGCGTTATTTCATTGTCAAGCGAAGCTACGGCATAGCAGGAACAAACAGCGTTCGGTCTTGCGCTCACCAAATCTATATCGTCTTTTATTTCATCCTCACGGCAGTCAAATCTCAAACCGCCCATACATGCCAAATGACCGCCGGCGCTGAAGCCGAGAACGCCTATTCTATCGGGATTGATATTAAGTTTTTCGGCGTTGTATCTGATAAGACGGATTGCCCGTCTCAAATCCGTCTCCTGGCACGGTTTTGAATAAGGATGAACGCGGTAGCGAAGCATATATGCGGAGATATTCAGTTTATTAAATTCCCTGCAGACAGCGGCGCCCTCATGTTCTTCCGAGCGCATTGCATATCCGCCTCCGGGAATAACGATAAAACACGGATGACATTTTCCGTCGTTTAAATTATAATCAACAAGCTCGGGTTTAAAATCACCGAAATCGGCATTATAAAAAGGAACATCCTTTTCCCACAGCGGGACAGTTTTATTTTTCATTGTCTTTCTCCTTTATTTTTGAGAGCATTACAATATTTTCAATGTGAGAAGTGTAGGCAAATTGATCGACAGGCTGAATTTTCCTTACCTTATATCCGCGTTTTGCAAGAAAAAATATATCTCTCGCCTGCGTTTCGGGATTGCACGAAATGTAAACCACTCTGTCGGGCGACAGACCGCACAGGCTGTTTAAAAATTCCTTACTGCATCCGGCTCTGGGAGGGTCGGTAAAAACAACGTCTATGTGTTTTTCCGTTCGGGAAAGCTCTGTCATAAATTCTCCCGCATCCATACAGTAAAATTGCGCATTTTTTATATTATTGAGTTTTGCATTGATTTTTGCATCCCGTACAGCTTCGGGATTATTTTCAACGCATATCACATCCTTTACGCTTTTTGACGCGCAAAGTCCGATAGTACCTATACCGCTGTATGCGTCAAGCACCGTTTCATTTTCCTTTAAACAGGCAAATTCCATAGCCTTGCTGTAAAGCTTTTCAGTCTGCTCGGGGTTTATCTGATAAAAAGATTTCGGCGATATTCTGAATGTCAGAGAACAAAGAACGTCCGTTATATAACCGTTTCCGTACAAAACGGTCTGTTTATCGCCCAAAACCATGCTCGTAAATTTGTCGTTTACATTCTGAACTATCGTGGTAATTTCGGGATGAAGTCCGAGCAACGCCTTTATGAAATTATTTTTTGACGGGAAATTCTGCCGGGCAGTAACAAGAACAACCATAACCTCGCCGCTGACGCGCCCGGTTCGAATCAGGACATGACGAAGAAAACCGCATCCTCTCCTCTCATCATACGCCGTCAATTTAAACGACGGCATAAGTTTTCTTATATCGACAACTATTCTGTCTGCCGTTTCATTTTCAAGCATACACGAATCAACCGATACAATATTATGCGTGCTTGAACGGTAAACGCCGGATATTATTTTGCCGGAACGCGTAACTCCGAACGCCGACTGCACTTTATTTCTGTACTTTACCGGATTATCCATTCCGATTATATCTTCTACATGCGCATATTTACCCAAAAGCGAAACCACCCTGGCCTGCTTAAAAGAGAGCTGCCTCGCATAACTCATATTCTGGAGCTGACATCCCCCGCACTTTCCCGCAACGGGACAGAAATCCTTTTTTATATTCTTTTTGCTGTATTTATCCATTAAAACAATTCCGTTCAAAATTTATATTACAATTATAGCAGATAAAAATATTAATTTCAATCTGTTATTGATATAAACGCAAACTCATGATATACTTTATTCGACATTATTTTAATATCGGAGGGCTGTCAATTGAAATACAGGCTCAGAAAAACAAACTATTCAAACGTTAAAATTTTTAAAGAAAACGTTCTTAACGCAAGAACTTATTTTATACCGTACACGTCGTTTGACAAATTAAAGAATACGGACGTATTAAACGAGCGTTATTCATCCGATGAGGTTACGGTACTCTCCGGCGATTGGGATTTTAAGTTTTACAGACACTGCGCAAGAGTTCCCGACGTATTTGACTCGTCGAGAATTAAATTCGACAGCATAAAAGTTCCTTCCGTCTGGCAGAGAACCGGATATCTCGAACCTGTTTATTTAAACTGGAAATATGAATTTACAACCGTCTGTCCGACTCTTCCCGATGATATGCCTGCGGGTATTTACAGAAAGAAATTCACAATCGACGATTTGTCGAAGCAGTATATTCTTACTTTTCTCGGTGTTGCGAATAACCTTGAGATATACATAAACGGCGCTTATGTCGGCTACTCAGAGGGAACGCACAACTCAAGCGAATACGATATAACGGATTATCTGAACGAAGGCGAAAATGAGCTTATCGGTCTCAGCTTCAGATGGTGCACGGGTTCGTATCTCGAAGCACAGGATATGTTCAGAGAAAACGGAATTATAAGAGACGTTCTTCTGACGAAACGGAGCAAAACGCATATCAACGATTTCCATTTCGATTATAAAAAGGTCAGCGGAAACTATAAGTGCACTCTGAACGTAAATGTTACGGGCGAAACGGATTCATACTCGCTCGATATACAACTGTTCGACGGAGAAAGTACCGTTTATCGAAACGCCGTTAAAGCGGATAATAATGTTTCGCTTGATTTTAATTTAAGCGATATTAAAGAGTGGAACGCCGAAACACCGTTCGTTTACGAGCTTTATATCACGCTTAAAAAAGACTCTCGTGAGACTGAAACCGTACGTCATATCGTCGGATTCAAGCATATTGAAATACAATCCGATTTGTTCAGATTTAACGATAAACTGATTAAATTTAAAGGCGTAAATCATCACGACACGCATCCTGTTCGCGGTTACTGCATGACGCACGAGGATTATTTGCGCGACATCAAGCTTATGAAGGAATTTAACGTAAACGCCGTCAGAACATCGCACTATCCTCCCGACCCGATTATGCTTACGCTGTGCGATATTTACGGACTGTATGTTATAGACGAAGCCGATATAGAAACTCACGGAATTGAGGACAACTGCGGAGATCCCAATGCAATAAGCGACAATTTAAAATGGAAAGAACACTATCTTGACAGAGTCTGCAGGATGTATGAAAGAGACAAAAATCATCCGAGCATAACAATGTGGTCGCTCGGAAACGAATCGGGATGGCTCAAAAATCAAATAAAATGCTATGAATATTTAAAATCCGCAGGCACAACGATTCCCGTTCATTATGAAGGCGCATGCACGAGCAGAATTTACGGATTCGACGTTATTTCAAGAATGTACCCATCCCCCGACGAGGTTGATTCGATAGGCAAAAAAACATACGGAGATAAACCCGCAATGAAAAAGGCATACTCGTCAAAGCCTCTCTTCCTGTGCGAATATGCGCATGCAATGGGCGTAGGTCCGGGTTCACTCGAGGATTACTGCCGTCTGTTCCTCAAATATGACAACATAACCGGCGGATGCATATGGGAATGGGCGGATCACTCCGTATATCATCCGAAGAATGATAAGAAATACAAAAACGAGTACACATACGGCGGCGACCACGGCGAAAAACGCCATGACGGAAATTTCTGCGTGGACGGACTTTTCTACCCGGACAGAACGCCGCATACAGGCGCATTCGAAATGAAAAACTGTTACCGTCCGATAAGAGCCGAAGTCAACGAAAACGGCGAATATATTTTTACAAATACAAACAGATTCCTTTCCTCAGACCGTATTAACATAAAATGGTCGCTTGATAAAAACGGGATGTCAGTCGACGGAGGAGAATTTACGGCGAATATTGCGCCGGAGGAATCAAAAGCGATAAATATTAAACATATTCCGACGGATAAAACGTCAAACTGGATTATAAGCTTTAAATATATCGTCGATTCATCCGAAATAGCGCAGGAGCAGATTATTCTGAACGATGCTCCCGCCGAGATTCCTTTATATAAAAACGGAAGCATAAACGTAACATACGACAATTCGAGAACAACGGTTCATTTCGACAAAGGAACGGCGGTCTTCGACGACTGCAGCGGAAAACTCGTTTCTTACATTATAAACGGAACAGAGTACTTAAATCAGTCCCCCGCGTCCGGCAAACCGGGTCTGTCTCCCAATGTTTTCAGAGCTCCTACGGATAACGACAGAAACATTAAAGCCGTCTGGGCAAGACATTCTCTTGATAAGCTTACCGAAAAAATCGAATCGTTCAATGTTTTCGTAGAAGATTCAAGAGTGGAAATTTCCGTTTCGTATTCGCTTTGCGCGTCTTCCGTTAAAAAATTCAGCTTCGATATCGTTTACTCCGTCGGTTCTCACGGAGACATTAAGATTACCGCGTCCCTTGAAAAAACAACGAAAGCGCATTTAAAACTGCCTCGTTTCGGAGTAAGATTCGAGATGCCCGGACAGTTTAATACCGTTAAATATTTCGGCAGAGGAATAAAGGAAAATCTTCCGGACTTTAACGCACAGTCGCCTGTCGGAATCTATGAAGAAAAAGTTCATGACATGCATGAGAATTATATTTATCCGCAGGACAATTCAAACCATTCCGACGTTAAATACATTGAGTTCAAAAACGATTCGGAAAACTCTTTAAAAATATTCGCAGATGACACTCTGACATTTTCAGCTCACGATTATACGCAGGAAAATCTGACAAAAGCTCTCCACCGCGAGGATATAGAGATAATCGATTCGACCGCAATATCATTGGACGGATTTGTCAGAGGAACAGGTTCAAGCAGCTGCGGACCGGAGACTCTGAAACAATACACTGTTGACGAGGATAAAAAGCTTACATTTTCATTTACAATAACGGCGGGTTGATATATGCTAAAATTCAAATGGACAAAGGGAAACGATAATATCGAGCCGATTATAAAACTCCGATATGACGTTTTCTGTAAGGAACAGGGATACCCGTATATGCTCGAAAAAGATGAGCTTGAAAGCGTATCGTATCATCTCGGCGTATATTCCGGCACTGAGCTTATAGGATGCGGCAGGATTGCGCCCGAAAGCGATGAGTCATTTCATCTCGGAAGAATTGCGCTGTACCCCAAATACAGAGGGAGCGGCAACGGAACGGGTCTTGTAAACGAGCTTTTAAGAAAATCCAAGGAACTCGGTGCAAAATATGTTACGCTTGACGCGCAGGAGCATGCAACAGGCTTCTATGAAAAACTCGGATTTGTCAAGGACGGCGTCCGGCACGAGGACGAAAATATACCGCATATTCCAATGGTCAAAAGCTTCGTATTTGACAGCGCGGAGCTTTGCGAATGCGGCTCAAATGAGGGCGCAGTATTCGTAAGAAGAGAATTTAAAGCCGAAAGCGAAAGAATAAAAAAAGCAACTCTCGAATATACAACCTTGGGTTTTTCCGTTCCGTATTTCAACTCAAACAAACTTACCGAGTATAAATTCATCCCCGCATGGTCAAATTATAAGAACCGTGATATGTCAAAAGCGATTTATCCTATTTTCGATGAGATGCGCGAACGCGTATATTATCTTGAATATGATATAACCGATTATATAAGGGATGAAAACACATTCGTTCTGCATATCGGCAACGGCTGGTACAGACAGCTTGATCAGGCGGTAGAGGGACTCGACGCGTACGGCAGCAAATTAAAGTATATATTTAAAATAAAACTTTTTTACGACGATAATACAGTTTGCGAAATCAGTTCCGACGCGTCGGAGGACATTTACGACAGCTTTATAACGCATTCAAGCATCTACATAAATGAAACGGTCGACGGCAGGCTTTTTGATAAGAATATTTTTAATTTCGGATACAAGAACAAAAAAAAATACTCCCCTTCTTTGTCCGATAAACCGACTTTTGCCTTTAAAAAACAGGATTTTGCGGGAGACATAAAAAAAGAAACAGTTACGCCCGAATTGATTTATCAAAATTCCGATATTAAAATATACGATTTAAAAGAAGATATTTCGGGTGTTGCGAACGTTATTTTTGATAATAATGCAAAATCAGGAGATAAAATAACGCTTGAATATGCGGAATGTATCGATGACGGTTTTAATTTTAAATTAAGACATACGGGCGGAGAAAACAGAGTACAGAAGGACGTATTCATTTACGGCGAAAACGACTGCGAATTTACAAACTTCTTCACCTGGCGCGCCGGTCAGTTTGTAAAGCTTACGGGAAACGGTAGACTTGCTTCATTCACATGCGTCAGTTCGGCTGTTACTAAAACAAGCGGTTTTGTATCATCCGACGAAGACATAAACTGGTTCTGCAATGCATACATCCGCACGCAGATTAACAACATTCATTCATTCGTTCCCTCAGACTGCCCGCACCGCGAACGTCTCGGATATACGGGAGACGGTCAGCTTTGCTCAAGGGCTGTAATGACGCAGTTTGACGCTCGTGATTTGTACAAAAAATGGGCACAGGATATTTCCGACTGTCAGGACGCGTACAACGGTCACGTTCAGCACACCGCGCCGTTCTACGGCGGCGGCGGCGGTCCAGGAGGCTGGGGCTGCGCAATTATTGCCGTACCGTATAATTATTATAAAATTTACGGTGACAAATCGCTGTGCGAAAAATACTTTGACAACATGACTCTTTATCTCGACTACATGGAATCTCACAGCGAATCAGGTCTTGTAATCAGAGAGGAAAAGGGCGGATGGTGCCTCGGAGACTGGTGCGCGCCGGACAATAAAAATTATCTGCCTGAGCCGTTCGTTAATACTTATTTTTACATTAAATCACTTAACGAATATATAGAGCTTTCGTATCTGCTTAAAAAACCGCGTTACCGTCAGACTATGTCGGAACGCCTTGAGAAATCCGTAAGAGCTTTTAAAAACGCTTATTATTCGTATACCGCTCACAGCTTTTGCGGCGGAATACAGGGAGCTGACGCGTTTGCGTACGATATAGGACTTGCAGACGAAGAATGCGTTAAAAATATTATAAACAAGTACGATAATCTCGGCGAGTTCGACACAGGGATCTTCGGCACGGACGTTCTTATAAAAACGCTTTTTGAAACAGGCGGCGGAGCAACAGCCGTTAAACTGCTTACCTCAAAAGGCGAAAACAGTTTTTATAATATGAAAAAGAACGGCGCGACTACGCTTTGGGAAAACTGGGACGGATGCGATTCTCATTCTCACCCGATGTTCGGAGCTATAAGCGAGTATCTGTTTACATATCTTCTGGGTATAAAGCAGACTGAGGATTCGGTCGGATTCGAAAAGATAACGATTGCCCCGATCTACGTCAGGGATTTAAACGTTAAAGGATATATCGAAACCGTAAGAGGAAAAATCACGGTCGAGGTAACATATGAAGACTCAAAACAGAATGTAAAATATACGGTTCCCGACTCAGTGAAAGTTATAAGCACATAACGGATGAATATTCATATTTAATTTACTTTTCCGTATTAAATGCAACGTTGACATTTCTTTCATGATAGTCTATCATATAGTTGGATTACATTAAAAAGGAGTGAAACATAATGGAGTTGGCACAGGATATTATCAAGGCTATTCTTTCTTTCTTCAAGATTATCGCTGATTTCTTTAAGAAGATCTTCGGTAAGAAAGACGACGAGGCGACAACGCTGTAATTTTAAAGAGAGCTCGGAATTATCCGGGTTCTTTTTTTTCATAAAACTAAAAAAATAATATTCGACAAAAGCAATTACGCGTGTCGATTTTATCGTAGACAGTTGTCGATTAGATGTTGAACATCCCTTGAAAATATTGACTTTTCTTCCTATCGTGATATCATATAATCGTAAATAAAAGTAAAGGAAGTGTCAATCATGGATCTCGCAAAAGATATCGTTAAAACTGTGCTTTCATTCTTTACGATTATCTTCAATTTCATAAAATCGCTGTTCAATATTAAGGACGAGACAAGCACGGACTAACAACCGTTCATAAAGAAAAGAGCCTGCATACGGCTCTTTTTTTATTGCTTTTTATTTTTCAAAAAACGCTTTAATAAAAGGCTCTTTTGTGATACAATGTTTTCATTCGATTTTAAGGAGAAAACACAATGAACGAAAAAGAAACAGGCGAAATCCGCCGCCGTATAAAGCTCGGCAAATGTGCGGTTAATTACATATACGGATGCTTTGTAAACGAAAAAAAAGAAATCGTCAGCTCATTCAGGCAGTCCGTAGGACTCATGAATAATGACGACGCAGATAATCTTTTATCAATTATAAGAAAAACTCTGTCGGGCTGTCCGGGCAAAAACCTTATCGATTTGCCTTATAAAAATCAACAGGTTGTTGATTCCGACGAACACAGACTGATGTCTGCACTCAGAATGCAAGCGCCCGAAAGCGAAGAGGCAATTAATATATTTTTCAATGCCGCGGCGTCAACACTCGCCATGGGAAACAACTATCTGATTTTACTGATTCAGGATTCGTACGACGTACCGCAGTACGCCTCCGACGAACACCGCATAGAGGATTCGTCAAACGTATATAATTACTGCATATGCGCCGTTTGCCCCGTAAAACAAAGCAAACAGGCGTTAGGCTTTGTTGCTCATGAAAATGCATTTAAAACTCTCGCCGCAAATCAGCTGATATCCCCTCCCGAAATCGGATTTTTATTCCCTGCGTTCGACGACAGAACAGCTAACATCTACGATATTCTTTACTATAGTAAAAGCACGGAAAATAATCATCCCGAATTTATAGAAAATATTTTAAGAACCGAGGTTCCTATGCCCGCCGAGGAGCAGAAGGAGGTTTTTAACTCGATAATAGAGGAAACGCTCTCCGAGGACTGCAGCCTCGAGGTTGCGGTTAATGTCAGAGACGTTTTATGCGAACAGATTGAGGAGCATAAACAGCAAAAGGATGAAGATCCGCCGGTTATTACGAAGCATTCCGTTTCAAACATACTTACAAACTGCGGAGTCGGCGAAGAACGTGTAAATTCCTTTGAAGAAAAATTCGACGAAAGCTTCGGAGAAAACGCCGAGCTGTCCCCTCAGAATTTTGTCAACACAAAAGAATTATCCGTATCGACGCCCGACGTAAGCATCAAAATAAATTCCGACCGTTCCGACCTTTTGGAAACGCGAATAATCGACGGAAAAAAATATATAATGATACGTGCGGAATCGAGCGTTGAGGTTAACGGAATTACCGTAAAAATCTGAAAATAATAAGGAACGCAGGACATATGCAAGCCTGCGTTCTCTTTATCATATAATTATGCCTTAGCCGGGATAAAAGATTTAACAAGAGTTTTTACTCTGCCGACAGCAAGAGGAATTCTCTCCCTTGTAACCTCGTTTGAAGCTTCAAGTACGAATTTAAGCGTTCCCTTAAACGTCAGCCTGAATTCATTTCTTGTTTCCTTATCAACGCTTTTTACGGCTTTCACCGCCCCGTCTATCGATTTTACCGCATTCTTTGAAAAATCAAGCAATGTTTCCTGACCGAGTCCGTCAACAAGCGCCGAAACAACAATATCTATGCTCTGTCTTTGGTTATCGTTTACGTGTGAAATAAGGTTCGATAACGTTATATCGGTGATACGGCCGGCACGTGAAATATTTTTCTCGATAATGTTTCCGTCCTTTAACTGCCATGTACCCATATCGTGCTGCATCATGCCGGTAAGTCTGCTGCTTTTAACAGCCTTGTAATCATTGTCATGCGCAAGCAGCATTCCGACAAGCGACGAATCGGGAACAATGTGATGATATTTCGGCAAAAGCTGAGAATAAGCGTCGGAACGGAACATTGAGTGATCAAAAAAACCGGGGCCGTCATTATTGTACAGCTCTTTGATTCTGCTTCTCGCCTTTTCACTGCATTTAAGAGCACCGTAAAGAGCAACATTTCCGCCCTTTGAATGACCGAGAATAATAAATTCGCCGTCAAGCTTTTCGGTGGCTTCGTTTATGTAATCAACCGCCAACTGATGCGACGGGATGGATTTTTTTGTATAAATATCAAGATCCTCTTTCCACCCTGTCAACGAATCATCCGTACCCCTGAATATTATAATATTATCTCCGCCAGGCATTATAAGAGTACACGCGGCAAACTGAACGGCGGGATCACGTTCGTATACGCTTTTTACTCCGGTCATTTTAAGACATGAATACCTCGGACGGCTCGTCATGTACTGCGTGTTTTTGCTGAGAGCCGGATTTATAAGCAATCCGATTGCCTTATGCTCATTTCCTCTGTATTCGAACAATTTTTCAAACGCGTCCTCAAGCTTTATACTCTCTTCAAAAGAATCGGAAACGACATTCTCAAAAGGCATATAAAACATGGAGCAAAGCGCAAGATTATCCCCGTCGCAGAACGGAAACTCGTCAAATGTCTTTTCACCGTAATCTTTTATAAACGCCTGTGAACCTGCCATACAAAAAACCTCTCATTTTTATGATTATTATATTAATATTGTCGCATAAAAAGATGGATTTGTAAAGAAAAAAAGGCAAAAATCAACATTATTTATTTTTTGTCGAATTGATAAATTATTATAATAAAAATGATATCTTTATTGTTTTTTTCGTCGTCAAACAAACGCGAACAGTTTCAATCACTGTTCGCGTTTGACGTTTATCCCATTGTTCCGATAACAAATCTATCGTCCGCATTTTCGTTTGAAAATCTGACGCATTTGCCGTTATCAAAAAAGTTTCCGGCACGTACATAAATTTCACCCGTGATATCCTCGTCTGTCTTAATATAGAACACGCCGTATTCGCCGGGCTGTATCCTGTCAAGTTCCGCTCCCTTTGCTTCAAATTCACCGCCGTTCGCGCCGATATATACGCCGGGATCTGCATAAACAGGAGCAACGCCGTTATTTTTAACCCGTACGAAAATATATGTTTTACCGAATATTTTTTTTACGTTCACCTTGTCAATATAAAAATCATATCCAAGCTTTGCGGATGCGTTTGAAACGGTTTTCTTCTGAGAATCCGTAAGAGGCATAGTAAAAGCATTCTGCATCATAAGGAACGAGCAATGCGTTTTTGCAACGCACTCGTCATAATCCTGCATTCCGTCAAACTCTTCGCCTTTTATAAACGCCTCCTGACATTCGGGACGAAATTCACCGCCGATTGCCTGACTTTTCCACACATTTGCAAGTCTGTTTTTCTTTAATTTGGTATAGAAAAACCAATCCTTTGTATCATCAAGCGTTTCGTACGTAAACGAGTCGTCATGAAACCCGATTTTACCGTTTTTTGTACCCGGCTCACCGGGATAACGAGCAAGAATCTTCGTAGTTTTAAACGCTTTTTCATACGCCGTTATAATACGCTTCTTTTGCTTTTTCGACGGGGCGGCCTCATCAATCGAAACATGCCATTCCCCCCAGTGTCCCATAAGACCTGCGGTTATGTACGCTATACGCGGATCTCCGTCATACTCCTGCGCAAGTTTATATACAAACTTTTCGAGAAAATCAATAAGTCTGTCATCGGAATAATCGGGCGTAACTCCCCCGCCGTACTGCTCATATTCATAAAACTTTATACCGAGAGAATGTATATATTCTCCCGCCGCATCCTCATCCTTTCCCGGATAATCGAGATAAACCCTGAAAACGGCCTGATTCCCTCTTGACGATATATTCTCAAGATACGGTTCTATCGCCTGCTTTATTATAAACTCTCCGTCAGAGCTTACAAGTTCGGACATAGGAATGTAAAACCACTCCATACTGTAACCGAGATTGTCATCACTTTCACCCGTCTCGGAATAAAAAGGTATAAATCCCTTCATAGGATTTACCGAAGCCTGTTTATATTCAAGCTTGCCCGGCATAAATCCCGAAAGAGAACCGAAACCCATCAGCATCGAAAGAAAAAAAGATGTTATTTTTAAAATAAGTGAAGAAAAAAACATGCCGAAGCGAACCCCTTTTTATTTTATAATAACATATATTATATGATTATTCAATGCTGAAAAAGACTGCCGGTAACAGCCGTCCGCATATCGTCGGCAAGGCTGTCCATAACGTCCATGATGCCCTCATTCAGGTTTTGCGCGGCATTGGAAACGCCGCCAATTTTCTCGGTCGGAAACTGAGTGTTATCTTCAAATGGCGGTTGATTATCTATTTCAAAATAGTCTGCACATCATTTTAGATAATGCCTTATTCCTCAAACATAAATTTCCGACTCGGCGAACAAAGCCGCTTTACCACGAAGAATGGTACGCTCTCCAGCGTAACTGCAATACAACACACCACCGCGGGCGGATGCCTGATACGCCGTAAACTCCGTTTTTCCTGTCTTACCCGCCCAATAGGGAATGACATGGCAATGTCCACGCCCGCAGACGGGATCTTCTGTTACATTGCATTTCGGCGCAAAGCTGCGGGTCACGCAATCATACTTGCTGCCCTGTGCGGTAATGTGGAAGCACACGCCATCCATCTGCCGGATCAATTCTTGGTTTGGATGAACGCTTCGTACCTGCTCCTCATTCTCCAGTACGCAGACCATATCTGCGCCATAGTAAGCCTCAACAGGTTTGACACCCAGCGCCTCTATCATTTGTTCCGTCACCGGAACAGGCTTTAACTGAAAGGACGGAAAATCCATCTTCAGCAGATCATCCTGCTTTTCTACCGTCAGGCGGCCACTCAGCGTGTCAAATGCCACGGTTTGAAGGCTTGGTTCTACAAAGCGTGTAATGACATAAGCAGTCGCCAGCGTTGCATGACCGCATAGCTCCACCTCGCCGCCCGGCGTGAACCAGCGCAGGTGATATACGCTGCCCTCCTTAACGGCAAATGCCGTTTCGGATAAATTGTTTTCAATGGCAATATTCTGCATGGTGCGGTCATCCAGCCACTTGTCCATCACACAGACAGCGGCGGGATTACCCGCAAAGACCTTATCGGTAAACGCATCAACTACATATTGTTTCATAACAGCCTCCTTATTTTCTTCGGTTAGAAAGATATTCACTGACTAATTGGATACACTTAGGGAAACTCTCACGGCACAGTCCGACACGAAGATACTCGTCCGAGCTTTCCAGCACCGAGGAGGGAACGATCAGAACGCCTGTATGTTCCAGAACCTCCATGCAGAAATCCATAGCACTTTGACCTCCCAGCAGTTTTACATAAGCCATCGTTGCCCCCTTGGGCGGTACATAGGCGAAAAGGTCTGTGTGCTGTTGCACAAACTGTTCCAGCACTGCAGCGTTTTGACGCACGATTGCATTATTGCGTTGCATGATGGTATCCCGTTTATTCAGCAGCTCACTTGCGATCCACTGGCACGGCAAGTTGGAACAAGTGCTGGTAAAATGACGATAAGCTAACAGCTTGTGCATGAGTTCCGGGCTTTTTGTCGCTACCCAGCCCAACCGAAGACCTGGAGCGGCAAAGGTTTTGGAGAAGCTCCCCAGTGCAACAGCATTTTCATACAAATCAGCAAAAGAGGCATCTGAACAGTTTTCGTCCATGCGGAGAAAACGGTACACCTCATCTGCAATCAGATACAGCCTATGCTCCTGACACAGCGCAACAATCGAAGCCATTTCACTGTCTGTTAAGCAAGCTCCTGTTGGATTATGCGGATAATTCAAAATCAACAAACGAGTTTTTGGGGTAATTTTTGTTTTCAGCGTTTCCAAGTCAAACGCCCAGTTCTGCTCAAAGCTGGGACGGTATTCGATAATGGAACAGCCAATCTCCTTTGCAATAACAGAAAGGGACTGATACGATGGCATCTGCACTACAATCTCGTCACCTGGTTTCAGCAGGGCACGTATGGTAACATAAATTGTTTCCTCGCCACCGTTCATCATAGCAATTTGCTCAGGGGTAACGGTTTCATAGAGTGCGGACAATTTCTCTCGCAGCGGCAAATACCCATTTCCTAACGCATAACCCAACGGCTCGTCTGAATATTTGGAAAGGTCGGACACTACTTCTTTCAGCGGCAGGGACTCCGGATCGGAACTTCCCATCATATAGTTTGCTTTTGATTCATATTCGGTGAAATAGGCATCCACCAAAAAACTACTCATATCCATAAGAGATTCCTCCAATGCTTGTATTCTGTATGAATTTATTATATACTCATGGATATAAATAAGTAAAATTGATGTTTATTATCTGAATATGCAGAAAGGTTATTTGAACTATGCAGAGATATATTGCGCTTTTGAAAGTAATTGAGGTTGGCAGTTTTACAAATGCGGCAGACCTTTTGGGCTACACGCAGCCTGCTCTCAGTCAAATGATTGCCTCGTTGGAAAAGGAACTGTCCATCAAAATTCTATATCGTTCCCGTTATGGTATCCGATTGACACCAGAGGGAGAACGCCTCTATCCATCCATTCAAAATTCTGTGTTGCAATATGAAGCCATGCGCCGTACAGCAGATGAAATTCGCGGATTGGACTCCGGTATTGTGCGGAT
>CAVGCY010000043.1:0-2931 GCA_963627915.1 Bacteroidaceae bacterium | reverse complement strand
TACAGCTTCCTTCAGATTCCACCTCACGATGGACACCCTTGCTGTTCAGCTATATCCTTCCCACTGTCGGGCGGATTCGGGACTTTCACCCGTTAGAAACGTGCGCCGCCAGGCGCACAAAGAAATACCCTTGAAATTGTAAAACTTCAAGGGTATTTCTCTTATTCTACAGGTATATCAATGATAAATAAATTTCGCCACACAGCAAAAACTGTTAGGTGTTCGTACCTGTGTGTTATGGTGGACCCGAAGGGAGTCGAACCCTCGACCTCTCGGATGCGAACCGAACGCTCTCCCAACTGAGCTACGGGCCCAAACAACATCTGTTATTTTATCACCGTTTATATAAAAAAGCAAGTATAAATTAAAAAAAATTTATTTTTTTTGTTTTCTATTTATACGGTTATATATTGCCTTTTAGATAATGATTTGATAAAATAGATTCGTTATTAATCTTAGGAGTGATTTATATCAATAAATATCTTATTGTAAACGCCGACGATTTCGGTCTTTGTAAATCTGCAAACAAAGCCTGCATGGAGCTTTTTGAAACAGGCAATCTTTTATCATCTACAATCATGATGGTATGTCCGGGCGCGGAGGAAGCCGTAAAATTTGCAATCGACCATCCTGAATATGCGATAGGTATTCATACTACCTTAACTGCCGAGTGGCAGAAATACAGATGGAAACCGCTGACCGACGGAAAAAGTCTGCTTGACAAGGAGGGGTATATGTGGCATGAGAGCAACATGGTTGAGTTTCATACAAAATCAAACGAGGTTGACGCGGAGGTCAGAGCACAGATAGACAAGGCGCACGCTATGGGAATGAAACCGTCGCATGTTGACAATCACATGGGTTCTTTATACGGTTATAACACGGGCAGATTCGGTTTTCTGAAAATGGCTTTAAAAATATGCAACGACTACGGCTACGCATACAGAGTTCCGCTTTATGTTACAAAAAGCACGACTCCGAGAGGAGTTCCCTATCCTCTGTTCAAGGCTCTTACGGGACTTATACGTTACTGGGTTAAGAAATATGACGTTATAACGCCTGATTATCTAATATTCCCCGACTGGAATGTTCCTCATATTCGGGAAAACTACGCTTCATACAGAAAAATCATACTTGACGTATGGACAAACATTCCCGACGGAGTTACGGAAACATTTATCCATCCCGCAGTCGAGAGCGACGAATTAAAAGGAATTACAAACGCATGGCAATGCAGAGTTTGGGAATATGAATTGATGAAGGATCCGTATACGCATCAGTACCTGAAAGATCACGGAATCGAAATGATAACGTACCGCGAGCTTATCAAAATGAAATCAAAATAAACCATTGAAAAACAATGCTTGTGCTGTAACAGAATGAAAACTTTGTTATAGCTTTTTTGGCACAATTGCCTATTCATGGTTTTTCTGATGAAAAATATTATGATTTTTAATTGTGAATTGAAATTGCCCCATACAGTGTTGAGGTTGCTGTATGGGGCAAAATTCTGCTTTTAATCAAGCAAAACAACCGTATCCAAACAATTCAGATTCCACTTTGATATCATCTAATAAGAGCATAGAAATGTTTCCTTTGCGAATTGTTTGTATGGCTACTACAATTTTGGAACTTTCCACGCTCTTTTTCAATACTTATTTTTATTTATTCCCCACAAATCCGTGATGAGGCAAAAAATACCCGCGGTAGTGTAAAAATCGCAGCTCCCGCGGGAATTTTTTATTTATTGATTTTCTTTAAGAGAAAATAATCATACTGCTTATGCTTCTCGCAGATTATTAAAATCCGAATCAGTAATGCGCCAATCCGCAGTCGCAGGTTTGATTCATTCTGAATATTTTCCATAAGAATCTGATTATTTTATAAATAAATCCTGCAAATCCGCTCTTGTGACAGATGCACTTGCAATTTTTAACCTCGGGCATAGTTTCGCCGCAGCTGTCGCAGATACCGTCTTTATCGGAATCGACATGACCGGCAGTATCGCAGTCATCGTTTGACGACGTCGACCTTGCGCAAACATCGCAAATACCGTCGTTGTCGGAATCAACATGACCGAGAGCGGGGATTTCAACGCCCTGTTCCAGTACATATTCGCAGTTTGTGCAAACTTTGTCCCCGGTATAACCTTTCTCGGCACATGACGCAGACTTTGCATTTCTAAGCTCTGTTTCGGTATGTTGACACCCGGTAATATCAACGAATTTAAATCCATTATTTGCTGCAAATCTTTCGGCTGCAGAACCGGAATACCCATATATAGTAAGGTTCTTACATCCAACAAATGCCCAGCTATGTATTGTTGTAACGCTGTTCGGTATTGTTACGCTCGTAAGTCCGGTGCATCCGTAAAATGCATCATAACCTATTGATGTAACACTGTCCGGTATTGTTACGCTCGTAAGTCCGGTGCATCCTTTAAATGTAAAATTACTGATTGTCGTAACACTGTCCGGTATTGTTACGCTCGTAAGTCCGGTGCATCCTTCAAATGCGCACCAACTTATTGTCGTAACACTGTCCGGTATTGTTATGCTCGTAAGTCCGGTGCATCCGTAAAATGCACAACTACCTATCTCTGTAACACTATCCGGTATTGTTATGCTCGTAAGTCCGGTGCATCCGTAAAATGCATCATCACCTATTGATGTAACACTGTTTCCTATTGTTATGCTCGTAAGTCCGGTGCATCCGTAAAATGCATCATCACCTATTGATGTAACACTGTTTCCTATTGTTATGCTCGTAAGTCCGGTGCATCCGTAAAATGCATCATCACCTATTGATGTAACACTGTCCGGTATTGTTATGCTCGTAAGTTCGGTGCATCTGTAAAATGCACGATTACCCATTGATGTAACACTGTCCGGTATTGTTACGCTCGTAAGTCCGGTGCATCCGGAAAATGCA
>CAVGCY010000042.1:0-15885 GCA_963627915.1 Bacteroidaceae bacterium | reverse complement strand
TTCAGGTCCTAGTGAATGCAAGTTCATGTGGGTTCAAGTCCCGTCATCCGCACCAGACTGTGCAAATCCGAACTCTAAACCAATCGGTTATGAGTTCGGATTTGTTATTTTCACAAGCTGAACGAACTTTGATTCAAAAAGCAAAAATCGGATTCCGATATTACTTATACAAAACATTTCCCCCCGCCTTACTAACAGCTCAGTCTTAATCAAAAAACGGAGCAGAAATGCAATTTTCACTCCGTTCATATATTCTGCAGCGAAAAAAAAGAGGCTGTAAAAAAACAGCCCCCTTTTACTTTTTTTGTTTTTTTCGCCGGTTTTTTTGGTTTTTTATTGATTCATTTTTTTAAATATTATTGAATCTTATTTTGTGGCTTCTTCGTTTATCTGCACATTGACGGCGTCCGGCGACGACGACGCGGATTGAATCGCCGAGATATAGTAATCTCCGTTTCTTTCGAGCAGCGTTATTTTAAGATACTTATCCGCTCCGGGCGTTATCATATTGCCGTTATCGTCCGTTTCCCAGCTGCCGTAGCTAATCATTCCGACCGTTATGACAACGGAGCTTCGTTCCTGTTTTACCTCCGTTATGCTCGGCGTATATATGGGCGTAATTGCCGTCAGCGGAATTTTGTAGACCTTGTTTGTCTTGTCGTACGTAAATTCGTATCCGTAGCCCTCTGCCGTTTTATGCTCGGGTTTTACCTCGTCGGAGAAAAATTTTGTAAATGCCGTTTCAACGTCGGAATCGGGAATCAGCATATATCCGTCGTCGTACTTGTACGTATCGGGAGCCGCGTCGCTGTCAACGAGCGACCACAGCGCGATGTTTAAAAGATCGTTCATATCCGCACCGGAAATGTCGTCGAACGTATCCGGATCGATTGCCGCAACGGGAATTAAAAATTCGTTAAACTGCGAATAATCTTTTTTTATAAATTTTTCGTTTATGAATCCTGCCGCATAATAAACGGAAAATGCAAGCCCCGCAAGCGCGAATATTATAATTATAATCCCCGCCGCGAACGAGCCTTTTCCTATTCGTTTGCTTTCGGGCGAATCGTTTTGAGCTTTGAGCGGTTTTATTTCGGAGCGGGATTCGGCGGTTGAAAACTCGGTTGTTAAAGAAGCAGGTATGTCTTCTTTTTTTATTTTTAATCTTTTAGGTCTACGTTCTTTCAAAATACGCACCTCATCTGATTTGACCGTTTCCCCGGATAACGAATTTGTTTGTTGTAAGCTTGTCGAGTCCTATCGGTCCTCTTGCGTGGAGCTTCTGAGTTGAAATGCCAATCTCGGCTCCGAGCCCGAACTGACCTCCGTCCGTAAAACGTGTGCTTGCGTTGACGTAAACGGCGGCCGAATTAATCTCGTTGAGGAATTTCTCTGCCGCGGAGTAATCCTCCGTTACAATGCATTCGCTGTGTCCGGTTGAGTATTTTGCAATATGCTCTATCGCTTCATCTGTATTATTTACGGTTTTTACGCTGATTTTATAATCAAGATATTCCCTTCCCCAGTCGTCCTCCGATGCGGGAAGAATGCCGTCGGCCGAGGAGCATGCGGTTTCGTCGCCGTACATAATAACGTTTTTTTCGTCAAGCCTTTTCTTTATTACGGGAAGGGCTTCATTTATGATATCCCTGTGAATAACAAGACTTTCGCAGGCGTTGCATACGGACGGACGCGATGTTTTTGCATTGAAAATAATATCGGCGGCCATGTTTATATCAGCTTTTTTGTCAACGTAAATATGACAGTTGCCCGCGCCAGTTTCGATAACGGGAACGCTTGCGTTTTCTACGACGGCTTTAATAAGTCCCGCGCTTCCTCTGGGAATCAGAACATCGACAAATTCGTTCAGTTTCATAAGAGACGCCGTTATTTCACGATCGTTATTGTCTATGAGCTGAACCGCGTTTTTGTCAAATCCGGCTTCGTCAAGAGCTTCGCGCATGGAATCGGTTATAGCTTTGTTTGAATTAAAAGCCTCTTTTCCTCCTTTTAATATAACGGCGTTGCCCGACTTTAGACAGAGCGCGGCTGCATCGGCGGTGACGTTCGGACGCGCCTCGTATATCATTGCGATAACGCCGAGGGGGACGCTTATCTGTTCTATTCTCATTCCGTTTCCGCTTGTATATCCGGATAAAACTCTGCCGACCGGGTCCGGCAGGCTTACCACCTCAAGGACGGCGGAGACTATCGAATTAATGCGCTCCTTTGACAGTGCAAGACGGTCGAGCATTGCTTCGCTCATTCCGTTTTCTCTTGCCTTTTTCAAATCCTCCGCATTTGCGGTGAGAATTGCGCCGGTATTTTCAACGAGTTTTTCCGCAATTTTTTTCAGAGCGGAATTTTTTTCGCCCGTTTTCTTTTTTGCAATCGAAACCGAGGCTTTTTTTGCGTCGGAACCTGTTTTGTTAAGATATTCGTTTATTTGAGTTTGAGTCATGATATCAGCCTTTCGTAAATCTTGTGCCGATTTGGTGTCCGTCGATAAGCTTGTAAATATCGGTCGGATCCGAGCCGTTCATTATAACGGTTTCGATACCCGCTTCTGCGGCAATTTTTGCGGCGTTGAGCTTTGTTATCATTCCGCCCGTTCCGCGTCTTGTTCCCGCGCCGCCGGCTATTGCGTAGGTTTTTTCGGTTATTTCCCTTACGACCGGAATCAGAACCGCGTCGTCGTCCGTTGCGGGGTTTGATGTGAAAAGTCCGTCAATGTCGGAGAGAATAACAAGCAAATCTGCGTTTATAAGCTTTGCGACAATAGCGGACAGACTGTCGTTGTCGCCGAAAACGATTTCCTCTACGCCGACGGAGTCGTTTTCGTTGATTATCGGAATAACGCCGTATGTAAGCATCTTATCGAAAGCGTTTATGAGATTTGTCCGTCTTTCATCGTTTTCCACATCGCTTTTTGTTATTAGAAGCTGACCGACAGTGTGCGAATATTCAGAAAAAAGCTTGTCGTACATAAACATCAGTTCACACTGCCCGATACAGGCAACCGCCTGTACGGACGGCGTGTCGGCGGGTTTCTTTTCAAGTCCCAGCTTACCTACGCCGACGGCGATAGCCCCCGAGGAGACAAGGACGACTTCCTTTCCCTGATTTTCAAGATCCGAAAGCACGCTTGCAAGACGGGCCATTCGTCTTATGTTTATTTTGCCGGTATCATATGTAAGAGTCGACGTGCCGACTTTAAATACAATGCGTTTTGCGTTTTTTATGTCAGTCATATATTATTCTCCAAATATTTTAATTAAAATATATTGTAGCATAAGAAAAACGTGAAGTAAACATGTTAACGGTTGATTTTTAAATAATTTATAATAAGTTTTTATCGAATTTCTATTGTTTTTAACGTGCGGAAAAGTTATAATAAAATGAAATAATGTTGTGAAAGGATGCACATGCATGTTATTTGCGCGCGATATCGCAATAGATCTCGGCACCGCCAATACGCTCGTTTACGTCAAGGGCAAGGGAATTATAATGAATGAGCCGTCGGTTGTCGCAGTTGATATAAAATCGGATAATCCCAAGGTTGTCGCCGTCGGAAGCGAGGCTAAGGTTATGATAGGCAGAACCCCCGGTTCGATAGCGGCGAAAAAACCGCTTAAGGACGGCGTTATCGCCGATTATGAGATGACCGCGGATATGCTCAGGGCGTTGATTGCAAAGGTTGTCAGCGGTTCTCTTTTTACCCGTGCGAGGGTAATTCTCACTGTTCCGTCGGGGCTTACGGAGGTTGAAAGCAGGGCTTTTCATAATGCGGCGAGAAGCGCGGGCGCAAGATACGTCAGCATAATAGAGGAGCCGATGGCTTCGGCTATCGGCGCGGGACTGCCCGTGTCCGAGCCTGTAGGAAGCATGGTTGTAAACGTCGGCGGAGGAACGAGCGAGGTCGCCGTTATTTCTCTCGGAGATATCGTAACCTCAAATTCCGTAAGGGTTGGCGGAGACGCTATGGACGAGGCGATAATTGCGTACATACGAAAAAAGCATCAGCTTTTAATCGGCGAGAGAACCGCCGAGGAGCTTAAAATAAAAATCGGGTCGGCCGTACCGTACGACGGCGAGGGCGCGATGGATATAAAGGGCAGAAATCTTGTCGACGGACTTCCTAAAAACACGGAAATAACGTCGGACGAGGTTCGTTCGGCAATTTCGGACGCTGTCGGTCAGATTGCCGATACCGTGTGCGAAACTCTTGAAAAAACTCCGCCGGAGCTTGCTTCCGACATCATGGACAGGGGAATAGTTCTTACCGGAGGCGGAGCTTTGCTCCGCGGACTCGACAGGCTTATCAGCGACAGGACGAAAATTGACGTGCGCGTTTCGGACAATCCGCGCGAATGCACGGTAGTCGGTGCCGGTAAATGCCTGGAGGTCAGCGTTCTCAATATTAATAAATAATAATTCGGAGTTACTATGGACAGATTCTTTAAAAGCAGGAAATTTAAGGCTTTTATATGCGTGTTTGCGGCTCTTCTTGCGGGCATTGTATTTGCGGCCGTTACGACGGATTCGGTTTCTCCGCTGACCGCCGCCGCGGGTATAGTGTTCAGTCCTCTCCAAAAGCTGTCTTCCGCTATAGGAGAAAAAACAAGGAATACGCTCGGTTCTTTCGTTTCCTCATCGACGTACAGGGAGGAAATTTCAAGGCTCAGCGAAGAGCTTAACAGGAAAAACGAAGAACTCGTCGATTATGAGCGAACGAAACAGAAGCTTAATTCGTATGAGGAATTTCTCGGCGTAAAGGATTCCAATCCCGACTACGTTTTCTGCCCGGCAACGGTTATTTCGCGCGACGCGTCGGACGTTTACAATACTTTTATGATAGACAAGGGCTCGTCCGATTCGGTAAGCGTTAACGATCCCGTGATATACGGCAATTATGTTGTAGGAATCGTTAAGGAGGTTTCTCCGACGTCGAGCGTTGTTAAAACAATACTCGATCCGAGTATTAATATAAGCGTTTATGAAATTAAAACGCGAGAGAGCGGATATTCGTCGACGACTTCGCGTCTTTCGTTCGACGGATTGTGCAGGATGTCCGGTCTTACGAGAACGACTGCCGTTTCAAAGGGCGGTATCGTATGCACGTCGGGTCTTGGGGGAGTTTTTCCGCGCGATCTTATCGTAGGAACGGTCGATGAGATAAGAGATGAGGAGAATGATGTTTCGTCATATGCCGTTATCGAACCGGGCGTTGATATAAAAACCGTCGCGGACGTATTTGTAATAACCGATTTTGAAGGACAGAACGGCTGATTTTTTCGGGAGTTTTTATTTATGCTGTACAGAGGAAACGTTAAAAGAAATATGCGCCGTGTGATTTTTTTCGTATTCGCTGCGCTGTCTGCGCTTATTGAAAACGGAACCGGTACGCACGGGATTTTTTCGTTTGAAATTATATATATGATTCCGCTTGTCGTTTCTCTCGGAGTTTTTGAAAAAGAAACGTGCGGACTTGTTTACGGTATTATCGGCGGTGCGTTCTTAGACGTTTCGTCGGTAGCTCCCGACGGGCTGAACGCTTTGTTTTTTGCGTTTGTCGGATGTACGGCAGGCGTGCTTACTCATTATGTTATGAAGAGAAATTTTGTGAGCGCGCTTATAATAACGGCCGTTTCATCTTTTGTTTACGAAACTTCCGCGTGGCTTATACGCGTTATGATACCCGTAGGAGACAGGGGATGCTCTATTCTTTTGAGCAGGTATCTTCCGGCGGCGGGCATTACCGTATTGATTCTTCCCGTAACCTATATTGTAACGGGACTGTGCATGAAGTATCTGAAGGATAGGGAAAACATCGTTATCGGGTGACGCTTATGGATAAATCAAAAATAATACGGCGGGCAAGGGTAACTCTCGTTTTCTTTATATGCGCGTCGATAATTTTTGTTTCGGCTGTCGTACGGGTTCAGTTCTTTGACGAGGATTCGTACGCCGCGGGCAAAAAGTACAGGACGTACGAGGTAGCCGTCGAGGCTTCGAGGGGAGAGATCCTCGACAGAAACGGCAAACCGCTTGTAACCAACAGACAGGGAAACCGCATTATATTTGACGCTTCGTCGTTTCCTTCGTCGTCAAATAAGGAACAGCGGAATAACATTATAAATTCTCTTATAAAGCTTTTTGAGGCCGATTCTCTCGAATGGGACGACAATCTGCCGATTGTTTTCGACGATAACGGCAGTCTTGTTTTTGCCGAGGACAGAGACGCCGATATAAAGGCTCTTAAAAATAAAAATATGCTTAATCTTAACCGCTACGCTACGGCGCAGAACTGTATGGACGCGCTTATAGATATGTATGAGCTTTCCGGCTATGAGCTTGCCGACGCACGTAAGATAGCGTCCGTCCTGTATGAAATGTGGCGTACGGGCTATTCGGTAAGCAGTCCGTTTGTTTTTGCAGAGGACGTTCCCAATGAAGTCGTATCCGTAATTCTTGAAAACAGCGATTTGTATGTCGGAGTAAAATCCGAGGTCGTAACGTACAGGGAGTACGGAAATACTCCGCTTGCTTCTCATATTCTCGGTATTGTCGGAGTTATAAACGACAGCGAGTATGAAAGCGAAAAAGAGAAAACGGAGGAGCTTCTTGCGACCGATACGCTCACAGAGGTTCAGAGAAAAAAAATAGAGGTAAACGCTTATTCTCTCAGCGACGATATAGGCAAGTTCGGTATTGAGAGCGTAATGGAGGAATATCTCAGAGGACAGAAGGGCGTAAAAACCGTATCGATAGACACGGATTCAAACGTTTCCGAGGAATACACGATTCCGCCCGTGCAGGGAAACACTGTCGTCACGACGATAGATTCTACGTTGCAGAGCGTGGCACAGACGGCCCTTGAGAACAGAATCCTCGAGCTTACCGCCGAGGCGGGGCTTGAAGCCGCCGGCGCTGTCGTTGTATTGAACGTAAATACCGGCGAGGTGCTTGCAAGCGCGTCATATCCGACGTATAATCTTGCCGATTATTACGATAAATATGACGAGCTTTCAAAAAATACCGCGTCGCCGCTGTGGAACAGAGTGCTTCAGAGCACGTACGAGCCGGGTTCGACGATGAAGCCGGTTATGGCCGTTGCCGGTCTTGAATCGGGAACGATAAATAAGGATTCAAAATTCTACTGCGGTCAGGTTTTTGATTATCACGGACAGGAATTCAGATGTCTGGGCTCTCACGGAACAATAAACGTTGTCAGCGCTCTTGAGGTTTCGTGCAATATCTTTTTTTACAATCTTGCAGACCTTATGGGTATTGATATAATGAACGATTATTCCGCCCGTTTCGGACTCGGAAGAAAGACCGGCGTGGAGCTTCCGGAGGCTTCGGGTATTCTTGCGGGCAAGGCGTACAGAGAATCCGTCGGGCAGAAATGGTATTCGGGCGATACGATTCAGGCGGCTATCGGTCAGTCGGACAACCAGTTTACCCTGATGCAAATGGTCAACTACTGTGCGACGATTGCAAATAACGGTACGCGCTATACTCCGCATTTTGTAAAAAGCGTCGTTACGTACGATTATTCGGATACCGTATATGAAACGGGTATAACGGTGGCTGAGAATACGGGCGTTTCGCAGAATACGATTAACATTGTCAAGGAAGGTATGTACGACGTCGCAAATTACGGCTCGTGCGCCTCTGCGTTTTCGGCTTTGCAATATAAGGTTGCGGCAAAAACCGGTACTACTCAGATTAAGAAAATTGTCAACGGAAGCGTTGTAAGCGGAAATAACGGTTTTATAATGAGCTTCGGTCCTTACGACGACCCGGAGATAGCGATAGCCGTTGTTGTCGAAAACGTTAACTCCGGTACGGCTACGGCAAAGGTCGCGGCTGATATATTCGAGTATTATTTTTCCTCGAGAAGTCAGGTTTCCGCAGTACAGCAGGTAAATTCAATTTTAAATTAAATTTTCGGAGGAATGTTATGTCAGACGTTATTGCGGTCGCTTCCGGCAAGGGAGGGGTCGGAAAATCCACTTTTTCGTGGCTGCTCGGCAGGGCGTTCGCCTCTATGGGAAGAAAAACGCTTCTTATGGATTTGGACGCGGGGCTTAACGCTCTCGATATCCTTTTCGGAGTAAGGGAGAATACCGTTTTCGGCTGGAACGACGTTTGCGAGGGCAGATGTTCCGTTGACGACGCGCTTATGCGCTGCGGCGAGAATATCGATTTGCTTGCGTCTCCGTCTGAGATGAAGGATTCCGACGCGCTTTCGGATATAATAAAGTCTATGCGCGAAAAGTATGACCACATAATACTTGACGCGCCCGCAGGGCTTGAATCGGGATTTTCGCTTGCGGTGAAGTGCTGCGACAAAACAATAATGATTGCGACGCCCGACGCCGTAAGCGTTCAGGGCGCGGCGAAGGCGGCGAGAAAGGCGGCGGGATACGGAGTTGATATAACGAATCAACGTATCGTTATAAACAGATTTTTAAAAAAAGAAGCGAAGAAATCGAGGCTTCTTAATGTCGACGGGGTTATAGATTCGTCGGGCGTCAGACTTTTGGGAATTATTCCGGAGGATAAGGCTCTCGTATGCATGTCCGTAACGGGAAAATCGCCTAAAAAGAAAAGCGAGGTGTACTCCGCGTCAAAGCGCATCGCCATGCGCGCCGAGGGTAAAAATGTTCCGCTTGATTTTAAACATATGAAATAAACAGTTGAAATATACAAAAATGTATGTTAAAATACACATATAGACTTGTGTTTATACTATAATCTTATGTTAAAATTATAATTATATATTGAAGGAAAGATGGTGTTTTTATGAATATCGCATTGATAGCTCACGATTCCAAAAAGGAGCTTATGACGCAGTTCTGTATTGCCTACTGCGGAATACTCAGCCATCATAATTTGTGCGCTACGGGAACGACGGGACGTATTGTCGCCGACGCTACCGGACTTGAGATTAAAAAATACATGAGCGGTACGCAGGGCGGAGATCAGCAGATAGGCGCGAGAATCGCATGCAACGAAATCGATTTGCTTCTCTTTTTCAGAGATCCGCTTAACGCAAAGCCTCACGAGCCGAACGAGGCAAATCTTTTAAGGTTGTGCGACGTTCACAACGTACCCGTTGCGACGAATATTGCTACCGCCGAGTCGCTTGTCAGAGGACTTGAAAGAGGAGATCTCGACTGGAGAGATATTGTAAATCCCAAAAAGTAATGTTTCGGCCGACAATATAAATAAAAACGAAGAAGCTATAATTCGGAATAAGCATGTTGATTACAGCTTGTATTATGTTTTATAGCTTCATTTTTTATTAGAAATATTATTATTGTTATTTTGTTAAAAGTTTTCATTTTTAACAACGGAAACATATTATAACGAGGTATTTTTGTTATGGCATTGTTAACCAAGGCTGTTAAGGGGACAAACGACGTTTTACCGTCCGACAGCCATAAAAATCAGTTTATAGAATCGACTGTGCTTGAAATTGCCGAAAATTTCGGTTTTAAAGAGATAAGAACGCCCGTATTCGAGCATACGGAGCTTTTTAACAGAAGCGTCGGCGACACTACCGACGTTGTCCAGAAGGAGATGTATACCTTTGACGACAACGGAGGCAGAAGTATTTCATTAAAACCGGAGGGAACGGCGGGAGCCGTCCGTGCGTTTCTTGAGCACGGACTTTTTAACGAACCGCTGCCGCAGAAACTTGCGTATGTAACGCCCTGCTACAGATATGAAAAACCGCAGGCGGGCAGACTCAGAGAATTTCACCAGTTCGGAGTCGAGTGTCTCGGCGCGGGAACTCCCCAGGCTGACGCGGAAATTATTTCGCTTGCCCGTCACGTTTTCGATTTCTTCGGAGTTACGGGAATTAAGCTTAATATAAATTCAATCGGCTGTCCCGAGTGCAGAAAGAAATATCATGCTGCGCTTAAGGAATATTTTGAGTCGAGAAAAACTGAATTGTGCGCAACGTGCCTCGGCAGGCTCGAACGCAATCCGATGAGAATACTCGATTGTAAAAGCCCGGTCTGCTCCGCAATCGCAAAGGACGCGCCGAAGGTTCTCGATTATATATGCGATGATTGCAGAGAACATTTCGAGGGTGTTAAGAAATGTCTTGACGCCATGGATATGGAATATACCGTCGACCCCATGATAGTAAGGGGACTTGATTATTATACGAAAACCGTTTTTGAGTTTGTTTCGTCGGAGATAGGCGCGCAGGGTACTGTCTGCGGCGGCGGAAGATATGACGGTCTTATAAGCGAACTGGGCGGTCAGTCTCTCCCCGCGGCCGGATTCGGTATGGGTATCGAGAGACTTATGCTTTTAATGCAGGCTCAGAATACGCCTGTGCCGCAGGCTAAGCCGGTTGATTTGTATATAGCTTCCACAGACGAAAGCTCGATGCTTCTTGCTTTAAAGCTTGCAGACGATTTAAGAAGCGAGGGCGTGAGCGTTCAGCTTGACGTTGCCGGCCGTTCCGTTAAGGCGCAGATGAAGTTTGCGAATAAAATCGGCGCGCTTTATACCGCCGTTCTCGGTTCGGACGAAGTCGCAAACGGCAGAACCGCGGTTAAGTGCATGGAGGACGGTACGACAAGGGAGCTTGAACTTGAGGGCTTTGCCGAGCATTTTATAAGTATGTCCGTAAATAAATCGCTTGAAGGACTTGGCGATTCAGACGGAGATTTTGATATATCAAGTTTGTTGGGAGGCAGTCTGTGACAATGGGTCACGGCGAGTGAAAGATGGATTTTTTAACGGGAATGAAAAGAACGCATTACTGCTCGGATTTAAGAGAATCCGACTGCGGTAAAGAGGTAACGGTCTGCGGATGGGTTCAGCGAGGACGCGATCTCGGAGGACTTATATTTATAGATTTAAGAGATAGAACGGGTATCGTTCAGCTTGCGTTTGACGACAATACCGACAGGGAGGTATTTAATAAAGCCTCCTCTGTAAAAAGCGAATTTGTTCTTGCCGCAAAGGGCGTCGTAAGAGAGCGTTCGTCAAAAAATAAGGATATTGAAACGGGAGATATCGAGATTGAGGTAAATGAGCTTCGTATCCTGGGCAGGAGCGAAACTCCTCCGTTTGAGATTATAGAAAACTGTCAGACTGCCGAAACGCAGAGACTTAAATACCGTTATCTCGATTTAAGACGTCCCGACCTTCAGAAAAACATTCTTTTCAGAAATAAGGTTTCGCACATAACGAGAGATTATTTTTATGAAAAAGGGTTTGTGGAGATTGAAACTCCGATACTTATAAAGTCAACGCCCGAGGGTGCGAGGGATTTCCTCGTTCCGTCGAGACTTCACAACGGCAGCTTCTACGCGCTTCCCCAGTCGCCCCAGCTTTATAAACAGCTTTCGATGGTTGCCGGCTTCGACAGATATATTCAGCTTGCCAGGTGCTTCCGCGACGAGGATTCGAGAGCCGACAGACAGCCGGAATTTACGCAGATTGACCTTGAAATGTCATTCGTTGACGTTGAGGACGTTCTTGAGGTCGGCGAGGGATATATCGCAAGAATTTTCAAGGACGCTCTGGGTGTTGATATTCCTCTTCCTCTTAAACGTCTTACATACAAAGAAGCTATGGAGCGTTACGGTTCGGACAAGCCCGATACCCGCTTCGGCATGGAAATATATGATTTGTCGGACGAGGTCAGGGACAGTAATTTTGCCGTATTTAAATCCGCGCTCGAAAACGGCGGTACGGTAAGAGGAATTACGGCTAAAAACGCCGTCTCGAAGCTTTCGAGAAAAGAAATTGATAAGCTTACCGATTTTGTAAAGGGTATCGGAGCAAAGGGTCTTGCATGGATCAGAATGACCGACGACGGCATGACTTCTTCATTTGCAAAATTTATGAGCGAGGACGAGATGTCCGCGATTCTCAAAAAGGCGGGAGCCGAAAAGGGCGATGTTGTTCTCATTATCGCGGACGCTAAGAAGAATCTTGCTCTTACGAATCTCGGCGCATTGAGATGCGAAACGGCAAAGAAGCTCGATATTATCGGCGAGGGTTACAACTTCCTGTGGATTACGGAGTTCCCGTTCTTTGATTGGGATGAGGACAATCAGCAGTGGGTTGCAATGCATCACCCGTTTACGGCTCCCATGGACGAGTGCCTCGACTATCTTGAAACGGATAAGGCCTCCGTAAGAGCGAAGGCATACGACCTTGTTTTAAACGGAATCGAGCTTTCGAGCGGTTCCATAAGAATTACGAATCCCGAATTGCAGAACAGAATGTTCAAACTTTTGGGCTTTACCGACGAGGAGGCTCATGCAAAGTTCGGATTCCTGCTCGACGCGTTTAAATACGGCGCGCCCCCGCACGGCGGTATGGGCATCGGACTTGACCGTCTTGTTATGCAGATGCTCGGCGCTCAGAGCCTCAGAGACGTTATTCCCTATCCCAAGCTTAAGGACGCGACGGAGGCTATGACGCAGTGTCCGTCTTGCGTGGATTCCGCACAGCTTGACGAACTTGGAATAAAGGTTATAAAAACTCAGGAAAATAAATAACGGCTTTTCTTGTCGTTTGCAGGTGATAAAAATGGTTAGAACAATCAATAAAGTTTTATCTGTGATTCTTGCGCTTGCAATTATGCTGTCTCTTAATGTATGCGCGTTCGCGTACGATGGAACGGAAACCGAAACCGAAACTGAAACGGAAACGGAAACGGTAGCAGAAACTCTAACAGAATCAGAAACCGAAAAGCCGTTTGCCGACAGCGAATTTTTTACCGACGGCGATTATAATATTCATTACAGAATTATTCCCGCCGATGGTGAAAGAAAAGGCAGAATATTGTTTATTCACGGATTTCTATACTCCGGTTCGACGTGGAACGATACGGCGAAGGAAATTTCTGCCGAGGGTTACGACTGCGTGCTTGCCGATCTTCCCGATTTTGGCTATTCTACGCGTGAAACGTTCGATACGGATTATATTTCGCGGGAACGGCTTATGATCGATCTTATGGAGAGTATCGCCCCGCTTTCCGAATGGATAGTTGCGGGACACTCCAAGGGCGGAGGAATTGCCGCGAATATCGCTTCTTCAAACCCGGAAATAAGGGCGTTGATGCTCTATGCTCCCGCAGTTCAGAACAAGGTAAGCTCCGTATACGAAAAAGCGGCGAAGAATGATAAGCTGATGAACTGCGTGCAGCGAATTACAAACAATATATTAAACATGAAATTTATTGTCAAATCAGCTGTCGGTTATGTTGCAAACGATATGTCATACGGGTTTGGATACGACGTATCCGTTTTATCGAATCCGCTTAAGATCGACGGAACGATGCGCGGTATATGCGTCGGCTGTGCAAGAAGCGAACAAACCGATATAACGGCTCTTTCAAATATAGATATCCCCGTTCTGCTCGTATGGGCAAGCGACGATGTTGTTCTCGGAAACAGCAAAACATCGGTTTTTTCAACCGCGCTTGCCGGCAGGGCACAGACGCATTACGTTGACGGCGGTCATATATTTATAGAGTCGCAATCTCACAAGACGGCGGATATAACGCTCGGTTTCCTTTCTGAGCTTAACTGAATTTAAAAAAATTGCATTTGAGCAAATTATATGAAAACACGAGAAAAACGGAGAAAAACAGAGATTGCAATATGTAAATAAAAAAAGTTTTTAAAAAGTGTTGACTTATAATATAAAATGTGATAACATTAACAGGCGCGTTGAGAAATGCGTCTGATTTTGTTTTAAAATTATCAATATATTCGGAGGTCAGATTTATGTCAACTTATATGCCAAAAGCTGAAGAAATCACTCGTGCTTGGTATGTTCTTGACGCAGAGGGAAAGACTCTCGGTGCGGTAGCCGCCGAGGCGGCCGTTCTTCTTCGCGGCAAGCATAAGCCTACATTCGCTTATCATGAGGACTGCGGCGACAACGTTATTGTTATCAACGCCGAGAAGGTTGTTCTCACCGGTAAGAAGCTCGAGCAGAAAATGTACTATCATCACACCGGTTATATCGGCAACATGAAAGAAGTTAAGTACAGCACGCTCATGAGAGAGAAGCCCTGCTTTGTTGTTGAGAAGGCTGTTAAGGGTATGCTTCCCGCTAACACGCTCGGCAGACAGGCATTCACTCGTCTTCATGTTTACGCAGGCGCAGAGCACAAGCATGCCGCTCAGAAGCCTGTTGTAAAAGAGTTTTAAGAAAGGGGAGGCAATTTAAATGTACGAAAGCAATCCTTATTTTTACGGTACCGGCAGAAGAAAAAGCTCGGTAGCAAGAGTCCGCGTTTACCCCGGCACCGGCAAGGTAACAATCAATGACAGAGATATCGATGACTATTTCGGTCTTGAAACTCTTAAAACTATCCTTCGTCAGCCCCTTGTTCTTACAGAGACTGCCGAGAAGTTCGATATCGTTTGCAGAGTATCGGGCGGCGGCGTTTCCGGTCAGGCAGGCGCAATCCGTCACGGCATCGCAAGAGCTCTTCTCCAGTTTGATGAGAATCTTCGTCCCGCCCTCAAGAAGGCAGGATTCCTTACGCGTGATCCGAGAATGAAGGAGAGAAAGAAGTACGGCCTCAAAGCCGCTCGTCGCGCTCCGCAGTTCAGCAAGAGATAATTATTACACCTCGAAAACCCTTTATTTATGCGGTTTTTTGGATATGCAACTTCAAAATTGTTGTGTATTTGTTGTGTATAACTCAAAAACATTAAAAAGACGGTTGAGTTTTTTGCTCAATCGTCTTTTTTGTTCTATTTCAAGTGTTTGTGGTAAAATCGAAAAAGACTCTATAATAAATGTTGGGGTACAGCAAATAGAGCCTACGAGAAAAAATAAAAAAAACGGAGCAGAAATACAATTTTCACTCCGTTCATATACTCTGCAGCGAAAAAAAAGAGGATTCCCTTTCGGGAACCCTCAAATTTTAGGCTAAAGAAATTATTCGTTAATCTCGATAACAACGCCCGAACCAACGGTTCTGCCGCCTTCACGGATAGCGAAACGAAGACCCTTTTCGATAGCGATAGGAGTGATAAGCTCAACGTCCATATCTACGTTATCTCCGGGCATGCACATCTCGGTTCCCTCGGGAAGAGAGATAACGCCGGTAACGTCGGTAGTTCTGAAATAGAACTGGGGTCTGTAGTTGTTGAAGAAGGGAGTATGACGTCCGCCTTCATCCTTGGTCAGAACGTAAACCTGACCCTTGAACTTGGTGTGAGGATGGATTGAACCGGGCTTTGAAATAACCTGTCCGCGCTCAATCTCGGTTCTCTGAACACCACGAAGAAGACAACCGATGTTGTCGCCTGCCTCTGCGAAATCGAGGAGCTTTCTGAACATCTCGATACCGGTGCAGACAGTCTTTCTCTTCTCTTCTTTAAGACCAACGATTTCAACTTCCTCGTTGAGCTTAAGCATACCTCTCTCAACTCTGCCGGTTGCAACGGTACCACGACCTGTGATCGTGAATACGTCTTCGATAGGCATAAGGAAAGGAAGGTCAGCCTTACGGTCGGGAGTGGGAATGTAGCTGTCAACAGCGTCCATAAGCTCCCAGATGCAAGCAAGCTCGGGTGCGTTTACGTCGTCGCCGTTATACTCAAGAGCCTTAAGAGCAGAACCCTTGATGATGGGTGTATCATCACCGGGGAACTCATACTCGTTAAGAGTCTCACGGATCTCCATCTCAACAAGCTCAAGAAGCTCGGGATCGTCAACCTGGTCAACCTTGTTCATGAATACGATGATATAGGGAACGCCAACCTGACGGGCAAGGAGAAGATGCTCCTTAGTCTGAGCCATGGGGCCGTCGGTAGCGGCGATAACAAGGATAGCGCCGTCCATCTGAGCAGCACCGGTGATCATGTTCTTGAT
>CAVGCY010000041.1:0-18263 GCA_963627915.1 Bacteroidaceae bacterium | reverse complement strand
TCCCGGACTGATTGCTCATGCTGAGCATCCTATCAGTACCGGAAAGCTTGAAGGCTTTAACAACAAAATTAAAGTCGCTAAAAGAATTGGTTACGGTTATCGGGATGATGACTTCTTCTTCCTGCCGGTTAAGTTTATTTCTTTACCTGCTGTTAGATTCCATTCCCCTTAAATCCGTGATGAACCAAATTTTTGAAATTGCCGCTTTACCAACTTGAATAGAAAGCAAGCCATTTATTGAAGATATCATCAAAGGGACATAAGAAATAATAGCTACCAAGATACCTACAGTCATTTTGTTTTGCATACGACAATAAAAAGCGGAATCCGCGCAAAGGGCTTAGGATTCCGCTTTTGTATTTTTTTAACCGAATCAAATTTCGGGGATGGTGATTTCTACCTCTCTGCCGAGCTTCGCGCTTCTTGCGATACCGTCGATAATCGCCTGATTGTAGAGAATCTGCGACGACGGAACGGGCGCGGGTTTGCCATACTTGACAGCGTCTACGAAAAGTCTTATCTTTTTGTAGAAATTATCCTCGCCGTTATCTCTCTCGGGAATCTCGGTTTCAACGTCGCTGCCGGCAATGGTTCTGTAAATCTTGAGAGGACCGCCGATACTGCCGTTCCAGCACTCGGTTGAGGGGATACGAAGTCCCGCCTTTTTGCCGAGAATGATAGTATCGCCCGGTGTGTCAAGGTTCATAGCCCACGCAATACGGAAATCGAGAACAATTCCGCCCTCAAGACGGATAAACGCCGCCGCGAAGTCGTCAACTCCGAATTTATCCGCATACTCGGGATGATTCGGATATGTAACGGGATCTTTGCCGAAGAAGTCCGAAGTGTAACCGGAAACCGTGAGGGGCTTGGGATAGCCTACCGCGTTTAATACCATATCGAGCGAATAGCATCCGATATCGGCAAGAGCTCCGAGACCCGCTGTTTCGTCCTCAATGAACGAAGTGCCGTAGGGCGTGGGGATTCCGCGTCTTCTTCCGCCGCCTGTCTGAATGTAGTAAATATCGCCGAGCTCGCCGGTTTCAACAACCTTTTTGAGCATCTTCATATTTTCGTCAAATCTGGGCTGGAAACCTATGGAGAGAATTTTTCCGCTCTTTTTCTCCGCCTTGCAGATAGCGACAGCCTCGTCAAGAGTTACGCACATCGGCTTTTCAAGAAGAACGTTTACCCCGTGCTCGAGAGCGTAAATCGAGCACTCCGCATGCGTTCTGTTGTAGGTGCAAACGCTGACCGCGTCAAGCTCCTCGCTGTCAATCATCGACTTGTGGTCGGGATAAAGGCGAATGCCGTCAATGCCGTTTGCCTTGCAGAATTTCTCCGCCTTACCGTCGACAAGATCGGCCGCCGCAACTATTTCAACGTCGGGACACTTGAGATAATTAAGAACGTGAGCCTCGGCAATCCAGCCTGTGCCGATAATGCCGACTTTTATTTTTTTTCCGTTGTCCTCTGCAACCGATTCGTCTGTATTTTCCTTGAAACGGTCAAGAATATTGTCTGCCATGATTTTTCCTCCGAAAAACTTTATTTTAATCCGCACCGACGCGTCATGCCGGATACGAATTTGCTTACCTGAATATTTTACTTTGAAAAATTAATATCGAGCTTGTCAAAACGCGATATAAAGGGTTTAAATTCGTTTAATATCTCTTCAACTCCGCCTTCGGAATCGCTCTCGATATTAAACGGAAGAATCGGGTCGTGAACGCTCAGTCTCAGAAGCATCCATCCGTTTCCGTGCTCTTTGTCGAGCGAAATTCTTACTCCCTCTCTGTTGTCGTCCGCAATATGCCAGCCTTTGCGCGTTTTCGCATATTTAAAAAGGCTGTCAATAACAGAGTTTCCGTATGATTTAAAGTCGGGGTCGAGTATTTTAAATCTATACTCCGCCTCTTCCTTAGGCTCTTTAAGAGAGGATATAAGGCTGTCGAGCGTTTTTGATTCGCTTCTTAATTTTGCCGTGAGAATTATAATCTTCGTAATAAGATATGCGCCGTCGTCGAGAAAATAATTTTCTCTCAATGCCGCATGACCCGAGGTTTCAATTGCAAGAGGACAGTTTACGCCCTCGTTGTTAAGACGAATCGCCTCGTTTATTACATTCTTGTACCCTCTTTTAAATCTGTGATGTACGCCGCCGAGGGTCGTTTCTATAAACTCTTTCAATCCGTCGCTCGTTACCGAGTCGGTGACTATCGTACCGCCGGGATTGTTTTCAAGCGCAATAACGCCTGCAAGCGCGATAAGCCTGTTTCTGTTTATCTCCGTTCCCGACGAATCGACGCACGCGGCGCGGTCAACGTCGGTATCGAATATAACGCCGAGGTCGGATTTTGATTCAATAACGGCCTGCGAAACAGAATCCATCGCCGTTTTATTTTCGGGATTTGGAATATGATTCGGGAACATGCCGTCCGGCTCAAGATATCTGCTGCCGGAAATGTCCGCGCCCAGAGGCTCCAATACATTATAAGCGTAAAATCCGCCTGCGCCGTTGCCCGCGTCCACCGCGATTTTAAAGCCTTTAAGCGGACGCTCATAATCGGGAGCGTTTACTCCTTTTTTTATCATATCGCGCAAATCCGCGCTGTATTCGGACATAAAATCGACTTTTTCAATCGTGCCGTTTCCGGCTTTGAAAACCGTAACGTTCTCGGCAGTATTTAATATATTGACAATGTCCTCGGCCTCAAAACCGCCCTCTCGCGTAAAAAATTTAAGTCCGTTTTTATCATACGGATGGTGACTTGCCGTTATCTGAACGGCGCAGTCGCAACCGAGCTTTACCGTCGTCATGAACATCGACGGAGTGGAGGCAAGCGAACAGTCGAGAACATGGACGCCGTACGAAATAAGAACATTTATTACGGATTTTTTAATGTCTTCCGATGAAATACGCGGGTCATGTCCGACGCTTACAATCATATTTTCGGGGGATTTGCCGAGTTTTTCTGAAGTGCAGCAGATAAAAGCGGCTGTGATTTTTTCTACGGATTCCGAGGTCAAATCGGCATTTTCGCCGACAGCCGTACCTCTTATGTCCGTACCGCTCTTAAGGCTTAACAGTGACATAGCCTGCCCTCCTTTTTAATCAGTCCGTACCGCCTGCATTATTGACGGCGGGAGCGTCAGCGGCGTTGTTAACGGCGGGAGCGTTTTGTTCTGCGCCGTTATCCGCATTATTATTGTTGTTGTTATTATTGATTTCGTTGCCGTTGTTGTTATTATTGTTATTGTTGTTGTTATTTTCGCCGCCGGAATTATTGTTATTATTGTTATTATTGTTTTCGCCGCCGGAATTGACGTTTTCGGTTACTTTGATTGAAACCTGAGTTGTAGTTTCAGGCTCTTTTGTCGTGGTTTCCGGCGCTTTCGTCGTAGTTTCGGGAGCTTTTGTCGTGGTTTCCGGCTCTTTTGTTGTCGTTTCGGGAACGGTCGTAGTCTCGGGAACGGTCGTGGTTTCCTTTTCTTTTGTCGTGGTTTCCTTTTGCTTCTTCGTCGTCGTTTCGGCAGCTGTTGTTACGACAGAATCGGGATTTGTCGTATCCTCCTTCTTATGTCCGGCGAATATTACGACGGCAATAACGCCTATCGCAACGATAAGAACGCATATTATTCCTATTAAAATCTTAACGGTCGGTGACATTTTTTCAGGTCCGCGTACTCTTCTGATATCATCATAACCGTCATCCTCGTCATCGTAGTCGTCATCCTCGTCGTCAACGTCGGGAATTTGCTCCGGAACGCTGTTTTGAAAGGACGCGCCTGACGTCGGGGGCTGAGTATAACGGTTCGGCTGAGCGGATGCAACGGGAGGCTTATTTAAAAAAGGGTCGTTTATAACGGCTTCGCTCTCGCCCGAAATACACGTAACTCCCGACTGGGCGGAAACGGCAATCGAAATTTCTCTGGGGACAATAACGCTTGACGACATGGTTTCAAGCATATATGTCATGGCGGGAATAAGACCGTCGAGATTAAGCCCCTGAGCGCAGAGAAGCTCAACCTGTTCGGAAAGCAGTTTCCTTGCCTCAAGAAGTCTGTTCTTAACGGCGTTTACCGAAATGCCCTCAACCTGCGCTATCTCCTCGAACGAAAGTCCGCTGAAATAGCAATGCATAAACGCAAGCCTTATCTTATCGGGCATGGAGATAATCATTCTGTCCACAGCCTTCATTTTATCGACTGTAACCTTAAATGAGTTGACCTCTCTTGCGGCAGTTTCCGCGTCTGAATTGAGCAGAGCGTCTATATTCTGAGACGGAATATCGTCCGAATCCTCATATGAAGAAAATTTTTCGGGGTCTGCGCGCTTTAAAAATATTTTGCATCTGTTGGACGCGGCAACGTAGAGCCACTTGTCAAATACGGTCGGGTTGCTTATGGAGCCTATATTATTGTATATGTAGATAAACGTTTCTCGGGTCAAATCCTCGCTCTCGCGCTTCCTGCCCGTTATCTTGCAGCAGAGGAAATAAACTCTCTTCTCATACATTGTATATATGTCGCCGAACGCGCTGAAATCGCCCCTGCCCATACGGGAGAGATATTCGGTTACCTTTTTATATTCAGAGCTTACCATATGCGACGCCTCCTTGTTTTTTTATTTTACAGTATTTATTACAATATTTCAAGATAAATTTCCATACGGCGCGATTATTATTTATATAATGTATTTATATATTAAACGAATTTCCGCCGCTGCTCATCATTGCGGTAATAAAATATATTAAAACGATTGAAACAATATTAAAACAGTTTACATAGCTGTAATATTTTACTTTTTTGAAAAAGTAAAATATCCCGCTGCGTCAACATCGGCAAAACGGGATTTTTATTTGCAAAACGCTTTTTACCCCAATATCGGTTTATCACAGAACTCGACAAAGTCCGCTGACGCATTATCCGATTCAAAGACCGTAATTTCGTTTTCGCCTTTTTTGAGCACGGGCGCGGGGACGTACAGCGTTTTCTGAGGACCTGCCGGGTTATAATATCTGCCGAGGTTGAAGCCGTTGATAATTACAATACCCTTTGTAAATCCGTCAAGCTTTACAAACGTGTCGCACGGTTCGTTTTCAATGTTCAAAACGCCTCTGAAAAATGTCGGAACAGTCGATACGCCGTTATTTTTTTCGGAAAATTCGAGTTTATCGAGATTATCCATCGTAAGCGGGTACATATTCCATCCGAAATGATTCTGAAGCCCCATGCGCACGCCCTTTATTCCCTTTCTGTCGAGAATTTTAGGTCCGTAATTTACTCTGCCCATGTTTTCGCAAAGGATGTCAAGCTTCAGCCGTTCGCCTTTTTTAACGGCAAATTTAATATCTCCGTTATGCCTTGTGCGCTCGTAATATCCCGCGTATTTTCCGTCAAGAAGAACAACGGCTCTGTCGTGAACGGCGTCGAAATTGAGAGTATTTTCATCCCTCGGGCCGTCAATTTCCGTCGAATAAAGCGTATAGCCGTAGTATTGACCTATATCCTCCGTAAATTCGGGAGCCGGGACGGCAACGGGAGCCGAAATATATTTTAACGCCTCAAAAATCGAAATTTTTCCGGTAAGCTTTATTTTTCCGTACGCTTTTTTCTCGGAATTTTTAACCGTAAGAGGAGGCAATGCGCCGAATTTTTCCTCTATCATTTTTCTTACCTCATAATATGCGGGGGTAAGATCTCCCGCTTCGGACAAAAGCGCGTTGTAATCGTAGCTTGTTACGGTCGGTTCGTATTTGTCGTAATAATTCGCGCCGTTCATAAAGCCGAAATTCGTTCCGCCGTGGAACATATAGAAGTTAAGCGACGCGCCCGAGGCGAGCATATCCCGAAACAGTCCGGCAAGCTCCTTCGCCTCTCTGACATGATGCTCCTCGTACCAGTGGTCGAACCATCCGCACCAGTATTCCGTGCACATTTTAGGCTGACCGGGTCTGAAATCCTCGAGCTTTTTGAAATTCTCGTCGGGTCTTGAGCCGAAATTCGCCGTGCAGAGATACTCCGGAAGCGCGCCGCCCTGAAGCATCGAATCGCACGCGCCGTCGGACGTAAACAGCAGGCAGTCAACGCCGTTCTTTTTGTAAATATCCGCAATACGGCGCATATATTCATGGTCGTCGCCGTAGCTTCCGTACTCATTCTCGATTTGAAGCATGATGATATTTCCGCCGTTTGTCGAAAGACGGGGAACAACAATCGAAAGAAGCCGGCTGTAATAATTCTCAACCTTTGATAAAAACGTTTCGTCAAGACACCTGACGCTTATATCCCTGTAATTTAAAAGCCACGCGGGCAGTCCGCCCATCTCCCATTCGGCGCAGATGTACGGACCGGGGCGGAGAATGACGTTAAGCCCGAGATTTTTCGCCTCGTCGATATATGCGCCTATATCGAGCATACCGTTAAAATCAAAAACGCCCTCTTCCTTTTCGTGAAGATTCCAGCACGTATACGTTTCGACCGTGTTAAAGCCGCACTGCTTTAATTTTAAAAGCCTGTCGTGCCAGTACTCTCTCGGAATCCTGAAATAGTGCATAGAGCCGGAAATTATTGTATATTCTTCGCCGTCAAGATAAAATTTATCTCCTTTGTATGTTAAAACCGCCATATATTACTCCTCTTAAATTAAACAATTATATCGTCGAGTATCGCCGCCGCAAGCGGATAATCGTTTTTTTCCTTCGTGAATTTTTTGACAATATTTTCTATAAAATTATTCTGCGCCTCTTCCTTGGTTTTCTCAAGCTCATACTCCATGTATTTTAATTTAAGAGCTGTTAAAAATTCCTTTTCCCTGTAAATTTTGAGCCTGTCAAGTCCCGTTTCGTACGCAAGATTTTCAAGCTGTTCGCACGCGTCCACGCCGTAACGTGTAATTAGGCTTCTGAACGTCATCGGGGAGAAATAATATATTCCGCCCTGAAGCCTGCCGAACGATTTTTTCGCGTCAAGATAACCCATTGTCAGACGTTTTTTTATCATTTCGTCGGAAAAATCAAACGCCGCCCCAAGCTCCTCGGGATTGTACGGTCTTATATAAACGACCTCGGCGCACGAAAAATCATCGTTATGCGCCATCCCCTTCATCGAGGAAATATCGATAACTATAAGCCGGTTTATTCCTCGCCTGCGCAGAAGGCTCACCGGCGTATTGTCGTATATTCCGCCGTCGATAAACCACTGATCGTCCGGACCTATTTTGCTGACTCCGGGATATTTCGCAGAGGCAAGCAGATAGTCGATAAGCTGACCGTCGGGGATATCGTCGATAAACATTTCGGTCGGTGCCAGCGACGAGAGAGAATATGTCACAAAACCGAACGGGATACCGCTCTCGCGTACCTTTTGCTCATCGATATACGAATTGAGAAAATCACGCGTAGGAGAAGCGTCAATACCTCTGTTTTTAAATATTTCCTTTATAAGAACGCCGTAATTTTTTGAACTGAAAAGATTGTCGGGATCTTTTAATTCGCTGTCGATTTTAACTCCCTTGTCAAGAGTTACGCTGTTCCAGAGCTTTATGGCGTCCTTGTAATTATTGGAAACGATAAGTGCGCCGTTTATTGCTCCTATCGAAACGCCCGCGACGGACGAAAATTTAATTCGCATCTCGCGCATTGCCTGCCATGCGCCCATTTGATACGAACCCTTAGCCCCTCCGCCGGAGAGAACCAGACCGTATGGTTTTGACATATTTTTCACCTCGGTAAACAAAACTGTTTATATTTATTTCCGCATATAATATATTTTACACGGCGAACTGCCGTCAATCCCGCCGTGTATTTTTATTTATCGTAAGACTGCGCTGACCGCTGTCCGCCAATCACTTATTATAATAAATAACTTCGTGCTCAGCCGTATCCGCTGCCCTTTTCATCATTTCTTCGTCATACGCCATGGCTTCCGCCTCTCTTGCCTGTTCGACGGACGGTCTTGTTTTCGGATGTTTGGGCGTAAATACGGTACAGCAGTCCTCGTACGGCTGAATCGATATATCGAACGCGTCGATTTTACGTGAAATTTCTATTATCTCGCTCTTGTCCATACCTATGCACGGGCGGAAAACGGGAATCTCGGCTGCGTCGTCGGTGCATTGGAGCGCGTAAATCGTCTGAGAAGCGACCTGTCCGACGCTTTCGCCCGTTATCAGAGCCGAACACTTCGTCCTGCGGGCGATTTCATTTGAAATTTTCATCATCATCCGCCTCATTACGACGGTAAACATATCCTCGGGGGATTTATCTCTGATAGCCTCCTGAATCTCCGTAAAACGAACGGTGTACAAATCGATTCTTCCGCTGTATTTCGCAACCTTTTTAAGAAGCTCGTGAACCTTCATTTCCGCGCGCTCGGACGTATACGGCGGAGATGCAAAATGAATTGCGGTAAGAGAAATTCCGCGCTTTGCCATCATCCATGCGGCGACAGGGCTGTCAATGCCGCCCGAAATAAGCACCGCCGCCCTGCCGGACGTGCCTGTCGGCATACCGCCCGCGCCCTTAATCTGAGAACCTCTTACAAAAGCGTACTTATCCCGCACCTCGACCGTTACCGTAACGTCGGGATTGTGAACGTCAACTTTTATGCCGGGATAATTTTCGAGAATTACACCGCCGACCTCATCACAGATTTGAGGCGAATTAAACGGGAATTTTTTATCCGAACGCTTTGCCGCAACCTTAAATGTCCCCGCGAACGACAGCTCGTCCCTTAAATACTCAACCGCTGTTTTCTTTATAATCTCGATATCCTTTTCACACGCGGCGGCTCTCGAAAGAGCCGCAACGCCGAACACGCATTTGATAATCTCGACAGCCTCGTCAAGGTCCTCGTTTTCATTCTCCGGTTCAATCGTAATCGTCGACTGAGCCTTCGTGAAGGTGAAATTTCCGACTTCCTCCTTCAGTCTGTTTTTAATATTTTTAATGAGTATATCCTCGAATGTCGAACGGTTAAGACCTTTTAAAGCAATTTCTCCGTCCTTTAACAAAATAACTTCTTTCATAATTTATAAAATCCTTTATCTTCTTATTCTCGAAACCGCGGCGGCAATCGCGGCTGCCGTTTCGTTCATTTCCTCGTCCGAGGTATAGCGCGACATGCTGATTCTTACCGCAGAATGCATCCTTTCTCCCGTCAGTCCTATCGCCTTTAAAACCTCGGAATCATGTCCGCGTTTGCATGCCGAACCGGCGGAAATGTAAATTCCTTTTTCGGACAGCGAATTTACAACGGTCTGAGAGGGCAGCCCCGTTACGGACAGATTTATAATGTAAGCAAGCGCGTCAGGCGGCGAATTTATATAAACGCCCGGAATGGCCGTCACTTTTTCAACGAAGCGGTTTCTGACCCCTCTTACCTTTTCAAGCGATGCGTCCGTATCGCCTATCTGTGCGGCCGCCGCGCCGAAGCCGGCAATATTCGGCATCGCTTCCGTACCGGAATAGACGCCGTTTTCCTGGCCGCCGCCGACAACGTAGGGCTTGATACGAACGCCTTTTTTTATGTACAGCGCGCCCGCGCCCTTGGGTCCGTGAATTTTATGACTGCTGACGGAAATCATATCCGCGCCTATTTTTGACGGCTTTACCGGAATCTTTCCGAACGCCTGAACCGCGTCAATGTGAATCAGGGCGGGAGAACCCGTGCGCATTACGGCAGTTTTAATATCCCGAACGGGGTTAATCGTGCCCAATTCGTTATTTACCATCATAATCGATACGAGAATCGTATTTTTATTTACTGCCGAATATAAATCGTCCGATGAGAAACGTCCGAATTTATCGGGGCGAAGCCTTACGACCTCGAATCCCTGCTCCTCAAGGCGTTTCATAGCCTCGTTAACGCTCGGATGCTCAAGCGACGTTGTTACGATTCTGTTTCCCCTTCGGCGGTTTGCGTAGGCTGCGCCGAAAATCGCGGTATTGTTTGCCGTCGTTCCGGATGAAGTAAAATAAACCTCCTGCGGACTGCACGAAAAAGCGCGGGATATTCTCAATCTCGCATTCTCAAGAACGCGAGAAGCCTCCGTGCCTTTTTTATGAAGTGACGACGGATTGCCCCATGAATGCGAAAGCGTTTCAACCATTTCGTTTATCGCCTCGGAACAAACCTTTGTCGTCGCGGAGTTGTCAAGATATATTTCCAAAACCGAAATTCATTCCCTTCAAAATTTAAAATATAAAATCAATATATCATATTCCCGCGCCGTCAACAATGTGAAGAATTATAATATACGCGGCAGTACCCGAAAGTATCGATAAACGCGTATTGTGTTTCCGTTTATGAAGAATGAATACAATCAGGCAAGCGGCGGCTTCGGGGATTGCGTGCGGAGAGCGCAGAAGAGAAACGCCCTTGCTTCTTTTTTTATTTCTTCCCTCAAAAATGACGAATTTATCGTCGGACGATTGTATTATATCAAATAATGTATTAAAATGATAGGGGTAAAAATAATTTATCGGCGGTAAATTATCGTTTACACATTCATTTAATAAACCGTGAATATAATTAATACGCACTACAGTAACGGAGGAAAATTATGAACGTCGCATTTTTTATCAAACCAAAACAGGACACCGCATTTTTATACAGCGATTTCAGCATTCGCCAGTCGCTCGAAAAAATGAAAAATTGCGGATACACGGCGATTCCCGTTATATCGCGAGAAGGCAAATATGTGGGGACTGTAAGCGAGGGCGATTTTCTTTGGCTGTTGTTAAAAGAAGGCTCGTCGCTCGAGGATGAGTCCCTCTTAAAAGAGCTTGAACATATTCCCCTGACAAAAATAATCAAGTCCGAAAAATATAAGGCGGTAAATTTCAGCGAAGACATTGAAAAGCTTTTCAATATGTCGCTGGAACAGAATTTTGTGCCCGTTGTCGACGACCTCGGCTCGTTCAGCGGAATAGTAACGCGCCGGTCGATTCTGTCATACCTGATGAACACGTTATAATCGAACCCGTAGGGCTTATGTCCGCCCTTTTCCGCTTTTTATTGTCGAAGGCAGGCGGTGACTTTAATCCGTTTACATCCGTACAGACCGGATTTTATTTGTAAAATTAAAAAAACGGGCTTTACTTTTTCTGCCGTATTTACTATATTGACAATATGATACGGTGCGGATTTTGCCGTTGATATTAGTTTTTCAGACCTCAAATTAACTGAAAAGAATAATTTTTAATTTTCTCGGAGGGTGATTTTTATGGTAAAAAGGCTGAGAGCCGTTATATCCGTTCTTCTGATTATAAATCTGCTTGCGGCGGGACAGCTTTTCGTATCGGCTGAGGGCGGCTATGAGGACGCGTCGAAATATTCTTACTCCGTCAGTCCCGTTCTTGCTCCGTTTAACTATGTTGTTTATGTCAAAACCGACAATCCCGATCCTACGTCTTTCAGACTTTATGATTATGACAGCCGTTATTATAATGATGAAGCTGCCGAATCGGATGAATCATCCGATTCGATACTTCCGTGTTTTGAACTGTATCCGGACTGTTTCTCGGACGTAGAATATGAAAATCGCGAAACGAAGCGTGTAAACGGGGGATACATCTTTTATTGCCCCGATCAATGCAGTGATGGTGGAGAGTTGATTGTTCAGCAGAAAACAGGCGAAGGCGGCGGAGATTATTCAGCCGTACACAGCGGAGTGTTTGAGGATACCGATATAAAGGTTGAGTGCGATGAATTGAAATCGCCGGAGAGTTATCTGATTGAATACGCAGAGTCGGCGGGCGAAACGTTGTTTGAGAAATTAGACGCGGTTCAAACCTATCTTGACGAATATGCCGTTTATCCGTTTGGCGTATATGACGAGTCGAACCCGACCGGATTTTATCAATGCCTTGCCGCGTCGCAGTACTATCCGGAGCTTTCTCTGAATACTCACTGTGAAATTGTATATAATGCTTCAGATGATATGCTGTTGTACAGCGCATATCCGTTTATTCTTAATTCCGCGTCATTTCCCTGGATTATGCAGCGCATTGCGCAGGCTGTTGAACCCAATGCCGAAATCACAGCCGGCGAGTATCATCCGTATATTAACGTCACGCTTGACGGCAAAACAGAAACATACGGAGGTGCAGGAGCCGGAAGTTATGACAGTCTGCCGTTGAACAGGATTAATGCGTTTTATACGTTCAAGTTCGATTCCGATGATTTATCAAAAGAGCAGGATTTGGATAAATACAAAGAAAAGCTTTTTGAGTACAAGTCGATTGCTGATGAAGCCGTGCAGAAGATGCTTGACCCGATATCCGGAGAAACTTATCGGAAAACAATTGCCGAAACCGGCGGAACATTTATAAAAATTTTGACTGAGGGACTTATCGCCGGATTTTCTTATGCTTATGTAATGCCGGATAAAAACGGAAAAATTATCGCATTGTCGAACACGTGGGTTGAAGGCAGATATATCAGCGAATACGAATATCTGTATACCGGATGCACATTTGAGGATTTTCCGAACGCCAACATCCTTGTAGATGATTATGAATATACCGATAAAAACGGCGAGAGGCATGTTGAGGACGTCCTTTTTTACTATGACGAAACAAATGACAACTGGAGCGCGGAATCCTATTACGGGGAAGTCGGTGAAGATGAAACCGTTCCCGGCGAGTTTTTCCTGAGCCGGGAGCAGGTCGTTAAAATGGGCGTGGACAAAAACGGCGGAATACTTCCGGAAAGCGGATTGATATATGACGGAACGGCAGAACCCGGAACGCCCTTTACCAACGTTCTCGTGCAGGGCGTGAGCCTGCCCGAGACTGTTGAAGTGAATGCGGGAGAAACAGCTTCTCTTACAGCGGAAATTGTTCCGAATAATGCCGCAGAGAAGTATTGCATATGGGAATCGAGTGATGAATCCGTAGTTGTCATTTCAAACTCGGAAGATGAAGTCTGTCAGATAAAGGGTGTTTCCGAGGGTACGGCAACAGTAAAGGTAACGACTTTCGACGGGCGGTATGTCGGAGAATGCCTTGTAACCGTCGGTCATTCGGAAGAAAAAATCGAGGGCAAGGCGGCGACGTGTACGGAAAAAGGACTTACCGACGGCGTAAAATGCTCGTTCTGCGGTAAAATTATAAAGGCGCAGGAGGAAATCCCCGCACTCGGACACAAGGAAGTAAAAATCGAGGGCAAAGCTGCTACTTGTACCGAAGCCGGACTTACCGACGGTGTAAAATGCTCCGTCTGCGGTGAGGTTATCAAGGCGCAGGAAAAAATCCCCGCCCTCGGACATAAGGAAGTAAAAATCGAGGGCAAGGCGGCAACCTGCACCGAAAAGGGCCTTACCGACGGCACAAAGTGTTCCGTCTGCGGTGAGGTTATAAAGGCGCAGGAGGAAATCCCCGCGCTCGGACACAAGGAAGTAAAAATCGAGGGTAAAGCTGCGACTTGCACCGAAACCGGACTTACCGACGGCACAAAGTGTTCCGTCTGCGGTAAGGTTGTAAAGGCGCAGGAAAAAATCCCCGCACTTGGACATAAGGAAGTAAAAATCGAGGGTAAAGCTGCGACTTGCACCGAAACCGGACTTACCGACGGCACAAAGTGCTCCGTCTGCGGTAAGGTTGTAAAGGCGCAGGAGGAAATCCCCGCATTCGGGCACAGCTTTACCGACGGCGTGTGCACCGTTTGCGGAGCAATCGATCCCGATTATAAGCTTATTCTGAAAAAAGGAAGCAAGCTTATTCTCAACGAGGATAAAAAATTTATTTACGTTACGCCGGAGAAAACAAGCGGAGTGACGGCTTCCGAGCTGAAGGCGGAAATTGAAAGCAACGTAAACTTTTCAATAACGGATGAGTCCGCCGTACTCAACGGTTACAGCTTTAAATTCGGAGTTAACGAATATACGGTTATCGTTATCGGCGATACATCATCCGACGGTAAGATAACGGCAAGCGATGCGAGAGCTGTTTTAAGAATTGCGGCGAGACTTGACGAGCCGAGCGATATTGTTAAAGAGGCGGCGGATATCAATTTTGATTCCAATATAACGAGCAAAGAGGCAAGAAGCGTTCTGCGCTTCGCCGCAAGACTTCAGAGCAAAATCGACGAATAAAAAAATTTAAGAATAAAAACCGGGGTTTGGCGCGAAAATCAAGCCCCGGCTTTTTTTCCGTAAATTATTTTTCCGAGAGTTTGACGAAAAGAAAAGTAATTTATGTCCTGTTGTAATTTTGAAAATTTGCATTCTGCTGTAATTTTGAAAAAATATTGACATAAAGGGAAGGATGCTGTATAATAACCTCACGAAACACAATCCAAATACAAGATTTGGTGTGTTTCGGAGAACATTGAATCATACCGCTTCGGCACAGCCGCGCCTTAGCGACATGATAGAATAACCTCACGAAACACAATCCAAATACAAGATTTGGTGTGTTTCGGAGAACATTGAATCATACCGCTTCGGCACAGCCGCGCCTTAGCGACATGATAGAATAACCTCACGAAACACAATCCAAATACAAGATTTGGTGTGTTTCGGAGAACATTGAATCATACCGCTTCGGCACAGCCGCGCCTTAGCGACATGATAGAATAACCTCACGAAACACAATCCAAATACAAGATTTGGTGTGTTTCGGAGAACATTGAATCATACCGCTTCGGCACAGCCGCGCCTTAGCGACATGATAGAATAACCTCACGAAACACAATCCAAGTCAGAGATTTGGTGTGTTTCGGAGAACATTGAATCATACCGCATATAATTATTGTATTTTTCGGAGGCAGGATTTTTATGAAAAAACGGTTTAAACGTTTTATGTCGTGCGTTCTCTGTATGCTTATGCTCACGGGCATATTACCCGCCGGACTTGAAGTCAGCGCGAACGCGGGCGTATCGGATTACTGTTCCTCGGCCGCGGTTGAGTGGGCTTTGGAGCACTGGAACGATATCGATTCCGTTCTTTTGGGCAAGGGGTATTATTTGCCAAAGGACGGCGGAGACTGCGCGAACTTCGTTTCGCAGTGTATATACATGGGCGGTCTTGATATGAATACGAGCTGGAACTCCTCAGGATACAAGGCTCATTATTCATCATCGAGCGACGGTTCTTTTATAAGAGCGCATCAGCTTTATAATTATGTCGTTTCACTGGGAGGAACGAGCGTGCGCAATCCGTCGGCGTCCGACGTGAGCGTAGGCGACCTTATATTCTACAAAACGACAAGCGACGGTAAAATGCATCACAGCGCGATTGTTGTCGATATTGAGAACGGCACGCCCGTTATCGCCGCGCATTCGACAATGAAAAACGGTGTTGAGGTGAGATATAAAACGACGGATTGGCATTGCTCGGTTTCCGGGGACAGAACGTATCTCGTTCAGATGAACGGCTCTCCCTGCGTCGCTCCCAATCCGAGAAGCTTTGACGTTTATACCGCCTCGTCAAGTCAGAAGCTTCGCAAATCCGCGTCAGCGTCGAGCTCCGCTCTTACAACGTTTTTGAAGGGCGAGTACGCTCATGTTTATGAAACTAAAACCGTTTCCGGCGTCGAATGGGGAAAAACTCAGCGTTACGGCAAATGGGGTTGGGTCAAATTAAGCGGATTTAATTATCAAAGACATGTCGAGTCGTATTCTCCGAGTCATATTTTCGGTGATTGGCATGTCGTAAAGCAATCGAACTGCCGCGAAAACGGTTATGAAGAAAAAGTCTGTCAGCGGTGCGGATATGCCGAACAGCGTACAATTACCGGCGGACATAAGGTTACAAAGGAGCCCAACTGTTTAAACGGCTCGTTCTGCGATTACTGCGGAGTTAAGGTAAAGGACGCTCTGGGACATAATATGGGCTCGTGGACGACCGTTACCGCCGCGACATGTCTTAACGGCGGAAGCGAAAAGCGCGTATGCTCAAGATGCGGATATACCGAAACGAGAAGTACAGCCGCGCTCGGACATAATTATTCGGGGGCTGTATCCTCCGCGCCGAACTGCGTTCAGGCCGGTACGGCGACGTATAAGTGTACGAGATGTTCTCACACATATACCAAGCTTACCAACGCGTCAAATCCGTGGTCGGAGTGGATGACGGCAAACTATTCGTCGACTATTCCCGCCGACAGAATACAGAAAAAAACTCAGTACAGATACAGAGATCAGCAGACGACAAAATCATATTCAACCTCAATGAGCGGCTGGACAAGAGGCAGTTACGAGCTTATAAAGGATTCAAGCAAATCGGGAACGCGCACATATGCTCCCGAGTGGCATGACGGTTTTGATAAGTCGAATTATTATTATAAAACATATTACGGAACGTCACTTACTCCGTATGAAAACGAAACAACGAAATTTGAGGTTCCCGACGATAAGGATTACGTTATAGGCTACATATACTGGCACTGGTGCCGCGGCGGAAACGTCGGCGCGATAGACCGTAAAATTTCATGGGAGAAAACGTCCACGTTCGATACGTTCCACGCGTTTTATAAATCGGGAAGCGCAGCTACGTATTATCCTTCTCCTCAGAATGCATACAAGATAAAGGATACGAGCGAGTGTAACGATACATACTGGTGGAACGGCAGAGAAAGCGGAGAAGATAAGTGCACATACGTAAAACAGCAGGACTATATTACGTATAACAAATATTATACGTATACGAAGTGGGGCGGCTGGTCGTCCTGGCAGGACAGCTCCGTTTCGTCAAGCTCGACGCGTCAGGTTGAAACAAGAACCCTTTACAGATATAATCTTCTTGCGCTCGGTCATAATTTCACGGTTGACGCGAGCTATCCCGCAACATGTACGACTGCGGGCTTCAGCGGAAAGAAATGCTCACGCTGCGGTGCGCTCGATCCCAACGGAACGACAATTCCCGCCCTCGGTCACAATATGCCCGACTGGACCAAAAACAGAAACGAATGGTATAAAATAAGCGCGGAGGGCGCGGATACTACCGTTTACAGAGCCGACTGCCGAAGAAAATGCGGATATTTTGAAACGAGAGAGGAATCCGGTTGCCGTTACGTTATAAACAAAACCGTTGCTCCGACGTGTACCGAGCAGGGATATACTCTTATGAAATGCTCATCTCACGGCGAAATGCTGAAAACAAATATCGTATCCGCTCTCGGTCACGGTTTTGACAGCAGCCTGCCCGACAACGCATGGATTACCGACAGCGTTCCCACATGCGAAAAAGCGGGAAGTATGCACAGAGATTGTATCCGTCATTCGGCATGCGGTTACAGAGAAACAAAGACAATCCCTGCTGCGGGACATTCTCTGAGTTTCCATGAAGCTGTCGCCCCGACGTGTACCGATGACGGCACGAAGGAATATTACGACTGCTCGGTATGTCATAAATTATTCGATTCCGATAAGAATGAAACAACCCGTGACGAGCTTGTCGACCCGGCGAAGGGTCACACCAAAGGCGAATGGATTCGTATTTCAGAACCCGGCTGCGGAAAAACCGGCTGGGAGGAAATACGCTGTACCGTATGCGGCGCATTGCTTGACGAACGCGAGATTCCCGGATGGGAGCATGAATTTGAAGTAACCGAGGACGCGGAATCAACGTGTATTGAGCCCGGTTATACAATATATACATGTGCTCTTTGCGGCGATGAATATTCGGAACTTAAGGATTTGAAAGAGCATACCTGGGGTGAATGGGATGTTAAAGATACCATTTGTATTTATCCCGGAGAAAAAACAAGAGAGTGCTCATACTGCCATATCGAAGAATTTGAGGAAATCCCCGCGAAATACACGGAGCATGACCTTAAAGAGATAACCGCGTCCGACGGATGTAAGGCGTACGAGTGCACGCGCTGTGATTATAAAGAGGACGGCTCTCATAATTTTGTACGCGACGCTGCGAATGATATCGCGCCTGCCTGTACCGAACCGGGAAGAGAAGCATATAAATGCTCTGTCTGCTCGGCTGTAAAATACGTTGAGATTCCCGAAACGGGTCACGATTACAAAGAAACGGAAACTGTTGACGCGACATGCGTAAATCCCGGTTATACGCTCATGGTCTGCGCGAATGATTCGTCGCATACGTATGAAAAATATACATCTCAGCCTCTCGGACACGAGCTCGGCGAATGGTACACGGTAATTCCCGCGACATACGAATCCGCAGGACTTGAACAGCGTGACTGCGTACGTTCCGATTTGTCCGAAACCCGTGAAATCCCGATAAAAATAAGACACAAGGCGACATTCGTTGCCGACGGAGAGATAATAGCCGTCGTTG
>CAVGCY010000040.1:0-15818 GCA_963627915.1 Bacteroidaceae bacterium | reverse complement strand
AATTCCTATATCTCAAACTAAAACTTCCCATTTGCCGTAGCGTTTGCCGCTTTCACGGCGGATATAGTTTTTATCCTGTAGGGATTTCATAATTCGCTTTATTGTTGCAATAGATTTTCCGGTTGCTTCTACAAGTTCTTTCTGTTTTATTGTCGGGTTCTTTGCGACCGATTCTAAAACTGCAAGTTCTTCTAAAGTACAGTCTAAAGTATCAAATTGATACTTTGAAACTTTGGAGTTGATACTTTGGGAAGTGCGTTCGTCCACATAATCGATGTGCATATATCTATTTTTCAACTCGTAATGCATATCTAACAAAAGATTTGAGAAGAACATTTCCAAAAACTTAGTCGTAGAATGGACGCCTTTTTGCAAGTTGTTGTAATTTGCACGAACCAAAGCGTTGCGGAAATACCACGAATTTTTCTCGAATGCGTCATTGTTTACGCTAAAGCCGAATGTTTTCATATATTTTATCATAAATACGGCAGTTGCACGGGTGTTTCCCTCGCTGAACGGGTGAATTTGCCAAATATCTGAAGCAAATTTAGCCAAATGCTTTACAGCCGCATCAACCGATAAGCCTTCGTAAGAAAATTGCTTTTCTGTGGAAAAATCGTAGTCCAAAGTTTCCTTAATACTGTTCCAATCCGCATAGATGACAGTATCGCCGTTCAGTACCCACTCTTTCTTTGTGATGTTGTACTGCCTGACTTGTCCTGCGTGACTGAACACGCCCTCGAACAATCTGCGATGAATCGAAAGCCACTCGGCGGGGGAGAACTGAAACGCTTTTTCGCCTAATAACTTTGCGATTCTTGCCGAAACGATGTCTGCCTCTTTGGTTTCATTCTCTGTCTCGGTGCGTACAGAACGCTGCTCATAGTAACTGTGAATACGCTTTTGAGCCTCATCAATTGTGATTTTACCCTCGATATGCTCTTTGGCGGTGTCTAACAAATAGTCAGAAGTATTCAGCCCGTCAACAGCCTGCAAACCGATGGCAGTTTGCCACGCTTCGCTTTTTTCGGCTTTGTCGGGTTCGCCTTGCTTTATATATTCTTCAAGTTCAAATTGCCAATTTTTATCCGGCATATTTGCACCTCCAAAATCAATTAATAAAGTATTTAAGTGCTAAATACAATATAACGATAGCCATAATAATTAAAAATACAATCCATTTAACAACTTTTTTTAATTTATGCTTTGGTTGGTTAGGTTGTTTAGAATATGTATATTGCGATTGAGTCGGTTCGTGATTCTGTGTAGATTTTGCGACGGGATGTGGTTTTGTTGCTTGAAGATACATGGCAAGTGGGTCAGTTTGATTTATTATTCTTTCATAAAAATCATCAAGCCACTCATTGTCTCCGTCTTCGCACATAGTTTCTTCAAAACAATCGATTTCGTGTACGATTTGATTTCTGATCCAACGATAATGCTTTAGTTGTTTTAAATCATTTTCCCATCCTCTGACAAGAAAAGAGCCACGAGGATTGTTTAGCATTTCCTCTATATAGGCGGATACTCCGTATTGGGTTTCAAACATTTCTGCACATATTTTATCAAGATGCTTATAAGATTCAATAAAACTCACAGGTGCTCTTCCTTTCAAATCACTTATTTTAAAAGAGTTATTTCTGATTATGGATTTCTTTCAAGTCTTCGATAGCAAGAACGGGATCCATCGTGTGAAAAATCATATAGTTGCGTTTCATAGTCAGGGCAGGGGCTTGCTTATAAATTTTTGCACTGTCCTCACCGTTATAATAATGCCAATAACGGTAGATGTAGCCTATCCAGTACAGTACATCCGCAGAGAATATTTCTCCGTTGCTTATAAGCGTTTCACCTGAATTGGCAGCAACTTCCTCAAGCAAATATTCTTCTCCTGCCCACTGCATACGGTTGTAAGTTGAATCCAGCTCCTTTGCAACATCGGACATCATAAACGCCTTGATAAATGCGATGCTGTCATATTTTTTTTCGGCAGATAATTCAAATAATCTTCCTTGAATATCACAGAGTTTTAACTGAATTTCGTTCATTGTTTTCCTCCGCTTTTAGCTTCGTCGAGTATTTCATCAAAGTACATACCTTCACGGCGATAATTCTTGCAAATATCGTTTGCAAGTGATATACCTTTTGCACGGTTTTCTTCGGCTATTTCTTTTATAAACTGTCTTTCAAGGTAAGAAAGTTCAACCTCCACTTCAATGCGAACAGCGTCACAGCCCTTTTGTGAAACAACCACATATTGCTTGCCGAGTTGAAGGGCAGAAAGACTATTGATAAGAGCCATATCGGTAACATTGCCGACAAAAAAGTTGTCGATAACAAAGAACATACGGTCGTTGGCGATATTGCCGATAACCAGATCCTTGTTTACTGTCATATCACGGTACTTATTGTAAAAAGGCGTACCGTTTATTTTTTCCATTTTTCCTCTGTGATATGCGACAAGCATTGCCCAATCGATATTTGCCGGTACTTCAATTTGTGCAAGATTATCCGTATTTACGGAAACAATGTAGAACTTGGATTTTTCATAGTCGCAAATCAAGGTAAGTGCCTGACCGGGATCGGTTCCCATATAAAAACCTTTGCCAAAATCGCATTGCTTTCGGCTTTTTGGCTCAACAGTACCCTCAATACCCGACTTTGAACCATGATAAAGAAGCACTCGGTCTGTTTCAAACTTGATTGCTTCCGATTCTTCCGCAATCCTTTTCAGAGTCATATCATAAACAGGGACTTGTCTTTCCCTGCATAAATCAAACATCTTTGACTGTGCCAATTTGTTGGGCAGGGCACGGCCGTTTTCCCAGCGGTTCACGGTTTGGAAGGTAACATTAAGTTGCTCGGCAAACTCGGTTTGACTCATATTCAAATATGCTCTTATCTGTTTTATAAGTTTCTGCATAATGCCACCTCTTAAATATAACAATGTTTCTATAAAATATTATATCTAATGTTATACTCTATGTCAATGAATTTTGTTCTAAAATTAACGCAATTATCGCACAAACGACGGGACAAACCGAGGGTGCATCCGTAGCAGAGCTACAGAAATTCTAAACAACGATATAATTTATACCTAACAGAGTGCGGCGTCAGGGAGAGTAATGCTCCTTGCCGCTAATTTTATGCCAAAGCTTCAAAACCTACGCTAATCGACTTTAACATATTGCATACTACCTTATTTTGTGATATAATCTAAAAGTAGCAAGTCAACACTTTGAATTTGAGAGGTCAAAATTGTGGAAATAACTAACAGATGGTATTCCCTAAAAGAAATATGCGAATATCTCGGCGTAAGCAGAGATACGATTTTTAAATGGATTGATAACAAAAATATGCCTGCACATAAAATGGGCAGACAATGGAAGTTTAAATTGGATGAAGTTGATAACTGGATCAAATCCGGGGCTTCTGCCGACTAATATTGTTTGAAAAGAAAGGCATATATATGGGATTGTTTTCTAAACTCTTTAAAAAGAAAGAAACGATAGCGAATAGACTCACTGATAATATGTCATTTGAGAGTCCCGAATGTCAAAACTTGTGGGACTTAAAGGTTTATATGGATACCATATTATCACAGAACCGCTATGTTTCAAAAAGTGAATATCGAGCAAAGCTGCTTGAAGGAAAGAAGACCATTGAATATTTTGGCGTGCTTCAAAGTAGCCGATTGTTAGATGCTTTCTGCAAAAACAATGGTTTCTCGCTTTCTATTATTGAAGGTACATTATCAAAATACATAAATTTTGAAACTCTTATTGAGGAGCATAATGAGGCTTTTATTCGCCGTGCAATGACCGAAGAACAACACTATTTGGATAATATTCTTCGTAAAGTCGATCCCCAAATCAAACTGGATGAAGATCAGCGCCGTGTTATACTGACAGACGAAGATTATTGTCTCGTTATTGCCGGTGCAGGTGCAGGCAAAACTACTACTATTGCGGCAAAGGTTAAATATTTGGTTGAGAAAAAAGGTATAGAACCTTCTCAAATTCTTGTTGTTTCTTTCACTAATAAAGCTGTTCAAGAACTTCGGGACAAGTTGAATCGGGATTTAACGATAGATTGTCCTATTGCCACGTTCCATTCAACCGGTAATGCTATATTGAGAAAACAGTCATCGGAAAAACTTAATATTGTTGATTCTTCGAGGTTATATTTTGTTTTGCAGGATTATTTCAAAAGTTCTATATTGAAGAATGAAAGTCTTGTAAATAACTTAATTATGTTTTTTGCCTCATACTTTGATGCTCCGTATGAAGGTAATGACCTCAATAGTTTCTTCAATAAAATTGCAAAATCAAATTTTGCTACAATGCGAAGCGATCTCAACGAATTTAAGCAACAGGTTATTGATATCCGCACAAAAAAATCTGTTACAATTCAAAGTGAAGTAATGCGTTCTCATCAAGAGGTGGAAATTGCAAACTTCTTGTACTTAAATAACATCGACTATGAATATGAGCCAATGTATAAGTATGATATTCTTTTTTCAAGAAAGCCCTATACTCCCGATTTTATTATTCAGCAAGGCGATAAAGTTGCCTACATTGAACATTTCGGCATTACGCAAGATGGTAAAAATGATCGCTTTAGCGACGATCAGCTTGAAGCCTATAAAAAAGCTATAAACAACAAAATCAATCTACATAGGCGGCATGGTACAAAACTTATATACACATTTTCGCAGTATTCCGACCGTAGATCACTCTTAGAGCATTTGCAAGAGGAACTGGAAAGTAACGATTTTGAGTTACATCCCCGTTCCAACAAAGAGGTAATGGAAAAGCTCGTAACCACCGAAGAAAACCGTTACATAAGAAAACTTGTTAATTTGATTTGCCGTTTTATTACAAACTTCAAAACAAATGGCTTTACTGCTGATGAATTTAGCCGTATGTACCATTCTACTCAAAATGTACGTACAAGACTATTCTTGGATATCTGTAACGATTGCTATTTGGAATATGAGCGTTATCTGAAAGAAAATAATGCCGTTGACTTTGAGGATATGATAAATGAATCCGCACGGGTTCTCCGAGAAGTCAAAGAAATGAAAAAGAAACTTGATTTTAAATATATTATCGTAGACGAATATCAAGATATTTCTCGACAGAGATTTGATTTAGTAACGGCTTTGTCGGAAGTTACTGACGCTAAAATAATTGCTGTTGGTGACGATTGGCAATCAATTTATGCGTTTAGCGGCTCGGACATAACACTCTTTACTAAGTTTGAAAAAAAAATGGGCTATGCCAAACTTTTGAAGATTGTAAAAACTTACCGCAACTCGCAGGAAGTAATTGATATTGCGGGCAACTTCATTCAGAAAAATGAAGCACAAATTACAAAAGAACTGAAGTCTCCTAAAAATATTGTTGATCCTGTTATTATCTACACTTATGACGGAAGCCCTAAAAAACTGAATGCCGATAACAAAAGTGGTGCAAATTACGCAATCGCACACGCTGTCGAAGTTGCGCTCGAACAGATTATTGAATTTAACAAGAAGGAAGGAAAATCTGAAGATTCTTCTATTCTGCTGCTCGGTAGATTTGGGTTTGACGGCGATAGATTAGAAAAATCGGGTTTGTTTGAATACATCGATCGTGGAAGCAGGCTCAAAAGTGTAAAATATCCGAAACTTAACATAACATTTATGACAGCTCACGCCTCTAAAGGCTTGGGATACGATAATGTTATTGTTGTAAATGGGCGCAATGAAACATATGGTTTCCCTTCAAAAATTGAGGATGATCCCGTTCTCGCATTTGTTATTAAGGGTGATCGATCCATTGATTACGCTGAAGAACGCCGTTTGTTCTACGTGGCAATGACAAGAACTAAAAACCGTGTTTATTTTATAGCCCCGGAGCAGAACCCTTCTGAGTTCTTGCTTGAAATAAAGCGAGATTACAAGAATGTTGTTCTTCGTGGTAATTGGAGCGAGGAGCCACCGCAAAATAACATTGCAAAGAAAACATGTCCCATCTGTGGCTATCCTATGCAATTCCGCTATAAGAATGCATACGGTTTGCGTTTGCACATTTGCACAAACGAGCCCGAAGTGTGTGGATTTATGACCAATGAGTATAAAGCGGGAAAGCTCTCTATTTTGAAATGCGACCAGTGCAGAGACGGCTATCTTATTGTTAAACCGGGAAAAGAAAACAATTATTTTCTTGGTTGCACCAATTATAAAAAAGATGGTACAGGGTGCGGAAAATTCATAGTACCAAAGTTATATTATGAAATGTTCAAACTCGCTCCCGATCCCGAACCCGCAAAAAAAATTCCTGCTGCAACCCCTAAAACATCGCCACAAACTCAAGTTGTAAAAGCCCACCACCGGTACGAAGAAAGCAATGCAATAAAAAGAGCCAATGTTAAAGCGGTTATGTTTGAAGAAAACGACTTGAATTATATTGTTCATACCATTTTGCAATGCCTTTCTCATATTAGTGAAAAGCGGTATTATGGCATAAATGTTTTAGCTGATGTACTTCGTGGAGCAAACAGCAAGCGTATTACAGATGCCGAATTGGACAAGTTGCCGGAGTATGGAACGCTAAAAAGAGTTCGTCGGGATGATTTAATCGTCACTATAGAATGGCTGATTGAAAACCATTTCATATTGAAAACAAGACATCCTACATATCCTGTGCTTCACCCAACTTATGAGGGTATGCATTATGATGAAACAATCACGGCTAATAAGCTTAAAAAGCTTTTTGAAAGATTAAATTCTTAATAGGTTAGGAGGATGCTATATGGCTAATTCTAAAGGCTTAATATCTGCTGATGTAATCAACGAAATTAAGTCTAAAAACGATATTGTTAATTATATTTCTTCAAAACAAGAGTTGTTTAACTATGGTAAGAATTATCACGGTAAATGCCCTGTTTGCGGCAAGTTGGAGTCCTTTGCTATACCCGGGAACAAACTCTTTTTATTGCTTTGCCTGTAGAGTTTAGGCGGAGATATAATTACGTATGTAATGAAAACCAGAAATGTTGATTGCAAAGCAGCCGTTTCAGAACTTGCGAGCATAGCAGGAATTACGCCCTCTGAAATCAATCCTATGTCAAACAATCTAATGCGTGATGCGGCAATGTTCTATCATTCACAATTAAAAACGAACAGCAAGTCAAAAAGTGCAATTAATCAGCTTCACGCTTGGGGTATAAAAGAAAAAAAACTCGGACTTGGAATCACCATGTGGTAGCTACATATCTACCGAAAATTACGAGTGGGCAACTTGATCTGCTAAAAAAAACACTTCAAAGTTGTTATGCCGTTCTTACCGCAGTATGTTAATTTTTAAGCGTGCGATCAATACTGTAGAAGCAATGGAATGTTCTGCGAAAACATACGCCTACAAAGATGTGATTCACACATAGGATATTTAGATAAGTATGGTGTCGACAATATACTGGAGAAAGTTGCCGAGTTTGAGATAATACTATAAAAGTTATTAGTATTTACATAAAATCTGAAAAATATTCAAAGCCCGTCGTAAAATTCTTGATTTACGGCAGGTATTATGGTGTAATATAATTCCTCTTAAGCAATGGGTTACAACTAAATACGATGTAAGATTGAGATGTGGCAAAAGCAACCCAATGCCGGCGGTATGCTGAGAGAAAATACCGTTACCCACCACTCTATGTGTTTTGGCACTGTTAGCGAGTGATTGGGTGCTAAAACAGTCCCGACTTTGAACAAAAATCAGTCGCAATCTACATACTTTCTTCGGGAGTCCCGAAAAGCGTAAGCTTTTGGGTAGAGAAGGAGCAGCGTAATGAGTGCGGAGTGACTTTCTATAAAAGGACAAAAAGAAAATCGCCACAAGCGATATGAAGCTTGCGACGACGATGTGGCGGAGAGTTAGGGATTCGAACCCTAGAAGCCTTTCGACTTACAGCATTTCGAGTGCTGCACCTTCGACCACTCGGACAACTCTCCGTTTATGTGATTCCGTTCAATTCAAAAAACTTTTCGCAAGAACTGACGGAAAGAACAACAAAATATTTAGTTTTCAAACCTCCCCGAAACGCAGTGTTTACGGGAGAAGCAAGCGGAGTATACTGCCAAACCTTTCAGGAATTTCGAGTGCGCCCCGTTATGACCGCTTCGATACGTCTCCGCATATTTAATTTGAATATCGTCGGGAAATACTTCGTATCGATACTGCTAAAACATTTTAGCAAAAGTCAGGTAATTTGTCAACCGTTATTTGATTATTTATTAAAAAAAAATGAGAAATTACGGAATTAAAGCAATTCGGTTCATCGTAAAAAATTTGAATATGAATACCGGCTTCCCTGTTTATACTTTCTGCAAGATTATTTAAGATATCACGCTTTTCCGCTTCGATTTTCTTATCTGTATATTGTCTTACACTGTGTCTTTCCTTCATAATTTCAATTATTTCCATCGTATAATACCTCCAAAATCTGTTCTTTAACAGACGGGTTATGATTTACAAACACGCTCCTGCATTCAGGGTCGGATCTGCATTTTATAAGCCAGTCAAGCGTTTTTTCACACCATTCATTGTTGACCGAAAATCCGGCAATAATTCTTTCCGTAAAATTTTCATTCAAATATGCGCTGTCGCTGCCAAGAACGGCATATCCGTCAGAGCCTTTTATCAATACGCTGAAAAGGTCCTTGCTGTGCCCCGGAGTATAAACAAGCTGTACAGAGCCGTCTCCGAAAACATCATAGCTTCTGTTAAACGGACCTACGCCGTTTTCTCCGTATTCAAATGTTTTAACATCACAGATTCCCGTCCATGTATCGACATATCTGAGACTGAATTTGTTACAGACCTCCCATTCCTCTTTTGAGGTACGAATATCCTTTTGTTCAAGCATACGATTCGGATACACCGCCGACAGACCGAAACATGCAAGTCTTAAATTTGCACAGACGTAAAATTAATAAAAAAATAACCGTCGGGGAAAATCCTGACAGTTATTTTTGGCGCGCTGGAAGGGACTCGAACCCCCGACCTTCTGGTTCGTAGCCAGACACTCTATCCAACTGAGCTACCAACGCATACGCACTATTATCTTGTGCTAAAATATATTATCACCCTTTATGCAAAAAGTCAAGGATAATTTTAAAAATTCCGTAATTGTTCTAAAATTTCTGAAAGTTTCCACACGACTTATAAAATTAATATATTGAATCGTAAATAAGTTTGTGATACTATATTTTCGGTGATTATATATGGCAATTCTCAATATAGTTTTGATAGAACCCGAAATTCCACAAAATACCGGCAACATAGCGCGCACATGCGCGGCAACGGGCGCAAGACTTCATCTTGTCGAGCCTATGGGATTTAAGGTTGACGACAGAAAGCTGAAACGCGCGGGGCTTGATTACTGGTATCTGCTTGATATTACATATTATAAAAACACCGCCGATTTTTTTGAGAGAAACAAGGACGGTAAATTTTTTTACTTCTCGACAAAAGCAAAGCACGTATATTCGGACATTGAATATCCGGATAACGCATATCTTGTGTTCGGCAAGGAAACAAAGGGGCTTGACGAAAAATTACTCTACGATAACCCGGATACGACCGTTCGCATTCCGATGATTGACGACGCAAGAAGCCTTAATCTTTCAAACTCCGTCGCCATAGGGGTTTATGAAGTATTAAGACAATGGAAATACCCTGAGCTGAAACAGCTCGGACAGCTGAGAAATTTCACCTGGACGGAGTGAGCGGCATGCGTCAGCATATTGCACTTATCATACCGTCGGAGGACGGATATTTAAAGCTCCTGCCGGACGACCTCTGCGATTACTGCGATTTGATTGTAATGCCGGTTGCGTATACAATAAATAATGTAATGTTCTACGACGGACTCAATACGGACAACGAAATATTTTTTAACAATAATTTTCTTGAAAAGGATTTTGTCTTTAAAGGTATCCCAGAACCCGTATATACGGATATCATCGATTCCTTAATAAACAAGGGATATGACGGCGTTCTTCTGTTTACTCCGAGCAAACGCTGGTCCAAAACATACGATAACGCCGTAAAATCTCTGCAAAAAGTAAAACGGCGCGTAAATTACAAGGAAAGCGGTTTCAAATCCGCAATTGTCGACACAAAAACATTCTCTACCGCGGTCGGATGCATGGCGGTAAGATGCGCTCAGAAAATAATAGACGGCGCAAGCTTCGAGGAAACGATTGAATACGCAAAAATGCTCGCGGATAAATCGCGGACTGTCGTTTTTGAAACATATCCGAAGGAGCTGCACAGCTTCATCCGCGGACATGCGTACAATTTCGATAAAGAGGGAGCGCGCTGTATAAGAATTGCGCATAATAAAATTCTGCCGATGAAGTCAAAGGGCGGCGAAGAACAGGGCATTGAAAAATTTGTAAAGGACTGCGTGAGAAATCTCGAACCCGACATGAACTATTGCCTGTGCGCAAATAGGGATTATCTTCACAGAATGGAAAAGCTTTTAACTCACGCAATGGGAAAAGAACCGATATCCGCCTCGCCGATGAGTGCGGCTTCGGCATTTGAATTTTCCGCAAACAGTATCATTGTAACCATATTTTGATAAATGTTGCGATAATGTTAAATGAGTTTTAAATTTCAAATAAACTGTCCATAGCTATTGAATTATCAAAATACATATGATATTATGATATCAGATGAACTGTATGTTTATCATAATCATTTTCGCAAGGAGTGTTAACAATGGAAGTTATTACTAAATTTGTAGCTTTTATTCAGGGATTCGCAGCATACATTCAGGCTATCGTTGCTTATTTCAGAGCTAAGAACGACGGCGAGAATCCTGAGTTCCCCACTTTCGGTTTCTAAGAATCGTCTGTCAGGTCGACGCTGCGGCGTCGACCTTATTTTTTACTCGGAGGTTTTTTTATGTCGGGACTGTTCGACGTATTCACTGACTTTGATTTAAACGTTTTCCATTGGTTTGAAACGGCGTTCAATACGGGAAACAATAAAATACTCGATACGATAATGTACATAATCACCACGCTTGGCGACGCGGGTATTATTTGGATAGTTTTAGCCGTTGCTTTGATGATACCGAAAAAATACAGAAAATGCGGTATGATGATGGCGGGTTCGCTGATTATAATGCTCGTATTAAACAATCTTGTGTTAAAAAATCTGTTCCAAAGACCGCGTCCGTTCCTGTTTTTTGCAGATAATCCGCTTTATAATTTCCCCGATATTGTCGCACGCGATACATTGGCAAGTTCATCAAATCCCACGGGATATGAATATTCATTCCCCTCAGGACACACAACGTCCTCCTTCGCCGCAGTCGTTCCGCTGTTTAAACGCAATAAACGATTCGGCGCGGCCGCGCTTGTGCTTGCCGTACTTATAGCCTTTTCAAGAATCTATGTACACGTTCACTATTGCACGGACATTCTTTTCGGAGTTGTTTTGGGCGTCGTTTACGGACTGCTCGGATGTCTGGTTATCGGACTTATCATTAGACTTGTCGAGTCAAAAAAGCCGAAGCTTGCGTCTAAGATTTTCGGTTAAAAAATCAACAATAAAATAAATCGGGACAAATTCAACAAAGATTAAATCTTTGAAGCGAATTTGTCTCTTTTTCTCTCCGATTAAAAAAACCGGGCTTTTTTGCCACGGGCGGATAACGAAGTTTTTATGTATGATACGGTGCAGTCTCTGAAAATGGGCTGCACCGTGTTCTGCTTTATGCAGAAAATTTAAACTGCTGCGGGTTTTGGCGGATCTCCTCCATTGCCGCCTGCATCTCTTTTTCCGTGGGGACAGAGAATAGCCCAACGGCGGTGAAGTAAATGTCCACCTTGACCTTTTTTGTTTCCTTATCTTTGCTGTGAACCTCGATGCGCCGGATCAGCGCATTGACGATTTCCGGCGTAAGCTGTCGGATGTCTGTATAGTCCCGCAGCGCTTTCATCAGCAGCCTCAAATCCACCTTGGTTTGCTTCGCATCCAGCAGCTTTTTCTTGCAATTAGCTACGAGTTTCAGCAGCTCCTTCTGGTTTGCTGAGGAAGTCCTTGAACTTCCAGACGATTTCAATGTTGTCAAGATCGTAAATGTAGACCGCAGAAATGAATGTGTGGGTCAACTCATAGGTCAGAGCTTTGCAGTCGGCGTATTGATCGCAGACCGCATCCGGCTTTTCATCTGAACAGGAGGTCTCGGAGTCAAGCGCCTTCATCCGTTCGTGACTGCACTGGATTGCTTCATCGTTTTCTGCGATCTTTGCATCCATTTCCGCTTTCTGCTGAATGTATGTCTCCTTCGTAATACTCCCGGCTGCATACTTTTCATAGAGCCTCAGTTTTGATGCCTTGTGCTGTTCGTTCTGTTTTTGTAGGGAGCGTATTTTTTCAGCGCATTCCTTGATGGCAGACTTCCGAAGATCACCGACTTCACGGTTCTGGACGGCTTCTTTCTGTGCCAATGCAAGGAACTGAGTAAGGGCATGGAAGACTACATTCTCAATGTCCATTTCCGGGAAGCTCCTGCCGACCGAACAATCTGTATTTCTATTGTTGACGGAGTGCGTACACTGATAGAATCGGATGCCAGCCTGATTCTTGCGGCGTGTCATCACGCGCTTGCAGTTTCCGCAGCGAACGAGTCCCTTGAACGGATAGTCATGCTGCTTGCGTGTGGGATTTCTTTCACCGCCTCGGATAACCTTCTGGGCAAGCTCAAAATCCTCCTTGCTGACAATGGCTTCGTGGGTTTCTGCAACGATAATCGGCTCATTGGGAACTTGCCGCCTTGAGCCAACTCCGCAGGACTTCATTTTGTGGCTGACGAGCGTTCCGGTATCCTCACTCCTTGCTATTGAGCTGTCTCGGTGAAACAGCTTATATTTGTAACTTTTCTGTGCATATTCACGCGTCCCTCTTGACTTGATGAGTAATCCGCGATATACTATGGGTAATTGAATTACGCATATCTATTATATATACTTCAACTACCCATGTCAACAGAAATGGGAAATTCAGTTTCGCAAACTTTTTGTGAAGGAGTGGTGAACGAGACATGACGTTTGCTGAGAAGTTCAAGGAAGAACGAGTAAAGAAGGAACTAACCCAGCAGCAAGTCGCGGACAGCTTGGGGATTACACGCAAAATGATTACGCTGTATGAAAAAGGAACTTCCTTGCCCCGTACACGGGACGCCTATAAGAAGATTGCTGATTTCTTCGGCGTTGATGTCAATTATCTTCTGACGGAAGATGAGGACTTCGTTGTTCAGGCAACAGAGAAATATGGTGCGCGTGGAAAGAAACAGGCACAGGACTTGGTGGATGGTATTTCCGGTTTGTTTGCTGGCGGAACACTTTCTGAGCAGGACAAGGATGCCGTCATGAAAGCGTTGCAGGACATATATTGGGAATCCAAAGCCCGGAATGTTGAGAAATACACGCCGAAGAAATACAAATTGCATCTCGATGAGGATTGAGGGCGGTTTATTGGACTGCTGATGTTATATAATTACGGAATAACCATCGGTATAGCGGGGGTGATGAAAATTGCTTCTACGACCTGAACTCATTCACCGCAAAGCCACGGATATTGTACGAGGCTGCGGAACACGGGACACCGTGCGTATTGCAAAAGAGTTGGGTATCTACGTTCATTTCATTGATGGACTGAACGAACTGCTTGGAATGTACACCTACCGGCATAAGGAGAGGCACATTCTTTTGAACTCCGATATGGAGTACATTGTAAAGCTCATGGTCTGCGGACATGAGATTGGTCACGACTGCCTGCACCGGGAGCAAGCCAAAGGCGCAAGCGGATTGCAGGAGTTTACACTGTTCGATATGCGTAACGAGATGGAATACGAAGCCAATGCGTTCAGCGCCCATTTGCGGATCGACGATGACGAGCTGATGGAGCTGATGCAGCAAGGCTATGATGTGGTACAGCTTTCTGCTGCAATGGGGACAAACATCAATCTGATGCTGATCAAGCTCAATGAGCTGAACCGCATGGAATGGCAACTTAACTTGCCGTATGTACCGCGTTCAGATTTCCTCAAAAACGTCAAGCCGGAAGGTTGACAGCAGAGGATTTAAGGGATTTTCTGTCTGATATATTCATTATATGGGATGCCCGATGTCGAAACCTACACAATCCTGCAATGGTACTGAATTACCATGTGCGGATGCAGTTTGAGCCGTGAAAGGATAAAATGAGATGGACAACAACGAATATAAAGAGGCTCTTCTTTGTGCGGCTGAAACCCTCAATGAACGCATGGGAACGGAGTTCAGCGAGGATAACCTTGTGCTGTGCTGCTTCCAGACGGAAAATCAGCAGGAAACTTTTGAGCGATTCTGCCAGCAGTATTTCCCTGACCGGCTGGAAGACCGCTATACAGAGGACGGCTATTTTGACTTTCACGCCTCTGCCTTCGTCGGCAAAGAGGACGGTGTGGACGGAATCCTGCTGCGGACAGACATTGCACGTCACCCGGCAGAGTTGAAGCACATTCTTCTGCATGAGCTGGCGCATATCTTCTGCACCCGCAACGAGTTTGACGGAAATAACTTCTATGAGCGATACTGCATGGACGATACCATCAGCCGCGAAGAGGACGGAACCATTAACGCCGGATATGCGGTCTGGCGGGAACTCGCTGCGGAGCTGATTGCATTCGAGCTGGAAGACAACTGCAATGTTATTCCGCTGTGGCACAAGGAAGACATCCTCAACTATTACGAAGGAGAACTCCTTACCGGCAACGGGAAAATGGGCGTCAGCATGATTCTCTGCGAAGCAATGACCAGTGCCGAGGGCGAAGCGTCTACAACGTGGAATGCTGCCAAAAACGAGTTTGCACGGTTCAAGCCTTTTGATGATCCGATGTACCGGGATTTGCTGGAACTGGTTTTCACCCACATCAGAGAACATTTTATTGTGATTGACCGCGACTTTATTTATGAGATTGGAGTTTTGTATCTGAGCATCGCCGCACAAGCGATGATTGCTTCCTTAAAGAACAGATTTCAGGAAGAATAGGAAAACCGATAGAGAGAAAGGACGGGCAACGATATGAAATACAAGCTGTTTCGCTCCCCCGGTGATCTGGACAAGGCAGTCCGGAAGCACGAACTGGTTGCCGTGGAGACCGGCAAGAGCATTGATGATGTGGCGGACGCACTTATCCGTGCCGTTCGGGACGATCTTGCGGAAATGCCGGAGTATGCGCACTGCGAGACTGCCGCCTATGCACCGGAGCCGGTCAAGTCGTTTCGCAGAGTGCGGCGTTACCGGTATGAGATGATGGGTATTGTCTACCCGAAGTACGCCGAGGAGAACATCCTGATCGACTACGGAATTATCGAGGAAGAAGAGACATGAGCAAGGAGCAATACATCGAGTTTCCGGAGGAATACACGCGCCGGGAACTGAATGCCCGCTATCGGGAGATTCCATTGAAGGACACGACCTCGCGCCTTCTGCGCAAGTATTTCAATGCGATGGCGAACCTTTACGGCATCATCCCTCTGCACAAGGCGAAGGAGATTGTCTTCTCCCTCAGCCCGAAGCTGGTAACGGAGGATGAATTTCTCGCCTTTACGGAAATTGCCCGTCATGAGTGCGAAGGCTATTACATTTTGGGCGGGGATGAGCTATACACGGACGTCAGGCACACAAAGCCCCTTGACCGTGAGATCATTGATGTCACACTGATTGGGGAGTCTATCGACCTTTTCATGGAGACGAAGCGAAACCAGCAGGGCA
>CAVGCY010000039.1:0-46667 GCA_963627915.1 Bacteroidaceae bacterium | reverse complement strand
TTCAAGTTTCTTTAACGCAGTCGAAGCGGAAAGAGGGTGGATATAAACCTTATGGGTTCGACTCTCTTTTGCTATAGCAGGAGAATGCCGGTGAAGGAAAATATAAACGCCCAGCTTCCTGCAAATTTTGCTATTTTGTCGGCGGCGCGCTGTCCGATGGAATACTTCTCTTTGCGCGGGTTTTCGGAAACTTTGCTCTGTGCAAGCAGAGTAGGAATTTCTTCATCTGTCATGTCATGTTTAATATCGGTCATTATTTCCTTGATTAATTTCTTGTTTTCTTTCACGGTAAACCCTCCCGTATGTTTTTGAGCAATTAAAGCGGAAATTTGTGATGATTGAAAAAAAGACGGCTTCACGCGGAAGCCGTCTGCAAATTATTCTTTTACCTCTTCGATTTTAAGAGAATCGCTGATAATGATATTGCCGGAATCGTCGGAGTCGTCAAATTCCTGAAGTCTTGCGGCAACTCTCAAAATTATACGTGCGTCGATCGCCGTAACCTTGCCGTCGTGATTTACATCGGCGATTCTGATAAGATCATCGGGGATTATTTCAAGCTTCGCGGCTACTCTGAGCACGTAGCGTGCGTCAAATGACGTAATATTTCCGTCGCCGTTTACGTCGCCGAGCAGCATGAAATCGCTCTTTTTGAAGTTATTTTGAACAGAGGCACAGTAAACCTTTTCGCCGGATTCGGTCATGAATGTTACGCCTGCCTTGATTGACGTATCGTCCTTCGCTCCGAGTACGTTAAACGTGTAGGAGGCGAGAAGCATCTCGTTGTCGGAGTCGTAATCCTCGGAATCGATATCCGCGGGGAACTTGTATGCGCAGGTAACAACGCCGTCGATATTTTCGGGTTTGCCCGCGGTGATATCTCCGCTCTTTGCAATCTTAACCTTTACCGATTTGAAATCAAACAGCGAAGAGTTGTAATTAACCGCGATATTTGCCGTCGAGTCGGGCTGAGGATTGACAAGATAAAGATTTAACGTTAATGTGTTGTTTGCATTGTTAAACAGAGCCTGAGTGCGGACAGACGCGTTTGATTCTCTTAACATTTCGGTATTCTTTTCGGGAATCGAAGTGTCAACTCCGCTTGTATAATCCTTTTCAAGTCCGGCGGAAATATTGAGAATGAGATCCGCGTCCTCCTGTGTAATTTCTCCGTCGCCGTTAACGTCGGCATTCTTTAAAGGAAGCGATCCCTCCTCAAAGTTGAGTTCGCCCGAAGCTATACGCTGTGCAAGAAGCGCGTCATAAGCCGTTACCTTGCCGTCGAGATCAACGTCGCCGAGAAGATATGAACCCGGCTCTGAGTCATAGCCGTCGTAAATGTTAAGCTTGCCTCCCGTGCCGATGTATCTGTCCATTTTAAGGAACTGAGGGAATGAAGCATTGTCCCAAACCGTGCGCTCTGTTTCCGAAGTGAGAAGCCACATGAGAAATTCCATGGAATTTGAAGCGGAGTTAAATGTGTTATGCTTCATATTTGCAATAAACCATGTATTTTCGGGAAGGGCGCATACGGACGCGTCAATAAAATGTCCGATTCCGGCAATTGTGAAGCGGGGATCCTGTGCTTTGAACGTATCCGAAAGATGATCGTGGTTATTGTCGGTCGCCTGGGTTACTTCCGCCGCCTCTGAAAGAGAGTTTAAATCTATGCAGGAAGCTCCGTACGACGCGTAAGCCGTGTCAACCCATCCGTCGCTTTGAACGGAGCAGGTTTCTCCGACGGGGAGAAGCTGCATATCCCAAAGCGCGACTACGCTGACGTTAACGCCCGTATTCTTGGTATCGATAATAATATCCTTTGCGTTCTTTTGAATTTCTTTGAATTTGTCAAGTTTAGCTATGAGCGACGAATCGGCTTTTGATTTATCGCCGAACATGAACTCTACCGAATCGTCGTATTTATCCGCGGGGACAAGAGCCCAAAGTCCGGGAGCGTTTTTGAAAAGCTCGGCAAACTCGCCGTACACGTATCTGTCCGCATATTCCTGTACAATCTCGGAATAATCGTATGTAAAAGACTGAAGCTCCCATTCACGGTTGAGAATGTAGCTTACAAGCCAGCCGATGCCGAATGTGATGGGATTATCGGAATAATCGTTTATATATCTGACCATAGCGCTTGTTCTGACGTTAAGATCCGATTTTGCATTGTTCATGAGATTACCCGAATAGATGTCACCGAAAACGGAAGTGCCTGAAAACTCGGATGATACGGTTACGAAATTTTTAACGTCACCGGCGGCAAATTCCGAAAAATACGTCGTAGTGATAAGAGAACCGTAGCCCTCCGAAATGACGTTTACCTTGTCGGCGCCGGATTCGTTTTTGACATTCTTAATAAAATCGTTGAATTTTTTGGCGTTTTCAACGGGGTCAAGTCTGAAATCGTAGAGGAAGAGATAAGTGTTTTCCTCTCCGATTTTTTCGCTGACTCCCGTTACAAGCTCGCTCGTGCGAAGCTCAAAAAGATCGTCATATGAATAATTGTCAACGGATTTCGGATAATAACCCGCTGTAACCGAATCGTCGGCGGGAGTTCCGTCCGCGTCCGGAGCAATCGCCTTAACCGAAGCGATAAAAGCTTCCTTCTTTGCGGCAAATTCATCCTTGTATTTATCAATAAACTCCTTGATAAGCTCGGGGTCCGTGTCTTTAAGATTTTTAAAGTCGACAATTTTCGATAACTCCTCGTAAATAGGAGTAACCTTTGCGACAAGGTCGAGAACGTCGGCGGTAACGTTAACCGCGCCGAGAATGCTCATAGCCGCCGCAAGAATATCAAAACTTCCGTCCTCGCCGACGTACGACTTAATACTTTCGGCGGAGAAAACCGTGTAAATGTCCTCTGTAAACGGTTTTGTAAAATACGAGGGCAGTTCAAGTTTCGTGAAGTCAAATACAACGCTGTCGTCGTCGGAAGAAACAAGTGGATTGTACTTCATGTCGTTTACGACTATGACGGGCGTTACGCTCTCGTCGGCTGCAAATGCGGCAGCAGATGACGCAAAAATCATCAGACAGCTTAAAAGGCAGCAAACGACGCGTTTCAAGGTTCTTTTCATAGCTGAAACCTCCAAATATAATATTACGCGTATATTATATATCATGATTGTTTATTTTTCAATATTTTTTTGTATATATTTTTAATGCCAATCATGCAGGAACGCTTCAAGCTGATACGCTGTGCCGACAGCCTTATCGATATTGCGGTTCTTTTCGTGATATTTTATCGTTTCTTCCGCTTGTCTTATTATGTCGGCGGCGTCCGGATCGGCACTGTACCTTTTTTTAAGTTTTTCCATAATTTTTTTTGCGGTATCGTTCATGGCTTGCCTCCGAAAAAGTTGTCCGGTTGATTATTGCATATTCAATGAAACCCGGATCGTTCGGGCCGAAAAAACCGCCGGTCAGCACTCGAACCGGCGGAATTTCCAAAATAAAAAGGATAATAAAAAATGACATGCTGTATTGTTCGGTACTGTGCGCTTTTGCTTATGAGGTTCGATTCGATTTTTCTTCAGGCGGCAAAGCGTCTTATTCCGTGCGTATTTCCGTTTTTTGAATCCGAGCGCGTACGCTGAGATTTGTATCCGTTTTGCGCGTTTTTCCGCTCACGGGCAGAATCGGAATGAGCTTTTGCTCTTTCGGCTGTTTTTCTTCTTATATATCTGTGAAATCTTATCTTAACGCACTTTGCGAATGCCTTCTCGAACGCGACGACTTTTTCTTCATAAATAAAACCGATGATAAGTAAAACGGAAAGAATAATTTCGATAACGGTTTGAACTGCGAATGAAGCTGACATAATAATTACCTCCGACGCCGAACCGGCGAACATTTGTTTTGTTTTGCTGTGTCTATGATACACCGAAATTTTTCGTTTGTCAAGACAAATGTTCGTTTTGTTTTGTTTTTCAGTCCAAAAAAATACCCTTTGTTTGGTATTTCGTTAAAAAACGTTTTTTTGTTCGCAAAAATTCGAGCGTGACGCTCGGTGCGGATTCGTTTTACGGTGCAAAAAAAACGAACGAAAGTTTTTGTACGGGCATCTGAACCCGGAAAAAATAAAAATAAAAAAATTGTCCGAAAATGTTGACATTTATATGAAAAAATATTATATTGAAAACTATCATATTCCGACGGTTTTCGGGGTATGATACTGCCCGAAAAATACAACGATTCGGGGATGTAAACGTCCGTAAATTAAAGTGGACAAAGAGAGGGGCTGCATAATTGGAAAACATCATTATCGATCTGAAAAACATTTCTGTTTCGTTTGACGGCGAACAGATACTGAAAAATCTCAATCTTTACATCAGAGATAAGGAATTTATTACGTTTCTCGGACCTTCCGGATGCGGAAAAACAACCACGCTCAGAATTATCGGAGGCTTCTTAAAGCCCGACAGCGGAGACGTTATCTTTGAGGGTAAAAAAATCAATGGTGTTCCCGCTCATAAGAGGCAGGTTAACACCATTTTTCAGCGTTACGCGCTGTTTACCCATCTTAACGTGTTTGAAAATATAGCGTTCGGATTAAGGGTGAAGCATACGAGCGAAGCACAGATTAAAAAGACCGTCGAGGAAATGCTTGCAATGGTTAATCTCAGGGGATTTGAAGAACGAAATATCAATTCTCTTTCGGGCGGTCAGCAGCAGAGAGTTGCAATTGCACGCGCTCTTGCGGTAAATCCGAGGGTTCTGCTTCTTGACGAGCCGTTGGGCGCGCTTGATTTAAAATTGAGAAAGGACATGCAGAACGAGCTTAAAAGCATCCAGCAGAGAATGGGAATTACGTTTATATACGTTACCCATGACCAGGAGGAGGCTCTGTCGATGTCGGATACCGTCGTTGTCATGAATAACGGCGAGATTCAGCAGATCGGTACGCCGATAGATATATACAATGAACCAAAAAACGCGTTTGTCGCGGACTTTATAGGAGAGAGCAATATTGTCGACGGCATTATGAAAGAGGATTTTGTATGCGAGTTTTCGTCGCATACCTTTAAATGTCTTGACAAGGGCTTCGGTAAAAACGAGGCTGTCGACGTTGTTGTAAGACCTGAGGATGTTGACGTCGTCGCATATGATGAGGGCATGCTCAGAGGCGTCGTAACGTCCGTTACGTTTAAAGGCGTTCATTTTGAAATAATAGCGGATATAGGCGGATTTAAATGGATGATCCAGTCGACCGACGAACAGAAGGTCGGCGATAAAATAGGATTGTTTATAGAACCCGACGCGATTCATATAATGAAAAAATCGGAATACTCCGGACTTTACGGCGATTTCAGCAGTTTTTCGGACGAATTTGACGAATTATCGGACGTAAACGCCGAAACGGAGGGAGACGAAAATGACTAAGGAACGTTCCTTTTCCGATAACGGCAGGGCAAGACTTGTAACCGCTCCGTACACGGTCTGGATGATTATTTTTGTTCTCGTCCCGATTGCGCTCGTTGTTTACTATGCGCTGACAGACGCGGACGGTAATTTTACGACGGCGAATATAGGCAGTATATTCAATTACTCCGGCACGTTCTTTATTTCAATAGAGCTTGCCGTTATAGCTACCGCGATATGTCTTGCGCTTGCGTTCCCGCTTGCGTACAGCATATCGAGAATGAAGGGGCATACGCAGCAGTTCCTTATAATGCTCGTAATGCTTCCGATGTGGATGAATTTCCTTATAAGAACTTACGCATGGATGACAATACTTGAGGACAACGGACTTATAAATTCCGCGCTGAGCGGGATAGTTTCGTTTTTCGGCGGTGAATTTGAGGGCTTTTCGATGATTAACACGAACGGCGCGATAGTTCTCGGCATGGTTTATAACTTTTTGCCGTATATGGTTCTGCCGATTTATACCGTTATGACCAAAATTGATAAGAATACGATAGAGGCGGCATACGACCTCGGCGCGAGCAGATTTCAGGTGTTCAGACGCGTTATAATTCCGCAGAGCGTTCCCGGTATGATATCGGGCGTTACAATGGTGTTTGTACCGGCTGTCAGCACATTTGTTATATCGAAGCTTCTCGGAGGAGGCAAGACCTTCCTGATAGGCGATATAATAGAAAATTATTTTCTCGGCAATGCGGGAGAGGTAAATTACAATGTCGGTGCGTCGCTGTCGCTTGTACTGATGATTCTGATACTCATTTCGATGGGAATAATGAATCACTTTGACAAGGACGCGGAAACGGGAGGCGGACTGATATGAAAACGCTTTCCAGAATATACAACGTTCTTATATTTATTTTTATGTATGCGCCCATTGCGGTTATGATAGTATTTTCGTTCAACGGCATTAAATCACGTTCGACCTTTTCGGGATTTTCGTTAAGGTGGTACGAGGAGCTTTTTCACGATGAGCTTATACTCAATTCACTGTATCTGTCGCTTATAATCGCGCTTTTGTCAGCGGTTATCGCGTCTCTTATAGGAACATTGGCGGCTGTCGGAATTAACTCCATGAGGGGCGTTAAGAAAAGGGCGTATCTTGCCGTTAACAATATTCCCGTTACGAATCCCGATATTGTTACGGGTATTTCGATGATGATACTTTTTGTATTTGTTCTCGGAATATTCAACGGTATGGAGATGGGCTTCGGCACGCTTCTGATAACGCATATTACATTCAATATCCCGTACGTTGTATTAAACGTTTTGCCGAAGATAAACGGCATGGACAGAAATATATACAATGCGGCTCTCGATCTCGGCTGTCCTCCCGTTAAGGCTTTTATGAAGGTCGTAGTTCCCGAGATAATGCCGGGAATCGTTACGGGATTTATAATGGCGTTTACGCTTTCGCTCGACGATTTTGTTATAAGCTATTTTAATTCCGGAAACAGCGCGCAGACTCTTCCCGTTACGATTTATTCAATGACGAAAAAACCTTATTCGCCGAAAATCAACGCGCTGTCGACGCTTTTGTTTATATCGGTTCTGACGCTGCTCGTCATTGTCAACATGCGTAACGGACGCGACGCGAAAAAGACGAAGGGGGGCAGGAAGGCATGAAGAAAGTAATTTCGTTTTTTTGTCTGCTCATTTTGACGGCGTCATGCGTTTCGTGTTCGTTCTCCGCCTTTGCGGCGGGCGAGGCGATAAACGTATATAACTGGGGCGAATATATCGACCAGGAGGTTCTCGATATATTTTATGAGGAAACGGGGATAAAGGTAAATTATACGACCTACGATTCAAACGAGACGATGTACTCGAAAATAGTTTCGGGCGCGGCAAGCTATGACGTTGTAATCCCGTCGGATTATATGATAAGCAAAATGTCACAGGAGGGGCTTCTTGCGGAGCTTGATTTTGACAATATTCCGAATTATAAATATATAGGCGACGAATATAAGGGACTTGAATACGACCCGGATGAAAAATATTCCGTTTCGTATACGTGGGGCACAGTCGTTGTGATTTACAATACGAAATTCGTTGATGAAGCCGACGTAAATGACGAGAGCATAGATCTCCTGTGGAATGAAAAATATGCGGGCAAGATTCTTATGTTTGACAATCCGCGTGACGCGTTCGGTCTTGCGCTTAAAAAAGCGGGACATTCGCTTAATTCGCTGGATGAAAACGACTGGAGCGACGCTCAGAAGCTTTTAAAGGAGCAGAAACCGCTTGTTCAGGCGTACGTTATGGATCAGATATTTGATAAAATGGCTTCGGAGGAGGCGTGGATTGCTCCGTATTATGCCGGCGACGCCTATACTATTCAGCAGGATAATCCCGATATCTCGTTCTATCTGCCCAAAGAGGGAAGCAATTTCTTTACAGACGCCATGTGCGTTCTTAAATCTTCCCAGAATAAAGAGAACGCCGAAAAATTTATAAATTTCATGTGCAGAACGGATATAGCTTTGATGAATGCCGAGGCAATAGGCTACGGTACTCCGCAGACGGAAACGTACAGTCGGCTTGACGAGGAGGTTTCATCAAACGAGCTTTTGTATCCGAGCAGGGAAAAGCTGATGAATCAGACGGAGGTTTTTATAAATCTGCCTTCCAATATCAGCATGCTTCAGAGCGCGCTGTGGACTTCGTTAAAGGTTGACGGCGAGGAAAATTCAACAGCGGGTTATGATATCGCATTTTATACGATAATCGGAATACTCGTTTTGATTCTCGGCGTTAACATTATTACAAAACAGCACAGAAAGAAGCTTTACAGAACACGGGAGTGAAACGATGCTTAAACAATATCTCGAAATCGGACAGATAACGGGAACTCACGGGATCAGGGGCGAGGTAAGGCTCAATCCGTGGTGTGACAGTCCCGAATTTGTGAAGAGATTCAAAACCTTATATTTTGATTGCGAGGGCAGAAACGGCGTTAAGATTGTTTCATGCCGTCCGCACGGAAACGTCGTTATATTAAAACTTGAAAATGTCGAATCCGTCGAGTCGGCGTCCGCGCTCAGAAATAAAATTCTGTTTATGAACAGGGACGACTCCGAACTCGGCGACGGCGATTGGTTCGTTCAGGATTTGATAGGCTGTACGGTTGTTGATTTTTCGGATGAAAACAAGGTATACGGTACTCTTACCGATGTTACCGCGGGAGCGGGGGCGAACGATATATGGAGCGTTACGGACGGATGCGGGCGCGAATATCTTCTGCCCGCAATAAAGGATGCGGTAAGAAATGTCGACGTTGAAAACGGCATTATCAAGATAAGTCCGATGAGAGGAATTTTTGACGATGCGGATTGATATTCTTACTCTGTTTCCCGAAATGTGCGGGGCGTATTATTCCGAGAGTATAATAGGCAGAGCAAGGGACAGGGGACTTATCGAGATAAACGCCGTGAATATCCGCGATTATACGCTCGATAAGCACAACAGGGTAGACGATTCCCCGTACGGCGGCGGAATGGGTATGCTGATGCAGGCTCAGCCGATTTACGATTGTTTTTGCGCGTTATGCGAAAAGCTCGGAAAAAGACCGCATTTGATTTTTATGTCGCCTGAGGGAAAGACCCTTACCCAGCAGAGGGCAAAGGAGCTTTCGGAGCTTGATAATATTGCGATTCTGTGCGGTCACTACGAGGGAGTCGACGAACGGGTGCTTGAGGCGATAGCTGATGAAGAAATTTCGATAGGCGACTATGTGTTGACGGGAGGCGAGCTTCCCGCGCTTGTGCTGACGGACTGCATTGCCCGTATGGTTGACGGAGTTCTTCCCAATGATGAGGCAAAGTCGAAGGAAAGTCATTACGACGGGCTTCTCGAATATCCCCAGTATACGAAACCGGCGGTCTGGAACGGTATGTCCGTGCCGGACGTGCTTTTATCGGGGCATCATGCGAATATAGAGAAATGGCGTGAGGAACAGTCTTTGAAACGGACGAAGGAACGCCGTCCGGATATGTATGATTCCTATATTAAAAACAAAAAATAAGCCAAAATATGGAAGAAGTTGTTGTCCGACGGAGGTTGTTTTTCGTCGGGCAACAGTCATTTTTGGATTGTTTCAATAAATCAAGGTCTAATTCTTTGTGATTTTGCACAAAGTTCATATAGCCGTAAAAAGTGTGTTTTAGTACAGTCTATGAATTATTCAAAAACGGCGTATCCGAGGGTTTTTTCTCATTGACGAGCGGAAGTTTTGTGATATAATAATTACTGAAGTTATTTATAAATTTAATGATTGGGAGTAGTCTTTATGTACGTTAAAGATGTCGTTGTTCAGAACCAGGTGGGACTTCACGCTCGTCCGGCTACGTTCTTTATTCAGAAGGCAAACGAGTTCAAGTCCTCTATATGGGTTGAGAAAGAAGAAAGACGCGCAAATGCGAAAAGTCTTCTCGGCGTTCTTTCCCTCGGTATAATGGGCGGAACGAAGATCAGAATTATTGCCGGCGGTAACGACGAGCAGGAAGCCGTAGAGGCTCTCGCGAAGCTTGTAGAGTCGGGATTTGCCGATTAATCCGATATATATAATAAACGACGAGGGACGGGGACTGATATCACAGTCCCCGTTTTTGTAAAATCGCGGCCGGTTTAACCTCAGACGGCTGAACCCGAACGGGAGGCGGTAATTACGGATTCGGAAATTAAAGACGGGAGAATGAAGCGTTTGAGAAGCAAAGCTATGAGATTGCCGCTGACTCCCGGGGTCTATATAATGAAGGATAAGAAAAACAATATTATATATATAGGCAAGGCAAAGGCTTTGAAGAACAGAGTCAGTCAGTATTTCGGTTCTCAGAACAATCATACCGTAAAAGTACGCAGAATGGTCGAAAATGTCGAGGATTTTGATTATATTCTCGTCGGAAGTGAATTTGAAGCTCTCGTACTCGAATGCAGTCTTATAAAACAGCACGCACCAAAATATAATATTCTCTTAAAGGACGACAAGGGTTATCACTATATAAGAATCGGTCAGGGCGAGTGGAAAAGCCTGTCCGCCGTAAAACAGAAGCTTGATGACGGCGCAAAGTATTTAGGCCCGTATACAAGCTCCGACTGCGTAAACCGCTCGGTCGAGGAGGCGTGCAGAATATTCAGACTGCCCGTATGCTCAAAAGTGTTTCCGCGTGATATAAAGACGGACAGACCGTGTCTTTATTATTATATAAAACAGTGCTCCGCTCCGTGCGCGGGCAGAATTTCAAAAGAAGAGCATAATCTGAATGTGGATAATGCGGTTAAATTCGTAACCGGCGGAAGCGAAAATATTATAAGGGATTTAAAAAAACGCATGGAGCTTGCCGCTGAGGCTCTTGAATTTGAACGCGCCGCCGCGCTGAGGGATTCCATTAATGCGATTGAGAAAACGGCGAACAAGCAAAGCGTCGTAAGCGTAAAGACCGAGGAACAGGACGTTTTCGCATTGAGCGAAACGCCGAACAGAATGTGTCTTATGGTTCTGAGGGTTGCGGACGGCAGATTGTACGACAGTGAGTATTTCATATGCGACGCCTGCGAGGACGCGGACGAAGCGATGCCCGGAATGATAACGGAGTATTATTCAATAAGAGATTTTATTCCGAAGGTTGTTTCGGTTGACAGAAAAATTGCCGATTCCGAAATAATAGAGCGGTGGCTCGGTGAAAAAAGCGGTCACTCCGTAAAAATACGCATTCCCGAGAAGGGTGAAAACGCCCGTCTTATGAGCCTGTGCAGAACGAATGCCGCAGAAAAGCTTGCGCAGTCGGTCGGCAGAGCCGGCAGGGACATTGAGGCTCTCGATGAATTAAAAGAGCTTCTGGGACTTGAAAAAATCCCCGAATATATAGAATCATACGATATTTCCCATACGGACGGCGCTGATAATGTTGCCGGAATGGTTGTATTTAAAAACGGAAAGCCTCTTAAAAGCGCATACAGAAAATTTTCGATTAAGAGCTTTTCGGGACAGGACGACTGCCGTTCCATGGCTGAGGTTCTGACAAGGCGTATGAACGAATACGTAAAGCGCGTCGGCGACGGAGAAAACGAGGGATTCGGCAGACTTCCGGATTTAATACTGCTTGACGGTTCGCACGGTCAGGTCAACGCGGTAAAGCCCGTGCTTGATTCTTTCGGCGTAAATGTTCCGTTATTCGGTATGGTTAAGGATTCGAAGCACAGAACGCGTGCGATTGCGTTCGGCGGAGGAGAAATTTCCATTGCCGACAGACGTAAGGTTTTTACTCTTGTGTCCGATATACAGGAGGAGGTTCACCGATTCTCCGTTTCGTATCACAGAAACAAACAGTCGTCATCCTTAAAAAAGCTTGCGCTTACCGAGATAGACGGCGTGGGAGAGGCAAGAGCGAAGGCTTTGCTTAAAAAATTCAAGACAATATCCGCCGTCGGAAACGCAAGCGTCGAGGAGCTTTGCCGGACGGATTCGATAACAGAAGCCGTCGCGGTTAATATTTACAAATATTACCACGGGAAAAATTCTTAATAATTGATATAATTTTCGCTTTTTCTGTTGACAAACAAGGTCGATTAATGAGATAATAGCACTAATAATGGATTATCGGTGATTATTTAATGAGAGTTATTACAGGCTCGGCGAGAGGCCGGCGGCTTATAACGCTTGAGGGCGAGGATATCAGACCTACTGCGGATAAGGTTAAGGAGGCCGTTTTTTCAAGCATACAGTTTGAAATAGAGGGCAGAACCGTTCTTGATTTATTCGCCGGTTCCGGTTCGCTCGGAATCGAGGCGTTAAGCAGAGGTGCGCACAGAGCCGTTTTCTGCGATTTGTCGCGGCAGGCTGTCGGCGTTATTAATAAGAATCTTGAAAACACGCGTCTTGATTCTCTTGCGACTGTTATAAATACGGACGGCGTTTCGTATTTAAGAACTACGCGTGAAAAATTTGATATAATATTTATGGATCCTCCGTACAGAAAACAGCTTGCGGACAGGGCTTTGACGTACGCTCACGAAGTTATGAACCCCGGAGGGGTGATTGTCTGCGAATCGGCGTATGATGAAATTCTGCCGGAAAAGAGCGGAAATTTCATTGCGGTTAAAGAGTCAAAGTACGGAAAGACAAAGGTTACCTATTACAGAGCGGAGGCGGACGCATGAACCGTATTGCGGTATGTCCGGGAAGCTTCGATCCCGTAACGAACGGACATATAGATATAATAAAACGAGCGTCTTCGATGTTCGACAAGGTTATCGTTCTCGTTATGTATAACGCGAGAAAAAACGGCGGGACGCTTCCGGTTGAGGAACGCGCCGAGCTTATAGGCAGGTGCGTGGACGGGATGCCCAATGTCGCCGTTGATTTTTACGGCGGGCTTCTTGCGGACTATGTAAAGATGAACGGAGTTTGCGCAATTGTCAAGGGACTGCGCGCGGTGTCGGATTTTGAGGATGAATTTCAGCAGGCGCTTGCAAACAAGAAGCTTGCGCCCGGCGTTGAGACGGTTTTTGCCGTTACGAGCAGCGAATATATGTATTTAAGCTCAAGCGTCGTACGCGAAATATGCCGTTACGGCGGCGATATTTCGGGATTTGTCCCGGATGTGATAAAGGACGATATTGTAAAAATATATTCATCCGAAACGTGAGATATTTAAGTTATATAAAGGAGTGCAAAAACAATGAATTACGAGGATATTATCGAAAAAATAGAGGACATACTCGAAGAGGGCAAGGTTTCCGTCATGGGCGGAAAAATCAAGGTTGACGGCGACGCTATCAGAGAGTGTCTTGAAGAGCTTACATCCTCCGTACCCACTGAAATTATTCAGGCAAGAAAAATTGTCGCCGAAAGACGCGATATTATTACAAAGGCGCAGGAAGCCGCCGGCAAGATGATTCAGGACGCTCAGGCTCAGGCTAAGAAGCTTGTCGAGATGGACGCGATTACCCAGGGCGCGAGAGCGGAAAGCGATCGCATTATTGCGGAGGCAAACGAGAAAGCCGACGGTATTGTAGACGACGCAAACAAAAGAGCAAACGAAATATCCGCTTCGGCGCAGAAATGGTCGCATGATATGAGAGCCTCCGCGGGCGAGTTCGTAAACAATATTATGAGCGAGTGCGAGGGTTTTCTTTCAAACGATATCGAGCATTATCAGAAGAGTTTGGACAATATCAGACTTGCTCAGTCCAAGCTTGAGAGAATCAACCACAAAAATATCGATAAATAAAATTACATATTTTAAACATTATCCTGCAGCTCCCCGCATATCTATCAGTGAATCGATATGCGAGGTGTTGTTATGTTTATATTTTCCGTAAGGTCGTCAAAATTTAAGAAAATTGCCGTTATTGCCGCGGCGTTTATCTTTGTTGTTATCTTTATAGGCGTTTTGAAGGGATGTTCGCCGGACTCGGCGGGTCGAGAAACGTCAACAGAGTCGGAGAGAGCGGACATGTCGGCGTTCGGAGAGGACGGAAGGCTCAGGTTTATTTCGTCGCTCGGCTGGGAAGTGGACAAAGCCTCCGGCGGAATGTGCGAGGTTTTGATTCCGGCGGAATTTGACGACGTTTATAACGAGTATAACAAGATTCAGATATCCCAGGGGACCGATTTGTCCCGATACGCGGGGGTTAAGGTTCAGAAATGGACATACGATATTACGAATTATGACGGATATGAGCCGGACAGCGGAGTTATTAAACTGAATTTGCTGATACTTGACTCAAGAGTTATCGGAGGAGACGTATGCTGCGTTGAGTCCGGAGGGTTCATGCGGTCGTTTTATAAAGAATAAAAAGAATAAGGAGAAGCCATGCCTTCGGAACGTTTGGATAAAATAATATCTTCATCCGGAAAATACACGAGAAGCGAAAGCGCCGGACTTATTCGCTCGGGTGCGGTTGCGGTAAACGGCGAACAGGTTAGGAACCCTGCCTGCAAGGCTGACGGAAACACGGATGAAATAACGGTGAACTCCCGTAAATTCATATATAAAAAACACATCTATATAATGATGAATAAGCCTTCCGGCGTTGTCAGCGCGTCGGACAGCCCGTCGGATGTTACCGTCGTCGACCTGATAGAAGGCGAACTTAAGCGTCCGGGGCTTTTTCCTGCGGGAAGGCTTGACAAGGATACGACGGGTTTTGTGCTTATAACGGACGACGGCGATTTTGCGCACAGGATTCTGTCGCCGAAAAAGCATGTTCCTAAGACCTACCGCGTAACGCTTCGCCGTGACGTAAGCCGGCAGGAGGCTGAAATGATTCGTCAGGGGCTTGTCCTGAACGGCGAAAAGCTTCTTCCGGCAGAAATAAGAAGACTTGACGGAGAATGCGTATACGAGGTTATTCTCAGACAGGGACGTTATCATCAGATAAAAAGGATGTTTTCGAGATTTTCAAATGAGGTTACCGCGCTTGAACGGACGGCAATGGGAGGAGTTTCGCTTGACGAAAATCTGAAGCGGGGAGAGTACCGTGAAATGACGGCGGAAGAAGTAAAGCTGGTAGAAATGAATATTCGTTAAAATACACAACATGCAATGTTACAAAAAACAACATTGAATGTTGTGTATTTTTACCCGTAAAAAAGGACGATTTAATTAAAATATCAAATTAATTAAAAAAAAAGCCTTTTTTTTTATCGGTTTTACTTGAAATATTTTTAGAAATGTGTACAATGTAAAATGATACAGTAGTAAAGTTGCATAAATCTATAAATAAATATTATTCCGGAGGTCAAAATCATGTCAAACAGACTTTTCCAGAGCGTTATTCATCAGATGAAGGACGCGGTAGACAGAACAATAGGCGTTATCGACGAGTCCGGCAGCATTATCGCATGCAGCGAATTGGGCAGAATAGGCGAGGCTCTCGGTCCGTCGGTCAGCGAAGCCGTATTTTCTACCGTAGGCAGCGTAGGCTCGGGCGATCTTCTTTTCAGAAGCTTCGGCTCATCTGTGCATCCAGAGTATGCCGTGTTTGTCGAGGGTACGGATGAACTTGCGGAGAAATACATCGGGATTCTTGCTGTTTCAATAGGAAATATAAAGCAGTATTATGACGAGAAGTACAATAAAGGCAACTTTATCAAAAACGTTATGCTCGACAATATTCTTCCCGGAGATATTCTGCTGAAGGCACGCGAACTTCATTTCAACAACGATACATGCAGAGCCGTTCTTCTCGTGAGAGTAAGCGATCCGGGCGATTCCGCCGTATTTGATACGATTCAGAATCTTTTCCCCGATAAGACAAAGGATTTTGTTATCAATATAAACGAGACGGATATCGCTCTTGTTAAAGAGGTCAGCCCCGGCATTGACGCAAGGGATCTTGAAAAGCTTGCGCGTTCCGTTGCGGACGCTCTGGGCAACGATTACTATACGCGTACGCTTGTCGGTATCGGTACTGCCGTAGTCGGCATCAAGGATCTTGCGCGCTCATTTAAAGAGGCGCAGGTGGCTCTCGAGGTAGGCAAGGTATTCGATACGGAAAAGGCTATCGTAAGTTATGAAAATCTCGGTATCGCGAGGCTTATTTATCAGCTTCCCACGACGCTTTGCGAAATGTTCTTAAAGGAAGTATTCAAGAGAGGCTCGATTGACAGTCTTGATCATGAAACTCTTTTCACAATTCAGAAATTCTTTGAAAATAATCTTAACGTATCCGAGACGTCTAGAAAGCTTTTTGTTCACAGAAACACTCTCGTTTACAGACTTGAGAAAATAAGAAAGCTCACCGGTCTTGATTTAAGAGAATTTGACGACGCTATCGTATTTAAAGTCGCTTTGATGGTTAAAAAGTATCTTGACGCAAATCCCGTTAAGTATTGATTTCAATAAAAATTTAAGGATTAAACACTATGGTAGAATTCAGAAACGTAACAAAGGTTTACTCAAACGGGCATAAGGCTCTCGATAATGTAAGCCTGAGTATCGATAAGGGCGAATTTGTATTCGTTGTCGGCGCGTCCGGCGCGGGTAAGAGTACGTTCCTGAAGCTCATAATGCGCGAGGAGGTTCCGTCGAGCGGTTCCGTAAGCATCAACGGTTATGAGCTTAATACGATGAAACGCAGAGACATACCTTATTTCAGACGCACCATGGGTATCGTTTTTCAGGACTTTCGTCTTATTCCCAATATGGAGGTCTACGATAACGTTGCGTTTGCTCTGCGCGTTACGGGCGCGAAGGAACGCGATATACGAAAAAGGGTCTGCTATGCTTTGAGCATGGTCGGTCTTTCTTCTAAGATTCATTCCATGCCTCAGGAGCTTTCGGGCGGCGAACAGCAGAGAGTTGCAATTGCCAGGGCTCTTGTAAACAAAGCGGATCTCATAATCGCGGACGAGCCTACGGGTAATATCGATCCGGCGATGTCCGTAGAAATTATGGAGCTTCTAAATCATATAAACGCGGCGCAGGGAACAACCATAGTAATGGTTACGCATGCGCACGACCTTGTAAAGCAGTATGATCACAGAGTCGTTGTTTTGAGAGACGGCAAGCTCGTTGTTGACAGCAATGATAAGGACGCTGTTATTCCGTTCCTGAACGAAAACGAGCATGCCGCCGAGGCGGGATATTACGAACCGCCCAACGAGTTTGAGGATGTAGAGGCGTTTATCAGAAACTACGGTAAGAGCAGTATGCGTCCCGAGAAGGATTTCTATGCGGGCGCGGAGACTGAAAATGAGGAAGATTCTGCCGAATCGACAGACGGCGGCATCAGCGGGAAAGGTGAATCCTCTCCGTCGGGAAAAACGGAGGAGGTAAGGGAAGATGAGTAAGAAAAACAAGGCCGGCAGGGCAAGTTCCAAATATCTTACCCGTGAGGGCTTTAGAAATATCAGAGTTCATAAGCTGATGAGCCTTGCGTCCGTTACCGTTCTGCTTGCGTGTCTTGTCATTATCGGAAGCGCATTTTTGATTTATGTCAATATTAACGCCGTTATCGCAAAAGTCGGAGAACAGAACGTTATTATGGTATTTTCCGATGACAGCACGGACGAGGCTTCACTTAAAGCTCTCGGAGAAAAAATCAAAGCCGTGCCGACGGTTACGGACTGTCAATATATTTCAAACGTCGACGCATTCAGCGATATTTTAAGCGATATGGGCGAATCTGCTTCGGTTTTCGAGGGTGAGGACGGCAGTTTTCTGCCTAATGCATATAAAGTTACAATAGGCGACATGACGCAGTTTGATTCGACTGTTTCCGCTATCAGACAAATGGATAATGTTTTGAGTATAAGAGAGAACAGCGAGCTTGCCGAGAAACTCGTTACCATTAAAACGGCAATAGGCTATCTGTTCGGAAGCATGGTTATCGTTCTGTTTGTCGTCGCACTGTTTATCATTGCGAATACTGTCAGAATTACAATGTTTTCAAGAAAACTTGAAATAAGCATTATGAAAGCCGTCGGAGCGACAAACAGTTTTATACGCTGGCCGTTTATTATCGAGGGTATGGTTATCGGCATTATCGCGGCGGTGCTTGCATTCGGAGTTCTGTCGGGATTCTATGCGCTTGCGGGTAATGTTTTCGCAGAGCTTTTCAATCTTCTTAACGGACAGATAGTTCCGTATGAAAATTATATGTGGTATATCCTTGCGGTATATTTGTTTATCGGTATATTTACCGGCGTGTTCGGAAGCAGTATTTCCCTCGGAAAATATCTCAAGGAACACGGAAAGGTTGTTGAAAATGACTAAAAAGCATTTTTCATCCGTTCTGACGAGAGCGGGCGCGATGGTTATGACTGCGGTCATGACTGTTGCCGGAGCGTTTATATGGAACGTATCGGACGCGTCGGCGACTTCTTCGGTTCAGGATAAAAAGGATCAGATTGAGTCGTATGAAGAAAAAATAAAGGCGGCAGAGAGCAAGGTTGAATCTTTAAAGGGCGATATGAGCAAGACGAAGGATTATATTACCGAGCTTGACGCGCAGATTTCCGATTATGAAGCTCAGATACAGCTTTTGCAGTCGGATATAGACGCATATCAGAAGGATATCGACGCCTTGCAGGCCGATATCGATAAGAAAACGGAACAGATTGCCGAGCTTAACAATGAAATTGAGGAAAATAAAAAAGAGATAGAAAATCTGAAAACGGAGATTGAGAATCAGAAAAACGAGCTTAAATCGCAGGTCAGAAATATATACATGTCCGGCGAAACATCATCGCTTGAGGTTCTCTTATGCTCAAAGGATTTTTCGGAATTTCTCGTTAAACAGCAGTATGTAAGCTCTCTTGCGGAGTATGAACAATCTCTCATCGACGCCATAAACGAAACAGTCAGACAGATACATGAACTCAATGAGCAGATTGAGGATCAGACTGCGGAGATAGAAACTGCAAAAGAAGAGGTTGCAAAACAGCAGTCGGAGGTTCAGGAAAAACAGGCCGCCGTTAAAGAACAGCAGAGCGAGGTTGATTCAAAGCAGGCTATTGTCGAGTCAAAGAGAAGCGAAGCAAACTCCCAGCTCAGTCAGCTCAGCGCGTCGGCAGAACAGTATCAGTCCAATATTGAGGAGTATGAAGCAGATATTAAAGCTCTCGAAGCTCAGATACAGAAGGAACTTTCCAGTAAAGGCTCGACAGGTTCGGGAACTCTCACGGGAGGCGGTTCTCTTCAGTGGCCGCTGCAGTATTCGGGATGTTATATAAGCTCCGGAATGGTCGGCAGAACAAATCCCGTTACGGGAAGCAGCGAAACTCACGGCGGTATCGATATATGCATCACGGGCGGTTCTTACGGAAAGGCAATTTCCGCCGCCGCCGCGGGAACGGTTATTACCGCTTCGTATCATTACAGCTACGGCAACTATGTAATGATAGACCACGGAAACGGTCTTGCAACGCTTTATGCTCATTGCAGTTCTCTTGCGGTAAGCGCGGGACAGTCCGTATCCGCCGGACAGACTATTGCATATGTCGGCGATACCGGATATGTTACGGGACCTCACCTTCATTTTGAGGTCAGAGTTAACGGACAAAGGACAAATCCGCTGAGCTACGTTTCAATGCCGTAATTTTAATTTTAAACATTACCGAGGGGTGAAGGTCTTATGAATAAAAAGATTTCCCTCGGCGTGACGACTGCAATCGCTTTGACGGCGGTTGCAGTTTCTGTCATTGCCGCGGTTTTCGTCACGCTCTATTTTTGCAACAGAGTCGTTTCGGATATTTCCGATAAATCCGCGATGTATGCGTCTTTTGCAAGAGTCGATGAGATTGTGAGAAAGAATTATTACTATGCGTCGGATGATAAAAAAACGGCTCAATCGCTTGTTTCGGGTTATATCTACGCGCTCGGCGGAGAAAATAAATATATGAACGCCGAGGAATACGAACAGTATAAGCGCGAAAAATCGTCCTCGGAGATTAAAAGCGTTGAATATGAGAAAAAGGATTCGTATGCGTATATAAAGTTTGAACGTTTTTACGATTCGGCTGTTGATGAATTTAAATCCGCGCTCGAAAAAGCGTCGTCCGATTCCGCTGCGGGAATAATAATTGATTTGCGTGACGTTACGGACGGAGACAGCGAAACCGCCGTCAAAACGGCGGATATGATAGTTCCGTTGGCAGCCGACAAAGAAAAAGCGCTTGCTTATGCGTCGAACAAGGACGGGGAAACGGTTAAAATATGGTCGGCTGATTCTGCTGACGTTTCGCTCGATATTGTTTTGCTGATTAACGGGAAAACATCGGGAGCCGCCGAGCTTTTTGCGGCTGTTCTGACAGGATACGGAAAGGCTGTGACCGTGGGTGCAAATACTGCCGGGAACGGACTGTACAGCGAAATTTTTGAACTTGAGGACGGCGGCGCGCTGATGTTGAGCGTTGCGGAGCTTGTACCTTACGGCGGCAGGGTTTTCAACGAAGCCGGTATTGCGCCCGATACGGAATTTTCGGGTTCGGACGACGAGTTTATACAAATGGGGATACAGACGCTGACGGGCGAATAAAAAATCCGTGCCGGTTTTTAATAAAAATAAAAGGAGCGCGTATTGTCGATTCAATCGTATTCAATAAAGAAGCCGACAGCGTTTTGCATTAAATTTCTATTATAAGCTTACGACTAATAATCACTATTGACAATTGAAATATTGCAATGAAAAATGTATAATTATTATGTCATATATAAAGTTATAAAATTGTTAAAAGTTATTGCCGAGTACGACCGCGGTCATGCCCGGCTATTTTTTATTCTGAGGTACGATAGATGAAAAACACTCTTAAATTTTCCGAGCTTGGGCTAATCCCCGAGCTTCAGTCGGCAATCGACGAACTCGGATTCGACGAGGCTACCGAGATTCAAACGAAGGCGATTCCCCTAATCCGCGACGGAGCGGACGTTATAGGCAAAAGCCAGACGGGCACGGGCAAAACGTTCGCGTTTGCAATACCCGCGATAGAAAAAACGGATTCTTACTCCAAGCCGTATGTGCAGTCGATTGTTCTTTGTCCTACGCGGGAGCTTGTTCAGCAGGCGGCGGCGGAGTTCAGAAAGCTTACGGTTTATATCCACGGAATAAATATTGCCGAGATTTACGGCGGAACTCCGATGGACAGACAATTTTCCGCTCTTAAGAAGGCGAATATCGTAATAGGCACTCCCGGCAGGGTCATGGATCACATGAGAAGGGGAACTCTCAGCCTCGATAATGTTTCGCTTGCAGTTCTTGACGAAGCCGATGAAATGCTGAGTATGGGATTTATAGACGATATTGTGACGATTCTTTCCGAAACGCCCGAATCAAGACAGACCGTACTTTTTTCCGCAACCATGCCTAAGGAAATACTTGATTTAACCGAGCGTTTTCAGAAAGATCCCGTTCTTATCGAAATTAATAAAAAGCAGGTTACGCTTGACAATATAGCACAGAAATTCGTTGATGTTCCCTCAGGCAGAAAAACAGACGCGCTGTGTCTGCTTTTAAGATATTATTCTCCCAAAAGGGCTATGATTTTCTGCAACACAAAGCAGATGGTAGACGAAATTTCATTAATTCTCGAAAAGCACAATTTTAACGCCGCCGGACTTCACGGCGATATGCTCCAGTCTCAGAGAACGAGAGTTATGGAAAGCTTCAAATCGGGCAAAACGAATATTCTTGCCGCAACGGACGTAGCCGCAAGAGGTATCGACGTAAACGACCTCGATTATGTTTTTAATTATGACATTCCGAATAATAAGGAATATTATGTCCACCGTATCGGCAGGACGGGCAGAGCGGGCAAGGACGGCGCCGCGCTGACAATCTGCTCGGGCAGACGGCAGATAATAACTCTTTTATCAATAGTCAGAAGCACAAAAAGCGAAATTGAGGAAACAGAGATTCCGACCGTAGCCGAAATACGCGAAAAAGCCGCCGCCAATGCCGTAATGAAGGTAAGGGAATACATAAACTCCCCGATAGATGAAATATACCGCGATATGGCGGATGAACTTATTACATTCGGTTACGATACGGAGGATATTATATCCGCGCTTTTGAAAATGAGCGTTTCCGACGCGGCGGCAGGACTTTCCGACATCCATTCGGAAAGGAAAAACAAGGTTAATTTAAAAAGCTCATATGCCGGAGAGGCATATGCGAAAATTAAAATATCAATCGGCAGAAACGGTCATATTGCGCCGAATTTTCTCGTAGCCGCCATATGCGACAACACGGGCATTTCCGGCAAGGACGTCGGCAAAATAGAAATTTACGACGATTACAGTATTGTGGGAGTTCCCGAAAGTATACGCAATCAGATAACGGCAGATTTGAACGGCATTAAAATATGCGGAAAAACAGTCGCCGTAAGCGCGTTTGAATACGAAGAAAAGCATACGAAAAACAGACGGTTTGAAACAGTGAAAAAGCCGTATGCTCCGGCAAAAAAAATGATTGAAAGAAAGGAACGTCCGCAGAAGCGTTCATTAAATAAAGACAAAAACGGCAAAACGTCGAATTCCTTGAACAGAAAAAGCACGCACGGTAAGTATTCCGTCAAAAAGAACAAAAAATCTAAATAATATTTGTCTAAACGATATAATTGACTTGTATAATTTAAAAGTAATATAATACACTTGTAATATATGTATAAGGAGTTCTTATAATGAAGAAAATCATTGCAGTCGTCTTAGCTGTCGTAATGAGTCTTTGTATGTGCGTTCCCGCTTTTGCGGTAAATTCGCAGAATGATTACACGCTTCAGTTTGACGAAAACGGAAAATTCAAGATTATGGTTATCGCCGACCCTCAGGACGGTCATCCCACAAAGGTTTCGATGATAAACTTTATCTCCGAGGCTCTTGACGCGGAGCAGCCCGATATCGTTGTTTTCCTCGGCGACAATGTCTGCAAAGACTCAGAGAATATCGAGTCCTACGACGAGCTTCTCAATCCCCTTGTTGAAAGAGGCGTTCCCTTTACTTTTGTATACGGAAACCATGACGACGAGAGTGCGCCCAATCTTTCAAAAGAGGATATTCTCTCGATTTATCAGCAGTATCCCGGATGCCTTGCTTATGACGCCGATCCCGACCTTCACGGCTGCGCAACGCACAATCTTCCGATTCTCTCTTCGGACGGAAGCAAGGTTGCTTTCAATATGTGGATGTTTGATTCGGGCGATTATGTAAACGATGAGAACGGCAACCATGATGTTAACGGCATTACATACTATGACTGCGTAAGAAAAGACCAGATTGAATGGTATAAGAACGTAAGCGCACAGCTTGAGAGCGAAAACGGCGGTCTTGTTCCTTCGCTTGTTTTCCAGCACATTATAACGCAGGAAGCTATGCAGAACGTTTTCTTTGACACATCAATCAAAGGAAGTTCAAAGCTTTTCTATAACTTTACAAACGGCAAAACCTCTTCTATATTCCCCAACGTTGCGAATATTGACGGTATAATGATGGAAAGACCCTGTCCCTCGTTCGATAACGACGGAGAGTGGGACGCTCTTGTAGAAAGAGGAGACGTTATGGCTGTATTTACCGGTCATGACCACATAAACAACTTTACCACCACCGTAGACGGTATTGACGCTGTCGCAGTTGCAGGCTCGACCTATAATTCATACGGCAAGGATTATCTCAGAGGCGTTAAGATTATTAACCTTGACGAGAATAATCCCTTTGAGTACGAGGCTCATACGCTTTATACGTACGAACTTGCTCTTAAGGAAGGTTCGACGATTCCCGGACATGACGGAATGACGAAGGCTGATTACGTTTTCGCAAAGTTTATGAACGGATTCCTTACGGCTCTTATGAAGATACTTAACATTGTTTTCATTATGGGCAGACTTTTCTGAGAAAATAATATTAATTTCCCCGCCCGCACGGACGGGGATTTTTTTAACATAACTGCGATATTTGAAAAGGTATTTTATATGAGAATAAGAAAATATGTCCCGTCCGACAGACCGAGACTTCGTTATATATGCAAGCAAACCGCCGGGGGAGTTTTCAGATATAATGACAAAACGCTCGAATCCGCCGCAATTATATATAACGACTACTTTACCGAAAACGAAAGCGATAATATTTTTGTTATTGCGGATGACAATGATTTCGCCGTCGGGTATATAATTTGTTCGTCCGACTATAATAAATTTATGAGGCTTAATTTATCCGTATATTTAAGACATGTGATGAAAACCTCGCCCGTTTTATTATTCGTGCCGATAGGATACCTGTTCTCTCTTAGATGCATAAAAAATAAAAGCGTTCATCTTCACATGGATATTTTGCCCGAATATCAACGCAAAGGATGGGGTACGAAGCTTATTGATGAACTGCGTAATCATTTAAAATCGAAAGGTATCGACAATCTTTCCGTCTGCTGTGTGTCAAGAGATTCAGCCGGATATAAGATGTACGTAAAATACGGATTTAAAGAAATCTTCTCATACGGTTTTAATACTGTTTCGCTTTCACTGGATATCTGACAAAGTTATTTGTTGATATTTAATGTATTTTTTGTTCTTTGTTTAATGTTAATTCCATGTTGGAATTATATTAAATGTTGCATGATGTATAATAAAATATGAACAATTTATGTATAGTCTGATTTTTTGTCGATTCGGACTAATTCATTTCGGACGGTGAAAACGAATGAACAACAGTGATATTATTGCCGTGGCACAAAATCCTTTCATATTGACCGGCGGATACTTTTATCCGGGGCATGCGGATGAATTTGTGCAAAGTATTTCTGACATTGAAAAACAAACCGTATGTGAAAGCGAACTGCTTTATTACAGAGGATACGCCGATAGGGCAAGAGAAAAGATAAATTCTCTTGATAAAATAAAATCCCCGGATACGGTTCTCGCTTCTTTTCTGATAAACGCTCTGTCGTCCGTTTCGGGAAGCAGCATAAGCGGCGCAACCGGGCTGATAAACGGGACAGAATATGTATCCGAGTTTGAATCAATCCCGGATTTTAAGAAAACGTCGGAATTTCTCTCCATGTATTTTAATATAATAATTCATAATTTCAATGCAATCGAATTTCCGCCTGTGGGAATCGAGGCGTTTTCCGTATCCGAAGAGCTTAAGCCGATGGCGATTTATGCATATTCGCATTATCTTGAAATGACCGGGAATGTCGGCAGGGCAATAGGGCTTGCCGAGTGCGCGCTGATTTTTATGAAAAAGCCGAGTCCGATAGCTCAAATTTATCTTTCGCTTATTATAAGCATAGGTTATATGGAACTCAACCGTGTTGATAAGGCGGAGTATTATTTCCGCCTTGCCTGGGAGTATGCAAAGCCCGACGGTATTTTAATGCCGTTTGCCGAAACCCGCGGAATGCTCAGCGGTATGCTGGAGAAATGCCTGAGGTACAGCTGCCCGAACGAATACAAAACAATTCACGCCTTGTCATCCAAGTATCATAAAAACTGGGTCAGGATTCATAACGAATTTACCGGTGATACGGTTTCCGATAAGCTGACCGCGGTTGAATTTAATATATCGATGCTCGCTTCGCGTTCGATGACAAATACTGAAATTGCGGATTTTCTGGGAATAAGCGTAAACAGCGTCCGCGCTCATCTCAGGAATATATTCAACAAGCTCGGCATTGACAGCCGTAAGCAATTGAGTAAGTACGTAATAACACGCGAATAAAAGTATATATTTGAACAGAAAAACCGCTCGGATTAAAGAGAATCCAGGCGGTTTTTAAAATATTTATTTATACGGTTATCTGAATTTGGAGAAGAAAAGAAATATTTTGTTCATCAGCTTGACTATCGCCGAAAGAATCCTGCGTATACCCTGATTTATCTTGTCGACGATGCTTACCCTCGTATCTTCGTGTTCGGTCTGATCCGCCGTTTTTGTGACTATATAAAACGTACCCGTGCCGTTGTCAAGATAATCGGTAAGCTCGTTATACGATAAATTTATATAATTTCCGTTCTCATCCTCAGCCATAACGGAAAACGTAACCTCGTTAAATTCGTAAGTCCTTACAAACGATTGATTCTTCTCGGAGTAGGAGTAAACGGAAAATCCGAGAGCCTCAAAATGATTTACATAAACGCCGCTTATATTATCAAAGAGCATCGTAAACATTGAAACGGTATCAAGATATGTATACATATCGGATTCCCACGAGCCGTAAAGATAAAGCGTCGAATCCTTAAATTCATAACAGATTATATTAACGCCGTCTGCGTATATGTTGGACGAAACGGGAACAAACATATCAGCTTCACAGGAAAAAGCGTTGTCGCCCGTTTCTGTAGATTCCGACGCAAATATCGCCGTTTTTAATAATTCGCTGTCAGAAAAAGCGCCGTCCTCGATTGTTGAAACCGTTTGTGAAACATACAGCATTTCAAGCTCGGTGAACTCCGCGAACTGTCCGTTTAAAACATTTGTAACGCCGTTATCCAATATAAGAGTTTTTGTATACGGAGCAAACTCCTTATATGCGTCGATATCGGAGCAGTCTGAGAAAATTCTTAAAATTGAGTTTGAAAATTCAACGTCGATTTTTCCGCAGAATTTTCCGCAAATGTCGCAGATATTGTCGTTATTTTCGTCCGTATGCGTCATCATTTCCATACCGCAGTATTTACAGCGCGTATATATACTGCAAGTATCTTCGGGCACATGTCTGCCCTCATCACACAGCGAAACGAACGTGTTTGTTCCGTATATCACCTCGCCGGATGTCTTCGTATAAGCAACATACGTGGGATGACTTTTTACATGTTCTTCGGCAGTCGAACCGGGATAAGCATAATATAAAGCATTATGACAGCTGTTACCTTGGAATACCCCCTCATCATCAAAAACACAGTCCGGACTTAATACGGTCAGCGTGAAAGTATCCGAAATCTTATCCGAATCAAATGCTCCCTTGCCTATTGATTTACAGCCCTCCGGTACGGTAAACGAACTGCACTTGTGATTATCAAATGCATTTTCGCCTATCGTTTTTATCGAATTCGGCAATGAAAAAGACGTGTAAAAATATTCATTAAAACAGGCAAAAGCCTCTGCTCCTATATTTTCGACGCCCTCTTCAAGCGTTATGGTCATCTGTCCGCCTGTTTGGAATTTAAAAGCCTTATCCCCGATAGTTTTAACGCTGCCGGGAATCTTTATATCCGTAAGTTTACATCTGTAAAACGCGTCCGTGCCTATATATGTACAGCCGTATTCCATATTAAGTTCCGTAAGAGCGTTGCAATCCCAGAACGCCGATTGAGGAACAACACTGAGAGAAGCGGGGATTGTTACGCTCTGTAATAAGTCACAGCGCAGAAATGCATACTTGCCCATTTTTTCGAGTTTATCGCCGTAGGGAACAGTCGTCAGAGCGCTGAAATTAAAAGCATACTCTCCGATTTCGGTAACGTTTTCAAAGCGTACGTCTGTAAGATTTGCGCATCCCGAAAACGCTTTGTTCCCTATTGTCTTTATATTTTCGCCGCCATTAATTTTCTTTAAACCGCTGCAGCCTTGAAATGCGTTTGCGCTTATAACCTCCGATTTTTCACCTAAGGTTACGGTTTCAAGCGAACTCCATTCTGAGAAAACACCGTCGGGCCAGTCTGCTCTGAAGTTTTCTATAATAAGATTTTTAACATTATTCTGATTGTCATGCTTTACAGCACCTGTAGAAAACTCCGTAACGCTTTCCGGAATTGTAAGAGTTTCGATTTGAGGAGGAAAAAAGCTCGAGTAAAACGCCGTAACCGTACTCGGGATAACGTATTCGGTAATGTTAATGTTATTCGGAACTTCCTGAATCCTCGTCATTTCTTTATTAAAAAGAATACCGTATTCGTCCGCAGTAAACACCGTGTTGGTATCGGAAACAATGAATTTTTCAACATTCGGGCAGTTTTTGAACGCTCCCGTATTCCAGCTTTTAAGAGTATCGGAAACCGTTACGGTAACAATACTCTCGCTGTAATCCGTATCGTCGTCAACTTTAAATATATCGCTGCCGAGAGATTCGACCCTAATACCGTCCACCGTTTCGGGGATGACAAAATCGGCGTCCGGCTGAGTCAGAACTTTATCAAGTCTTGCTCTGTAACCCGAATAAGACGTATACTGATACGTTCCGGTCGAATCGATTACAACCTCCTCGGCTGCAAAAACGCAGAAGCCGAGCGACGCAGAAAGTATGACGGTAAACAAAACAAGCAGTAACCTTTTTTTCATTGTACTTTACCTCTCAGAATTAAATTTCCAATGAAAATTATATATTTTTAATTCTGTTCTGTCAATATTTTAATCTTTTTTTTCTTAATTTTATTATGCAACTGAAATAATCGGAAACGTCTTTTTTGTAATGTTTTTGTTTAAACTCAAGAAAAACGGCTTTAACTATTGACAAACCGTAAAGGCGGGATTATAATGCAGACAAAAAAATACAGACATGCAGCACCTGATAGAGGCTGCGGATATGATTAGTACTCCGGCATTTGCGCCGCGGCATACGGCGTCGGAGGAAAGGCTGTTCCGCCGAAGCGAATTTTTCGGTTTGCCGCCGGGAGTTCCGCTGGGGCTGCGCTTAACAGGCGCAGAACTGTCACATACCTCGTATGTGGAGAACTATCAACGGCTTTTTGTTATCTTCATATTTTGATTGATTCAAAGCCTGCGATACCATTTCGGGTTCGCAGGCTTGTATTTTTTAATAAAAAAACAGGAGTTGTATCATCATGAAAGCATTCAAGAGAACACTGGCACTGGTTGCCGCAGGCGTAATTTGTCTTACCGGATTCGCAGGCTGCGGTGAGGAAAAAAGCACGGATAATACAAGCGCGGACGTTTCAAATTCCGCTTCATCCGTAAGCTCCATAACGCAGGCTAAGACTATTCAGGATCTTAAGGGTATGAAGATAGGCGCGCAGACCGGCACGTTTCACGCTGACGCCGTTAATCAGATTCCCGATGTAAAGGCGGAGATTCTCCCCGATTTCTCGGATCTTCTCAACGCTCTTACAACAGGAGCTATCGACGGCTATATTGCCGAAGAGCCTACGGCATATTCGGTAACGGAGCAGAATTCTTCTCTTACATTCCTTGCATTTAAGAATAATGACACAGGCTTTACCGCAACGGACTCGGATGTAAGCGTTTCAATCGGCGTTAAGAAGGGATCCGATCTTCTTGCAAAGGTGAACGAAGTTCTTGCGGGTATCACCGAGGAGCAGAAATCACAGCTTATGGAGCAGATTGTTACTCTCTCAAACGGCGGAACGGTTGATAAGTTCGCCATTGAAAGTGAAACTCCCGCAAACCCGACCGGAACTCTCAAGGTTGGCATGGAGTGCAATTACAAGCCCTATAACTGGACGGACAATACCGAGACATTCGGCGCAGTTTCCATCAGCAGTGAAGGACAGGAGGGTCTTTACGCTAACGGCTACGACGTTCAGATTGCGAAGTATGTAGCTGACAAGCTCGGTTTAAAGCTTGAGGTTTACGCTATGGAATTTGACTCGCTCATCACAGCCGTTAACGCCGGAACAATCGACGCTATCGTAGCCGGTATGTCTCCGACCGAGGAACGCAAGCAGGAAATCGACTTCTCAGAGCCTTATTACATTTCAAACCTTGTCGTTATAATTAAGAAGTAATAAAACATCAATCGGACGGCAGACACTTGAAATAAGCGTCTGCCGTTTTAACGAAACGGAGTTACCATGGAATTTTTCAATGATGTAATTGACATTCTGGTCAAATATTATCCCCAGCTTTTAAAGGGCGTAGGCAATACGCTGCTTATTTCTCTTATCGGTACTGTTGCGGGACTTATAATAGGACTTCTGACGGGCGTTATTCGTACCGCGCCTAAGTCAAAGAATCCTGTCTTTATGGCTCTTCATAAAATTATAAATGCAATTATCGCTGTATATGTTGAGATTTTCAGAGGCACGCCCATGATGGTTCAGGCAATGGTTATCTACTGGGGCTACGCTTTTGCAACGGGCGGCAACACTCTTCCGCTTATCCCTTCGGGTCTAATCATTGTTTCAATCAATACCGGCGCATATATGGCAGAAATCGTAAGAGGCGGTATCATATCGATTGACAGAGGTCAGTTTGAGGGAGCTATGAGCATCGGCATGACTCATTCGCAGACAATGTTAAAGGTTATAATCCCTCAGGTTATGAGAAATATACTTCCTTCGATAAGCAATGAATTTGTCATTAACATAAAAGATACGTCCGTGCTTAACGTTATCGGCGTTACGGAGCTTTATTTCTTTGCGGGCGTTATCAAAAAATCAACGTTCCAGACATTCCAGACCTATCTTATCGTATGCGTTATATACTTCATTCTTACATTTACGATTACGAGGATTCTCCGTTATGTCGAAAAACGTCTTGACGGAAAAGAAAATTATACGGTGCTTGGTTCTCAGAGTGATTCCAAAGCCGAAATTCACATAAAAAAGGAGGACGCGTAATATGTCGGATAACGTTATAGAGCTTGTCCACCTTCAAAAACAGTTCGGTGATCATTTAGTATTAAAAGATATTAATTTAAGCGTAAAAAAGGGCGAGGTTTTAAGTATAATCGGAGCGTCCGGCTCGGGCAAGAGTACAATGCTCAGATGTATAAATCAGCTTGAAATTCCCACTTCGGGTCAGATTCTCTATCATGGTAAGGATATTTCCTCAAAGAATATCAAGATAACGCAGTACCGTACAAAGGTCGGCATGGTATTTCAGAGCTTCAATCTTTTTAACAATATGACCGCGCTCGATAACTGTATAGTCGGTCAGGTTTCCGCGCTTAAGCGTTCCAAGACGGAAGCTAAGAAAATAGCAATGGAATACCTTGAAAAGGTCGGAATGAGGCCGTTTATAAACGCCCGTCCGGCACAGCTTTCCGGCGGTCAGAAGCAGAGAGTCGCAATTGCCCGCGCGCTTTCCATGGAACCCGAGGTTCTGCTTTTCGACGAGCCCACGAGTGCGCTCGACCCCCAGATGGTCGGCGAGGTTCTCGAGGTTATGACGAAGCTTGCAAAGGAAGGGCTTACAATGATTGTCGTAACGCACGAAATGGCGTTTGCAAGAGACGTTTCGACGGACGTCGTATTTATGGCGGACGGCGTAATATGCGAACAGGGCGCGCCTCACGAGCTTTTTGCCAATCCGAAAAATGCAAAGACAAAGGAGTTTCTCTCCCGTTTCCTTGCAAAATAAAAAGTTTCAAACTTAATATACAGCTTCGGCGGACTGTTTGCAGTCCGCCGTTTTTCTGCCCGATTACAAGAAAATTTCTTATTATACGAACATATATTTAAACCTGATTTATAGCATACTCCGCATTTTTTCAATCTGTCTGTTCTGCGTTCTTATTATATTACAGCAAATCGAGCGAAGCGCGGGAGCAATGGGATATCTCATAACGTTCATAGACATTCTGACCGCTCCGGCGTGATGCTGAATCATCTCATAGAGAAAATCTGCGTTTACGCTGTCGACGGTTTTGGCATTTCTCATGCAGTAAAACATATTCTGACTTATTTCATTAAAACAAAGCTGACAGTATTCGTTGTCGGCGTCTGTATTTACGAAATTTGCGCTTGAATCGTATATTTTTTGCATATCGGCGATTCCCTGTTTCTGCTCGGTTATCATAATTCCCGCAAGACATCTTACAGACTGACAGTCGGAATATTTTAAAATATTTTCGCACATTTGAAGCCCGCCCTGATGGTGCGGTATCATCTGATTTATAAAATTCTGCGAAATGCTGTCCGTCAGTGTGATTTCAGTCATATTATTTTCCATATTACGGCAAATATCGCAGTATGCGCCGATGTATGCGGACGTAACTTCGTTCATAGGACAATTATTGCACATTTCTATACACCTCCCGTAATTCATCATATTCACGAAAAAAATATTTGACTATCATTTGATGAGATGATAATATAAAATCAAACATTCTGAGAGGTGGACGCTGTGAAAAACGCAGATTTGATACTTGACCGCGATTATGAAATATCGAGAATCGACCCGAGGATTTACGGCTCGTTTATCGAGCATCTCGGCAGAGCCGTTTACGGCGGAATATACGAACCGTCGCATCCTTCTGCGGACGGGCAGGGCTTCAGAACCGACGTTTTAAATCTTGTTAAAAAGCTCGGAGTTCCCGTTGTGCGTTATCCCGGCGGAAATTTCGTATCGGGCTTTAACTGGGAGGATTCCGTCGGTCCTGTTAAGAACAGACCGAAAAGACTCGATCTTGCGTGGTTTACGACGGAAACAAACGAATTCGGTCTGCACGAGTTCTGCGACTGGGCAAAAAAGGCGGATACCGAGGTTATGTACGCCGTAAATCTCGGCACGAGAGGTGCGGAAAACGCCCGCGATATCGTTGAATATGCAAATCATCCGTCGGGTACAAAATATTCGGATATGAGAATAAGGAACGGAAAAAAAGAGCCTCTCGGCATTAAGCTGTGGTGTCTCGGCAACGAGATGGACGGCTCGTGGCAGATCGGGCATAAAACCGCATATGAATACGGCAGAACGGCGGCTGAGAGCGCAAAGCTGATGAAATGGGTCGACCCGTCGATAGAGCTTGTCGTCTGCGGTTCTTCGGGATATTATATGAAAACGTTCGGAGATTGGGAATATGAGGTTCTTTCGCAGTGTTACGAAAACGTCGACTATATTTCGCTTCACAGATATTATGATAACCGAAACGGCGATACAATGAGTTTTCTTGCAAAAAGCGTTGAGCTTGAGGATTTTATAAAAACGGTAGTTTCCGTATGTGACAGCGTTAAGGGAAAACTTCATTCAAAAAAACGGATTAATTTGTCATTCGACGAATGGAACGTCTGGTATCATTCCTCCGAACAGGATAAGGAAATTCAAAAAAGAGATAAATGGGGACGTGCTCTTCCGCTTCTTGAGGATATTTATAATTTTGAGGACGCTTTGCTTGTCGGCGCAATGCTGATAACGTTTCTGCGTAACTGTGACAGAGTAAAAATTGCCTGCATGGCTCAGCTTGTAAACGTTATTGCTCCGATTATGACAAGAACGGGCGGAGGATGCTGGGCGCAGACAATTTATTATCCGCTTATGCACGCGTCGCTTTACGGCAGGGGAGTTTCGGTAAAGCCTGTCATAAAATGCGGAAAATATGACTGCGCAGAGTTTGACGGCGTTGATTATATCGATTCCGCATGCGTACTGAACGACGATAACAGTGTTACCGTATTTTGTATTAACAGAGATATGAACGACGATTGTATATTAAATATCGATATGCGTTCGTTTGAAAAAATGAGGCTCGGCGAACATATCGAGCTTGTACATTCCGATTTGCACGCCGTAAATACAGAGTTAAATCCCATGAACGTCGTTGCGTCATATGTTGAAACGGAGAAAACCGATTCCGGCAGAACGCACGTTAAATTAAAGCCTTTAAGCTGGAATGTATTAAGATTCGTCCCGTATGAATAATTGATTTTTAGATAATAAGCCGAAAAAAACCGAGACTCGATTTTAAGTCAAGTCCCGGTTTTTCCTGTTGTTGTTTTTTTAATTAATTTTCCGCGCCGTTTTCAGCTTTGTTTTGCGTGTTGTTATCGTTCTGTGTGTTTAAGTCCTGCTTTGACTTGTCCTTCTTTGATTTTTTCTTCTGATTGTCTTTGTTTTTAGCCATGAAAAAAACTCCTCGCTCTTTTTTTGTTATTTTTAGCAGAGCGGGGAGTTTTATTCTCGTCAGCGTAAATTTTCAATCATTGAAGTTAAATCCGAATAGAATTGACGTACCTCGGACGTATTGCCGTCCATGCCTATGACCGTGCCGTGGTGTCCCGATTTTGTCGGCATGACGTACCATACGCCTTTTTTTATCTTCGTGTTGTCGGGTATGTATTCCTCGTGTTCCTCGTCGAACGGGTATTTTGCCGATACGACGTTTACGAGTCCGTCGTTTGACTGCCATGAGGAATCGACATTTATGCCGCCGTCCGTAACGCCCGTGTACATACCCATTGCGTCGGAAAAACCGATAAGAACGGGGAGTGAAATGCTTAAATCGGCTGTTTGTCCGTTTAAAACGGATGCTTCCTTTGTCGAACAGTATGAATATGAGAAATAATAAACATTCTCTGCCGTTTTTATTTTTGAATTTAATTCGCTTGCTCCGTCGGGCGATAAATCATAGCCCGCATGGTCGTTGTCCGATTCCGTAACGGCTCTGACGGCATTTTTAATTTCGCTTATTCCGCCGTTGATTTTTCCGATTCCGAATTGATCAAGCATAAAATCGTAAATTCCGGATGCCGGTGATGTGACGCCGGCTGCGGCAAAACAGACCGTTGTCAGCAGATCCGTTGTCGAATCGACGCCTATAAGCTTACCGACGGAATTTATAAGACATGTGAGCGACGTTCCGTTGTGCGGAGAGCAAAGCGTTGTAACGCTGAATACATAAGAGCCTTTTCCGCCCGTAAAAAGGGGAGATGTTTCATTTCCGCTTGCGTTTTGCTCGTTTTCATCGCCGTATTCAAGCAGAGATGCAAGCAGCCGCGCCGTTTCTCCCCCGTAACTGTGACCGATAAGATTTATTTTTACTCTCTGACCGCCGTTTATCTTTTCGCCCCATTGAGGTACGAGCGCGGTTGTGTACTGTCTGCCGAAACGCTCGTGATTGTGCAATTCGGAGTGGTATTCGCCGTAATCTACGGTGGTTCCGGTAAGCTGGGCATATAATTCGCACGCTCTGTCCCATGTGCTTGAAATCGGACCGACGCTCGGCGCGCATGCGTCGAAGCCCTCGGTTTTAAGATATTCGGTAATGCTTCCGGAGGATGAACCCCAATAATCGGAAACGCTGTCAAGCCCGCCGTCCTCGCCCTGTCCGCCGAGACCGTGAACGAAAACGTAGGGATAATTTATTTTACCGCCGTTTATCTCATACCACAGATTTTTGTAACCGCCGTACTTTACGGGAACGGCAATAATTACGGCAATCATTGCAATTGCGGTAAGCGTGCATATTATCGAAACGGCGATTTTTCTGCCGTTTCGTTTTTCCATCGGGTCGTCGACGGTTTTATTAAATTCGACAGACGATTCGCGTTTGTTCCTCGAAACGGGAATATCGTATGAGTAATTGTCGAAATTATCGTTTTTTTCGTTCATAAGAGAAAACCTCCGCATAAAAAAGTCGAAAAAAATTCAGAAAAGAATATATTGTTAATATATCGGAAATGAATTATTAAAAACTGCTTAATAAAATACAACGATTAATATATTAAAAAAACAAACAAGGATTTTCATTTTTATGCTGTCGAAAATTAAGCATGATAAAAAATTACGGCTGCGTTATGTATAAAAACAGGAAGTAATTTTTAACTTCATTAAGTTAAAAATTATAGAATGCATGACTAAATTCAATAATTTTTAGTATAAATAACGTTAAATGCTAAAAAATCCACTGTTCGATATCGTCAGAAATGCTGATTGATAAACCGTAGTTAATGTGTAGAATAGTACTCACGACAAATCAAGGAGGTATAAAAATGTCAGTAAAAAAACCGATCGAAAAATGCAGGGTGATATCCGCCGAAACGGATATAGAGGGTACCGTTTACACAACATACGGTATAGAGTACAAGAACAGACGTATATCGGACTTGTCCGTAGACCGTCAGGCTGTGCGGGAGCTTGCGGATATGATAGAAAGCTGCGATGTGGACGAAGTTCATATTGATTATGTCATTGAGGATTTTTTAGCGCGGCAGAACGGAGATTTTTATCTTATATAGCCGAAAAATGCGACGGCTTTTCCGAGTATATGTATATCGTCAAGCCGGGAATCTTCATATACAAGCTCATCGTACATGGGGTTTTCAGGTGAAAGAACGAGTTTTGACGGGTATTTCCGTACACGCTTTAACGTAGCCTCGTCGCCGATAAGAACGGCGGCGATGTCTCCGTTTTCAACGTCGGGCTGACGGCGTATATATACGATATCGCCGTCAAAAAGATGTGCGTTAATCATACTGTCTCCGCGGCATTTGAGCGCAAAATCAGCGTTTACATGCGGCGGAAGAGTGAGCATATCCTCCGTGTTTTCCTGCGCGAGAACGGGAAGACCGCAGGCAATGGTGCCTATCAGCGGAACCTTGCGTATTTCTCTGCCGGAATCGGAGGGGGGATTTACGGAATCATCCGAAATATCGGATAATAAATATGAGGGGGTGGTGTCCAATGCGTCTGCGAACGCTGTCAGCTTAGCTCCGCTGATTCCGCGTATGCCGGCTTCAATCTTATTTACGGCGGACGCGGTGCGGAATCCTACTGCCTCGGCAAGCTGCTGCTGAGACATTGATTTGCGTTTGCGAAGATATTTTATCTTTTCATTCGTAGTCATACTCATCACCGATGCCATGATATCATAAATTAGCCAAAATGTCAACATGTTCTGAAAAACATATTGACAAAACGGCAAAAAAGCAGTATCATGCAATCAGACAAACAAATGTTCTATGGGAGGCGAAAATCAAAATCAGAGTCTTTTTGAAAATTCAATAATAGTATATGCTTATTTTTTTAATTAAAAATTAGCCAAAATGGCTATATTTTATTTTTGAAAGGAGAAAAGAATGAGATTAAAAAACGGGGAGAAAATTATTTCGAGAAAACAGATAATCGATTTGCGTACGGGAATGGACAAGAGCGTTGCCGATTTTGCGGAAATGATAGGTTGTTCAAGGTATTCCGTTTACCTTTACGAAAGCGGAAAACGCCGTCCGTGCGGAGAACGGCTGTCGAAAATAAACGAACTTCTTGCCGAGAAAAACGGCTGATATGAAAGGGGAATGAAAAAATGAGCGATAATGTAAAACAGCTTTTTTCGGAGAACATAATTTGTCCGTTCTACAGAAAAACGAGATCCGTACAGTCGATAGTCTGTGAGGGGTATTACGACAAACAGACGTTTGCCGTTATGTTTCAAAATTCGGGAGAGATAAAATTCTGGCTTAAAAATTACTGCTGTACGTATGACTATATGCGTTGTCCGCATGCAAAATCTCTCGGGGAACAGTATGATATGGCGGCGTAAATATATTTGGCGTATGCGCGGCAGACGGAGTCTGTGAGAAACTGTAAAAAACGGACGGGGGGGGATTACCTGTTCGGCGGCGAAACGAGTATAATGCATTTATAAAATTTTGAGAGGTGAAAGAGTGAATAAATATGACTGGAACGCCGCCCGTCTTTGGTACATGGAAAACGAAGACGCGTCGCTTGCGAAAACAAGCGTTAAATTCTCGATTCCGAAACAAACGTTGTTTTTGCATGCGAGGGACGAGGGTTGGGCGGCGGAGAAAAGGAAATTGAAAAAACAGTTATCGGATGCCGGCGTAGAGGAGCGTACAGAGAGCGAAAACGAAAAAATTGCTTCGCTTGCGTATGCCGCGGATCTTGCGGTTGAACGTATAACCCGGATACTGGCTCAGCCGTCCGATGACGAAACGGACAAAGCCGATACGAAAAATCTTAAGGACTGCGTAAGCGTTCTTAAGGATCTCACCGCAATAATCCGGAACGTAAACGATATTCAGACTCCCGCGCAGGCGCAGAGTCAGCGTATTGAGCAGGAGAAATGGGAGCTTGAAAAAAGCAGGCAGACGGAATCGGCAAAAAAAGACGATATATACGTATTTTTTAAACCCGAAGGGGGCGCGGAAGAATGATTCTGAACATTCCGCCCCCGAACGACAAGCAGGCGTTGTTTTTAAACGAGCACGAACACAAACACATAGGCTACGGCGGAGCGCGAGGGGGCGGAAAGTCGTGGGTCGTGAGGATTAAAGCGATTCTGCTTTGTTTGAGATATCCCGGAATCAAGTTGATTATAATCCGCCGGACGTACCCGGAGCTTATTAACAATCACATTCGTCCCCTGCGTGAGATGTTCGTCAGCTCCGCCCTTATGCCCGAATACGTCAAGTATAACGACAAGGAGAAGCGTTACACGTTTTTCAACCGTTCAACAATAACATTTATGTACTGTTCAAGAGATACAGACCTTGACAGGCTTCAGGGAACGGAATGGGACTGCATATTCCTTGACGAAGCAACGCAGCTGAGCGAATATCAGATTAAAGGTATAACGGCATGCTGCCGAGGCGTTAACGACTTTCCGAAGCGCGTATATTACACGTGCAATCCCGGCGGACAAAGTCACGCGTATTTTAAACGGCTGTTTGTCGACAGAGAATTTGAGGACGGCGAGAACGGGGACGATTATACATTTATCCAGGCTCTCGTAACAGATAACAAGGCGTTAATGTGCAAGCAGCCCGATTATATTAACCAGCTCGAAGCGCTGCCGCCGAAGTTAAAAGATATGTGGCTTTACGGTAAATGGGACGTTTTCGAGGGTATGTTTTTTGAGGACTTTTTAATAAATCCCCTGCGCTCGAAGTGCGAAGAACTCGGCATGACCGCCGAGGAGCTGAAGAAGGCGCACAGATTCTGTCACGTTATAGAACCGTTCGAGCCTAAAGGCATGAATATTTACAGAAGCTATGACTTCGGATATAACAAACCGTTTTCATGCGCGTGGTGGGCGGTGGATTCCGACGGCGTGATATACAGAATTTTAGAATATTACGGCTGTACGAAAACGCCGAACGAGGGCATAAAGATTCCGCCCGACGAGCAGTTTGCGAATATAAAGCGGATTGAGAGCGAACATCCGTATTTAAGGGGCAAGCACATCCTCGGCGTAGCGGACCCGTCAATTTGGGACACGTCGAGGGGCAAAAGCGTAGCGGAAACGGCGGAAACGTACGGAATATATTTTGAACCGGGAGATAATAAGAGGATTCCCGGCTGGATGCAGTGCCACTACCGGCTGGCGTTCGATGAAAACGGCTATTCAATGATGTATGTATTTGATACGTGCAAGGCGTTCATAAGAACAATCCCGACGCTTATGTACTCGGCAACGAAGCCGGAGGATTTGGATACAACGCTTGAAGACCATGTCGCGGACGAGTGGCGGTACTTCTGCATGACAAGACCGATTCCGCCGAGATTGAAAACAGAAAAGCATTTACCGGCGTTTGACCCGCTCGAGATTAACAAAAAAAATAAACCGGGTATTATTTCAAGCTCGGTAGTATGACAGGAGAGTAATAAATGGAAGTATTTGAAGGTATTGTAAAACCCGTAGATTCGGCTGCGGTGCAGAAGGCTTCGCAGATTCTTATGAAGTACAGAGCGGGTAAGCGCAGGCTCGAAAGTAAGATTGTCGAGAACGAGGAGTTTTGGAAGCTTCGCCAGTGGGGGAGCGATGAGAACGGTAAAAAACAGACTCCGGCTACGGCATGGCTGTGGAACGTGCTTGTTTCAAAGCATGCGGACGCTATGGATTCCATGCCCGAACCGAATATTTTACCCAGAGAGGAAAACGACGTTTCACAGGCGAAGCTTTTGTCGGGCGTTATTCCCGTGATTCTTGAACAGAACGATTTTTCCGCGACATACTCGGACGCAATGTGGTATAAATTAAAACATGGTACGGGCGTTTACGGCGTATTTTGGGACAGAAACAAGCTTAACGGGCTTGGCGATATATCCGTTAAAAAAATGGATTTGCTCTCATGCTTTTGGGAGCCGGGCATTACGGATATTCAGTCGAGCGAAAATTTCTTTACTGTCGAGCTTCACGGCAATGATTCGCTTGTGCGCGAATATCCTTTTTTGAAAAATATCAATTTTTCCCGCAATGTGCTGAGCGTTACGAAATACCGTTATGACGATAATGTAGACACAACGGATAAAAGTCTTGTGATAGATTGGTATTATAAAAAGAAAATCGGAGCAAAAACCGTTGTTCATTATTGTAAATATGTCGGCGATACCGTTCTGTTTGCGACAGAGAACGACCCGGAGCATTTTCCGGAGGGTATTTACGACCACGGCAAATATCCGTTCGTGTTCGATGTTCTTTTTCCCGTTGAGGGAAGTCCGTGCGGTTATTCTTATACGGATATATGCAAGGATACGCAGATTCAGATAGACGAACTGAACGCCGCCATAGTCAGAAATGCAAAAATCGGTTCCAAAATAAGATATTTTTCGAAGATGTCGGGCGGAATCAACGAGGATGAATTTGCGGATTGGAGCAATGATATCGTACATGTTGAGGGTGATCTTGACGAAAAGCATGTAAAGCCTATTGACGTTCCCGTTCTGAACGGAGTATACGTAAGCATTCTCAATAATAAGATAAACGAGCTTAAGGAGACGAGCGGTAACCGCGACGTTAATAACGGCAGTACGGGTTCCGCCGTGACGGCAGCGTCCGCGATTGCCGCGCTTCAGGAGGCAAGCGGAAAGACGAGCAGGGATTTTCTTAAAAATACTTATAACGCATATGCAAAGATTATCAAGCTTGTAATCGGTCTTATCAGACAGTTCTACACCGAGGAGAGAAAATTCAGAATTATCGGAGAAGACGGAAAAATGGACTTTATTTTATGCTCGGACAAAATGCTGGCCGGCGAAAAGATTTTTTTGAACGACGGTACGGAAATCGGTTACAGAATCCCCGAATTTGATATTGAAGTTTCCGCGCAGAAAAATACCGCCTATAATAAGGCCGCTCAGAACGAGCTTGCGCTTCAGTTTTATAACGCGGGATTTTTCGACCCGTCGAGAGCCGACCAGGCCGCCGCAGCCGTTTCAATGATGGATTTTTCGAGAAAGGAATCGGTTCTTATGAAGATTAACCGTAATTTTCTTGCAAACGAAAGGGCTGAGGAATATAAGGCTCTCGCGCTGACTCTTGCCGGAATATACGAACCTGAAATTTACGATAAAATAATGGCGGAGGAAAATCCCGGTTATGTTCCCTCATCATATAAAAAAATCGAGCCGTCGCGTTCGGGTGAAAACCGGCGGATGCGTATGGCAAGGGAACGCGCAAGGCAGACAAGCACGCTTGATTAAATAAATTAACAGAAAAACCGTAAATCGCATTTCTTTTCGGAATTACGATTTACGGTTTGTTTTATTTTGATAATTCAAAATATGTTTTAAGTCTGTTCAGTCCGTCAATAAGAGTTTTTCTCGGGCAGGCGGCGTTCATTCTGAGAAATGCTTCTCCGCCTGAGCCGAACGCGCTTCCCTTTGAAAGATACAGACCTGTTTTCGCTCTGATATCATCCGCAAGAAAGTCTGAATTTTTGCATATTTTCGAGCAGTCGAGCCATAGAAGATATGTTGCGTGGGAATCCGTAACCTTAATTTCGGGTATCTCTCTTTCAATAAAACCGCGTACCTCTTTTTTGTTTAAATACAGATATTCTCTCAGCTCATCAAGCCATTTTTCCCCGTGCCTGTAAGCTGCGATTGCCGCGGTGATTGCGAAAACATTCGGTTCTGCGACCTCGTCCGTGTTGAGTGCGCGCCGGGTCTTATGAAAAAGGTATTCGTCCTCAGCATATACCGCAGAGGTCTGAAGTCCGGCAATATTGAAGGTCTTTGTCGGAGCAATGCACGTTATGCTGTTGTATTTGCACTCGTCATTTACCGAGGAAAACGGAACGTAATCGTGTCCCGGATCTGTTAAGTCGCAGTGAATTTCATCGGAAATTACGGTGACGTGATATTTTTCGCACAACGCTCCGATTGCCGCAAGCGTTTCTCTGTCCCATATAATACCCGTTGGGTTATGGGGATTGCATAATATAAACAGAGTCGTCTGTTTGTCCGATAATTTTTCCTCAAAATCGGTCAGGTTTATCTCATATTTATTTCCGTCATAGATTAGAGGACATGTAAGAACCCTTCGTCCGTTGTTAATGACGCTGTTGAAAAATATATTGTAAACCGGAGTCTGCAATAAAACGTTTTCATTCGGCGTAGTAAGTTTTCTTACAAGGCTTGATATTGTCGCGACAACTCCCGTCGAAAACATCAGACTATCAGGTTCGATAATCAGTGAATGACGTTTTTTGTACCATGATATAACTGCGTTTTTCCATTCGGAGGGAACATCCGTGTATCCGAAAATGCCGTGTTCGGCGCGTTTTATAATCGCCTTTGTTATTTCCGGAGCTGTTTTAAAATCCATATCGGCAACCCACATCGGAAGTTCGCCGTCCGAAACGTCCCATTTCATTGAATATTCAAAACGTCTGTCGTTTACCGTATCAAAATCGTATATCATATTTATTATTCCTTTTCGGACGTAATTATTTTTGTTTTTGAAGGATCGATTTTTGCCGGGTCAAGCGTAATCGCTCCTATTGACCGTGCTTTTATAATTCCCGACAGCGGGTTGAATACGGAATCGACGCGGGAATTTATCTCGGCATTGACGGATGAATATTCAAACGCAAGAGTCGTATTTATGAGCTTACAGTTTTTCATAACGAGATTTTCTATATAGCAAAGTCCCTGCAAGCTCTCTATCGTGCAGTTTTCAAACGTAAGATTTTTTGAGTTCCAGCCTAAATATTCGCCCGAAATAAACGAATTTTCGACCGTGACGTTTTCGCAGTTCCAAAACGCGTCCTTTGAAAGGAGCTTTGAATTTTTGACTGTGATATTTTTTCCGCCGTCAAAGCTGTAATTTCCGTACAGCGTAAGATTGTCAATTTCGATATCTTTGCTGTTCATTGCGAAATAATCGCCCTTTGCCGTTACGTTATCGATTTTAACATTACAGCATTCCCAAAGAGTTTCGGACGCGTTGGGAAAGGTAACGTTTTTCATTTTTACGTTTTTGCATCTGCGAAAGTTCTTCGGAGCTTCTATTTCCGAATCCGTAATTTCCATGTTTCTCGTATACCATACGCCCGCCCTTGCATTTTCAAACCATGCGCAGCCGACAGCGTATATATTTTCACAGTACCAGAGCGGATATTTCCATTTGAACATAGTACTGTATAATTTTAAATTTTTGCCGTGCTTTAACGGCGATTCCCCGTCTGCGAAAATGCAGTCGTATATATCGACTCCGTCTTCAAAAGCCATTGCGCGCTCTCCGGACAGGTACTGCTGTTTAATTTCCTTTGCCATTTTATCAACTCCGAACATATATAACAAAATAGCCCCGAAAATAATCGGAGCTTTTTTTGTAAGAATCAAAATCGTAAATCAGACTGCTCTTGTAACCTTACCGGAACGAAGGCAGCGGCTGCAAACATGAACTCTCTTAGGAGTGCCGTTGACAATAGCCTTAACTTTCATTACATTGGGCTTCCATGTTCTGTTTGATCTTCTGTGAGAATGGGAAACCTTAATGCCGAAAGCAACTTCCTTACCGCAGATATCACACTTTGCCATGGTACGCACCTCCTCGCCGTAATACTTCTATAATTGCTAAACTATATTAGCAGAAATTCAAGATAAATGCAAGTGTTTTTTGAAATTTTTTTGTTTCATTTGTTTTTAAATTTTCTATTTCAGTTATTTGCCGGTGTAAACAAGCGGTTCGCTCTCCATACAGTAAGCGTTGAGCGCGGTTATTTCAACGCGGCTGCCGGATGGGACGCAATTTGTTTTAAACGTTATTTCGCCGAATGAATCTGCGTTGAGGTAATTATTTACAACTCTGTCGGTGTGGATACTTCTGCCGTCGCTGTCATAAATGTTTATTCTGTAAAGGAGTATATTCAGAACGGCAGAAACCCTTGAAAACAAAGGATTTCTGCCGTTTTCTTATAGCAAAAGAGAGCCGAACCCATAAGGTTTATATCCACCCTCTTTCCGCTTCGACTCCCTTTTGCTATGCCTGTTTGTCGCTTAAATCTGCAAGTAGATACTTGAAGATAGTGGGTATTGTTCGATATTACGCTGCTAACCATTCTGCAACGCAATTTTGGATTTTTTCATTCCAGTCATTTTCATCAACAGCAAGTTCTTCTTGTCGCATGACTTCATCGAGAAACTGCCGGATATTATGCGGGGTCGGTTGTGTGTGATAATTATAGGAATTTTCTACCAGCCGCATGAACTGGTCTAATTCAAGCGGAATGATTTTAGTTTTACCGCCATAGTATGAAATACCTATTTTGTTTAGCGCAAAGAAATGTGCTAAACTCGCTTTATTGATAGTAGGGGCTATAAACAGACAGTATGCGTCTTTAACTGTTCGTTTCTTCATCTGTCCAAAATGCCGCGCTACGGGTTCGCCCTCGCTTTCGTATTGGCGCTGTCCCTGTTGCATTGTAACTTCTACAGACAAAACGAAATCATCATAGTCGCATTCAATATCAGGCATATTCCCGGACGCGGTAGAAAGGGGCTGCCCGACATCATCAAATTTGAAATTCCCCTTAATATTTCCGCCGTCAAGCATTGTCATTGCTCGCCATGTGTTATACTCCAACATTAGCGGTGCGTCATAGTATCCATCGGAAATAATCTCATTAAAGGTATCAATGATTTCTGAATACAGGGCATAGGATTTTATTTCTGTTACCTGAGCACTAATAACAGCCGCTTTTCGTTCTGCAACAATAGCGTCACGAATATCTTTGAGTTCTTCAATGCTTTTGCCGGAAAGCTGTCTTTGTGTATAATTGCTTATACGCATTAAATGGTCAATGACATTTTCGATGTTATCAACATATAGCGCAGGAATAGCAGCATTGAACAAATATGCTTTATACCCATCTGTATCATCAACAAAAACGGGTTTACGGTCAACAGTTGCGAGAATGAAATCTACTTCCTTTATTTTGTCAGGGTAAAAAGCAATAGACCGATTTCTATGAGAAATGGAGACAAGCCCGGTATAGCGCAAGTATCTGAAACAAGCATCGGTATAATCTCGTGTATTGCTTTTCTTCGTGGTTAAGAACTTTTTAAGGCTTTTATCTGTTGTCTCTCGTGTTTTTGTATTACCCGCATAAATGTCATCAGAATAAGTCTGCAAAAGTGCTGCTGTCCACTTTTTATCTACAAATTTTTTATACTGCCCTCTATGGGCTTCTTTTTCTGCCCGAAAATCAAGAATAGCTTTTTTGACGGTATCGTACTGCCTATAATCCGTCAGCATAAGGGCAAATATTTTCAATTCATCAAAGGAAAGGCTTTCTAAATCCCGGATTAGCCGCATAATCTCCAAATACGGCTTTATAAAGAAAGTTCCCTCAATACCTGCTGTTTCAACATGGTACGGAGACGGCAACTGAAACTTCAACAGTTGACGCAAGAATACTTCCTGCGGGCGCTTTCCATAAACTAATGCTTTTCCTGCGTCAGTTAATTGAATTTCCGGGGATAAGTCAACAAAACCTAACGATTTTGGCGCTCGGTTTATCCTGTCTCTTGCACTAAAGTCTTTATTGTTTGACGAACCGCTACCCTCAAAAAAGCCTGATTTTGCTAAAAGATCTATAAACGCAATCTGCGTTTTCTTATTCCATTTTTGCCCGGAAAGATGCTCACTTAACAACTGTATCTCCGGTATCATTTTAGACGGGGTGCGGGGCGACGTTGTGAAGAATAATGCTCTATTCTTTAAGTATGCCATGCGTTCGCCCTCCTGGTTTAATAGTTCTTTACAACAATGTGCATTTTATCGTTATTGAAACGGTTTTTTATATTCACAGCATAATTCTTGTAATACTCGTCAAAAACATAATCTCCATACAGCTCCATAGTCAGCGGGGTCTTTCCTATAACCATAAGCGCACGGCAGGGTAGGTTTCTAAAATCGGCGGCTAAACGTCTGTGTTCTGCTTCATCGAAACCGTTCATCATGTCAATATTCCCATAGTCATTAAAAACACAATCATACGGTGGGTCAAGGAATATGAAATCATCTTCGCCCGCCATATCAAATATATCCTTGTAATCAAGGCCATATAGGTCTGCTCCACGCAATAATTGACTATGTTGCTCTGTGACTAATTGTGTGTTAAGATTTGGATAGCGTCCAAAAGGAACATTATACTCGCCATTGCTGTTATATCTAATCATGCCGGAATACGCTGTTTTATTAATAAAGAAATATACAACACCGTCTAAATAACTGTCGTCGGGGTGATTAAAAAGTTCCCGCATTCTATAGTATAATTCTTCGTTCGCATTCGGTACACGTTCGTCAGGCTTTTGCGCTTTTAGGCTTTTGAAAGCAGCTTGATTAGCTTCGTACAAGCGTTGCAATTCATCAAGCTGTACGCGCATTTCGGGATAATTATCGCGCAGTTGCCAATAGAACCGCATAAGCCGCTCATTCACATCATTTATAATAGCGGCTTCGGGTTCAAGATGGAAATATACGGCACCCCCGCCGAAAAAAGGTTCAATGTATCTATCAAAGTCGTCGGGAATGTACTGCAGAAAGCGGGGAATTTCTCGCGATTTCCCGCCTCTATATTTTAATACTGGGTTCATTCGCGGCACCTCTTTTTTTTACTTACATAAACTCTATAATATAATAGCACATCAAGCCGTAAAAAGATAGTGCTTTTCATAAAAATATAAATTGCAATATAAAGATTCCACAAAGTTAAGTGGCAAAAATTTGTTCAACAAGGATATTTGAGGACTTGCCATCAAATAGTTTTCTGGGATAATTATTTATCCAATGTTCTATAAACTTAATTCTCTCATGAGAGAATTTGCCGATATCGGAGCCCTTGGGAATAAATCGCCGAATTAGCTTGTTGGCGTTTTCGTTTGAGCCTCTTTCCCAAGCACTGTACGGATGAGCATAGTACA
>CAVGCY010000038.1:1958-3097 GCA_963627915.1 Bacteroidaceae bacterium | reverse complement strand
TGTCGGTGCATTCAACAAGTCAAGGGTGCTGTAATATTCCTCTACTCCAGGCAGACGCTCGGTCATAGCACAGTCAATTCGTCCGTCTATCGATGTCATCATATGGCAAATGATATATGGTTTATTCATTGAACAATTCCTCCCTATTTTCATAACTTGCAGCGCATCTCCCGATGTGCTATACTAACAATAACCCATAAACCTAACTTTAGGTCAAGATATTTTTAAAATAATTTTGGAGGTGTGCCATGTATACTATCGGACAGGCGGCGGAAATGTTTGATTTGCCAATCTCGACGCTTCGCTATTACGATAAGCAGGGATTGTTCCCACGGCTTACACGTGAATCCGGTATCCGCAAATTCAGCGATAACGAAATCGAAGCACTCAGAGTAATCGAGTGTCTGAAAAAATCCGGGCTGAAAATCAAGGATATCAAGCTCTTTATGGACTGGTGTGTAGAGGGTTCTTCCACTTATTCAAATCGTTTAGAGCTGATTCAAAAGCAAAAGGAACGTGCAGAAGCTGAAATCAGGCAGATGAACAGAGCTCTGGATATGCTCAAATACAAGTGCTGGTATTACTCACAGGCCATGAAGGACGGCAACGAAGATACGGCAAAAGCATTAACGCCGGACGGCCTCCCCGAAGATATCCGCATTGCCTATAACAATTCCCACGAAGAGTAATCTTTACAAAATAATACCGCCACAGGTGAAAATACGATGATTGCGGGCTTTTCTTACAAGCTGTGCTTCTTCGTGTTCAAGCGCTTTTAGCCGGTGCTTGTGGTAGGTCAGTTTGGTGTCGATGCGTTCCCGTTCTGCCAGCAGCTTCTTTTCTTTCGCTGATTGAATCTCCGGCGGGATGATGGGTTTGTAGTTTTGCATAGTGCGTACCTCCTCGTTGTTTCAATTTTTGATTTTTGAAAAAAGAAAAGCGACCAGCTTTTTACGGTTGATCGCCCTTGACTTAATCATGATTTACTTTTCTCTTGTTGCATACGGCGCAGCTTCTTCCGCCGCCATTTGATAGCTTGGTTCGGTCTCATAAACAACGGGCTGTTCCTGTTCCTCGGCTTGAAGCTCCGCAATTCCTAAGCCAAAGTATTTCTCAAAGAATACTTTCAGCTTGGCAAT
>CAVGCY010000038.1:0-1948 GCA_963627915.1 Bacteroidaceae bacterium | reverse complement strand
AAAGCGGGAAACCGGCGGCATGAGCTTATCAATTTCCGTTCCGGTTGTTTTCAGTGTGCCGTCACGAAAAGCATCGGAAACAAATTTTCGCGTTTCTTCGTCTTTGAGCTTCTCTCCGCTGATGATTTGTATTTACGTATAAGCGATTTCGCAATGTCAGTTAACGCCTTTTCGCCTTTCTTTCCGATTTTGCCTCTCGGCGTTTTCTGCATTTCCTCCCGCAGTATAGTATTCAGTTCACGCAGATGTTTGTTTTCGGCAAGCACCTGATTATACTTATTAACAACATCCTCGTTCTCGTCGAGCGAGAATTTTTCCGAAAATTTCCTGTTGACATTTTTCAATGAATCGGATATACTATCAGTAGAGAGACTCTTATAACCTACAGCTTCGCTTTTGCGATGAACTGTATTTTGGGAGTCTCTCTCTTTATATTTAAAAGACTCCTCACGCATGTTAACAATGTCATACATTATATACTTGCCCCTGTTTGTCAAAGCTATTAATGTCTCCGCCTTATACTTATTTCCGCTGACATCAAGTAAAATATCGCCTCTGATAAATCCTACAATATTATCCTTACGCGGATGACTCGGTGACTCGTGCCGGAAGTCCGTGATGGCATATACAATATCGTAGGGATGTCCGGCAGTTTTCATTTTATCAATAACCATATCTGCGTTTTCATGCGAGAGGTTTTGTGTATACCTTGACCTTGTGTACTCATTAACTGATTTCTTTGTGAAATTAATCTCAATAAAATGAGCCGGTATTTTTTCAAACTTATTGAAATACCTCTTTACGTCTTTGATTTTGTCTTTATAACTAAACTCGTCTTTTAAGATATTATCACGTACGACAACAACAGGAATATCATCCTCCGTATATTCGATTGAAAACTTCTCTTCAGTCTCCGTTTTCTTAATCTCCGCTTTTTCACTCTCCCCGTTCTTAATCTCTTCGAGAGCTTTATCCATTCTGTCCCTTATACTCTGCAGCGCTTCATAGTCATTTCTAAGATTCGACCGAGCTTCTTTGTTACCTAAGAAGTCGGCGTATTTTTTTACCGCGTTTTTTAAATATTCGAGTATTTCGCCGAGCTTCTCCTTGACGATATCAAAGAGTTTTTTATGATTTTTTGCGAGGTCCTTAACCGTCGCTTCGTCGAATATATCAAACATCGAGTTCGCCGCGATTTCCTCGTTTATCGCGTCCGTATCTTCCGTGCCGTACAGCTCGGACAGCTCTTTAACTCTCGCGTCGTAGTCGTAACTGCTGTCGGCTTTGAGTTTATTAATGATATACTCCTGCAACTCCTGTCCCACATTGGAATTATTCCGCTTCATGTAGTGGAACGTCTCATGTCCCGCGGCGACGGATAACGGATTCTTAGAGTTGACGGAAAGATAAACGACATTATCTTCTGCGGAGTACGTTCCGCTCGCATTTTTGCCGTTCGGCGATTTTATAGAATCGACGAAAACATATTTAATATTGTTTTTTCTGCCGTACGCGTCAAGCGTACGGCTTATTACTTCCATATCGGTTTTCGACTGTCCGCCTCTCGTCGTCGACATATTCGTAATGCCGTAATTAAGATTGTTAATATCGAGCTTAGACATGTCTTTATTGCCTTTTATACTCGTTCCGCTCTCAAACGTTCTGTATGCGCCTTTACCGGAGTTCAAGCCGATATCGTATGCGATTTCGGCTATTTCGGTCGAAAGTTTCGTTTTTCCGATTTTTTCGCCTGCCTTTGCGTTGTCGACGACCGCCTCGAACTCGTGTACAAAATCCGTTGCGGGCAAGTCCGTATTCTTGCTTGCTAAGATAAAGCTGTTCGCGTCCTCCGTCGTGTTGAATAACGTTCCCGCCGCCGTATATATATACGCGTCCTCGTATAATAAAGTAGTAGTTTTTAATGTCCCTCTCCAAGGACAAAAAATGC
>CAVGCY010000037.1:0-11567 GCA_963627915.1 Bacteroidaceae bacterium | reverse complement strand
GTAACTGCCGTTATTAAATTTTGAGTAACCGTGTTTTATAAACGTATAAAACAGATATATATATGGTTGAACGTTCTGAAGAGTGGTTTGTCTGCCGTATTTTTTTAAAGATAAATTTAGCACTTAAAACGGGAGAATGACAAAAATATTTTAATTTTTTTTGGAAAAAGTATTGACAAAAGAGTTTTTGCGTATTATATTATAGATAAAGGTTAGCACTCTAATGATGTGAGTGCTAACCAAACGGAGGTCAGCATGATGGAATTATCGCAAAGAAAAAGGAAGCTGTTAACTCTCGTAGTCGAGCGTTATATTGCCGCGGGCGAACCCGTAGGTTCTTCGGTTCTTTGTTCCGCGCTTGCGGTTTCATCGGCTACCGTCCGTAACGAAATGGCGGAGCTGTCGGCTATGGGACTGCTCAGCCAGCCCCACACCTCAGCGGGACGCATGCCGACGCAGAGAGGTCTGAGATATTATCTCGACAACCTTATCAATCCCGCGGAATTGAGCAACGCGGACAGATTTCGTATCGAGAGCCGGTTTGATATGACTCTCGGCGACCCGGTAAAGATTCTTGAACAGGCGGGACGGATTCTTTCATCCGTTACCGGATGCGCCGCCGCAATGTCGACGCCGTTCGATTCGCAGGCGGTGATACGAAGAGTTGAGCTTGTTCCCGTCGGAAATTACACTGCGCTTGTCGTGATGATGATATCCACCGGCGTTGTAAAAAGCTCAATATGCAAATGCGGAGTACCGCTTGATATGGATACGGTTGAGCTTTTCTATTCGATTGCGGGTTCGTGTTTCATCGGCAAACGGACGGATGAGCTGACGGCGGGTGCGATTCAGAGCATAACGGCTTCGCTCGGAGATAAAATGACGGCAATGCTTCCGCTTATGGTTACTCTCAGGACGCTTGTTTCGGAGGCTTCACAGAGCCAGATACTTACATGCGGGGAGTCAAATCTTCTGTATCTTGACGGTTTTGATTCGCAGGCTCATTCGGTTATGGAATTTATGAAGCATACGGACGCGCTTGCGAGAGTGCTGTCCTCTTCGTCCGACGGCGTACGCGTTACGCTCGGCAGAGAAAACAGATACAGGGAGCTTGAAAATACGGCTGTCATGACGGTCGGTTATTCGGTTCTCTCACGGCAGGTAGGTTCGCTTGCGGTAATCGGCTCGTTAAGGAGCGATTATTCGAGAATCATACCGTGTCTTAAATTTACCTCGGAGCTTGTCGGCAGAGCTTTATCGCAGGCAATTGAAGAATAAAGGAAAGCAGGGTGACTGCAATGGCAGAGGCAAAAAAGTCCGAAAAGACAAAAAATAAAAAGGTAAAAGAAGCTGACGAAAAAAAGACGGACGATATAAAAGAAGAATCTGAAAAGACGCAGGATACGGAAAACGGCAGTGAAACGGAAAATTCCGCCGGCGAAAAGGATTCGCTCGATTCCGAGCTTGAGAATATAAGAAGTCAGCTTTCGCAGGTTAACGATAAGCTGCTGAGAACGCTTGCAGAGTACGACAATTACAGAAAACGTACTCAAAAGGAAAAAGAGGCTATTTACTTTGATTCAAAGAGCGAAATAGTCATGAAGCTTCTCCCGGTTATCGATAATTTCGAGAGGGCGGAAAAAACGGAACAGCCCGATTTTGAAACTTATAAAAAGGGTATCGATATGATATTCACCCAGCTTACCGAGGCGATGAAAAGTCTCGGAGTTGAGAGCTTCGGCGAGACGGGCGACGGATTCGATCCGAATATGCACAACGGCGTTATGCATACGGACGATGAAAATTTCGGCGAAAACGTTATAGCCGACGTGTTTATAAAGGGCTATAAAATGGGCGATAAAATTTTAAGACCCGCGGCCGTAAAGGTTGCAAACTGAAAAAAACCGGCGCAAGCCGATTAATATAAATTAAGATATTCACTCGTTAAAGGAGATAATAAATTATGTCAAAGGTTATAGGTATTGACTTAGGTACAACAAATTCATGCGTAGCGGTTATCGAGGGCGGAGAGCCTGTCGTTATTGCCAACGCTGAGGGCGCAAGAACTACACCGTCGGTAGTTGCGTTCGGCAAGAACGGCGAAAGAATGGTAGGTCAGGTTGCAAAACGTCAGGCAATTACGAATCCCGACCGCACCGTTTCTTCAATCAAAAGACAGATGGGCTCGGATTATCATGTTTCAATAGACGATAAAAAATATACTCCTCAGGAAATTTCGGCAATGATTCTTCAGAAGCTGAAATCAGACGCGGAAAGCTACCTCGGCGGCAAGGTAAGCGAGGCTGTTATTACCGTTCCCGCATATTTCACCGACTCGCAGCGTCAGGCTACAAAGGACGCGGGCAGAATTGCCGGTCTTGATGTTAAGAGAATTATAAACGAGCCTACGGCGGCGGCTCTTGCATACGGTATCGATAAGGAAAACGATCAGAAGATTATGGTTTACGACCTCGGCGGCGGCACATTCGACGTTTCCATCATTGAAATGGGCGACGGCGTTCAGGAGGTTCTTGCCACGGCCGGCAACAACAGACTTGGCGGCGATGACTTTGACCAGAGAGTTATCAACTGGATTGCGGACGAATTTAAGAAATCCGACGGAGTCGACCTCAGAGGCGATAAGATGGCTATGCAGAGACTTAAGGAGGCCGCCGAAAAAGCCAAAATCGAGCTTTCCGGCGTTACAACGTCAACAATAAGCCTTCCCTTCATTACTGCCGACGCGACAGGTCCGAAGCACCTTGAAATGACTCTCACAAGAGCTAAATTCAACGAGCTGACGGCAGACCTCGTAGAGGCTACCATGGGTCCGGTACGTCAGGCTATTTCTGATTCCGGTCTTAAAATAAGCGAAATTGACAAGGTTCTTATGGTCGGCGGTTCTTCGAGAATCCCCGCCGTTCAGGAGGCAATCAAATCATTCACCGGCAAAGAGCCTTTCAAGGGCATTAACCCCGACGAGTGCGTCGCAATAGGCGCAGCTATTCAGGCGGGCGTTATGGGCGGCGAAGTTGAAGGTATGCTTCTTCTCGACGTTACGCCCCTGTCGCTGGGTATTGAAACTCTCGGCGGCGTATGCACTAAGATTATAGAGAGAAACACCACTATCCCTACTAAGAAAAGTCAGATATTCTCCACCGCGGCGGACAATCAAACATCGGTTGAGGTTCACGTTCTCCAGGGAGAGAGAGAGTTTGCAAAGGATAACAAGACGTTGGGCGTATTCCACCTTGACGGTATTCTTCCCGCAAGAAGAGGTACGCCTCAGATTGAAGTAACGTTCGATATCGACGCTAACGGTATCGTACACGTTTCGGCTAAGGATCTCGGCACCGGCAAAGAGCAGTCCATCGCAATCACATCCTCTACCAATATGTCAAAGGACGATATTGATAAGGCGGTACGCGAGGCGGAGCAGTTTGCCGATGAGGATAAGAAACGCAAGGAAGAGCTTGATGTAAGAAACGCGGCGGATCAGATGGTTTATCAGAGCGAGAAGATTGTTTCCGAAAACGGAGATAAATTTACCGCAGACGAAAAGAGTTCGCTTGAATCAAAGATTGACGCTCTTAAAGAGGCTCTTAAGGGTCAGGATCTTAATCTTATCAAGTCAAGACAGGAAGAGCTTGAAAAGGACTTCTACGCCGTTTCCGAGAAGCTTTACAAAGCGGCTCAGGAGGCTAACGGCACAGCGGCGGGACAGCCCGGCGCACAGGGCTTTGACCCTAACGCACAGGCAGGCGGCGGACAGTCTGCTCCCGGATCCGACGGATATTACGAGGCTCCCTACACCGACGTAAACGAGTAATTATAAGCAATCGTTACCTCACTCCGTTTCGGGGTGGGGTACGTTCGGCAATATGAGATCGGAAGGAAACATATATGGCGGAGAAAAGAGATTATTACGAGGTACTCGGCGTTTCAAAGAATGCGAGCGAGGCCGATATTAAAAAAGCATACAGACAGATGGCAAAGAAGTACCATCCCGACCTCAACCCCGGCGATAAGGACGCGGAAGCCAAATTTAAGGAAGTCAACGAGGCTTATGAGGTTCTGTCCGACAGTGATAAAAAGGCTAAATACGACCGTTTCGGTCATGCGGGAGTAGACCCGAGCTACGGCGCGGGCGGCGGCGGATTCGGCGGCGGATTCGGCGGATTTGACGGCGGAGTGGATTTCGATTTGGGCGATATATTCTCAAGCTTTTTCGGCGGCGGATTCGGCGGCTCGTCAAGATCGGCAAATCCCAACGCCCCTCAGAGGGGAAGCGACATTCAGACGAATGTTTCCATATCGTTTGAAGAGGCGGCCAGGGGATGCAGAAAGACTGTCGACGTTTACCGTATAGAGGTATGCGACGAATGCTCCGGCACGGGCGCGGCAAAGGGTTCAACCACGCAGACGTGTCCCGACTGCAAGGGCAAGGGTCAGATAAATACACAGCAGCGCACTCCGTTCGGAGTTATATCCTCATCCAAGGTCTGTTCGCGCTGCGGCGGCAAGGGAACGATAGTCACGTCCCCCTGTCCCAGGTGCAAGGGCAAGGGCATGATTCGCCGTCCCGTTAAAATTGATGTGGATATCCCCGCAGGCATTAACGACCGTCAGGCGGTAAACGTCAGAGGACAGGGAAACAAGGGTATCAACGGAGGCCCCGCAGGCGATTTGAGAGTTGGAATAAACGTGCGTCCCCATCCGTTTTTTGAGCGCGACGGATACAATATATGGTGCGACGTTACCGTATCGTTCGCGCAGGCGGCTTTGGGCGATGAGCTTCTTGTTCCCACTCTTGACGGCAAGATTAAATATACTCTCCCTGCCGGAACGCAGAGCGGAGATGTTTTCAAGATAAAGGACAAGGGCATTCAGATGCTCAATCAACGGGGCAAGGGCGATATGCTCATAAGAATTATCGTTGAGGTTCCCAGACAGCTTAATCAAAGACAGAAGGAGCTTTTAAAGGAATTTGACAGCCTTTCGGGCAAGAAAAACCCGTTCTCGGCAAGCGCAAATCCCGCCGCGGCGGCGAATGCCGAACCTGAGAAGAAAGGCTTTTTCGGTAAGAAGAAAAAGTAATTTATAATAATTTAAGACGGAGGCGGCGGCTTCCGTCTTTTCTTGATATTATTGATAAATAAAAAAATATTTCGGCTAAAACAGAGAGTAATCCTATTTTAGCCGAAGTTTGTTTGCAGCTAAATTTATTTACGGAGAAGATTGAATTAGTAATTTGCATATATAAACGGGCCGGAATCGGTATAAGCTAAGCAGATTACTAAACCGCATGCCGAAAAAAATAAAATCTGACCTTTCATTGTTCCAAGATTAAAGATAGGATAAAAACCGTTGATAAAGCTCATATTGATTTTTTTAAGTAACGGCATAGCTTGTAAATATTGTGACCGGATATTCCCATGTTATATACGAAGTGCTGTCCGTTGAATTTTTGTGATAAATTTTCATCTTGCATCACTTCCGCAGCTTCCATATGTGATGAACCGGGAATGATAATGTCCGGATGTAAAAAAATCGCGCTGTTTTTCTTATTGTATTCATAATGAATCCTTCCGTGTTTTTATATCATAAAAATAACAAAATGTAAAGAAAGTATAACTATTGTTATTTGTATTTTTATTTTGATATAAGTAATAAATTTTTGTATTTTATCATAATAATACACAAATAAGTTTTACGGGGCGGTGCTTATGAACGAAGAAAACAAAATAAAATTTCCGCATAACGTTTTTCTCGAGGACAGAAAGAAGCTGAGCATTTCGGGTGTAAACGATATCGGCAGTTTCGACGATGAAGCGATAGTCGCGTACACGGACATGGGCGAAATTACCGTGCGCGGAGAAGGGCTTCATATAAACAAAATGAGCGTGGATACCGGGGAGCTTGCCGTTGAGGGCGAAATTTCCGCGCTCATATATTCCGAGAACGAAAACCCGAAGAAGAACGGCGGATTTTTTGCGAGGATGTTCGGATAATGTACGGCGACAGCTTAAATTTACAGTATGAAAATTTGCTCGTTTCTCTCGGCGCGGGGTTCATTTTCGGCGCGGCTTACGACATTGTACGTTTTTTGAGAATAACGGCGGCGAAAAGAAAATTTTTTCTTGTTCTGCTCGATACGGTATTCCCTGTTTTTGTCGGCATTGCCACGTATCTTGTTTCGCTCGGAATTAATTACGGTATCGTCAGATTCTATATCGCCGCGGGGGAGCTTCTGGGCTTCGTTATTTATAATCTTACCGTTTCAAAATATCTGTTTTCATTTATTATGAACGTGTACTTTTCAGTCCGGAATAAAACGAAGCGCGTTTTATCGCTTATTTTAAAGCCTCTGAACCTTATAGATTCAAAACTCGGTCAAAAAACAGATGACGTTGGCATAAAATTGAAAAAAAGATTTAAAAAATTGAAATTTTTTCGCAAAATCGACTTGAAACCCTGCCTTGTCATGTTGTATAATGAAATCAAATATAATTTTTTTTATCGTATGAAAGGCGGCGGGCGCGATGAAGGAGAAGAAAAACCGTAAATTCAGCATAATTCTCGCCTGCGCCGCGATACTGCTTGTATGCGTCATGGTATTTCTGCTCACGGGATACATACGCGACATTCGCCTGAGCCGGGAGAATCTCAGCCGTAAGCAGGAGCAGTATGATGAAATCTCCCGTGCGAACGACGATCTTAAAAATTATATAGAAGAGGATGAAACGAGCCGTATTCTTCGTTCGGCAAGAGATAACGGATACATATACCCGGACGAAAACGTTTACGTTGAAAAATAGGCTCGCGGAACATAAAAGCTTACAGGAGGATAAAGGCTTATTATGCAGGTAAAAATCGGTGATATCGTTGAGGGTAAAGTAACCGGACTTACGAATTTCGGAGCGTTTGTAAAGCTTTCGACCGGAGAGGTCGGTATGGTACATATTTCGGAGGTCGCTTCCGTATATGTCAAGGATATCAAGGATCATCTTTCCGAAGGGCAGGACATTAAGGTCAAGGTGCTCGCTGTCGGCGACAACGGCAAGATAAGTCTGTCGATAAAGCAGATTCAGCCCGAACAGCCGAAGGAAAAAGAGTTCAAACAGCCGGACAGAAAGAATTACCGCAAGCCCAACAGAGGAAATCCTTCCGTATGGCAGGGCAGACCTGCAGAGGATAAACCTCAGTCGTTTGAGGACATGATGGCGAAGTTCAAGCAGGTAAGCGACGAAAAGCAGGCGGATATCAAGCGTTCCGGTGAGTCAAGGCACGGAGGCGGATATAACAGACGCGGTTCCAATAAGTATTAATTACGGCAAAACATAAACCCATTACGCCGTGATTTGCATATTTTCAACATCGCGGAAACATTTTAAGCACGAAGTCTGTGCGATTGCATATCGATTATATAAAAACAAAAAGGTCACGGAAACGGCGGAAATATACGTCTGCCGCTTCTTGACCTTTTTATTTTATATTTTTATAATATTGACGGACATTGAATTTTCGTTTATTGCGGTAAGAGAAGTCTGACATTTCACTTAGCCGGCGGAAATAATTTATCCGGGCAAATTATTTCCGAAGCTTTTTCATATATTTCCATGATATCTCGCATGCCTTGAATGCGTCCGCGCCGGGCCACTCGTCGTCCTGCTCGTACATCACGTACGGAATTTCAAGCTCGCAAATGGTTTTATAGCATTTTTCAAGGTCGACAACGCCCTCGCCGAGCGGAACAAAATGATTTTTGCCCTCAGAATCTTTCACATAATCCTTAAAATGAACAACCTTTACTCTGCCTTTCATTTTCCTTAAAATTTCACACGGGTCAAAGCCCGCGTAATCTATCCACGCAATATCGGGGATGAAATTGAAAAGCGCGGGATCGGATACGGAGAAAATAATGTCCATCATGCTGTTTCCGCCGTAAATGGGTTTAAATTCAAAATCGTGGTTATGATAATTGAATGAAATACCGTTTTCCTTGTATTTTTTCGCCGCATATTCGAGTTTTTTTATAAAATTAACAACTCCTTCGCTGTTCATTCGTTCGTTTTCGGGCGTCCATCCGAGCCCTATCGCGTCGCATCCTATCGTCTTGTGATGAGCGGTCATGCCGTCGATATCTTCGAGAATCGATTCAAGCGGATTATGAGTAACGCATACCCGCATGTTGTGTCTGTCGAGTATTTCGCGCTGTATTTCCGGCGCGATATCGCCTATTGCGGAAATCTGAACGTCATGTACGCCTGCCTTTTCAAGCCTTGCAAGCGTCGAATCGAAATCCTCCGCGGTTTTGATAAAATCTCTCAGCGTATAAAGCTGTATACCCATGACCGGTTTTTTCATTTGCAATACTCCGTGCGTAATAAACTTTTTTCGTTTTATTTGATGAATAACGCGCTGTCCGGACTTAACAGTCTGACGGCGTGCTTTTTTACCCGGATATCGGCAGTGCGTATTTTTCCTCCGAACTCTCCGTCGGTTATCCAGTTTACCGGCGCGTCAAATTCAAATTTAATTTGAGACGCGTCCAGAAACAGGAGCGAATCGCAGTCGAGATCTCCTCGCAGAAGCTTGAAAACGGTATCGGCAAGTCCGGCTATGCCGTGAATTTTTCTGACAAGCATAATTTCATACCTGCCGTCGTTAAGTCTGACCTTGTTTTTGTCGAAATTGAACATCCGCGCAACGCTCAGCGCATTTGAAACCGCTCCGAAATAAAAATAGTCGTCAAGCGTTTTGCCGTCGTATTCTATTTTTATATGCTTGGGCTTTGCCTCGAGCGCGGTCGGAATTACGTTGAATAAAAATCCGCTTAACGTATATGCGCTGTAGCCCAACGCGTTTTTCATCCTCTGCGGCGTTGAATACGATATGTGCGTTCCCGGACCGAAACATGCGATATAGGAAAATCCGCCGGAATTAAAGGACGCGGCGTCGTAAGTATTGGTATTGCCCGAGGCTATAAGCGCAACGGCTTCTTTTATGCCGGAGGGGATTCCCACCGTCGACGCAAGGTCGTTTGTCGAGCCTGTCGGAATGTAGCCTACGGGTACGTCCGAGCCGGAGCGGACGACGCCTCTTATCGCCTCGCTCAGCGTTCCGTCGCCTCCGCAGATTGTCAGAACGTCATATTTTTTTGCATAGATATACGCAAGCTCCTCCGCGTCGCCCTTGCATACCGTTTGCTTTACCTCGACGTTGAAATTATAGCTTTCAAGCAGTCTTTTTATATAATTTACATCAGGGCGGTTCTCGTTTCTGCCCGCTCTCGGATTAAAAATTATCAGAAGTTTTTTCTTTGTCACAAAAATTCACTTCCCGTTTGTGCGGTTTTTTATCCTTATGTCGCCGATATTTCCGTTATGTCCGCCGTGCCGTCGGTTTTTGTATTTGCCGTCGGGCTTTCGCCGGAAGGTTCTTCATTGTTTTGCGCGGCGTCCTCATCATTATCAATCGATATCGGTTTTTTTAATACGCACGCGTCCGAGAACATTACGAGCGCGTTCCGTCTTTTGTTTTTTGCCGCTTTTGCAGTCTTTGCCGCCGCATACAGAGCTGCGGAATCGGAGTCGGATATAAGAATACCCTCCGTTTTTGCAACCGATTTTTTCGCCTTGTCCGCCTCGTCCGCCGTAACGGCAATAACCGAGTCGACAGCGTTTAAGTCGAGAACGCCGTCTATGTCCGCGCCGTCGGGAACGGCAAAATAAATTTTAATATTCCTGTTAAAAGCCTTTAAAAACCTGCCGATTGCTCCGACGCGTTCGAGATTTTTTCCCGAAATTATAAAATAATGAATAATTCCGTACATGTCGCGGAGAATTTTCCTCGCCGTCATCATGTCGTTTTTCTCAAGCGAATTATCTATAACAGTTTCGCCGCCGTCCGTCTTTAATGAAGTAAATACGGCGAAAACGGGAGTTTCTATATTATTGGACGAACCGAAATCGCGAAGCCGCGCTATATATTTTTCGCTGTCCGCGTTTACGGCGCAGTCGGAAATCCGTTTATCTCTTTTTATATTAAATCCGTATGTAAATTCAGCCATTTTTACACCTCGACGCCGAAATATTTTTCAGCGTTATAAAATGATACGTTATTGACAATTGATTTAAGAATCTCCGGCTCGTACGGGTATTCGCCCCGCTCGACCGCAGAGCCTAAAAACGAGCAGAATATGCGTCTGAAATACTCGTGCCTCGGATAGGATAAAAACGATCTCGAATCCGTTACCATGCCTATGAATCCGCCGATAACGCCGAGGTTTGCGAACGCCTTTATCTGTTCGCGCATTCCGTCAATGTTGTCGTTGAACCACCACGCAGAGCCGAACTGGATTTTTGAAACAGCCTCGTCGGTCTGGAAGTTGCCCGCCATCGAGCCGAGTACGTAATTATCCTTCGGATTGAGCGTAAAAAGAATCGTTTTCGGAAGCGAATTTTTGCTTGCAAGCATGTCGAGAAAACGCGATAATGATTCGGCTTCGCACGCGTCGTTCATGGAATCAAAGCCCGTATCGGCTCCGATTTTTTTGAACATAAGAGAATTGTTGTTTCTCATCGCGCCGAGATGAAGCTCCATTGCCCATCCTTTTTTGCAGTATTCCTCAGCAAGAAACAGCATAAGCTCAGTTTTGTATTTATCGGCTTCCTCGCCCGTTATGCTTTTGCCGTTTATGCCTTTTTTAAAAATTTCGTCAAGCTCTTTTTCGTTTGCTCTGAGTGTCGGCATATATGTAAGCGCGTGATCCGTCGCTCTGCATCCGAGCGAATCGAAAAGCTCGATTCTTGAAAGGAGAACGTCTTTTAAATCATTAAACGATTCGATTGATTTTCCTGCCGCCGAGGAGAGCTTTTCAATATAATTTTTAAATGTCGGCTGCTTGATATATAACGCCCTGTCGGGTCTGAAGGCGGGGAAAACCTTACACTTGAACGATTTGTCGTCTTTCAGCTTTTTGTGAAATTCAAGACTGTCCGACGGGTCGTCGGTCGTGAATACGCATACGGCGTTTGAACGGGTGATAAGCTCACGGGGCCTGAATCCGCCGGACGCTATGCGTGCGTTTGTTTCCTCCCATATTTCGTCCGCCGTGCGGGGGGATAATGTCTTTTTTATGTTAAAATAACGCTGCAATTCAAGGTGCGTCCAGTGATAAAGCGGATTGCCCGGACACAAGTCCATAACGGACGCCCATGCTTTGAATTTATCGTAATCGCCGGCGTTTCCCGTTATAAATTCTTCGTTTATTCCCGCGCATCTCATTGCGCGCCACTTGTAATGGTCGCCGCCGAGCCAAAGCCCGGTTATATTTTCCGGCGTTTCGTTTTTATATATTTCCTCGGGCGAAAGGTGGCAGTGCCAGTCAAAAATCGGCGTGTTTGCGCATGAAGCAAAAAGTTCTTTTTCGGTTTCCGAGTTAAGGAGAAAATCATCGCCCATAAATTCTTTCATATCCGTCAGCTCCGATATATCTTTTTACTTGTATATAATAGCATATTACATGCGCCGTTACAAGTAAAAATACTTGATAAACGCATTTA
>CAVGCY010000036.1:0-19477 GCA_963627915.1 Bacteroidaceae bacterium | reverse complement strand
CGATTCACCCTGATATATTATATCATATACCACACCATACTACAAGTACTTTTTCGGAAATTTGACAAAAAAATAAAGCCCTGTAAGGCTTCGCTCGCTTTTTTACCTCTCTTAACTGTCAAACTCCCGCGTTTATGTCGTTACAAACGGAAACGCCGAGATCACGTCCGAGGAATATTCAAAAGATATAAAAAAAGGCGATTATTTCCTGATTCCCGACTGCTGTAAGGACAAATTCACCGTTTCTTCCGATTCGGCAGAAATTATCGAATGTTATAAACCCTGAAAAATAATGCTTGACAACAGCAAAAAAGAGTGTTATATTTAATTTAATCTTTTTAATATCGCCACAGGCGTTGACCGGGAAGAAGTAGCTTTGATTAAGGCTTGCAGAGAGCTGTCGGACGGTGCAAGACAGCAGCAGTAATCATTTTGCGAATACATCCCGAGAGCCGTATACCGAACGATTCGGTAGGCTATACCGGGTTTGCCCGTTACAGCAAACGGATATACAGATGTTTTCATCCTGTATCCATGAGGCCGTTTTTAACGGCGAACCGAGGTGGTACCGCGGATTTTCCCGCCCTCCGACTTAATACAGGTCGGAGGGCGTTTTTATTATAATTTTCGGAGGAGAAAGCAATGCCGATTACAGAAATTTTACAAAAAAATGCGGATTTTTATCCGAACGACTGCGCACTTGTCGAGATCAACCCAAAACTCGAGGAGCAGAGCCGTATGACATGGAGAGAATATTCTCTTATAGAAACAAGCAATTGTGAATCATACCGTCAGGAGATAACCTGGAGCGAATTTAATAAAAAAGCCAACAGATTTGCAAACCTGCTTCTTACCAGAGGAGTAAAAAAGGGCGATAAGGTTGCGATTCTCTTAATGAACTGTATTGAATGGCTTCCCATATACTTCGGTATTCTCAAAACGGGCGCGCTTGCCGTTCCGCTCAATTACAGATATACCTCGGACGAAATTAAATACTGCTTAAAATTAGCCGACGCGGACGCAATTGTTTTCGGTCCTGAATTTACGGGACGAGTTGAAGAAATATATGACAGGATTCCCAGGGTAAAAACCTGGCTCTATGTCGGCGCGGACTGCCCCACATTTACGGAAAGCTACGATAAATTAGTAAGCTACTGTTCCACGAAAGCTCCCGCTATAAAGCTCACGGACGACGACGAGGCGGCTATCTATTTTTCATCTGGAACAACGGGCTTTCCAAAGGCTATTCTTCACAAACACCGCGCGCTTATGCACGCCGCAATGACAGAGCAGAACCATCATTCTCAGACGAAAAACGACGTATTTCTCTGTATGCCTCCGCTTTACCATACGGGAGCGAAAATGCACTGGTTCGGCAGCCTGCTTGTCGGGGGAAAAGCCGTTATATTAAAAGGCATTAAACCCGAGTGGATATTCAAAACAATCTCAGACGAGCAATGTACCATCGTATGGCTTCTCGTACCGTGGGCGCAGGATATCCTCGACTCCATCGACAGGGGCGATTTAAAGCCGGAGGATTATAAGCTCGATCAATGGAGGCTCATGCACATAGGAGCACAACCCGTTCCGCCCAGTCTTATCAAACGATGGAAAAAAGTATTTCCGCATCATCAATACGATACGAATTACGGTTTGTCCGAATCGATAGGTCCGGGATGCGTACATCTCGGCGTTGAGAACATAGACAAGGTCGGAGCGATAGGAAAAGCCGGATTCGGCTGGCAGGCAAAAATTATCGCGTCCGACGGAAACGAAACAAAGCCCCGCGAGGTCGGTGAGCTTGCAGTAAAGGGTCCGGGAGTTATGGTTTGCTACTACCATGACGAAAAAGCCACAAACGAGGTTCTCAGGGACGGTTGGCTTTATACCGGCGATATGGCCGAAAAGGACAACGACGGATTCATATATCTCGTAGACCGTAAAAAGGACGTTATTATTTCCGGCGGAGAAAATCTTTATCCCGTTCAGATTGAGGACTTTTTGAGAAAGAACGACGCAATTAAGGATGCGGCCGTCATCGGTCTGCCGGACGCACGGCTCGGCGAAATTGCGGCAGCCGTCATCGAGATAAAAGAAGGCAAAACGCTCACAGAGGACGAAGTAAACGAGTTTTGTCTTGATCTTCCGCGCTATAAACGCCCGAGAAAAATAATATTCGCCGATATTCCGAGAAACCCCACAGGCAAAATCGAAAAGCCGACGCTTCGTAAAATCTACTGCGGCGACAGCCTTGTAGCTCAGCAAAACGAAATTAAAAATTAATTCGCATAAAAAGTCCGAACTCTTAAACAAAACGGAGTTCGGGCTTTTTAAGCGTAAAATTCCGCGTTCACAACATCCGTTGCACGATTGCGAATATTATTCATCTTCCGCACCCACACATAATATCGGTTGTTTTTAAGTTCTTCGACCGCTTTTTTTCGACGAGGTCGTTTACCGGCCGAGAAAAAAAAGATTTTGAGCCTGTTCTTCAATATCGGTAAGATATAAATTGAGTTTACCGCCTGTTTTTCAAAAATTGTCTTTGTCGTTTTTTTACCTCAAAATTTTTTTATCCATACTAAAGCAAAAAAAGACTATTTAATAAATAATTATTAATAATATATTAATTATATTGTATTTTTTTGATGTTTTTATGGCATAAGTATTGATTTTAGTATGATAATATCATATAATGTATTTATAAGTTCGATTTACAAAAAAATCAACAAAGTTGTAAGAGGGTGTACAGGAATGTCTGCAGCAGAAAACAGACCGACAGCACGACTTAACAAGTACAAGACAAACGACCGCCGTGTTCAGAAAACTAAAAAAGGGCTTAGAAACGCGCTCTTTGAACTTATAAAACAAAAAGATATAAAGGATATTTCCGTAACCGAGCTTACACAGAAGGCTGAAATAAACCGCTCCACATTCTATTTTTATTATAAGGACATTTATGACATGATGGAGCAGATTCAGAATGAAATATACTCTGTGATTGATACAAAGCTCATACAGACAGACCTTAAATTCAACAAATTAAGCGACTACACAAGCTACATACAGCGTTTTCTTGAATTTGGCATGGAAAACTCTGAAATTTGCAAATTCGTTATTATAAACGACTGTCAGAATAAGCTTGCTAAAAAAATTCTCGATTCGCTGCTTGAGAACGTCCCGGACTCAAAGCTTAAATACGAACCGACAGATTCTCGTTATTACCTTACCGTTTTTGCGATAAATGCAATACAGGGTTCGGTAATAGAATGGCTCAACGACGGAATGAAAGTTCCGGCAAACGAAATGGCGGCATTTTTGAGTATGACGTACGTACTCGGAAGCGTTCGGATGAAAAACAAGGATTTTTTTATTGACGAAAGCAAATAAAGAATAAGTTAAAACAGCAAATAAGCCGGAACTGCCTCATTCAGCGCAGTTCCGGCTTTATATATGTACAATTATTTTTTTGACTTCACAGCCTGTTTCTTTTTACCCGATTCTTCGGGATTTTTCTTTTTCATAAAGCATGCGCCGATTATCATTATAACGGCGAACATTATAAGATAGAACAGAACAGGGCAGGAAAATTTACCCTCAGCCGCAGCCGTCTTCATAGGCAGATATCCGTGCGAATAAATAGCCGCGAATACCATAAATATTGAACACGCCGTCGCAAGCGAACAGGATACTATACGCTTAACGGGGTTTACATCCTTTGCCTTAATCATAAATACAATGAATATCGGAATATAGAACGCATAAATTGTGATTATGGGAAGCTCGGACGAATCGTAGCTGAATAAGCCGAACCACGGCTTGGCGACAAGATTTGAACCGTAAAAGAATACGAGCCAGATTGAGCACATCAGAACGCCGAAAATAGAAGAGTTAGCGGGCATATTTGTCTTTTCGTCAACCTGCGCAAAAGTTTCGCTTGAAAAACCGTAACCTCTGACAGCGACCGAATAAAGACCTCTTGTGCATCCGAGCATAAGACCGTTAAGCGTTCCCATGCATGAAATTGCAACAAAAAGATTGAGAATATTTCCGAATACCGAGCCGAAAAGATGAACATACGCGGCAGTTGCGCCGTCCTCGATAAGAGTTTCAACGCTGACAACGCCGGCAACGCCTATGTAATACAAAACATAAATGCTGATTATAATAATTCCTCCGGCAACAAGAGCAATGGGAAGATTTTTCTTTGCATTCTTAAGCTCGGCATTTATCGACGTTGCGATAATCCAACCCTCATATGCAAAGGCGGTAGCAACAACAGCGCCGAAAAACGGTCTGAAATCTCCCGACGTGGTAGCGAAATTAGACGCAAGAACAGATGTATCAACACTCTCTGCAGACGAATGAGTAAGACCGTATATCATTCCAACAACAGCCATAAGAACAAGAGGAATGAATTTTATAACCGTTGTCGAAACCTGGAACTTACCCGCAAGCCTGGGCGAAAGAGCATTAAGAGCATAGCTTATGACAAGAAACATTCCCGACAGAGCAAGACATTCCGGGCCCGTAACGGGATCGTCGCAAAATCCGGGATTTACGGAATTTACAAAAACAAGCGTATATCTTGCGCTCAGCCAGGCAAGAGTGGACGTAAGAGTAGGAAGGTAAATGGAGGACATAAACCAGCCTACCATGTACGCGTATCTGCTTCCCACGGCCGCCTCGGCGTAGTCGATAAGTCCGTTAACTTTTTCATACTTCTGCGCCATGAGAGCAAATGCAAGTATACAGATAATCATTACCGTGCCGCCGACAATCCATGCCAGTATACCCATAGGCATATCGCCGTTCGTTGCCTTTAAAATCGTCTGCGCTTTAAAGAATACGCCCGATCCGACAACAATACCGACAACCATGCAGATAGCGGTTATCAGGCCGTATCGTTTTTTTAATTCTGTCATCAAAAAATCTCCTTTTTTCACAGGGCTTACTTTACCGACCGAATTTAGCGATCAGCCCTTAATGTATAGATGCAACGTATATTTTACACCATATTAACAAAATTTTCAAGTGCAATATATTAAAATTAATTATTTTTTACAATTGCAACACTTCAGACCTGTTTTGCGGCAAAAAAAAGACGAATTTTAGTCAAATAAACACATAAACCTTGTTAAAAAGGAAAAACGCCTCGGAGTAACCTCCGAGGCATATTTTTTACATTTGCTTTACTATGTAGGAATTAGATAACTCCCTGTAAAACAGCGTCAAGCTTAGCCGCAAATCTGAGGATATATCTTGCTTCCATAGCGCTAATCTTGCCGTCCTTGTTAAGGTCGCCGACCTTCATCTGATATGCAGATGCATTCTCAAGCTTGGCAGCGATTCTAAGAGCAATTCTTGCGTCCTCTGCAGTAACCTTACCGTCATTGTTAAGGTCGCCCATGATTAAGTAATCTGCTGTAGTAGGCTCTTTAGACTCCTCTTCCTTACCGGTGGTCTCCTCGTCGGATGCAGGCTCAACAGTTGATACCTCTTCTGACTTAGCCTCGGTCGTGGGAACAGTAACTATCTCACTGCTGGATTCCTCTGTGGTGGGAACAACTCCGGTCGAGTCCTCCTCAGACGCATCTTCGCCTGAAACGCTCTCACCCTCGGAAACGTACTCGTTCTTACCTGCGTTAAGATCTGAAGAAACTTCAGCATCAGTACCGCCGAACTCTGCCATAACACCCATGGGGATTGCAACGATCATCATCATTGCACTGAGCATTAATGATAAAAGCTTTACTGATTTGTTGTTCATTTTGACTACCTCCGTGATAGATTATAATTAACATCAGCGTATATAATGATAATCCTTTTTACCGAATAAGTCAAGTCTATTTTAATAATTAATACACTTTTATGAAATAAAACACAATAAATATAAGGAAATCAGTCCAATTGTTGCATATTGGACAAAAAAACAGAAAAAATAATCAATCAAATGCAATACAGAACGGAAGTCAAAACGCCTCGGAGTAACCTCCGAGGCGTCTTTTTCACATTCGCTTTACTATGTAGGAATTAGATAACTCCCTGTAAAACAGCGTCAAGCTTAGCCGCAAATCTGAGGATATATCTTGCTTCCATAGCGCTAATCTTGCCGTCCTTGTTAAGGTCGCCGACCTTCATCTGATATGCAGATGCATTCTCAAGCTTGGCAGCGATTCTAAGAGCAATTCTTGCGTCCTCTGCAGTAACCTTACCGTCATTGTTAAGGTCGCCCATGATTAAGTAATCTGCTGTAGTAGGCTCTTTAGACTCCTCTTCCTTACCGGTGGTCTCCTCGTCGGATGCAGGCTCAACAGTTGATACCTCTTCTGACTTAGCCTCGGTCGTGGGAACAGTAACTATCTCACTGCTGGATTCCTCTGTGGTGGGAACAACTCCGGTCGAGTCCTCCTCAGACGCATCTTCGCCTGAAACGCTCTCACCCTCGGAAACGTACTCGTTCTTACCTGCGTTAAGATCTGAAGAAACTTCAGCATCAGTACCGCCGAACTCTGCCATAACACCCATGGGGATTGCAACGATCATCATCATTGCACTGAGCATTAATGATAAAAGCTTTACTGATTTGTTGTTCATTTTTAACTACCTCCGTTGAAAATAAAGAATAATTAATATCAGCATGTATTATAATATACTATAAAAATTGAGAAGTCAAGCCTCTTTTCCAAAATTATGTTATTTTATGATTATTGTCCATAAAATACATTTTTGAAAGTCATCGAATTTTGCGAATTGACAAATTATAATGTCGATCATTCGGTTCATTTACATTTTTATACTGTCAAAAAAACAACCTTTTATAAAAGCTTCGCGTTTATCCGACAGCGGAAATCCGACGGACGCCGCGTCAGAAGAACGAAACGGCTGTATATTATAATAGTATTTATATTACTATATTACTATATTATATATTACCGTAAGGAAAGAATAATATCTCCCGCTTCCGCCGCCGAATCCGCATAATAATCCGCACCGGAGGATATAAGCTCATCCTTTGTTCCGTAGCCCCATCCGGCACCGAGACACTTAATCCCGCAGTTATGTGCACCGATTACGTCAAACTTTCTGTCGCCGACCATCAAAACGGAATCTCTGTCAAACTCCCCTATGGAAAGGCGGTCGAAGGCGTTTAAAATAACGTCCGTTTTTGTCTGAGTTTCGCTATCGTCGCTTCCGGCAACAAGCGTTATATAATTATTCAGACCGAATTTATCGGCAATCCTGACAGCCATATGCTCGGGCTTAGACGTAGCCGTCGCTATTACGATTCCGTTTGATTTAAGCCGTTCAAACAGTTCGATAATGCCGGGATAAACCTCACACTCGAATATTCCCTTTTCATTATACCTTTCACGGTAATATGATATGGCTCTCATGCTCTGTTCATCAGTCATCGAGCAGAAATCCATATATGAATCCCTGAGCGGAGGACCTATAAATTTAAACAGAACAGCCGTATCGGGTACGGGAAAACCCGATTTTTCGATCGAATATTTAACACACTCTACGACCCCGGGATCGGAGCGCATTATCGTACCGTCAAGGTCAAAAAAAACGTATTTAATCATAAATCAGCCCCCGAACATTACAAGCAGGAATCCCGCGGCAACAGCAGAGCCGATAACACCCGCGACATTGGGTCCCATTGCATGCATAAGCAGGAAATTCGTAGGCTCGTATTTTCTACCCTCGTTTTGCGCAACTCTTGCGGCCATGGGGACGGCGGAAACTCCCGCCGCGCCGATAAGAGGATTAACCTTCCCCTTTGTAATAACATAAAGAAGCTTGCCGAACAGGACTCCTCCGACAGTCGAGAAAATGAAAGCGACAAGTCCGAGAACAACGATTTTTATGGTTCTCAGCTGTAAGAAATCCTGACCGTTTGCCGTAGCTCCGACGCATACTCCGAGCATTATCGTAACGGTATTCATAAGAGAGTTCTGAGCCGTATCGGAAAGTCTGTCGCAAACTCCGCATTCACGAAGCAGGTTTCCGAACATAAACATTCCCAAAAGCGGAGCAACGTCGGGAAGAAGAAGCGCCACAATTACAAGAACGACAACCGGGAAAATAATCTTCTCCGTCTTTGAAACCTTGCGAAGCTGAGTCATTTTAACCTTACGTTCTTTTTCCGTCGTTAAAATTCTCATAATCGGAGGCTGGATTATCGGAATAAGAGCCATATACGAATACGCCGCAAGCGCGATAGGGGCAAGCAGATGAGATGCAAGCCGTGAAGCCAGGAATATAGCCGTAGGACCGTCCGCTCCGCCGATTATTGCGATAGACGCCGCCTCACTGGGAGTAAAGCCTAAAAGAATCGCTATAATAAATGCGACGTAAATACCGAGCTGAGCCGCGGCTCCGAGTACAAGCGAAACCGGGTTTGAAAGGAGCGGTCCGAAATCCGTCATCGCGCCTACGCCCATAAATATAAGGCATGGAAAAACGCTCGATTTAACGCCTGTGTACAATATGCGCAATACGCCGGAATCGTACCAGTGCGTTCCTGCGGCGACAGAAGCCGTATCGGATATATCACCCAACTGTCCGCCGGTGGTATCAAGCATTATATTTGCGCCGGGAAGGTTTGCAAGAAGTATTCCGAACGCTATCGGAACGAGCAGAAGAGGCTCGAATTTAAATTTAATTGCAAGAACAAAGAATACGGCGGCAACGGCAATCATAACGAGGTTCTGCCATGTAAGCAGAGCAAAGCCCGACGCTTCCCATATTCCTTTTACTACTTCGGTTATAAGTTCCATAATTTACCTCATTTAAATGACTGCGAGAACGTCGTCGGAATTGACAACAGAGCCTTTTTGCACAAGAACCTGCTTTACCGTGCCTGCAGCCGGAGCGACAATCTCGTTTTCCATTTTCATTGCTTCAAGAATAAACATAACGTCTCCCGCTTTCACGCTCTGCCCCGCGCTTACCTTTACGTCAAGAATATTTCCTGGCATGGGCGCGATAACGCTTTCACCCGAAACTGCGGGAGCGGCAGTCTGAACCGGAGCGGCAGCCTGAACCGGAGCGGCGGCCTGAACCGGAGCGGCGGCCTGTGCCGGAACGTTAGAAACAGAGGTTATAACAGCGTCCGTTTCGGTAACGTCTACTTCATATTTTTTACCGTTAAGTACAACTTCGTATTTCATTTTATTTATCCTCCGATAATTTAATAGAGTTAAACTGCAGTCTGTTGAGCGGTATACCCGTCTTATAGCTTACAACAGCCATTACAACGGCCGCCTGTTCTTCGCCGATACCTTCAAGCACGGGAGCTGAAACGGCAGACTGAACAGACTGAACGGTTTGAACCGGCTGAACCGGCTGAACCGGCTGAACCGCGGAATCCGCGGAAACGGCGGTTTCATTTTTTCCGGACTTACCGAACAGCGCGGAAAATCCCTTTACGACAAGAGCCAGAAGCAAAAGAACAATAATTACAAGCACAAAACCGACAACCGAAATAAGCAGAGATCTGCCGAACGTCATCTGCGCATTTTCTCCGTAAAGCCGGGTAAATACGCCCAAAAGCCGATAATTAAACATTGTTTCAGTCCTCCTTTATTTCTTTGAAAGAATAAGTAAAGGTTCTGCTCTTTCTTAATTCTCTCTCGTCAGAAAATTTCTCGGCAAGCGTCGGAAACGCAATATAAGACAGAACGTCCTCGTCGCTCTTTGCCTTTGAGCCGAGCTCCTTTTTCGTTTTTTCAAACATGGGTTCAAGAGTATCGGCAAATCTGCCCGTTACGGGCTTTTCGTTTCCGAGAACTTTTTTCATAAGCTCGCCGTCAATCCTGCCGGGAGCTTTACCGTACTCGCCTTTTATGTAGCTCTTGACTTCTTTTGAGATATTTTTATATTTTCCGAACAGAACATTGGACGTTGCCTGAACGCCGACCATCTGGCTCATAGGCGTTACGAGCGGAGGATAGCCGAGGTCCGCTCTGACCCTCGGCGTTTCGGCAAGAACCTCATCGAGCTTATCAAGCTTGTTCTGCGCGGTAAGCTGAGCTACAAGATTCGACAGCATACCGCCGGGAATCTGATAATTGAGCGCGTCGGTAGCCGTAGCCATGACAACGGGATTGAGAAGCCCCGACTTTAAGCACTTATCTCTGTACGCCTTAAAGAAAGTATTGATTTCCATAAGCTTCTTTTCATCAAGCCCAGTCTCGTAACCGTACTGTTTGAGAACATAATTCATAGTTTCCGTTGCAGGCTGTGCCGTACCGCCGGAAAATGATGAAATTGCGGTATCTATAACGTCGGCCCCTGCCTCGACGGCTTTCAAAAGAGTCATGAATCCGAGGCCCGTTGTAGAATGCGTATGAAGAATAACGGGGATACGAACGCTCTCTTTAATCGCCTTTATAAGCTCGTACGCCTCCTTCGGGCTCATGATACCCGCCATATCCTTGACGCAGATTGTCTGAACGCCCATATTCTCAAGCTCTTTCGCGCTCTTTACGAATGAATCAAGCGTGTGAACGGGACTTGTCGTATAACAGAGCGTACCCGAAGCGACAGCACCGCATTTGAGAGTTTCGTCGACAGCCGTTTTAATGTTTCTGAAATCATTGAGTGCGTCGAATATTCTTATAATATCAATACCGTTTTCTACGCTTTTTCTGACGAACATCCGAACGACGTCATCGGGATAATGCTTGTATCCCAGAAGATTCTGACCTCTTAAAAGCATCTGAAGTTTTGTATTCGGACACGCCTTCTTTATTTTTCCGAGCCTTTCCCACGGATCTTCGTTAAGATATCTTAAGCACGAATCAAATGTTGCGCCTCCCCAGCATTCAAGCGAATAAAAACCCGCCGAATCGAGGGTTTTGAGTATCGGTTCAAACTCGTCATACGGCATTCTCGTGGCTATAAGCGACTGCTGCGCGTCACGCAGCACCGTTTCGGTAAACTGAATTTTCATATAAACAATGACCTCCGTCGGAGATAATAATATCGGGGCAATCCGGCCGATTGTACAAAAAAATGAGATAAGAATATACCGGAATTTACATGCAGATTAAAGAAATCCCCTAATCTCCTCCATTATATATTATAGCACCGCATATAAATAATTTCAAAGAGTTTTAATACCATAAAACAAAAATTTACCTTTTCAACAAAATCATGTTTTAATTTATCGATTAACTATTTTTCTTTATCAAAATTGTACAATGAAGCAAAATTTGATACCGATATAAAAAGACTGCGACGATTTTGATTTCGTCGCAGTCCGGCAGTATTTATATTGTTTGCTTATTTATAAAGAGGACCGTACGCGGCGCACGCTCTGTAATCCGCGCCCTCCAAATCCTTTGTTCCGAACGCGTTCCATGCGGCGGGACGGAATATCTTCTCATCGGGTACGTTATGAAGTCCTACGGGAATTCTGAGCATTGAGCACATTGTTATAAGATCTGCGCCGATGTGACCGTAGGTGATTGCGCCGTGGTTTGCGCCCCATGTGTTCATAAGATCGTAAGCCGATTTAAAAGGACCTTTGCCGTTGCAGACGGGAGCAAACCATGTGCAGGGCCATGTATAGTCGGTACGTTTCCAAAGAATATCGGAAACCTCGTCGGGCAGAGCGACAGTGTAACCCTCGGCAATCTGAATCGTGGGTCCCAAGCCCTTTACAAGATTAATTCTTATCATGGTAGCGGGCATTTCGGCACGGGTCAAAAATCTTGAAGAGAATCCGCCCCCTCTGAAATATCCGTTATCGGCGGCACACCATTCGGTTGCCTTCAGCATTGTGTCTATATCCTTTTCGGTTACGTCGTACCAGGGCTTGATAACGGCGTTCCCGTTTTCGTCCTTAATTTCACCGCAGGCATCAAGACAGCATGCGCCGGAATTGATAAGATGAATAAATCCGCCGGCGTCCTTTGCCTTGCCCTCGATATCGTAGCCCGTAACTCTCTTTACGGAATCTGCGCTCCAGAAGGTACGAACGTCCGCAAACATCTGCGCACGGTTCGTAAGCAGCTTCATAAACAGCATTGAAATACCGTTGAGCGTATCGTTTTCGGTTGCAAGAACGTACGGCTCTCTTGCGCCGTTCCAGTCAAACGAGGTATTGCACATCGCTTCGCCGAAATCGCAGTTGGGATAAAAATCCGTCCACTGACGCTGACCCTGGAAGCCTGCGGCAATAGCGTTATGTCCGACCATTTCCTCCTCGCGTCCCTCGGGAAGATTCTTATTGCCGTTCATCAGGTCTTTTATAATAACCATCATCTTAACGACAAACTCCCAGTCCTTTTCCTTCTGCTCGGGTGATTTTCTGACAAATTCGGGGTTCTTGTCAAAGCCTTCGGGGCAATGCTCCTTCGTCCACTTAAAAGCCTTTTTGAATTCGTTCTCGTCATAAATTCCCTCGGTCATTCGTCTGATAATCTCAACCTCGTCAACCGACTCAACCCTCATACCGAGATACTCCTCGATAAAGTCGGGGCTTATGGACGAACCGCCGATACCCATACAGATAGAACCTATCTGAAGATACGACTTTCCTCTCATCGAAGCGGCGGCGACTGCGGCGCGCGCAAAACGGAGAAGCTTTTCCTTAACGTCGTCGGGAACGGTCGTATCGTCCGCGTCCTGTACGTCCTTACCGTATATACCGAATGCGGGCAGACCCTTCTGCGCGTGAGTTGCAAGAACGGAGGCAAGGTAAACCGCGCCGGGACGCTCCGTAGCATTGAATCCCCATACGCCCTTAATAGTCATGGGATCGGCGTCCATTGTCTCCGAACCGTAACACCAGCAAGGCGTTACGGAAAGCGTAATTGCAACGCCGGCCTTTCTGAACTCCTCCGCGCACTGAGCGGCCTCGGCAACTCTGCCTATACTCGTGGACGAAATAACGACCTTTACGGGTTCGCCGTTGGAATATTTGAGATTCTCGGTAAAGAGCTTCGCCGCGGTCTTAGCCATATTCATGGTCTGCTCCTCAAGCGACTCTCTTACCTTAAGAGGTCCTCTTCGGCCGTCAATGATAGGACGGATTCCGATAACGGGATAATCGCCGATGTATCTGTTTTCTGCCATAATAAAATATCTTCCTTTCCTGCGGAAGGTTTTCCGCGGTTATTTTTACGAATTTATAATATTCTCAAAACGTTTATAAGCTTCGTTCCATTTTTGAACATTCTCAGGCTCGTATTCCTTAAGCTCAAAAGAATCGGAAATAATTCTTCTCGCCTCGGCAATATCCTTTATTTCGCCCGATGAAATCAACTGAACCGCAACGTTTCCGAGCACCGTCGCCTCAACGGGGCCCGCATATACCTTAACGGCGCATGCGCACGCCGTCATTGAGCAAAGAAGTCCGTCCTTTGTCCCTCCGCCGACAACGTTAATACTGTCATATGTTTTACCGGTACAGCCTTTTATACCGTCAAAAGTCATTCTGTATTTTAAGGCAAGGCTTTCGTAAATGCATCTTACAATCTCGCCGACAGACTGAGGAACATACTGCCCCGTCTTTTTACAATACGCCTTTACCCTCGACGGAATATCTCCCATAACTCCGAACTCCGGCGCGTCCGGGTCGATAAAGCACCTGAAGCCTTCGCATTCGAGAGCTAAAGCTTCAAGCTCGGCATATGAATAGGAATCGCCCTGACGAATCCACTGCCGTCTTGACTCCTGAATAAGCCACAGTCCGCATATATTTTTAAGGAACGCAGTCGAGTAAGCATAGCCGCCCTCATTCGTGACGTTCATTTCCTTTGATTTCTCATCGACAATCGGAGAATCAAGCTCCGTTCCGAACAGCGACCACGTTCCGCTTGAAATAAATACAAAATCCTTATTTTCATTGGGAACAGCCGTTATCGCGCTCTGTGTGTCATGTCCGCATACGGCGATAACGGGAACGCTCCGAACGGAAAGCTCCGAGCATATTTCATCGGAAAGCATACCGACTCTCGCCCCTGCGGGAACAATATCGCACAGAAGCCTCTCCGGGAGAGACAGCCTGTTTATAATCTCCTTATCCCACGTTTTCGTACCTATATTTATCATCTGCGACGTGGTTGCAATCGAATACTCCGCCGCACGGCTGCCCGTAAGCATAAAATTAAAAAGATCGGGCATAAAAAGAAGCTTGTCCGCATTATCGAAAACATGCGGTCTGTTCTTTTTAATCGAAAGAAGCTGAAACACAGTATTAAAATCCATAAACTGAATACCCGTGCGCGAATACATCTCGTCCCTTGACATGTATTTCTCAGCTTCCTCAATCATTCCGCGGTTTCGCTCATCCCTGTAATGAACGGGATTTTCAATAAGCTTGCCGTCCTTATCCGTAAGACCGAAATCGACGCCCCAGGTATCAATACCTATCGAATCGAATCCGCCCGCCTGTTTTGCCTTCAAAATACCCTGTTTTATCTCGTGAAAAAGTCTTAAAACATCCCAGTATACGGTGCCGCCGACGCATACCGGCTCGTTTAAAAATCTATGAACCTCATTAAGCGTGATTTTTCCGTTTTCGTAAGAGCCTATTATGGCTCGTCCGCTCGAGGCTCCGAAATCGAACGCAAGAACGCGTTTGCTCATATGTAAATACCGACCTTTCGTCAATTTTATTTAACTGTCTTTTTTAAATCTTTCATCGGTTTTCAATACTTTTTTTAAGCATTTTTTAGCCGTGTTTATCTGCCTTACGGCGTTATATTCCTTAGCCCATTCGGCTACCGCGTCGCTTAACGGATTTTCCGTAGCCTCAACAAGACATTTATCTCTGTACTGAGTGTAAAAATCGTAGTCGGCGGAAAGAATATCCTCACGTATCAAAAGATAAAGATAATCGTCGGTAATGATAACGACGGCCTTATTATACTCCGCGTTCTGCACCGTATCGAAAAATCCGTCGGGAAAACCGCTGTCCCTGCCTATAAGAACGGTATCGAGAGAGAGCGAATTATACGCTTCGTCCGACGCGAATCTCGCATACGCTTCCTCAAGGTTTGCCCCGCTGTTGTTTATCTCGGAAGCCGCCGACAGATAGTTGTTGTAAATTTCATCTATCTCGCTTTGTGATTTTTTCACGCTTTCGCCGTTTTCATCCGTATTGTAAAGATAATCGCATACAAATCTGAATCCGCAGTATTCCGAATTGAAAACAGATTTTATACTGTCCTCACTGACGGGAGTTTCGCCGCCCGTGTCAAAAAGTCTGAATCTGACAGCCTCTCTGTACTCCTCGGCGGTTTTTATTTTATAAAAAGTTTCTTTCGTAATGCCGAGCGCGGAATAATACCCGCCGTATTGCCGCCAGAGAGTATTTGTCTGCTTTGAAATATCGGCCTTCTGCGCGGGCGTAAGAGTCATGTCAAGCTGTTTGAACTTGGTATTCACCGCGACGTATTTTATACATTCGTTCGTCGCAATGTCAAGATACTCGGAATCCGTCATATCTTTATTGTCCGTCATTGCCGTCTTTAAATAATATGAAAACACGTCGGAGCTTACGGTTGCCGCGCCGTCGTTTATTGTAATGACCGTATCGTCTCTCCGAGATGAACACGCCGAAAACGACAACGCCGTTATAATCGCAAGCAATATAACGGTAAAACGGCGCATGAAAACAACTCCTTTTGTTATTTATGTAAACAATTATAGCAACATAAATTTATAATGTCAATTATCTTGCTTTACTATCATACAGTTTTTTTATTTAAATTAAATTTAATTTGTACTTTTTGTAAATTGAATCACGAAATTATATATACTAAAATAATTATGAAGAGAAAATGAAATGAAAAGAAGATATTTTATGACCGAAGCTAAAAAAAATTCCAAATTTTCAATCCTCGATACCGTTCTGATATCGCTTTTTTCCGCGCTGATTGCCGTATGCGCATGGATTACGGTTCCGATACCGGGAATACCGTTTACCATGCAGGTTTTCGGCGTATTTGCGGCGCTCGCCGTACTCGGAGCAAAAAAAGGCTCGGTAAGCATACTTGTTTATATTCTTTTGGGTGTTATCGGAGTACCCGTTTTTTCGGGATTTAACAGCGGAATCGGCGTGCTTTTGGGCGCGACGGGCGGATATATCGCCGGTTTTCTCGTTTCGGCGTTCGCCTACGGAATTTTGGACGCGGCAATAAAAAGAAACGGATTTTTCATAACTTTTTTTAAAATGTTTGCTTCTCATATTTTCTGCTACATATTCGGCAGCGTCTGGTATATGGCGGTATATACAAAAAATACCGGATCGATTGGTTTTTTCGGCGTACTCACAACATGCGTAATACCGTATATAATTCCCGACATGGTAAAAATCGCGCTCGCCGTCCTTATCGGAAAAGAAGTAAAAAAACGCGTAAAATTTTTATGAATCGGTCCGATTAATTCAATTTATCCGGGGTCTTCGTTTCGGAGGCTCTTTTTCTTTCTTTTTCAATTTTACGGATACTTTCCTGTCTTACAGCCTCTCTCAGAAGTTTTAAATAATCGGAAAACGCAACCTTGTCGTCAGCGTACGTCAGCTGTAAATCATACTCTAAATCAAGCCATGTTTTTATGTCCGATTCATTATGCTGTATAAGAGCTTCAATCCCGTCCAAGGCCTTGTAAACGCGGGCTTCGGTCGTTTTGCGCTCCTCCATTTCCTCATATAAACGGAGCATTTCATCTCTGAACGGTTCGTCAAGAGTCCCGACCCATTCAAGCAGCAGATTTTCCTCCGTTTCCTCATTCGATTTTGTCTTACTGAATACGGGAACGTCGCCCGTAAATATTTCGCCGAGGTCATGAATTATACACATTTTAAGAAGCTTTTCGGTATCGATTCCTTCAAACTCATCCGTTACGAAATATGCTAAAAGAGCAAGTCTCCAGCTGTGCTCGGCAACGCTCTCGCGCCTGCCCGACGACGTAAAGCAATGTCTCATCGTGTCCTTGAGTTTTTCGGTCGCATGCATAATTTCAAGCAGTTTTTCACAATTCATATTCATTATCCCCGCATACAGTAATATTAATGCGTACAAAATTATATCATTCCCGAATTTAAGTGTCAATGCATTGACTTATCAAAACTTTCGGTTATAATTATAATAACAATATATAAATCAAGCAGGTGTTAAACATGTCGGATTGTTCGCATAATTGCGAAAGCTGCGAATCAAAGTGCGATTCGCCCGAAAGCTTTCTTGAAAAACCGAATCAGCTTTCAAGCATAAAAAAAGTTATAGGAGTAGTCAGCGGTAAGGGCGGAGTAGGAAAGTCGCTCGTTACCTCCATGCTCGCCGTATTAATGAACAGAAAAGGTTATCATACCGCCGTTCTCGACGCGGATATCACAGGTCCGTCCATCCCCAAAATATTCGGACTTAAAGACAGAGCCGAGGGAACGGACGCGGGTATTATCCCAGTAAAATCGGCTAAAGGCATTGATATCATGTCCCTTAACCTTCTTCTGCCCAACGAAACCGACCCCGTCGTATGGAGAGGCCCCGTTATAGCGGGCGTTGTAAAGCAGTTCTGGACGGACGTTATATGGGATAACGTCGATTTCATGTTCGTTGATATGCCTCCCGGAACGGGCGACGTTCCTCTTACGGTATTTCAGAGTATTCCCGTTGATGGAATCATAATAGTAACCTCTCCTCAGGATCTCGTTTCCATGATAGTCGCAAAGGCTGTTAATATGGCAAAGCTCATGAACGTTCCCGTTCTCGGAATGGTCGAAAATATGTCTTATTTTGAATGTCCCGACTGTCATAAGAAGCATTATATCTACGGAGACAGCCATCTTGAACAAACCGCAGAGGATTTTGGAATTGACGTAACATCAAAAATCCCCATCAACCCGGACTTTGCCGGACAGTGCGACGGCGGACTTATCGAATTGTTTGAGGGCAATTATCTCGACAATATGTCCGACGCGGTCGAAAAGCTGTTATGACGCGCAGGGAAAAGGCGGTTTCTCTCTTTTATAACGGATACAACTGTTCACAGTCGGTACTGCTTGCTTTTTCGGATTTAATTGACGACAGTGAGGAAAATCTTGCAAAAATTTCATTTCTGCTCGGCGGCGGCGTCAGCCGTTTAAGAGAGATATGCGGAGCTGTTTCCGGTATGGGAATGGCGGCAGGAATGATATTCCCCGGACAAATGCCGTGCACGGGAAAGGAAAAGGCGGAAAGCTACAAAATGATGCAGTCGCTCGCTTTTGAATTTAAGGAAAAACACGGCTCGTATATCTGCCGGGAATTATTGAATATCAATACGCCCGGAGCGCAGTCCCCCGTCCCCGAAGAAAGGACGCCGCAATATTACAAAAAACGACCCTGTCCCGAATTAATCGGCGATGCGGTCGAGATTCTCGAAAAATATATTGAGAATAACAAATAAAAAAATGCCGAAGCGGACAATTCGATTACGCTGTCCGTTTCGACATTTTTGTTTATACTCAATATATATAATATATTTACAATGTCAATATAACGCAACGAGGAGATGTCAGAATGGGATTACTTACGGAACGCCGATGGCAGGAGGAAATTAAAAAAGCTTCAAAGGTTATCTACGAAAGCGAAACCGCAAAAAGCGAAGCTCCGCAAATAAATACAACGCTGCGAAGCCACGCGCTGACAGTCCCCGGAGAAATAGGCGCATGCAGCGGTATCGTAGTATTCGGAAAACGAATACAGTCGCTCGTTTATACGACCGATATTGCAATAATAAGAAATGTAAACGCCGACGCAATATTTGCAGTATATCCGTTCACTCCGCAGCCGATTATCAGCGAAATGCTTATTCATGCGGCGGACGTCCCGGTATTTACCGGCGTAGGCGGCGGAACAACGCAGGGCAAGAGAGTTGTTCATCTCGGACAGTTCGCCGAAATGCAGGGAGCGTCCGGCGTCGTTGTAAACTCACCCACACAAAATATAGTTCTTAAAAGACTTAAAGATAATATAGACATCCCGATTATCGTAACATGCGTAAGCGCGTCCGAGGTCGCGGACAGAATCCATTTCGGAGCGTCGATAATAAATGTCGCGGCAGGCTCGAAAACGCCGAAGGTCATATCGGAGATAAGAAAAATCAACAGGAATATTCCGATAATCGCAACCGGAGGCCCCACGAAAGAGAGCATTAAAGAAACCGTTGCGGCAGGAGCGAACGCTATAATCTGGACCCCGCCGTCATGCTCGGATATATTCGGCGAACTTATGGATACATACAGGGAAAAGAAATAAAAAACCATATCGCACAAAAATTACATGCTGTCGAATTATTGTTCAAGCCTCCGCTTCATGCCGAAACGGAGGCTTGATTCGTTATTTATTTATTTATCCGAATAATTATAATATTTGATATACGGCAAGGGATTGAAAAAAACGTTCGCAACGGATAAAACGAACCCCGGACGTCGTCCCAAACGGCGTCCGGGGCTTGCCCGACGGCGTACAAA
>CAVGCY010000035.1:0-53412 GCA_963627915.1 Bacteroidaceae bacterium | reverse complement strand
ATCCAAAATATCCCTTTGTTCTTTTTCATAGCGTTGAGCAGCAAAATATTTAATTCTTCGTTCCGCTTTTTTTAAATCTTGAGAAAAAATATTTATTAAAAATTTCTCTAATTCTCTATACATATTATTAATATAGTTATAATCGTTAAGAGGATTTAAAGATAACATCCTTATATATGCATCATCATCGTTATCAAGCCGTTTTATTTCTTCAATTGTGCTGTCAATATCGCTAATATCTTTACACCATATAAATGCATCCTTATTAAAATCAACATCTATTTTCGGATTTCCGAAATAAATCGGCACTGAACCCGCAATAAACGGATCAACTATTTTCTCGGTTACAAATCCCGGGTAAACAACGCTGTCGGACGCAATTGTAAACTTAGAACGAAGAAGGACATTCTTTTTTTCCGTCCATGAACAACCCTTTGTTGAAGTATTGTTAAGAAAACTTCCCGCCGAAACGACCGGTTTGTATTCGGAAATTCTTTTAAACAGTTCCTCACGCATACTGTGTGATGATTCATGACCGTAAATAAAATTACAAAAAATATCTTTATTATTTAATAAAGCTTTAGCTTCATCCGAAGAACGGGTCTTTAATTCAAACGGATTGCCTGTATCGTTGTAAAATGCGAACGGGAGACGAAAATATCTGTCTGAAAAATCAAGAAAATCAAATCCGATAACATAGTCAAACAATGTAAAATCGGGTGAAATATTTTCGCCCATAAACATTATCCTAATGCAGTCATATTTCATATATTCAAAAGGAAGTCCCCTGTTCGAACAAATAATATAATCAGGACTTTGACTTATTTCGACATCAAAATAATGTTTCAAAATATTTGTAAAAAGATTATTTTCCGGATTAAAACTGCTCCAAAACCCGCAGAAACCTATTTTAATTTTCTTCTTTTCCATTTTTTTACTCACCTCTGAATATATCCGAATACGCGTCAATCAAAAGCCCGGCGTTTCTTTCGGGGTCGTGCGTTATCAACGCTCTTTTTCTTCCGTTTTCGGAAAGCCTTTCGGCTGTTTCACGGCTGTCGAAAATCTGCTTTATTCTCCATGCAAGAAGCTCCGGGTCGTCGTTTCTGTAAAAAAGAGCTTCCTTTCCGTCCTCCGCCATGTCGGGCGCGCCTCCCGTATACGCCGATACGCACGGAGTTCCGACCGTCATTGCCTCGCCCAAGGTGTTGGGGCTGTTTTCAACCGCAGAGCACAGAACATAAACATTTGATTTTGAAAGCCTGTCGGCAACCTGCTCGGCTGTCAGCGCACCGGTAAATTCTATATGCCCGCCGACTCCGAGAGAATTTATAAGATTTTTAAGATACACACCGTAGCCCTGTTTTATAATCGAGCGTTTGTCGTGTTCTTCAAACGGCTTATATCCGGCGGCATATACCTTTATATCGGGGTATTCCCTTATAAGAAAGGGGAGAGCCATTACAAGGAAATGAAATCCCTTTAAAGCATAATAAGCGTTGCCCACATAGACAGTATGGGAAGTCATATTATCGTAAGACCACCGTTTTTCGTAAAACGGTTTTCTCAGAATACGGGAACACGTATAATATTTCGCATTGGGATTTATCGCATACGTATGCACCCTGTCCCATGTCGTTCTGCCCAGTATATACTGCGCTTTTTCTATTATTTCCCGTTCGGGCTTCATTCTCGGCTTGTACCATTTCGTTTTTCTCAAATGAAGAACCCACGCCGAAAACACATCCGATATTTTATGAGAAAACATCATATCGTCTATCTGAAGCTGTCCGCACTGATATGCGTACTGTCCGTTCAAAATGCCCTGCATCGATACAACGGCTTTTACGCCGTTTCTCTCGGCGGCGTCAAGCATAGCCTTCGCGTGCATAAATTCCGTACCCTCTATCTGAATTATATCGGGCTTAAAATCATGTATTACATCCTCGCATACTGCCGTAAGCTTATCATAAGCCGTTGAGGAGGAATAAGCAAGAGAATAATATAAAACATTATCGACGTTTTCTTTAAAAAGGCAGTCGGCAGAGCATTTGCAGGCAACGCCCAGCTCGACCCTGCCCGATTTTGAAAGCTCCTGCGCCATACTCTCGACCCAACCGCCGAGAACCTCGGAATTAATGCCGAGCTTTTTTGAAACATTTGCCGGTATAAGATTAACGCTCCAGAGAACTCTCACTTTTTATCCCCCTCCACCTTATAATATCCTCAATAAACATAGGAGTTATAAACATTATCATACATACGAACGAATACGTAAACGAATCGAGTATCATAACGAAAAGAAGCGTTACAAGCACTGCGTTTGCAATTCTTCTTATATACCTGTCGTCATAATTGTTTTTATAGAAATTGGGTACAGAATACATAACTCTCGTAAATATAACGCCTCCCGCAATTCCGTACTTTGCAAGAGTATCAAGAAACGCGGAATGTCCGCCGCCTGCGCCCGATCTCCACAATGCGCCTATAACGGGATATCTGAAAATCGCATTAAGGCTCGATGTGTACGCCCTTATCCTGTCCGCAATAGAACCCTCCGCTGCGCCTGATTCCGACGACGCCACAAGGTCGTTTATTTTTTTTGCAACAGCAGTTCCGTCAAACTGCGTAAGCAGGAAATTACGAAGAGAATCTATATAAAGAATCGAAAGCATAGCTCCCGCAAATATTACAAGTGCAGCGAAAAACGCCGCCATACCGCTTCTGCCCTTATAGAAAAAGAGCATTATAACGCCTACCGCCGAAGCAAAAAGCGCAAGCGAATATCCCGCATTCAGTGAAAACATCACAAACGAAACAAGCCATACCGTTCCGAGAACAAAATCAAACTTATTATATTTAAAAGAGCTTACCGTCCATGCAACTCCGGCCGGAATAACGCAGACCTGCGGATAAATAAGACTGTAGCCCCCGACGCCCTGACGAAGATAAACATACGTTTCCGGGGTATCGCGCACAAGAAGTCTCGCTATCGTCGGGTCGTCAATAAGAACCGTATACGACTTGAAATTATAAATAATGCACAGTATTAAAACTACCTGTATTATACCTTTCAGCTCGTCCCAATTGTTATTGTACCGCCGATTCATTATATAGCACATTACGAGTATATAATAAGCAATAAGTTTTATAACGTTTGAAAAGCTCCCTGAAGAAATGTATTCTATTCCCGCGATTAATACCATGAATCCGAGAGACGCAATATCGCTTCCCGACAAAGAAAGCCTGCCCTCCCTGACTATCATCAGAACAAACCACATCGCCGCAGCTCCGAGGGCGATAAGACGGTATATCAAATCTATTTCCATGGGAGGGGATATCGTCCACACGACAAGATAAAGAACGCAAAGCTTCTGTATAAAACCGAGGCTCAGTCCCCGTTTTGTCATGCGTACCCTCTCCTTTCGTAAATTTCAATCGAATAAATATTTTACTTTTTCCCTATATGAATTATAATCAAATTCCGCATTTAATTCATAATCCCTTCCGCCTTTTTTTATCTGCTCCCGCATCGCTTCGGCGGTTTCTTTTTCGTCGGCGGAGGACAGAACCGCACCGTTTCCGCTTTTTTCAATATATTCCTTAACGTCGCTGACGTCAGTTGTTATAATCGGAACGCCCGCGGTGTAGCTCTCGGCGAATTTCGTCGGGAATCCCGCGTTGTTGCGCCTGTCTGATTCCCTGATAAATATATAGCAGTCGCATGAGAGAATGAATTTCACCGCCTGCGCATGCGAAACAAAGCCCTCGAAAACAATATTATTATCGATTTTAATTTCCGGGTACAGCTTTGCAAACCGCTCTTTTGTCACGCCGACGATTCTAAGTACGGCATTTTCGTTTTTCAGTGAGGAAAACGCCTTAACGACCGCGTCGAGACTCTCTTTTTTTCCGTCGGGAACGCCCGCAAAGCAAAATACAAATTTACCGTTATCTTTCTCCCTTTCCTGATGCCAGATAGGGTCGGATATATCGACAAGAGGCGGGATTTTCACGCACTCGGTATGCTTTTTGTATTTATTCTCCATCATCGAGCTTATGACTACCATTTTATCGGCGGCTCTGCCCGCAAAATTCCTTATAAAAAAACAGTCGATTTTTTTAAAAGCTTTTTTTAAGTATGAACCGTCCGTATCGCCCGTCCATTCGGTGCAGTCGTATATCAGACGTATATTTTTTTTCTTTAATACGCTTTTAAATCTCAATAATGTCAAAAACGGAGAGTTATATAATATCACGGCTTTCGTATCGGGATTTTCTTTTATAATGTTTTCGACCTCCGAAACGTCCGTCATGCGTTCAAACCATTCCCTTGACGATTTCGCCCTCGGAAGAACGAGCATATTTTTACGGATTTCTTTTATTTTAAAACCGCTTTCGTCCGATACTCCCAAAAAAACCGTACGGTAACCGAGCGCGGAAAACAGCTTGCCGTTTGAAACGGCTCTGTTCGCCGACGCACTCTTATCGGGCAGGGCAAAACCGCCGTAATAAATTACCGTACCGTTACTCATTAAAGATTCTCCTTATACCACTCTATAGCCGCAGCAATTCCGCGTTCAAAACTCCAGTCCGGGTCGTAGCCGAGCAGATTTCTCGCCTTTGAGATATCCGCATTGCTGTGCTTTATGTCGCCGGCTCTGTCCGGACCGAAATTCGGCTCTCTTTCAATCGAAAGAGCCTTTGTAAGTCCGTAATAAATATCTATCAGATACTCTCTGCCTCCGTAGGCTGTGTTAAACGCCTCGCCCGCCGCCTCATGAGGAGCAAGACAGGCTTTCAAATTCGCTTCTGTTACGTTTTCTATATATGTAAAATCGCGGCTCTGCTTGCCGTCTCCGTTTATGGTCGGAGTTTCGCCGCCGAGAAGCTGTTTTATGAATTTGGGAATAACGGCGGCGTACGCGCCGTTCGGATCCTGCCGTCTGCCGAACACGTTAAAATATCTAAGTCCGTACGTATCGAGCCCGTAGTGCATGGTATACTGCTTCGCCCACTCCTCGTCGCACCGTTTCGTAAGAGCGTAGGGGGAGAGAAGATTGCCCTCCCTGCCCTCTTTTTTCGGCAGCACGGGTTCGTCGCCGTAGACTGACGAACTCGACGCATATACGAATTTTTTAACGCCGTTCCGTCTTGCCGCCTCAAGCATGTTAAGCGTACCCTGAATATTATTGGCACAATAGAATAACGGCATTTCAATGCTTCTCGGAACGCTTCCCCATGCCGCCTCGTTCAGAACGTAATCCACGCCTTCGCACGCCTTCATGCACGTATCAAAATCCTTAATGTCACCCTTTACAAATTCGTAATTTTCATTATCTGCGAACATATCGACGTTCGCCTGTTTGCCGGTGGAAAGATCATCAAGACAGCGAACCTTATATCCGAGCTTCAGTATCGCCTCGCAAAGATTAGAGCCGATAAATCCCGCTCCGCCCGTTACGAGAAAGAGAGAACCGTCGGGAAATTTTACATTATCATAACCCATTATCAAAGCCTCCAGTAAATATATCCGGCGTTTTCAAATTCATTTTTGTCAAGCAGACCCTTTATGTCAAGCAGAACCTTTCTGCCCTCGCCGAATAAAGCATTTATATCTTCAATCGTGAATTTTTTAAACTCATCGTGAGCCACGGCAAGAATGACCGCGTCGGCGTTTTTGACTGACGAAATATCTGCAAATTCTATGCCGTACAGTCTTTCTGCCTCGGCGGAATCCGCCCGAGGATCGCATATAACCGGCTCAATGCCGTACTCTCTTAATTCATTGACTATGTCTGTAACCTTCGTATTTCTCGTATCGGGACAGTTTTCCTTAAACGTAAATCCCAATATAGCAACGTTTGCGCCCTTTACGCTCTTATTTGCCGCAATCAGCTTTTTAACGGCGTTCTGCGCGACATATTTTCCCATACCGTCGTTAATTCGTCTGCCCGACAAAATAACCTGACTGTGATAACCGAGCATTTCGGCTTTGTAAGTAAGATAATACGGGTCAACGCCTATGCAGTGACCGCCGACAAGACCGGGATAGAATTTAAGAAAATTCCACTTTGTACCCGCCGCCTTTAATACGGACTGCGTGTCTATGCCCATTTTATTAAAAATAATCGACAGCTCGTTCATGAATGCGATATTTATATCTCTCTGACTGTTCTCTATAACCTTTGCGGCCTCCGCAACCTTAATGCTCTCGGCTCTGTGAACGCCGGCTTTTACGACAAGAGAGTAAACATTTGCGACAATATCGAGCGTTATATCGTCCATTCCGGAAACTATTTTCATAATGGATTCGAGCCTGTGAACCTTATCGCCGGGGTTGATTCTCTCGGGCGAATAGCCTATTTTAAAATCCTCTCCGCATTTAAGACCGGATTCCTTTTCAAGTATCGGAACGCATACGTCCTCGGTAACTCCGGGATATACGGTCGACTCGAATACGACAACCGAGCCTCTCGTCAGATTTTTGCCGAGAGTTCTGCTTGCTCCCTCGACGGGGGTAAGATCCGGCGTATGATCGTCGTTTACCGGAGTGGGAACGGCGACTATATGAAATTTCGCCTCTTGTAACTTCGTTTCGTCTGCCGTAAATTCCACGCTTGTATTTTTAACGGCTTCGTTTCCGACCTCGTTCGTCGGATCGATTCCTTTTTTGTAAAGCTCTATTTTCGCTTCGTTCAAATCATAGCCTACGACCTTGATTTTTTTCGCAAAGGCTACGGCAATAGGCATACCGACATAACCCAGACCGACAAGCGACAGCTTTTCCTTTCCCGACAACAAATCCTCGTAAAGATGTAAAAAATCAACATTTGCTCCCATACTTTTCTCTCCGTTTCTTTATTTTGAAAGGATATCGCCGATTTTATCCAAATACGCGCCTGCGACGATTGTCCTTGAAAAATTCTTCTTAATATATTCTCTGCCCTTTTCGCCCATGCTCTTTCTCTTTTCGTTTGGCGTCGATAAAAAGATTTCTATCGCTTCGCAAAGACTGTCGGCGTTTCCGCCCTCAAAAAGCAGTCCCGTTTCGCCGTCAATAAACGTCTCACGGCATCCGGGATTATTCGTTGAGATAACGGGTCTTGCGCTCGACGCGCTTTCAAGCAGGACGTTACTCATGCCCTCGCCGTACATTGACGGATGAATCGTAGCGTGCGACGAAGCGATAAACGGACGCACATCCCCCTGACTGCCGAAATAACGTATAACGCCGTCCTTTTCAAGCTCCTTTAATTCTTTCTCGTAATGAATTTCCGTAGGCTCTGTAAATCCGAGCATATTAAACTCGGTATTGGGATATTTTTTCTTAATTCTCTTCGCCGCCTCGATATATACGTCCACGCCTTTTTCCTTCAAAATTCTGCCTATATAATTAAAAACAACTTTTTCTCCGTTTATTCCGTCTCCGCCGTCGGGGTAGCTCATAGGCGGAAACCTGTCCGTATTTACTCCCGAGCCGGGGATAAGAAGCCTTGCGCCCTTAACCATTCCCGTTTCCTCGGCAAGGCGCATGTTCGTCGAATTCTGAAACATAACGCATTCCGAACGTCTGAACGATATTTTAAAAAGCGTCATAATAAATTTCCGCATCGTTCCGCTTTTCTGAAGCACGCTTCCGAATCCCGTGACGTTGCTTATAACGGGAATATCAAGCAAATGCGAAGCGATACCGCAGTAGACGTTCGGCTTTACGGTATAAGTCAGAACGACATCGGGACGGTATTTTTTCAAAACCGACATATAGTGAAAAAACAGCTTCGCGTCCGCCATAACGCTCGTCCCCCGCCTGTCGATAACCGGGTCGTCGTATATGTATTCGATATCGTTCATAAGCTTAAATTTCTCGCCGTACGGACAGGAGATAAGCACGCCGTATCCGTTTTCGATAAGCGACTCTATTATTTCTTTTCTGAAACAGTATACGTCGTCGTCGTTATTTGTAACGAGAGCGATCAGCGGTTTATTACGTTCGTTTTTTTTCATATGCTCGCAAATACGAAATTAAACACTCTGTTTTTCGGATTCGCTTTTCTCCTTTTCCTTCTCTTTAACGCCGTAATTCTTCCCAAGTACGGCAAATACGGTCATGAAAATAATTTTAATATCGCCGAAAAATGAAAAATTTTCAATCGCTTCGAGATTATATTTCATCTTATCGGGCAGAACGACCTCCGTATAGGTTTTGTCTATGTTATCGCTTGCGTCAAGAAGCTCGTTTTCATCCTTATAATAAACGCTTGCAAGAGAGGTGACGCCCGCCCTCGTCAGAAGCGTCGCATACATTTCGGGAGTGTACATTCCGACGTATTTCGGCACCTCGGGTCTTGTCCCGACAAAGGTCATTGTACCTCTGAAAACGTCGAAAAGCTGACATAATTCGTCAAGCTTGTATTTTCTTATAAACGCGCCCGTTTTCGTAATGCGCCTGTCCGAGCTGACGGTAATAAGCGAACCCCTGTCGGCGTTTACGACCATTGAGCGGAACTTAAAGATTTTATATTTTCTGCCGTATCTGGTAACGCGTATCTGTCTGTAAAAAACGGGACCTGGCGAATCGAGCTTTATCGCCGCCGCCATGATAATAAAAAACGGAATAAGAAGTATTATAAGAATCCCCGAAGCGGCGATATCAAATATTCTTTTAAAAACAAGAGCAGGTTTTTTCTTACTTAAGATATCGTAATACCGTCTGACCTCGTCCGTCCGCATTTCGGCGGGGAGCTTATCCCATTTTTCAAGAATCATTCAAAAACAGTCCTTATTTTATGTATTTTGAAACGATGTCCGTATAGTTATCGATTATATATTCAATCTCGGCGTCCGCAAGACGGGAGTAAAGCGGAAGCGTAATCTCATTTTCGTAAAACGCATATGCGTTCGGGAAATTCCTAATGTCAAAACCCATATTTTTATATGCCGTCATCATAGGCAGAGGCTTGTAGTGAACGTTGCACGCAATACCTCTTAGTGCCATATCGGTAATAATTTCGCACCGTTGTTCATGCTTTATCCCGGGAACGCGGGTTATATACAGATGACCCGATGAGGAATGTGAATCGGAATAGTGATTGAGATGAAAAACTCCGATTTCGTCAAGACGGCTGTCGTAATATTCGATTATCTCCCTGCGCCTTTTAAGCATACCGGGATAACGCTCAAACTGTTTTAATCCTATTGCGGCGGTAATGTCCGTCATATTGCATTTATACAGCGGAGCGATAATATCGTACTCCCACGCACCGGGCTGATTTTTTGAAAAAGCGTCCTTTGACTGACCGTGGAGCGAATAAAGCTGATAATTATGATACAATTCGCCGTCGTCAACACCGTCTGTGTGATTCCATGCGGCGGCTCCGCCCTCGGCTGTCGTAAAATTCTTTACGGCATGAAACGAAAACGATGAAAAATCGGCAGCAGAACCGGCTTTTCTTCCGTTTTTCACAGCTCCGAGAGAGTGGGCGCAGTCGGCGATAACCGCAATTCTGCCCATTTTACGCTGTATGCCGCTCGACGGAGTAAAAATGTTTTTCTTTTCCTCCGCTATTCTGAACGCCGAATCGTAATCCGCGATAATTCCGCCGAGGTCAACGGATATAATCGCCTTTGTTCTCTCGTTTACGGCTTTTTCGACCTGTTCGTAATCAAGCCCGGTCGAATCCTTTTTTGAATCGACAAAAACGATTTTTGCGCCGACGTGAGCTATCGGAGAAGCTGAAGCCGTATACGTATAAGCGGGAACGATAACCTCATCTCCCTCGCCTATTCCGAGCATGCGCAGATTCAGTTCGAGCGCCGCGGTAGCCGAATTAAGACAGACAAGCCCCGCCGACGAGCAGTATTCCTTTAAATTATTTTCAAGTCTTTTCGTTCTCGGCCCCGTCGTTATCCAGCCCGAACGCATAGCCTCGCCGACCTCTTTTATTTCGGCTTCGCCTATATCGGGCGGACTGAACGGTATATTTTTCCTATCCATAATTAAAAATCACGCTCCGCAGTTATTTTAAGTCAATAATCAAACCGTCGCTTTCGTTTCGGACGGCTTGTACGTCGGAACCATTTCGGATACAAGCTGACGTATATCGTCACTGTTTTCATACGCCTCACTCATCAGCCGTTCAAGATTTATTCTGAATTTATCGCCGTCAATCGGTATCGGACTGCCGATATGTATAAGCTTGTTGGGAGTTGTTTTCATTCCCTCCTCGCTCATGAGCTTTTCCTCAAAGAGCTTTTCGCCCGGGCGAAGTCCGGTATATTCTATCTTAATGTCAACGTCCGGCTTAAATCCCGAAAGCTTTATAAGATTTCTCGCAAGAGTGTCTATTTTAACGGGAGAACCCATATCGAGGACAAATATTTCCCCGCCCTTTGCATACGTTCCGGCAAGAAGCACAAGCGAAACCGCCTCCGGAATCGTCATAAAATATCTTATAATATCCGGATGAGTAACGGTAACGGGACCGCCGTTTTCTATCTGATGCTTGAAAAGCGGAATCACCGAGCCGTTTGAGCCTAAAACGTTTCCGAATCTTACCGCAACGAACTCTGTCGAAACGTTCACCGGTATCTCGGTCAAATCAGGCTCTTCGCCGCCGGGAGCATGGGTAAACAGTCTCGGAATATCCTCCGTTTTATGCTCCTTAATGCTTTTGTCGAATGTCTGAACAACCATTTCGCAAAGTCTTTTGCTTGCGCCCATTATGTTTGTCGGATTTACCGCCTTGTCCGTGCTTATCAGCACAAAACGTCTGCAGTTGTACGCCATGGCGGCGTACGCCGTTTTATATGTTCCGATAACGTTATTCTTTACCGCTTCGCAGGGGCTGTCCTCCATTAACGGAACGTGCTTATGCGCGGCGGCGTGATAAACGATATCGGGTCTGAATCTGTTAAATACGGAATCAAGCCTTCTCGAATCCCTTACCGAGCCTATTAAAACATCAAGAGACAGCGACGGATATTTTTCCTTAAGCTCCTGCTGAATCGAGTATGCGCTGTTTTCGTATATATCGAGAATTATAAGCTTTTTCGGCTCGTGAGCCGCTATCTGACGGCACAGCTCGCTGCCTATCGAGCCGCCTCCGCCGGTAACGAGGATAACCTTGCCCCGTATCATTGAAAAAACTTCTGTCATCTCCGTTTTTATCGGCTCTCTGCCGAGCAAGTCCTCAACGGAAACCTTACGCATTGCCTCAACTGTTATATCGCTGTTCGCATACTGGTAAAAATCGGGAAGATTCCTTACCTCGCAGTTTGTTTCCGAACAGATATTGATTATATCTCTTACCGCCTCTCTCGGCGCGCTGGGAATCGCAACGTATATCTTATCTATATCGTGTTTTTCGACGTTTGCCAATATATCGTCCCTTGAGCCGACAACAGGTATTCCGTCAAAATACCTGCCGATAAGATTCGGATCATCGTCAATAAAGCAAACTACCCTGTCGCCGAACGCGCTGTTTTTCAGTACGCTTCTGAAAATCATCTGTCCCGCGTCGCCAGCGCCGACTATCATAACGCGGTTTACGCCGTTCTCATGCTCATATCTTTTGAATCTGCGTGATTCCAGTATCATAAATCTGTAGGAAAATCTTGCCGCCACAAGGAAGATTATCTGAAAGCAGGCCCCCAGAAGATAATAGGAAATAGGCATCCTCTTGAAGAAAACGGTAATTAAGATTATATGAAAGACCGACGCAAGCGCACTGCCCGAAACGGTTCTGAAAAGCTCGGTTGAACCGGCAAACTTCCACACTGAGTGGTACATTCTGACTATATAAAATATAAGAATCGAAACAATCGTATTTACAGGTATGAAATGTATGTACGGCGTAATATATTCCTCCGGAATCTGCGAAAATACGCCGTCAAATCTGAGCCATAAGGCAAGAAAATAAGAAAAATTGACCGCCATGATATCGTAAATTGCAAGAAGAATCGCAACTATATGCCAATGTTCGAGTTTGAATTTGCGTTTTGAACCAATGCCCCTCTTGTTCATATAACACATTCCTTACATCTGAATTTCCGTCATTTTACCGTCCGAAGCGACTCTGTATACCCTGTCGCAGTATTTAAGCATACTTTCTCTGTGAGTGGTAATTATATAAATTTTATTACTGTCTTTTCTCATAATGTTATTGAGAACGCGGTTTTCCGTATCCATATCGAGCGCGCTCGTTGCCTCGTCGAGAAGCACGACCGGCGCGTCCCTCAGCAAAGCCCTTGCAAGCGCAAGTCTCTGAAGCTGACCCTGCGAAAAATTCGCGCCCTGCTCTCCGATTACCGTATCCGCCCCGTCGGGAAGAGAATAAACGAAATCCGAAAGCTCCGAAAGCCTTAGAACCTCTCTTATTTCCTCGTCCGACGCGTCAGGCCTGACAATACGGAGATTTTGGGCGACAGTACCCGAAAAAATATTTACCGACTGCGGAACGAACGAACAGAACCGCCTTGTTGAATCTGAAATTTCCACACTTTTTCCGTTTCCGGCGGTAAGCGTTATTTTACCCGAAACGGGCTTCATAAGACCGAGCAAAAGCTTCAGCACAGTTGTCTTGCCCTCCCCGGACGGACCTGTCAAAGCTATCGTTTCCCCGGATGAAACCGTAAACGAAATATCGTTTAAAACGTCGAAATCCGCGTCGGGATAACGAAACGTTACACGGTCTGCTTTTACCGTTATGCCGTTTTTCCTTGCGTCCTCAAGCACGGCAAGAGCGTTTCCCCTATCCGAATCGTTCTCCTCCTCAAACGACGTTATTTCCATTATTCTGCCCGCCGACGTCGCTATCGTGACAGCCGTCGGAGCAAGAGAGGCAAGCGATGAAAAGGACGATGTAAGTATGCCCGATATCTGCAAAAACGCCGACATAACTCCGAAAGAAACAGCCCCCTGCCACAGCCTGTAAACTCCCCAGCCGTAACACGCGTACGACACAATAACGCCGATAAGCGACAGACACAGCGTCATAATAATACTGAATTTGTCGTATGAAAGCCTTACCGAACGGTAAGACGAAAGAAGCGTCTCAAAATTATTTATATACTGTTTTACCAAATCAAAGGATTTGATAATCTGAATATTCTGTATCGATTCCTCGCTGTAGGACAGGATTTTTCCGTTTAATTCACGGCTTTCCTTATTAAATTTACGCATGGTGCGTACGAGGAATCTTGACGAAAGAAACAGGAACGGCGCGCTCATTAAAGCAAGAAACGCCATGGTTCTGTCATAGTAAAGAACTATCGCCAGAGCGCCGAAAAACTGAACGAAGCGCATGAAAACGCTTGGGATAAAGCTTATTACTCCGTTTGCAACGATTCCGACGTCGCCCTCAAGCCTGTTTAAAAGATCGCCCGAGTGAAAACCGCCGATATCGCGCCACCGAGCCGTTAAAATATGGGAATAAATCTCGTGGCGCATCTCGTTATTCGTCTTTGTGCTGACGACGGCGGTTATCCACGACGTAAGAGCCGAAAACACGTACTGAAAAACCGCAAGCCCCACAACGATTACGGCATATTTTACAATAACTTCATCCGTATGATAAACAACCGCGTCTATCAAAAACTTCGACGCGACGGTAACTCCCAGCGACATAACAGTGCCGACAGTACCGAGGACAATATAAAGAATTATCGTAAATTTATATTTTCCGATATAGCCGAACAGCCATTTCCATTCGCACGCCATGTTTTTGAGCATAACGCCGAGCTCTTTAGATTTTTTCATCGCCGACGTCCTTTTTTCTTCTGCTCTTTTTCAAAGCGCGTTTTTCACTGCGCCCTTGCGAATCCGATTTTTCATTAACGAACTCGGCTTCGGTCTCCGGATTCCTCTCGTTTTTTTCCATATCGTCGGGAACTTCGGGATTTCCGTAACCGTATCCGTATTTTTTTGAATGCCTTCCGTATCCGTAGTATCCGTATCCGTAGTGACCGTATCCGTAGTTATGTCCGTAACCCGCAAGTCCCGAAACCGCGCCGTTTATAACGCATCCGACAATCTTTACGTTTGTGGACATAAGTCCGTCAAGTCCGCTTTTTATCTTACCTATACGAACCGCGTCCTGATAAATTACGTAAAATGCCGCGTCCGCCTCCTGCGCGATATAGAGCGCGTCGGAAACAAGTCCGCACGGAGGAGCGTCAACAAATATATAATCATAGCTGTCTTTTACGGCGTCGAATATTTTTCTTATATCGTCGTTATTTATAAATCTCTGTTTTTTCAAATCGCTGTTGTCTATCGACATAAACGATATATTGCATTCCTCGAGATAGGCAATTTTATATTTTTCCGTTTCGGTATGCCAGGTTACATCGTCAAGATTAAGTCTTAAAATTTTCGCGACGCTCGGATTTCTTAAATCTCCGTCGATAAGAAGTATTTTTTTGTCGTAATCGGCAAGCGAAATTGCGAGATTTGTAAGAACGGTCGTTTTACCTTCGCCGGGAGCCGTGCTCGTAACCATTATTATCTTATCGTTTTCGGAAATCGAATTTGTAAACGTATTTCTCAAAACGCGAATCGATTCGAGGAAGCCCGGACCCGCCTTATCGTTTGTAAACAAAACGGAATGATCCGTCGGGGTCTTATGCTTCTTAAAACGAACCTGAGGCACTGTGCCGAGATACGTGCAGTTAAGCTCATTTTTGATATCGCTCTTGGTGCGTACCGTTTTCCTGCTCAGGGCATATATTACAATAAACAGAACGCCCGCGGCGAAGCCCATGCACGCTCCCTTTATTCCGTCCGTTACGTAATCCGACGAATTTGACGGTCCGGTCGGAACGGTCGGAGTCGTTATCATTGTAAGCTTGATATTGCCTACGACGTATTTCGCAACGGAAGGGTAATTTTTTATGACGGACTGCAGGATATCGTATGTAAGCTGAGGGTCTTTTCCCGTAACGGAGAGAGTAAACATGTTGGATCCCTCTACGGCGGACGCCTCCATGCTCACGGGTATGTAGCTTATATCCATATCCTCGCATATCATATCGCTTAAAAGGTTGCTGTTTAACAGGTAGGGAAATGTCGAGGCAAGCTGAGCCGCAGTGGTGGAATCGTAATAAAACGAATAAACGGAAATACCGCCTATCGAGGCCGAGCTTGTCTGCGTGCTGACGGTAAACGTGGCGGAAACGGTATATCTCGGGCTGTAGTTTCTGTATGCGTTATAAAACATGCCAGAACCAAGCAGAGCCGCCAGTAGCAGGCACAGCCACCAAAGCTTGCGCAGACCCTTGACAAAATCGCTCGGATATACGATAATCCTGCGCTCGTTGACGTATGATTTATTCTCATTGCTGTTTGTATCAGTCTGACTCATTAAAGTTCATTCCCATCGTTTTTTGTAAAACGCGTGATTATTCAAGCTTGTCGCTGTCTACGCTTTCAAAATCGCCCTCGCCGGCAAACTGCGGGTCGTACGAGCCGTATTTTGAATATTTCGAGTATGAAGAATATTTTCCGTATGAAGAATATGCCGAGTATTTGCCGTAGGACGAATATGCGCCGTAGGAAGAATACGAAGCGTATTTTCCGTATCCGTCCGATTTTCCGGCGGATGAATATTTTCCGTACTTTGAATACTTGCCGTACTTTGAATACTTGCCGTACTTGGAATATTTACCGTATCTTGCATATCTTCCGAGCTTCGTATAGCTGTATCCGCTCTCGTCAAAGCCGGACATTCCGAAGAACGCAAACTCCGGATGAACGTCGTTTAATATACAGCCGGCGATATGCGCGCCCGCGTCGGTGAGCATACTTATCGAATCGTTAATCGTAGACGCGGAAACAACGTCGGTACGTACGACGACAAGCGTTTTATCCGCAATTCTCGCAATATCCGTAATTCCTCCGCCCGCATATATCGGCGACGTATCTAAAATTATATAATCTACCTTCTTTTTTAACGTCGAAACAACCTTGCTGATAACTCCGTTCTCCGTCCAATTCTGATATCCCGCGTGAACTCTCGTATTAACCGCAAGGTAAAGCGAAGATCGTTTGTATCTTCTCAATTGATATTTATTGTTCATAAGCTTGCCGTTGAAAAGATTGCCGAGCTCCGCGTTTTCATCGTATTCAAGTCCGAATATTTTATAAAGCGCGGGCTTTTTTGCGTCGAGGTCTATAAGAACGACCCTGTTTCCCCGGCTTGCAAGCGATATCGCAATATTCGACGCGACTGTCGATTTGCCCTCGTTCTCCGCGACGCTCGTTACGGCAAAAACGCAGTCCCCGTTTCTGTGATTCATATATTCAAGCTTTGCGGCTATCTTCTGAAAACTCTCGACGAATTTCAGAGATATAAAAGCGTTTGAGTATATAAGAAGGGCTTTTTTCTTCCTTTTTACGCGATCTTTGCGCTCGCGGCGTTTCTGCTCGTGCACGACCGTTCCGAGAAGCTTCGCGTCAATCTTCTGCTCAAACGAATCCTCGGTTTTTACCGTATCTCTTAACAAAGACGACAGCAAAATCAGAAAAAGAACTACGACCGCACAGCCGGAAAGAACAAGATTCCTGTTTGTAACAGACATCGAATTGGAAGGACTCTGCGGCATTGACGGCTGTCTTAAAACGGTAATTATCGCATTATTAAAAACCTTATCGGAAATCTCCGGATACGCGCCGATTATCGCTTTCAGAAGTTTATACGACATCTGCGGACTTGAGGACGTAACCTTCAGCTCCATAATGTTCGTACTCGTAAGGACAGCACATGAAACAGAGCCGTCAAGCGACGGGTCGGACGCATATTCGCGCGCCTTTGTTTTCATGGACGGGTCGGTAAATACGTTCGAGAAAACGCCCGCCATCTCGGCGGAAACGGAATAAAGCGAATAGGAATTGCCCGAACCGCTCTTTGCCGTAACGACAAGGGTCGCCGAAGCCGTATACTCAGGCTCGTAAATATAATGCTCAAAAACGTACGTACCCATATATCCTATGAGAACCGCCATTATTACGACCCATATATTACGAACGAAATCCCTTAAAATACTGAACCATTCGATTGTGATTCTGTTATTTTTCTTATCCATAAATCAGTTCCCCACAACTACCGAAAGAACGGTATGCCCCTGAACGCCGTCATCGGTTGAGGCATAATAATGTACGGTATAAACGCCCTCTTTTGAAAAGTCGGCGTTTGATTCGATTTTAAGCGAATCGGATATGTCTTCTCCCTGAGAATCGGTAACGGAAGAAACGAACGACTCGGGGTCTATCGGGCTGTTTGCATCGGTATAAACAAGATAGCTGTTAAGCTCTATAACGGGAGCGGACATGCTTCTGTCCTCGATTATCAGCGGAAGCGTAACGGTTGAGGAATCGCCCTTTGAATTCGATACTTTTGCCGTTATCGAAAAAACTCCCGTCACAACGCCCGAATAATCCTCGCTCGTTATTACCATATTCTTCGTTATATCGCCGTCAATGCAGTCCTTTACTCCGAGCGCGGACGAAACATCCACGTTCTCGTAAACGGAGAAGCACAGCGAACGGTTAAGATAAAAACGCGGAGAATAATAATCGGGATATGATATTTTTCTCGTCGCGGAGGCTACATGATTATCAGAGTCGCATACGGCGTATATAATCTTACACATACCGTTGCCTATGAAATTTGAAACGGATTCAACGATAACCCTGTCGGTAATATCTCCGTCCTTTTCGTCATATGCCGAAACGCCCCGGAGGAAATCGTCGTCGTCCGCGTCGAGAGGCACCTCGAGAACATCGGAATCAACGGTGATAACCGGCATCGTTTTATCCTCATTCTTTTTTTCGAGAGCGAACGTATATCCGAATCCGGCGCAGCTTACCGCAAACAGTATGCATACGACGACGCGTATAACCTTTATCATGCCTTTACCTCCATGGAAAATTTTACAATTATGAGAAAAGCGAAAAAGTTCGGCTTCAACCGATTATCAAAATAATTTATTTCTCAAAATCCCGTTATAAACCTGTCCTCAACAACCGCCGCGGGATTATATTCAAGCAGTAGAAGCGCGTAATCCGGAGAAAACTCCTCGCTTATAAATTCCTCCGCGTCCGCAAGATACGGAGTTCTGACATACGGGCTGTGTCCGTCGCTTGCTATAAAATCGGCGATACGCTCATCCATCATATAAAGCGCGGACTGCCTTGCCTCGTATCCGAAAGCTCCCTTAAGACTGCCTTTATTAACCTGCAAAAGACATCCGATATCCTTCATTCTCGCGGCCGCCTCCGGGTCCTCGCAGACGAATCCGTACCTTTCCGGATGCGCGACAACGGGAACGTATCCCTCAGAGGCAAGCTGAGAAAGCTTCATGTATGCGCTCGTTGAATATTCCTCAAAATCAAACTCAACAAGAGCGTAGCGCGAATCGTTGAGCGTTCTTAACTTTCCGTTTTTTAAAAGCGTTATAAACCTGCCCGCGCAGAATATCTCGTTGCCGGGATAGATTTTAACGTCCGTGCCGGCTTTTTCGTTAGCGTGGTTTATCGCCCTTAATCTGTCAATCATATCCTCGTCCCAGTAATTGCGGTACGAGTCGGGAATATTGCAGTGCGGAGTCGCTATAATCTGTCTTGTACCGCCGGAATACGCAAGAGCCGACATCTTCACGGACTCCTCGACAGAAGCCGAGCCGTCATCGACGCCGAACATTATATGGCAGTGTATATCGGTCATAATCAAGCTCCGTTTCTCCGCGTTCGTTCAGCAAAATAAAACAACGCATTATTTCACTATATTAGTATATTATATACGCGTATAAAAATCAACAGACAATAACAGAAAACGGCATAAAAATTACCCAATGCAATAAAAACCGTTTTTATCTGTTTTAAACAAAGAAAAGGGAAAATGTTGCAAAAATATTACATTTTATTGAATATTAATACATTATTCTTCTTATGAATACAAAAAATCCCGCCGTTTTTCGGGCGGGAAAGCTGTTATCATTATTAAATTTTTATTTGGATTTCTTTAATTATTCTTTAAAATTTACATCGGAAATCATTTTTCCGTATTTCTGAACGCATCTTTCGTAAACCGTTCTGCCCAGTCTGAACAGAGCTTCGCTGTGCCTGTCTCCGCATACCATGGCAAATGTCGAGGCTATATCGTCGGGCGAAGCGGAGCGGTCGCCGACCGTCATGTAGTAAAACGAAAACGAAGCGGATCTGAGCAAATCGTCGTACGCGCCGGGAGCGGATTTGAGCATCTCGGCATACATCGCCGACTGCGTTTCCTTTGCAAGCATATCGGGCGCGACACGTCTGCTTATGCTGTACTCCGCCGTAAAAACGGAGAGAACCATAAGCTGTCTTAATATATCGTCGCTAATCTCAACGCCGTTTTCCTTTGCAAGTTCGGCGCGGGCGGAAACCGACTCGTCCGACACGAACGCACGCGCCGCGGCTCTGCCGAGTTCCCTTGCTTTACGGATGTTTCCGTTAAGCTGGTGCTTTTTTACTTCGTCCGTATAAGCGAAATTCTCCTCCGCTGTTTTTTTAGCCATGGGCGTAAATATTTTAATATCGCTGTCGTCGTTCATATACACCGTCTCCGCACAGATTTTAGTCTGACGTAAATCGAACCCGTGCCGTCCGTCAGTTTAAATAAAAGCCTGCTGCCTTATACTTATTCCGCCGCCTGTTTTGCGGCCGCCGTTTTTTTCTGAAGTCTTTTCATTTTCGTCTTGTAATTAAGAAGCTCCGACAGATTCGCCTGAGGCGTGACATTGTCGCCCAACGTACGCCGTCCCCTGTTGTACATACCGTGAAAATCGCTTCCGCCGGTCATGAGGAGTTTATTTTTTGAGGCAATTTCCATAAGTTTTTTCTCGTCGGCTTCGGAGCATGTCGGATGCCAAACCTCGATACCGGCAAGACCGTATGAAATAAGCCTGTCTATTATCTCAATATTTCCGTAAAGCATCGGATGAGCAAGCACGGGGATTCCGCCCGCGTCGAGAACCGCATGGATGACCTTTTGAGTATCGGCGAATTTCGGAGTAACAAGTATATTCTCCTCGCTGTCCTTATTAAAAAGCTTCTCGTAAAGCTCGCCGTAAATCTCGTTGGCGCATCCGGAATGCATTAACGCAAGCATGATATGCTGTTCGTAAAGATTTGTCGACCCCTGGGCGCATTTGAGTACAAGCTCCGCGCTTACGGGGTACTTTTGAGCGCATTTGAGCATCATATACTGACCCGCCTTTTTTCTCGCGGCGGAATTATAGTGACAAAGTCCCTCTATTCTGTCGGGAAACTCACAGCAATACGCAAGTATATGTACATGAGTTCCCGTTTCGGAGTCAATCGACGAAAGCTCCGCGCCCGGTATAACCCTGACGCCGTTGCGCTCTCCGAGTATCTTCCCCCTTACCGTACCGGCAAGACAGTCCTGATCGGTAATCGCAATCGTATCGACGTTATTCTTAACGGCAAGGTTTATAAGTTCTTCAATGCCTAACGAGCCGTCCGACAGCTTCGTATGGCAATGCAAATCTGCTGACAAAGTGAAAATCCCCCATTCGGTAAAAGCGGTCGGTCGCGTCTTGTCTCCCCCGGACAAAAACGGGCTTAAAATTATAAAATACGATATACTTCCAAACAAAAAAATATGACAAACAACCGCTTAATGCAAAAAAAGCCAATATTCCCTCAATATATATCATTCATCATCAATTATATACTTGAAATAAAACATTTTCAAGTGGGAAACAACGATTTTTTATTTTTACGACAAAAAAATTCAATATTTTTTGCCGTTCGGTGATTGTATACGGCGACGATATGTGATAGAATTATATAAAATAAACAAAAGGAGCAATTATCATGCTTAAAGGTATTCCCGATATAATTTCACCCGATCTTCTGAAAATTCTCGACGAGATGGGACACGGAGACGAAATCGTAATAGGCGACGGAAACTTTCCCGCCGCTTCAAACGCAAAACGACTTGTCAGACTTGACGGACACGGCATTCCCGAGATTCTCGAGGCGATACTCAAGCTCGTCCCGCTCGACCCTTATGTCGAATCGCCCGTAATGCTCATGCAGGTAACTCCCGGCGACGACGTTGACCCCGTTATATGGAAGGACTACGAGAGAATTATCAAAGAGCAGAGCGGAGATTTTAAAACGAGCGAAATAGAGAGATTCGCTTTTTATGAAAGAGCGAAGGACGCATATGCGATAATCTCCACGGGCGAAACGGCGCTGTATGCAAATATCATACTTAAAAAAGGAGTAGTGGTGAACAGGTAATTTGCATTAAGTGAATTATCCGTTCAATCCGGGCTGACAGGCGGCACGGGATTCAATTCCCGTCAGATTAGAAAGAGGTTTCGTACGGAATCCGACGGTTTTGTTATTTGCGGTATTCATTATAAAAAAATGATAAAACCGCTGACCTCTTCGATTTGCCGAACACCGGCCGCTGAGCCTACGGGGGTTGTATTATGTCAAAACGAAACGATTATATTTCATGGGACGAATGCTTTATGGGCGTCGCGCTTCTCGCCGCAAAAAGGAGCAAGGACCCGAACACGCAGGTCGGCGCATGCATCGTCAACAACAAAAAAAGAATAATGTCCGTCGGATACAACGGTTTCCCCGCAGGGTGCGATGACGACGAATACCCGTGGGAGAGAACCGGCGATTCCTATAACACGAAATACCCGTACGTGTGCCACGCAGAGCTTAACGCAATACTAAACGCGCGCGGAGCAAATCTCGAAGGATGCAGTATTTACGTTGCGCTTTTCCCGTGCAACGAATGCGCCAAGGCAATAATTCAGTCGGGCATTTCCGAGGTCGTATACCTCTCGGACAAATACGCCTCGGACGAAATGACGAGAGCGTCAAAAAGAATGTTCCGCTCTGCCGGAGTTCGGCTGAGAAAGCTCGAAATGCAGAGGGATTCAATTACCGTATCATTTAAAGAAAAGGATGTTTAACAGATGACTTTAAAAGAAGCCGTCAATGCTCATATCGAGAAATATGCGGCGAGGATAGAAAAATTCAGTCCTCATTTAGCTCAAATGTATAAAGTCTGCTATCCGAGCACCGTAGATTCCGCAATTAAGGAAATGAGCGATTCGACTTATTTCGTCATAACGGGAGATATTCCCGCCATGTGGCTGCGCGACTCGACGGCTCAGGTTTCAAATTACGTTTCACTGTGCCCGGACTGCGGGGACGCACGTGAGCTTATAAAGGGCGTTATCAGACGGCAGGCACACTATATTAAAGAAGACCCGTACGCAAACGCGTTTAACGAAACGGCAAACGGCCGCGGTCACGTTGACGATATTCCGAAAAAGGCCGACATTGTCTGGGAGAGAAAGTATGAAATAGACTCTCTCTGTTATCCCGTAAGACTTATGTATCTTTATTGGAAAAAAACGGGCGATAATGATTTTATAAAAGAAATTCTGCCCGAAACGGCGGAGCTTATCCTCGCAGTATGGAGAACGGAGCAGCACCATTTTGAAAAATCGCCGTACAGATTTTCCCGTTCGGACTGCCCGTATCAGGACACCCTGCACAACGACGGAGCGGGCAATCCGGTAAAATACACCGGCATGACATGGTCGGGCTTCAGACCCAGCGACGACGCTTGCGAATACGGTTATTTAACGGCTTCAAATATGTTTGCGTGCGTTGTTTTGGGATATATGTCCGAAATGCTTTCCGTATTCTCGGGGGAGTACTCCGCTCTCATAGCCGAATGCATATCACTGAGAGCCGATATAAAAGAGGGTATAAATAAATTTGCCGTATACGACAACGAGAAATACGGAAAAATCTATGCCTGCGAAACGGACGGCAGGGGAAACGCGCTTTTCTTCGACGACGCAAACGTTCCGAGCCTTTTGTCTGTTCCGTATATAGGCTATTCCGCGCCGGACGATGAAATTTACAAAAACACGAGGAAATTTATTTTAAGCCCTGACAATCCGTATTTTTATACGGGAAAATATGCAAAGGGCGTAGGAAGTCCCCACACACCTGAAAATTATATATGGCATATCGCTCTTAACATGCAGGGACTTACGTCGACGGACAGGGACGAAATGCTGTCAATCTTAAAAATGCTCGACAAAACCGACGCGGGAACGAACCGTATGCATGAAGGCTTTCATGCGGACGACCCGGACAAATTTACGAGAGAATGGTTTACATGGTCGGATTCGCTTTTCGCCGAATTTATTGAAAAAGCGGTCAATGAAAACGTAATATGATTTAATGTCGGAGATGTAAATTTATTTATTCTTACATCTCCGATATTGACATTCTGCTTTGCGTATGATATCATAACCGCATTAAAAAAAGAATACTTGTTTCTGCCACCGGGCAGGGACGCCTTATGCGTCTATGAAGTATCGTTAGGTCTTTGAAGATACTTCACGGGCGTTATTTTTTTGAACTTGGGAGAAGGATTTTATGAAAAAAGCACTGTCTTATTTTTCACACGGAGAAATTATCCTGTGGGTGTTTTCTGTACTCATCATTACCGTTTCGTTTATAATATTCGGTAAAAATGAATATCTCACGCTCTGTGCGTCCCTTATCGGCATTACATCGCTGATTTTCAACGCAAAGGGTCATCCGTTCGGTCAGATTTTAATGCTCGTTTTTTCTGTTTTATACGGCATTATCTCGTACGCATTTGAATATTACGGCGAAATGATAACATATCTCGGCATGACCGCACCGATGGCTGTTCTTGCTCTTATATCGTGGATTCGTCACCCGTTTGAAAATGGAAAAGCGCAGGTTAAGGTAAACAAAATCAAAATCAAGGAATATGTTTTTCTCGCTGCGCTGACCGCTGCGGTTACGTTCATTTTCTATTTTATATTGAAAAAGCTTAACACCGCAAATCTCATTCCGAGCACGGTATCCGTTACGACGAGCTTCCTCGCAGCATATCTTACGTTCAGACGAAGCGAATATTATGCACTCGCATACGCCGCAAACGACATAGTTCTGGTTGTGCTGTGGGTAATGGCTTCAATTACCCACAGGGCGTATATCTGCACGGCGGTATGCTTCTGCATTTTCCTTATAAATGATATTTACGGATTTATAAGCTGGTCAAAAATGAGAAAAAAACAGGGGGAAGCTAAAAATGTGCGAACCGCTAACGTATGTTAACGCTTCAAGATAACAAATCAATACAAAAAAATGATATAGACGCAAGGATTATTATTTTCCCTGTAATTATTGCGGGCAGCCCTGCCATGAATTTCTTATGAAGAGTTTTATGCCTTATTATTTTCATCGTCAGGTATTCCGAAATCGCGGAGAAAAACACGGCAAGCATAATAAGCGTTTTTTCGCTGACCCTGCGTTTATGCTTAACAGCCGCCGATTTATCGAAAACGGTTGCAATAACGCAGATAACCGCTCCGAAAACATAATAAACCGACAGCGCGGTCAAAACCGTGCCCGGATTATTTTCAATAAACTCAATCATCGCTTAACGTACTCTATACGTCCGCCGACTCTCTCCTTAGGCGCGGGCGATTCGTCCGGATATCCGACGGCTATCGCTATCAGGAAACGCCAATCGGGGTTTATGTTCATGCACTCTTTCCATTTTCTGCCTTTTTCGTGATTCATAAGCGCGCCGACGCTTCCGATAATGCACGTCGCAAGTCCTATGCTCTCCGCCGAAACGGCGATATTCTCCGTCATAAGCCCGCAGTCCATGTCACTGTCACCCTCTGCAAAAACAAAGAGCACTGTCGGGGCGTTCTGATAAACGGGATTTTTGTCCCAGCGGGTATATGCGGGTGTATTCCATCCGACAAGATCCTTAAAATCCCTGTTTATTTCGTCAAGCGTTTCCCTATTCTGAACGATTCTTATATGACAGGGCTGACCGTTCCTTGCGCTCGGAGCCCAAAGAGCGCAGGCAAGAACCGTATCAAGCTCATCCTGTTTTATCTGTTCGCTTTTAAATTCCCGTACGGTGCGTCTTTTTAAAATATTATCTACCGTTTCGTTATGTATGATATTCATATCTGTTATAACTGGTCGAGCGTAAGCTCATATCCTTTCATAAAATTTTTTATAAATTCGTCAGCCTCTCGGCAGTCAAGCCTTTTAATTGCTTCTAACGTTGATTCCTCCGCCTTTGCAAATTCGGCATTACCCGCCTTGCGTTCCTCGACGCACTTTATCAAAGCGGAAATTTTATCCGCCGCCTTTACGAGCCTCCACAGCGGCTCGTCAAAGTCCGTTTTGAAAAACAGCGGAGTAAAATCCTCCTTCATATCTTCGGGCAGGGTTGAAATGAGCTTATTGCACGCCGTTTCCTCAACCTTATCATATGCCGATTTTATGTCCGAATTATAATATTTTACGGGCGTGGGCAAATCCCCCGTCAGAATCTCCGGCATATCGTGAAAAAGTCCGAGAAGCGAAGCGCGTTCCGCATTGTAATTCTCGGAAAAACGTCTGTTTCCGATAACAGCGAGGGCATAGCTTATCGCAGCTACCTCATGCGAATGCTGGCTTAACGATTCCTCGTCGGTATTTCTCATCAAAGCCCATCTGTTTATATATTTCATTCTCGAAATAAAGGGATAGAAGCTGTAATCCATAATTTATATCACCGAAATAATTATACATTATTTTTTTTCCGCTTTCAATACTTACAAAATCAACAAAATCAATTGACTTATAATTTTTTTTTGATATAATGTACATATACTTTTTTAGGAGTGAAACAGAAATGAGCTATATTGCAACAATAATCAAGCTGCTTTTATCTGTAATGCTTATCATCAATCCCATCACCGCGCTTGTCAAAAACGGCGGAGAGGACGCATTTTTCGATGACTGGTCAACTAAGACGGAATTTACGGCGGACTATGCGCAGACGGTCGAAAAAAATCCCGATGAGGATTTTAAGATTTTATATCTTACGGACCTTCAGCTTGAAAAATGGCAGGCATATTCCGATGTGGGTTATAAAACATGGGAAACCGTCGATTATCTTGTAAAGGAAACGAATCCCGACCTTATCGTTCTTCCCGGAGATAACGCATGGTCTACCGTGACATATTTAAAAACAATTGAATGCATAGATTCGTACGGTATCCCCTGGGCTCCGATTATGGGAAATCACGACGGCTCGTGCTGTATAAACGAATTCTGGTGCGCTTACGAAATGTACGAGGCTGAGAATTGCTTATTTGAATTCGGCCCTAAAAATATGGGCTACGGAAATTATATTATAAATATAACCGAAAACGGCGAAATAATCCATTCTCTGTTCCTTACGGACACGCATTCCGATTTAAGCGGCGGCGGAAATATAAACGGAGAAAAGGACTGCGGTTACGACCACTTATGGAGCAATCAGCTCGACTGGTACGAATGGGCTGTAAACGGAATTTCGGCTCTTGCGGGCAGAACGGTTGAAAGCACCGTCGTAATGCATATCCCTCTTGTCGAATATAAAGAGGCTTATGCGCAGGCTTACGACGAGCAGACCGGCGCATATAAAGCCGAATATGCCGATACGTCTTTCGGAGAAAACAGAGAGGGCGTCTGCTGCGCGAGCGAAAACAACGGATTTTTTGATTTGTGTAAAAAGCTCGGCAGCACAAAAAATATCATATGCGGTCACGACCACACAAATTCATCCTCAATCGTATATGAGGGCATAAGGCTTACGTACGCATTAAAATGCGGCCCCGGCGCATATTGGAACGAGGATATGAGCGGAGGAACATTGCAGACGATAGCCTCCGACGGCAGCTCGGATATAAATCATATTTATTATACGAAATAAGTATAAACGTATCATATGTAAAACCGCAAACCCGTGTGATTTGCGGTTTAATATATATTTTAAAAAATTTTGAAAAAAATTTTTCTGAAAAAGTGAGAACTTTTGCCCCTTTCGGGGTACTAATAAATGAAGTAAGCGAAAAATTATTTTTTTCTTACCTCTCATAGGACGGATAACACTATGACGGCAGACGAAAAAGCATACGCCCGATTCCTGTCGGGCGACGAGGCGGGACTTACGGAGCTTATCGAAATCTACCGAAATCCATTGTCCGACTTTATAAACGCATATATAAAGGACGAACACGATTCGCAGGATATCATGCTCGACGTATTTGTCGATCTCGTAAGGAAAAACCGTTTTCGCGGAGAATCCTCCTTGAAAACGTACCTGTTCGCAGTCGCAAGAAATAAGGCGTTAAAGCATATTTCGAGAAAACGCGCTCAAATGATAGAATTTGAACAGGCTCAAAATTATATATCGCTTATTGCGGACGCAGACGCTCAGCTTATTTCCGAAGAGGAAAAACAGGCTGTCCGAAGTGCGGTGCGCTCATTAAAAAGCGAATACCGCGAGGCGATACACCTTGTTTATTTTGAAGACATGAGCTATGAACAGGCGGCCGCCGTTATGAAGAAAAGCAAAAAACAGATATCCAACTATGTATTCAGGGCAAAACAACAGCTCAGGGAAATTCTCAAAGAGGAGGCGGAACAATGACAAGCGAAGAAATGAAGAATGAAGTGCTGTCAAGAGCCGCCGCTCTTGACAGGGCGAAAAGCAGGAGAATCAAAACAGCGGCGGCGTCGGCCGCATGCGCGGCGGCAATCTGCGCCGCGGCAGTACCGATATACAATGCGAACCGTCCCGACGCAGTTAAGCCTCAGGCTCAGATTACCGTACAGAATGCAGGTCATGCAACAGCAGGAAACACGGAAAAAACAACAGTCCGCGTTACAATATCAGCACTTGCCGAGCAGACCGTGCAGTCGACGGCAGCTTCATCCGCGTCACCCGGCTTCTCCTCTTCGGGAATATCCGAAACAACAGCAATTTCCCGTCCGGACGCAGTTTCCGGCGATCGGACGACGGCAAAAAGCGAATCGGAAACAAACAGTCCTTTGACAATTGCCGGCGAATTAACGGCGGAAACAAACGAACCGACGGAAAAATCCGGCGAACCGACAACGAAAATAAACGAGCAAACGACGTCGTCCGGCGAATTAACGATAAAAACAAGCGAACCGACGGCAAAAACAGACAACTCCGCGGATATTATAAACGAAACGACAGACGCACAAAATTCGGAGGACGTCACAACGAGATATGAGCCTGCAGCGGACAACGCTCAGCAACCCTCCGGCGATGAAGCTGACGAAGGAAACAACAGCATTATTACAAAGGCGGATTCACCGGACGAAAAATATACAGCTTCAACTCAAATCGACGAAAACTCGGATTATCAGTCCATGACGGATATTATTAACGACGACTGGAATTATTATATAAAACTTCTTGATTTAAACGGCAGCTTCACTCCGTTTAAGCTCCCACGCGGCGGCAAACCCGTTTCCGGACGGATTACCGTAAATGAAAAAACGTATTCCTTTTACGCAGAGGCATACACTCCGATAAAGACGGACGGCGAATATCTCGGCACGGTAAGCGATTACGAATCGTCCGCGTCATATTTAAACTCGTACGAAGTCCGCCGTTTCTCCGGCATTAAAGATGAAAACCGGGATATGATTCTTATTTCGGACAGTGAAAGATATTTCATATTCGCCGAAACAGACTGACGTATTCCTGCAAAGAACGGCAAGCATTTTGCCAAACCCTCTTTCTTTTTTTATTCTCCGCCGTATATGCTTTTTTACGGCGGAGAACCGTCCCGCCGGACGTATGAAAATTAAAAAAGCAATATCCTGTCAAAAAATCATCCGCGCATAAATTTTATTTGACAACGCGTGTTATATATTCCTCCATGAGAAAACCCGGGTTAAAAAGCCCGGGCTTTTCTCTTGTATCACCGCAGTGATATAAATTTAAAAATACAATTGACCGACTGTCACTTTAGTGATATATCATTTTAAGAAGAGGTGTGTATTATGGATAAATTTATTACTCTTTATCACGGTTCGGATAAAATAATCGAACGCCCGACATTCGGATTTGAGGGATTTGAAACAGCCCGTGCAGTCGTTTTAGATACAATGCAGAAACAGCTCGATATTCAGCCGAGCGAGAGTTTTTCACGTTCAAAAGAATACTGAATAGGCTGGGCATTGGCGTATTATCAGTGGTATTCGGACAGAAAATACAACGAAATATTAAACGCCGTTTCATATGCCGCGCTTGAAAAGATGTATTACACTTTACACGAAGCGGACGTATCGAAATTCGCCGATATCATCGACCGTCGGATAAGAGAACGTTGCCCGGAAACGAAGCTTAAAAGATTCAGAACGCTGTACGGCATAACGCAGTCGGAGCTTGCCGACAGCGCCGGTATAAGCCTGCGGAGTATTCAAATGTACGAACAGAGAAAAAAGGACATCAACAAAGCCGGCGCACAGACGTTATATAAAATATCAAAGGTGCTGGGCTGTACGATTGAAGATTTGCTCGAAAAACAATACCCGAATAAAACTAAACTTAAAGCCCGAACCGTGTATAAGTTCGGGCTTTGATATTTTAAAGAAGCCTGTGAAAAAATAACTTTCACAGACCTCATCGATTATATAATTTATCAGAACAATCCCGATATCCTGCCGTTTTCGTCCACGTCGATATTTTCCGCGGCGGGGTATTTCGGCAGCCCGGGCATTGTCATGATATCGCCCGTCAGCACAACTATGAATCCCGCGCCGGCGGAAACCTTAACGTTTCTGACGGTCACGGTGAAGCCCTCGGGCGCGCCCGGCAGCGTCGGATCGTCAGAGAAGCTGTACTGCGTTTTCGCCATGCATACGGGCAGATTCGTAAAGCCCAATTTTGTGAGAGAATCTATCTGCTTTTGAGCGTTTTTTGTAAATATAACATCCTTTCCGCCGTAAATTTTCGTTACGACGGCTTTTATTTTATCCTCAATGCTCATATCAAGCTCATACGAATACCTGAAATCGCCTTTTTCCTCCTCGCAAAGCCTTACAACCTCTCTTGCAAGAGCCTCTCCGCCTTTGCCGCCGTCAGCCCATACCGTCGACAGCTCAACGTTTACGCCGAGCTCGCGGCATTTATTAATCACAAGATCAATCTCCGCTTCCGTATCGGTCGGGAATCTGTTTACGGCGACAACGCACGGCAGGCGGTAGACGTTTTTAATATTTGAAACGTGTCTTAAAAGATTCGGGATTCCCCTTTCGAGAGCCGTCAAATCCTCTTTCGCAAGCTCGTTTTTGGCAAGACCTCCGTGCATTTTAAGAGCGCGTACCGTCGCAACGACTACAACTGCATCAGGCTTGAGCGAAGCGGCTCTGCACTTGATGTCAAGGAATTTTTCCGCACCGAGATCCGCACCGAAGCCCGCTTCCGTTACGGTATATTCGCACGAATGCATTGCGCATCTCGTCGCAAGCACGGAGTTGCAGCCGTGAGCGATATTGGCAAACGGTCCTCCATGAACAAATGCGGGAGTGCCCTCCAGCGTCTGAACGAGGTTAGGCTTTAATGCGTCCTTTAAAAGAGCGGTCATTGCTCCCACGGCTTTCAGATCGCCTGCGGTAACGGGTTTATCGTCGTACGTATAGCCGACAATTATTTTCGATAATCTGTTTTTAAGGTCGTTTATATCCGTCGCAAGACAGAACACAGCCATTATTTCGGAAGCTACGGTAATATCATAGCCGTCCTCCCTCGGAACGCCGTCGGTTTTACCGCCCAAGCCGTCCGTAATATGCCTTAACTGTCTGTCGTTCATGTCGACGCACCGTTTCCAGGTGATTTTACGAACGTCAATGCCGAGCGCGTTTCCCTGATGAATATGATTGTCAAGCATTGCGGCAAGAAGATTGTTTGCCGCTCCTATTGCGTGAAAATCGCCGGTAAAATGAAGATTTATATCCTCCATCGGGATAACCTGAGCATATCCGCCCCCTGCGGCTCCGCCCTTAATTCCGAATACGGGACCCAACGACGGCTCTCTCAATGCGGCGGCGGTATCCTTGCCTATACGGCGGAGAGCGTCGGCAAGTCCGACGGTCGTGGTTGTCTTGCCCTCGCCCGCAGGTGTGGGAGTAATCGCCGTGACAAGTATTAATTTGGAATTTTTTACGCCCTCGCTTTTTAAAACGGAGTAATCGATTTTCGCTTTGTAACGTCCGTACTGCTCAACGTATTTTTCGTCAATATGCGCACGCGAAGCGATATTCATTATAAATTCGGGAGTATGCTCCTGCGCAATTTCGATATCTGTTTTGTAATTCATGAAAAACCACCCGTAAGCTATGATTCGGTAAATTATTATTTACTTAAACTGTGTATTTTTTTCTTTCTGTATAACGTCGTGCGCTCCGCCCTCAACGATACTCGTCGACGAAACGAGCGTAAGCTTCGCTTTTTTCTGCAATTCGGGAATTGTCAGCGCACCGCAGTTGCACATTGTCGAGCGAACCTTGCTCAGCGACAGCGCGACGTTGTCCTTCAGCTTGCCGGCATAGGGAACGTACGAATCCACGCCCTCCTCGAACGACAGCTTTTTATCTCCGCCGAGGTCGTATCTCTGCCAGTTTCTCGCCCTGTTCGAGCCTTCGCCCCAGTATTCCTTATAATAAGTGCCGCCGATGCTTATCTTATTCGTCGGGCTTTCGTCAAAACGGGCAAAGTATCTGCCGAGCATTATAAAATCCGCGCCCATGGCAAGCGCAAGGGTCATGTGATGATCGTAAACTATACCGCCGTCAGAGCACACGGGAACATAAATTCCGGTTTCCTCAAAATATTCGTCTCTTGCCTTGCATACGTCGATAAGAGCCGTAGCCTGTCCTCTGCCGATACCCTTTGTTTCTCTCGTAATGCAGATTGAGCCTCCGCCTATACCTACTTTTACAAAATCGGCTCCGCTCTCGGCTAAGAATCTGAATCCGTCTGAGTCTACGACGTTTCCGGCTCCGACCTTAACGCTGTCCCCGTAATTTTTTCTTATCCATTCAATAGTGAGCTTCTGCCATTCGGAGAAACCCTCTGACGAATCTATACACAGAACGTCTGCGCCCGCGTCGATAAGAGCGGGAACTCTCTCGGCATAATCTCTCGTATTGATACCTGCGCCGACAACATAACGTTTTGACGAATCGAGCAGCTCGTTCGGGTTCTGCTTGTGGCTTTCGTAGTCCTTTCGGAAAATGAGATAGCACAGTCTGCCCTCGCCGTCGATTATCGGAAGAGAATTAAGCTTATGCTCCCAAATTATATCGTTAGCCTCTTTAAGCGTCGTGCCCTCTTTCGCCCATATAAGATTTTCAAACGGGGTCATAAACTCCCTAACCTTTAAATCGGGAGACATACGGCTTACTCTGTAGTCACGGCTTGTAACTATTCCTAATAATTTTCCGTCCGCAGTGCCGTCCTCTGTAACAGCAACGGTCGAATGTCCCGTACGGGCGGTAAGCTCAAGCACGTCGGCAAGCGTACCGTCGGGGGAAATGTTGGAATCACTCTTTACAAATCCCGCCTTATAATTCTTTGCCCGTCTTACCATATCGGCTTCGTCCTCAACGGACTGAGAGCCGTATATAAACGAAACTCCGCCCTCAACGGCAAGAGCGACGGCAAGTCTGTCGCCCGAAACCGACTGCATGATAGCGGAAACAAGAGGTATATTCATAGTAATCGCGGGGTCTTCGCCCTTTTTAAACTTAACAAGCGGGGTTTTCAAGCTGACATTCGACGGAATGCATTCGCTCGAGGAGTATCCCGGGATGAGAAGATACTCGTTAAAAGTGTGCGACGGTTCATTGATAAAAGTTGCCATAAAATCATCCTTCCCATGTAAATTAATTTATTTTATCACAAACAAAATACGGGCGCAACCCCTCGTATAATTTTTTTTAAAATTATTTCCGCGGAAGGCGTCAGATTATCCGCAAACTGTTTTAATAATCATTTTAAGGATATTAATATGTATTTCGCGCCGATTTTTTGCAACTCGTTCCCTTTTTATTGACATTTGGTCTTTTTGTTGTAGAATGATAAATATAATCATATTTTAAAAATCAAAATGTATGATTTAAAAAAACGGAGGTAAATCATGAAGAAAAAAAGTCAAAAATTACTATCTTTTCTGTTGTCCCTTACGATGATAATCGGCTTTGCGATCCCGCTGACGGTCATGTCGACGGCAAGATCGCCGATTAACGAAACGACAGACGGCGAATCCGATGATACCGGTGTCATGCCCTATATATGGGGCGATGCGGACGGCAACGACAAGGTGGCGGCAGCCGACGCACGGGAAATGATAAAAGCTTCACTCGGAATCGTTGAGTTCAACGATTACCAAAATGATGTATGCAACCTGGATTTTGACGGCAAAATCTCGCTTATCGAGGCAAGAAGCGTCTTAAGATACGCCGCAAAGCTGATACCGGATATCAGCGATTCATGCTTTGATACAGCGCAGACCGAAGAAGGCGCCGAAGCCCCTCAAATCCTTCTCGAAGGAAAATACGATGTTTCCGACTGTATCCTTACCGTGTCCGTTCTGGCAGACAACGCAAAGGATCATCTCACTTTGGGCGGATATCTCGAATACCCCGAAGGGTTCGAATGTATAAGTGCCGAAGCCTGCGAGGGAAAATTCTGTGCCGAAGCCGGCACGGCAGACGGCAAGGCTGTTTTCGGTGCAATAAGCACGACTTCATTTGAAGACGACACCGTAAACCTTGCGGAGTTTAAATTTAAAGTCGACAGCGAAAAGGCACCGGACACCGCAGAAATCAAATGCGCGTTATCCGTTGACAGCGAAGAAATGAGCGACGTAAAAATCTTCGCATTCGACGTTTCAGGCATAATATGCCGTCTTCCTCTCAACGAGGAACTGACCGGTTCGGAGGATGAAACGACCGCTGATGAAGAAACTACAGAAACGGACGGTACATACGAGTCTGCGGATAATATTTTACTCGGCGACTCGAACGCCGACGGCAAGGTAACGGCCGCCGACGCAAGAGAGATGATACGTTTTGCAACTCATCTTGAGAATCCGACATCATATCAAATGAAGGTATGCGACCTTGATTCGGATGGCGAGATTTCCCTTATCGAAGCAAGAAGCGTTATGAGATTCGCGGCAAAACTTACAAAGTTTGTTGTCGATTCGCTTGACGATACGCCGGAAGGGGACGCAGCTGTGCCGGAGTTCATAATCATTACGACTTACGATGAGGATGAAGATATCATTTCAATGAAAGTCGTTGCATTTTTTCTCGAAAATCACCTTACCGTAAAGGGATTTTTGGACATTCCCGAAGGACTTGAATATATTTCGTCGGATAATCTTGCTTCCTCGGCGGCAATACAGACGGGCATCTCAACAGACGGCGTATCCGCCGCATTCGGCGGACTGTCAACGCTTCAATTCGATGAAGACACATTCGAGCTTGCGGAATTTAAATTTAAAATAAATCACGATACGTTTATAGAGCCTATTCAAATAGGCGGAGCATTCATCGTTGATGAAGATAATTCACCGCTGTACTATGTCGAAGAAACTACTCTGGAAGACATAACCGTTTCAGACGAGGATACCGAATCGAATTTTCTTTATTCATGGCTTTGTTATGACGAGTTTGAAGAGTGTGCGACATTCAACATTCAGCTTTGCAATTTCGATAACGTTTCAGACTTCCCGAGCGGAAAAATCACCCTCAATTATCCGACCGACATTCTCAAATATACCGGCTTCACACAGGGCGACACAGACGGAGTAGACGCAAACGTCACCGAAACGTCCGACGGCGTTCTTGTCGTAGACTACACCGCAAGCGAGGATGTTTCCGCAACGGACAACATGCTTGTCGACTTGAAATTTGACGTAATACCGGAATCGGGATTCGGATATGCCGAAATAAAGAGCGTTTCTCCGACATACATGACGGATACAGACGGAAACCGGATTGACTTTTCCATCGGCGAATCCAAGTTTATATGCGCTCACAAGTACATGGAAGCACTTGAAGACAAAGAGCCGACATGCGCAATGCATGGAACGCGCGGAGGCAGCAGGTGCAAAATGTGCGGTTATACGGTCGATACGGAATATGTCGCACCTCTCGGTCACACACGCGCAGAGGGCGGAAAATGCACCGTCTGCGGAAAATATAACGAACCCTCAGTGATATTTGACGCGGAATATATACCGAAATCAGGCATTGTCGACGTGGATATAAAACTTGACAATGCGGAGGACGCATGCGCATACGATTTATATATCGAATATCCGTCGGATAAACTCATTCCGGTAGATAATTCATATTATTTGGACGGCGCAGACTGGTATCTTGAAAACGGAAACATTTCATGCTTCGCGGATGAAATCGACGGTAAGGGCTATATAACAATCAACGTTGAAACCGACGACGATTCATGGTTATCCGAACAGGTAAACGATATTTATTATAATTTTAAATTCTACTGCACCGACAAAAATGCCGATTCGCTCACATTTACAGTGGATTCGTCCGATTATGAAATGCAGAGCCGCATATTCCCTGCGCGCGACATGATAAATATAATACGCGACTGCACATTCACCGTTGAAACGTCCGCGTCTCACTCGGAGCCTGTCTCGAAATCCGATTCGGAAACTGCCTCGGAATCCTCCTCGGAAACAAAGACACTCGGTCTTACTCCCGAAAGCGGTATGGCGCTTGACAATGAAAACAAAACGGTAAAATTAATGCCGTCCTCGCTGAGCGGTATGAACATTTCCGAGTTTAAAGCTCAGTTTACGGACAAAATCGAGTCGGAGCTTGACGATTCCGCGCTTGTATACAACGGCATGAAATTCAAGTACAGCGGCAATGAATATGTCGTTACCGTCAAGGGCGACGTTACTGCCGACGGAAAAATTTCCGCCGCCGACGCGCGTACGATTTTGAGAATCTCCGCAAAGCTTGATACGCCGGACGAAATAACAAACGCCGCCGCGGACATAAATTCGGACGGCAAGGTATCGGCAAGCGAGGCAAGAGACGCGTTAAGATTCTCCGCAAAGCTCTCAAGCGTTCTTTACACCGAAGGAAAAATCCTTAACGACAAGATACCGAAAACCGCCTGATAATTAATTTAATAATACAACAAACAAAATATTGCCCTGGCAGACTCACAGCCGGGGCAATATTAACACATGGGAGGTATATGAGTGAAAACAACATCAAAGAGGATTTTATCTCTTTTTATGTCGCTTTTGATGCTTCTGAGCGTTACGAGCGGACTTACGTTTACGTCGTTTGCGGACGATGAAATTAAAACGTACAGCGATTTTCAGTACACAATCGACGGGTCGGATATATACATATATAAGTATACGGGTACCGATACCGAGATAACGATTCCGAGCGAAATAGACGGAATTACAATTGATTATTTAAGTATGCCAAGCGTTGCGAGAAATTCAAATTTTGAGGATGTCACAACGTTTAATATCCCTGCGAGCGTAACATATATCGAAGGGTTTAGCGCGCTTTCAAGCAATACGGTTTTCAACTTTGCCTCCGGCAGTCCGTATACATACGATGACGGATTTGTGTATTATGATACAAGTTCGGGACGAAGACTTGAAATAATATACAACTATTATTACGGCGGCTCTTCCGTTTATATTCCCGAGGGGGTTACGGATATATCAGACGGAGCGTTTGATTATGCACCGTTTTCTGAATTATATCTTCCCGCGAGTATGACTGAATTAAGCTCAGCAATGCTGTCTGTTTTTAGATATATGTATCCTGAGAGCATAAACATCAGCAATAATAACCCGAACTATTCGTCAGTTGACGGCGTTATTTTTAATAAGGATAAAACTGAGTTGATTTTCTATCCCGGTATGAAAAATTATTTTGAAGGGACATATACCGTCCCCGACGGCGTCGAAAAGATAGGGGACGACGCTTTCAGCAATGCGGATATCAAAGAGGTTATACTGCCTGATTCGATTTATTCAATCGGATATGGTGCGTTTAAAAATTCATCTATAGAAAAAATATCTCTTCCCGGCTCTATTACCGAAATCGATTCTGACGCATTTCTTGACTGTGCTTATTATAAAGATAAAAATAACTGGGAAAATAACGCACTTTATATCGATAATTATTTAATAAAAGCGGAAGACAGCGAAGATTATGAAACATTTGACATAAAGTACGGAACGACTTTAATAGCTGACGGAGCTTTCGCTGGATATTCATTTTTGAAAGAAGTCAATATTCCGAATTCTGTTACATCCATCAGTGATTATGCATTTAATTCCTGTATGTCTCTGGCTGATATTGTTATTCCCGATTCGGTTACGTCTATCGGAGACTATGCATTTTTGTACTGTATGTCTTTGAAAGATATAACAATTCCGAATTCGGTTACGTATATCGGCAGGGAGGCATTTGAGGTCTGTGCGTCGTTGACCGATATTATCATTCCCGATTCTGTTACGTCTATCAGTGAGAGCGCATTTGCCGGCTGTGTGTCTTTGACCGATATTGTTATTCCCGATTCTGTTACGTATATCGGCGTGGGGGCATTTGGTTACTGTGTGTCTTTGACCGATATTGCTATTCCGAACTCTGTTGAAAACATAGCAGACTCAACTTTCATCTTTTGCTTATCTCTTGAAAATGTTGCACTTCCCGATTCACTGAAAAGCATAGGAGACTGCGCATTTTGCTATGCTAATCTGAAAAATATAAATTTACCGGATAATCTCCAAACAATCGGAGTCAATGCTTTTTACAACTTAAAAGTAACGGATGACAGAGAATCGCTCAATGAATTCTTTAATGAATATATTGAGGAGTATATAGGCAGTTATAACAGGATTGCAGAAGAGTACGGCATTGATTTTACATTTAACACCGACGCGTTTACAAACTACGTTTCAAACACTCTTTTACGAGAAGATAATGAAATAACCGGCGTTACAATTCCGAAATCCGTAACGGAAATAGGCGGAGATGCATTCGGATATTTATGTACGTTTACATTTGATGAAGAGTCGCGTTTAGACGGAATTATAAACAAAACCGAAAACTTTGCAATTACCGGCTATAAAAATACTGCCGCCGAAACGTATGCAAACGAAAACGGATTTACATTTATAGACCTCGACGAGAATACCGAACAGCCCGATCCGCCTGTTACAAGCGGAGATTATGAATATGCCGAAAATGACGACGGCACGATAACTATAACCGGATTCACTGCACCTGAAAATTCAACGGGAACGCTCGAAATCCCGTCGCAGATTGACGGTAAAACGGTAACGGGAATTAAAGGCAGCGTTTTAAACGGAGATTATGAAGCCGTAACGATTCCCGAGACGGTAACATCCGATTTAGACTATTATATTTTCGGAAATTTGGATAAATTAAAAAATATTACGGTGAGTGAAAATAATCCCGAATATTCGTCTATCGACGGTGTTTTGTTTAATAAAAATAAAACGGCTCTTATTTGCTGCCCGCAGGGAAAAGAGGGAGCATATGCAATCCCCGACGGCGTTGAACATTTTGCTGATGCTTATGTGTTTTTTGGCTGCAAATTGTTGACGGAAATTTTTATTCCCGCTTCTATGGAATCAAATTTTGGATTCTATGGATACCGTAATTTCATTTGGTCTTGCAGTAACCTTGAAAGTATAAATGTTGATGATAATAACGAAAATTTTTCATCCGTCGACGGAATTCTTTACAGCAAGGACAAATCAGTACTTTTTGCCTGTCCGAGTGCAAAGAATATAACTGCTCTTACTGTTGAAAACGGTGTAAAACAAATCGTTGGACACGCATTTTCTTCTTGTTCCTATCTCGAAAGTATAACAATCCCGAACTCGGTAACAAGTATAGGCGAATGTGCTTTCAGTCATTCTGATTCACTTAAGGAAGTTAAACTGCCTGAATCACTTAACGAAATAGTATACGGTACATTTTCGGGTTGTTCCGCACTTGAAACGATTGATATCCCCGATTCGGTTTCATATATAGCCAATTATGCTTTTGTTGATTGTCCGAATCTCATGAATGTAACATTGTCGAAAAATGTCACGGAGATTGATGACTGCGCATTCGGATACTATTGGCAGACTGATAAAACCGACGACGGTTATTATTATACTTACCATACTTACCTTAGGAAAATCGACGGTTTCAAAATCTACGGATATAAGGGCACTGCCGCCGAAGAATACGCGAACGAAAACGGATTTACGTTTGTCGACCTTGATTCACAGGGTGAGTGTGAACATAAAAATACCGTAGTTAAAAATGCGGTTTCGGCAACGTGCACGATGTCGGGTTACACGGGAGATACATATTGCGCCGATTGTAACGCGAAGATAGCGGAAGGCAAGACGATTCCCGCGCTCGGTCACAAGTCGGAAACCATAAAGGGTAAACCCGCAACATGCACCGAATTGGGACTTACAGACGGAACTAAATGCTCGGTCTGCGGTGTGACATTGATTGCACAGAAGACAATCCCTGCACTCGGTCACAAGTCGGAAACGGTAAAGGGCAAATCAGCAACATGTACCGAAAAAGGGCTTACGGACGGAACTAAGTGCTCAGTCTGCGGTGCTGTAATTAAAGAACAGACCGAAATTCCTTCACTCGGTCATACATCAGAAGTTGTAAACGGCAAACCCGCGACTTGTACGGAAAAGGGACTTACAGACGGAACTAAGTGTTCTGTTTGCGGTGAAGTTATCAAGGCTCAGACGGAAATATCTTCACTTGGTCATACATCAGAAGTAGTCAGCGGAAAGCCCGCAACTTGCACCGAAACAGGACTTACAGACGGCGAGAAGTGTTCAGTCTGCGGTGCTGTAATTAAAGAACAGACTGAAATTCCTTCACTCGGTCACAAGTCAGAAACTGTAAAGGGCAAGAGTGCAACTTGTACCGAAACAGGACTTACCGACGGTGAGAAGTGTTCAGTCTGCGGTAAGATTATTAAGGCTCAGACGGAAATATCTTCACTCGGTCATACATCGGAAGTTATAAACGGCAAGCCCGCAACTTGTACGGAAAAGGGACTTACAGACGGTGATAAGTGTTCCGTTTGCGGTAAAGTTATTAAAGAACAGACTGAAATTCCTTCACTCGGTCATACATCGGAAGTTATAAACGGCAAGCCCGCAACTTGTACGGAAAAGGGACTTACAGACGGTGAGAAGTGCGCAGTCTGCGGTGCTGTTATCAAAGAACAGACCGAAATTCCCGCCCTCGGTCACAAATCAGAAACCGTAAAGGGCAAATCAGCGACTTGCACCGAAAAGGGTCTTACGGACGGCGAGAAGTGTTCAGTCTGCGGTGAAATAATTAAGGCTCAGACTGAAATTCCTTCGCTCGGTCATACATCGGAAGTTGTCAGCGGCAAGCCCGCAACTTGTACCGAATCAGGACTTACCAACGGTGAGAAGTGTTCTGTCTGCGGTGCTGTTATCAAAGAACAGACCGAAATTCCCGCCCTCAGTCATACATTCGAAAACGGTGTATGCGCCGTATGCGGAACAAAGGACCCCGACTTTAAACTCGTTCTTGCCGAGAATCACGACAAGAATATCACTCTCGACAACGAGAAAAAGACGGTAACGAGCATTCCCGCATCCGTAAACGGAATGACCGCCGGAGAGCTTAAATCTCAGTTCGGTGCTCAGATAGAACTTGACCTCGACGACTCCACGCTCGTTCCCAACGGCACAAAATTCAAGTACAACGGCGAGGAATATACGATTATTGTCAAGGGCGATGTTTCAGCTGACGGTAAAATCACCGCCGCCGACGCCCGCGCGCTTCTGAGAATCGCCGCAAAACTCGACAATCCCGACGACGTAACGAGCGCCGCCGCGGATCTCGACTCAAACGGCAAGATAACTTCAACGGAGGCAAGAAATATCTTAAGATTCGCCGCCCGCCTCTCAAGCTCGATTGACGGATAATCGTATAAGTCAAATCGGCAAAATACCGTAAAATACAATTTAATATTTACGACAAACCGCCCCGAAGATGTTAAGCTTCGGGGCGGTAAATTTTACATTGTTTATTTCTTATATTTATATTATATTGTTTTTCTGTTTATTTAACCGGCGGGACGTTTATTTCGATATCCGTCAGAGGGAACGAACAGCACGGATGAATGCATCCAAACTTAAAATCGGCAAGTCTGCGGTACTCCAGATGCTTGGGAACGTAAACCTTACCCGAAAGCAGATGAGAATGGCACAGGCCGCACTCGCCGCTTCTGCATCCTGCGGGAACGGAAATGCCGTGCTTCTCGATAGTCTGCATAACGGAATCGGACGATTTGCCGAATATAATATACGTCTTATCCTGAACGGTAACGGTTATTTTAACCTTTTCGGGAACGTCATTCGGATAATCGTCCATAGTCTGAAGATTATGGAACTCTCCGAACATCTCGTGACGGATATATTTTCTTTCAAGCTCTAATTTTTCAAGCTCTTTATCTACGAATTTATACATCTGCTGCGGTCCGCAAAGGAAAACCGAATAAGGCTCGTTGTCGGGAGCATACTTTTTGATTAAATCCGCCGTAATAAATCCCTTTTCACAGCCCTTGACATTTTTCTTTTCGTCGCTTAAAACGTGAATAACCTTTATCTTACCGCACTTTTTCTGAAGCTCGTCAAACTCTTCGCGGAAAAGAATATTATCATAATCCCTGCTGCCGTAAAGGAGAATCATATTAAAATCCTCATCCCCGTCGGCAACCGCGTTCGCCATTGATTTAAAAGGCGTGATTCCGCTTCCTCCGGCAAGACATACGACGGTCTTTGCGTCTCTCAGCGGCTGATATTCAAAATTGCCCAGCGGCGCGGAAACCTCAACCTTTCTGCCGACCGTCCATGTGTCAAATATATACTTTGACATAAGACCGCCGTCAACAAGCTTTATCGAAAGAGTGTATTTGCCTTCAAGGGAATCCTTGGGTGAAGACGAAATCGAATACGCCCTTGTTATCGGCATACCGTCAATCGTTTCAAAAACGGCAAGATATTTGCCCGCGCCGAAATAAGCAAGCGACTTTGTTCCTCTTGACTCGTCGGGAACAAGCGTAAACGTCTTGCAGTCGGATGATTCCTGCTTTACGTCGGCTACGGTTAAGTACTGGCGTTTGGGATGAAGAGCCTTGGCAAGCTCATAAGCCGTGTCGCTGTCTGAGGGAAGCACGGCGGGCGCGTTCTTTATTCTCGACTGTCTTTCAGGGACAACAGAGATAAATTTAGTCGCTTTAAGAGGCTTAAGAATACCCGTATCATTATTTTTCATCTTATTTAACCTCCTTGTTCATCGCTTTAACGGTAAGCTTTGCGGCTTTTTCGCCCGTATAATATGCGGAATAATAACCGTCTCCGCGTTCCTGCGACGCTCCGCAGAAAATAAAGTTATCAAAGGGCTTGTCAGCCTCAAACTGAATTGTACGCGGAAGCATGCTGTCCCACTTGTCAAGCATATAGCCGTAGGGCGTTCCGAGAGGCGTATTGAGATATCTTGAAAACGTGGGGGGCAGAGCAATTTCAATCTCCTCGATATAAGGCATGATTGAAATATTCAAAGCCTTTTCGCACGTTTTAATCATATCCTCGGCGACTTTCGTCTTGAATTTCTTATAATCCTCGGGCTTTACTCCCTTCATAACGTCGCCGAACGTCATAGCCGTAAGGAACAGCTGACTTGTACCCTCGGGCGTGCAGTCGGGGATAATTTTATTAAGACAGTTGATAATGCAATATCCGCTGAAATATTTCGTTACAAGCTTAAACTGCTCGTCGGAATCCGAAACGGGAGCTATGAATGTGGAATAATCCTTGATTCCAAGCTCGTCGATAGTCTTGTTCATACCGAGATATACCGTTGTAAGCGTAACGGAGGTCGTTCTTGCATTGAGCATTTTAAGCTGTCTTTCGGGAATGTCCTTTAATTCAAACAAATCGCTCCATACCTTGTCGGGCGAAGAGTTGCATATAAAACGCTTTGCGTATACTTCCTTTTCTCCGTTGATTACAACTCCGGCGGGCTTGCCGTCCTTCATTATAACCTTCGTAACCTCGGAATTATACCATATCTCGCCGCCGTTATCGCGTATAACCTTATCGAGAGCAAGACTCATTTCATGCGAACGCAGATGAGGTATGGACGTGCCGTTTTTAACATAGCTGTAAAGCATCGCCATATAGTAAAGGAAATCGAGCCTTGAACCGGGAACGCCGAGATAGCACCAGTATGTGTTGAATATATCCTGCGCCTTTTTGGGCATACCGAGAGTATCGAGAACCTCGTTCATCGTATATCCGCCCATACGGAGAATATCGGGGAAATTCTTAAGCTGCGCGGGAAGCTTTGCAGGGTCGTCAAGAGAGTTCAGTACGTTAAACATACGGATTGATAAATCAAACGCTTTTCTTGCGCTCTCATAAGAACCGGGAACGAGCTCGTCAAGCTTTCTTGAAAAATTCTCAAAGCCTATCGGCATACGTGCGTCTACGCTTACGCTCACTCCGTCCTCGTTTACAAACGCGTCATTATCGCCGTCCTTTGACGGAACGACAAGACGGAATGTCGATTCATGACTGAGGAAATCGCAGTCCGCGTTGAGCCTTTGGAAGAGCAGTACCGCATTATCGTCGTCGGGAGGATCGCTCTTACCGGCAAGCTCGTGAAGCGACGGCTCAAATTCAAAACGTCCTCTTACAAACGACGACGCAGAACCGCCGGGGATATTGTGTCTTTCAAGCAAAAGCGTGGAAAGACCCGATCTCGCACAGGTCGCGGCTGCGGCAAGTCCGCCGTTGCCCGCGCCTATTACGATTACGTCATAGGTTTTCATTGTTTTATCATGCCTTTCTTTAAAATCCTGTATTATAAATGATTATAAACAAAATCAAACGGTAATGTACATTATTATATATTAGTTTTGAATATTAATCAATATTATTTTTATTTTTAATCCAAAATTAATCAAAAAATATTGAAAAAAACGGATATCCGAACCGGAAACATAAAATCCCCGTTTCGGATATCCGCATTTTTATTATTCAAATCAGTCGTTATCGTTCGTAAAGCCCATAACCTCCAGAGGATCGGAAACAACGCCGTTTACCCTCATTTCAAGGTGAAGATGCGCCTGCGAATCGCTCTTTTCGCACGGAATTTCCCCGACATAGCCTATGCACGAGCCTGCCGAAATAAGCTCGCCCGACTTACAGTTTACCGTCTGGGACTGAAGGCCGCAGTATCTCGAGGTAACTCCCCCGCCGTGGCTCATTTCCACAACCGTCCCCCACACGGTATCGTCATACACAGCCGTAACCCTGCCCTCGGCAACAGCCTTCACGCCGTCGCCGTACGAACATGCGAAGTCAATACCGGCGTGGCTTCGCCAGTCGCCCATAATTTCGTTATACACGGGCGTTTCGGCGGAGTACTCTCTTAAAATATCCGTTCCGAGCGGTAAATTATAATACTCGGGAGGCTCGCTCTCGGTTGCCGAAACGGTTTTCGCGCTCGACTGCTCCTGCGTCTGCGGTACCGTTGTTTTTAAAGCCGTCCTGTCGTCCTTTTCATAATTAACGGGCGCGTCGACCTGTCTGTTTACTGTCGTCTGCGCAGCAGCCGTCAAAGTCGTAACCTCGTTATCCGGCTGCGTTTTTAAAACAGAGCCGGCAGCTCCGAGAGCGACAAGCGTCAATGCGGAAATACACGAAGCAATTACCGCATAAAATTTCTTTTTGGTATTTATTTTACCTGAATTATAATCGTCATTCATCATTCGTACCGTTCCTTTCCGCTAAAATTATGCCCGAAAAGGAAAAATCCATACACAATAAAATAAAAAATTTTATTTTTTGCAAACAAACGTTTGCTTTTTTTGAAAACATATGCTAAAATAGTTAAGAACAAAAGTTCGATTACTTTTTCACGGTGATATAATGAAATCAATCAACGCAACTCAGCAGAGAATATATGAATATCTTGAACAGCGTATGCAGACGGGCTATCCGCCCTCGGTCAGGGAGATATGTCAGGCTGTCGGACTTAAATCCACTTCGTCCGTGCAGGCAAATCTTGACGCCCTCGAAAAGGCGGGATACATCGAGCGCGACCCGATGCTCAAACGCTCTATCCGGCTTGTCACGAGAGGCGACGATAACGTTACAAACGTACCGATTGTCGGCACGGTCACTGCGGGCATGCCCATACTCGCCGTCGAGCAGATAGAGGGATATCTTCCGTACTCGGGACGCATTTCTCCGGACAAACCGCTTTTTGCTCTGAAGGTGCGCGGAGATTCCATGATAAACGCGGGCATTTTCAGCGGCGATATAATTGTCGTTGAAAAAACGCCGACGGCGTCAAACGGGGAAATTGTCGTCGCCATGGTCGAGGACGAGGCTACGGTCAAGCGTTTCTACAAGGAGAACGGTCATTTCCGTCTGCAGCCCGAGAACGACGACTACGAGCCTATTATCGTAAACGAGGTCGTAATTCTCGGCAGGGTCGTTTCGCTTATACGTTATTTTTAACTTGACATAATCATAATAATGGTATAAGATATCATTGTATAATAAATAATTTAGCGGAGGTTATATCATGGATTCATTGGCAGTATTTTTTGACTTTCTCGGCGGCTTCTTCAAATGGCTTTCTATTTTCTTTGATAAACTGTTCCATTATAAAAACGAGGATTTTACCGAGTAAATAAAAAACACGCAGTTGGAGCTTTTCCCGGCTGCGCTTTTTTTCGGATAATATTTTTTTATAATACTTATTTGATATATAATTCAGGTTTGGCAAAATGAAAAAAATTTCTTCGGCACAGATGTGCTCCGGTCCTCTTTTCGGACCGATGATTAAATATACGATACCCATAATTCTCACAGGCATTTTACAGCTTCTTTTCAACGCCGCCGACCTTATCGTGGTCGGACAGTTCTGCGGCAGCGTTTCCGTCGCCGCAGTCGGCGCGACGAGCGCGCTTATAAATCTTCTCGTAAATTTATTCATAGGGCTTTCAGTCGGCGCGGGCGTGCGCGTTGCGCAGGCTATCGGCGCGGGCAATGCGGACGGCGCGCAGAAAATCGTACATACGTCGATTCCCACGGCTCTGATAGGCGGAGTGATTCTTACCGTCATAGGGCTCTTCTTTTCCGAGGGGCTTCTCGGACTGATGGGAACGCCCGCAGACGTTATAAAGCTGTCCGCCGTCTACATGAAAATTTATTTCTGCGGTATAACATCGGCGATGCTCTATAACTTCGGCTCGGCTATATTAAGAGCCGCCGGAGATACGAAAAGTCCGCTTGTATATCTTTCCGCCGCAGGCGTTATCAACGTTATATTAAACGTCGTATTCGTCCGCGTATTCAACATGGATGTTGCCGGGGTCGCGCTTGCGACATCGATATCTCAAACCGTTTCGGCGCTTCTTATTATTCTTAAGCTTATTAGAAGGGACGACGAATGCAAATTAACGCTGAAGCAGATGAAAATTTACCCCGACGTTCTGAAAAAAATAATGAGCGTCGGAATCCCGGCCGGCATACAGGGTTCGCTTTTCTCGATTTCAAACGTTATAATTCAGTCGTCGATAAATTCGTTCGGCTCGCTCGTTATGTCGGGCTGCTCGGCGGCAATGAGCCTCGAGGGCTTCGTTTACACGACAATGAACTCGTTTCACCAGACCGCTCTTAACTTTACCGGTCAGAACTACGGCGCGGGAAACCGCAAAAGAGTCGGAAAAATTGCGGGACTCAGCCTTTTATACGTTACAATTGCCGGAATCGCCGCCGGCGGAGCTGTTTATTTATGCGCAAGACCGCTTTTGGCAATATACATAACCGACTCCCCCGAGGCTGTAAATTACGGAATATTAAGACTTGGCTACGTCTGTCTGCCGTATTTCCTGTGCGGAATAATGGACACGACAACCGGCGTTCTCAGAGGCATGGGCCGTTCAGTTTCACCGATGATTATAACGGTCCTCGGAGCATGCGCGTTTAGAATCGTATGGATTTATACCATATTCAGAATGGAAAAATTCCACACGCTCGAATGCCTTTTTGCCTCCTATCCGATATCGTGGGTTCTGACGTTTGCGGCTGAATTTATTCTTTTCCTTATTATATACAAAAAATATGTTAATCGGGACAATGAGCCGAATAAGCTCGAAGCGGAGGCTTAAAATATGATAATGACGTTTGAAAATAAAACTCCCGCAATAGACGAAAGCTGTTTTACCGCCGAAAACGCCTCAATCATAGGCGACGTCACTATAGGCGCGGGTTCGTCCGTATGGTTCGGCGCGGTAATACGCGGCGACGCCGCCGAAATTATTATCGGCGAAAAATCGAACGTTCAGGACAACGCTGTAATTCACTGCGACCCGAGATACAAAACCGTCATAGGAAACGGCGTTACAATCGGTCATTCGGCGATAATTCATTCCGCCGAAATAGGCGATAACGTCCTTGTCGGCATGGGCGCGATTGTAATGAACAAGGCTAAAATCGGTAAAAATTCGATTATCGGCGCAGGCTCGCTCGTCACGGAGGGCACCGTCATTCCCGAAAACTCCGTTGCGTTCGGTTCTCCGGCAAAGGTCGTAAAGAAAACCACTCCGGTACAAAATCTAATGAACAAAACCAACGCCTTGTCATATGTCGGCGAAGGGAAGAAATATAAAAAAATGAAATAAAAACCGTCACTCCGCATTTGTCCGATTGACCGTTAAAACATAAAGCAAAGAGCGAACCGTTTGATCTGCGGTTCGCTCTTATTATCATATTAAATTCTGTTTTATAAATTTACCTTCGGCAGACCCTTAAGGCTTTGCTCAAGCGCCTCGTCCGTAAGAACGGAATCCTTCATAAGACCGTCGTTATACTGACCGTACGCGACCATATCAAAATAACCCGTTCCCGTCAGACCGAAGAGAATCGTCTTTTCCTCGCCCGACTCCCTGCATTTCAACGCCTCGTCCATAGCGGCTTTTATCGCATGGCTGCTCTCGGGCGCGGGGAGAATCCCCTCCGTACGGGCGAACCGCTCCGCCGCCGCGAAAACCTCCGTCTGATTTACCGTAACGGCACGCATATATCCGTCGTGATAAAGCTGTGAGAGAATACTGCTCATACCGTGATAGCGAAGTCCGCCGGCGTGAATCGGCGACGGCATGAATCCGCTGCCGAGCGTATACATTTTTGCAAGCGGGCATACCATTCCCGTATCGCAGAAATCATATGCATACCTGCCTCTTGTAAAGCTGGGACATGACGCAGGCTCAACGGCCAGAAAATCGTAATCGGCTTCGCCTCTCAGCTTCTCTCCCATAAACGGGGAGATAAGACCGCCGAGGTTTGAACCGCCTCCGGCGCATCCGATAATAATATCCGGCTTTACGCCGTACTTGTCAAGAGCGGCTTTCGCTTCAAGTCCTATAATGCTCTGATGAAGCAGAACCTGATTTAAAACAGAGCCGAGGACATATCTGTATCCCTCATGAGTTACGGCCGTTTCAACAGCTTCGGAAATAGCGCATCCGAGCGAACCGGGCGTATCGGGGAAACGCTCCAGAATCTCTCTGCCGACCTTTGTCGTATCCGAGGGCGACGGCGTTACGTCCGCTCCGTAGGTTCTCATTACCTCACGGCGGAACGGCTTCTGCTCATAGCTTGTCTTAACCATATATACCTTGCAGTCAAGTCCGAGATAGGCGCACGCCATTGACAGAGCAGTGCCCCACTGACCGGCTCCCGTTTCGGTGGTAACACCCTTCAGACCCTGCTTTTTCGCATAGTAGGCCTGCGCAATTGCAGAGTTAAGCTTATGCGAACCGGAGGTATTGTTTCCCTCGAATTTAAAATAAATTTTTGCGGGCGTGTCGAGAGCTTTTTCGAGATTGTACGCTCTTACAACGGGTGAGGGTCTGTATGTTTTATAATAATCGAGTATCGTTTCGGGAATATCGAAATATGCGGTATCGTTATCAAGCTCCTGTTTTACAAGCTCGTCGCAGAAAACGCCGTCAAGCTCTCCACGCGTCATGGGCTTGAGCGTTCCGGGATTTAAAAGAGGCGCCGGCTTATTCTTCATATCCGCACGGACATTATACCATGACTTAGGCACTTCGTCCTCCGACAAATAGATTTTGTAAGGGATTTTTTCACTCATTTTCTTTAACTTCCTTTCCTTTTGCACTGTGGAACAAACAAAAAAACTCCCGTCCCGCAGTTACTCTCAATAACTGCCGGGACAGGAGACAACGTTCCTGCGGTGCCACTCGGCTTGACGGAAAAATCCGCCCGCTCTGCGTATGCTGTCACATACCGACCTTTTATAACGGAGAGTCAGCTCCGTCTTGCCTACCGTCCGCAAAAAATACGGATTTCCGCTCGCCCTCATAAGTCCATTCGCATATATTCATGCCGTCCCGTTTCCACCGTCCGGGACTCTCTGAACGCCCGAGATATATACTACTCACTCTTATTCAACGGTTTATACTTTGAATTATACACACTTTTTTCGTTATGTCAATAATCTTTGAAATTTTTTTTGAATTGAATTTTTATCCGTATATATTCTGTTAAAATTATATGAAATTGTTGACTTTACACGCAATTTTATTTATAATATCAATATTAATGCATACGGAGTGATTTTATGTCATCATCATCTAAATTAAGAAGGACGCTCGTTTTCTTATCGTGTCTTGCTTCTCTCGCCGTTTTATGCGCCGTTACGGCATTCGCGGAGGACTACGGTAATTTCAGATACTCGGTTTCCGAGGACGGGTCATATATAATTATTACAGGTTATAATTCGGATTCCGAAATTCCCGAAACAATCGAAATGCCCGACGCTATCGACGATGTTCCCGTTACGACCGTTTCCGACGACGCTTTTAAGGGCAATATGGCGATAGGCGACGTTGTTTTCCCCGATTCGATTACCGATATCGGCACGGCGGCGTTTGCGAACTGCGATAATATCAAGCATATCATTCTCGGCAAGGGCGTTAAGAACATAGGCGCGTCCGCATTTTATGAATGCACGAATCTTGAGAGCGTTTATATGTTTGACAGCGTGGAGAAAATAGACGCTATAGCATTTAAGGATTGTACATCTCTTAAAAACATACGCTTAAGCGAAAAGCTTACGGAAATTGACAGAGGCGCGTTTTTTAACTGCACATCCCTTAACCTTATAACGCTTCCCGACTCCGTAACAACTCTCGGAGATTATGCGTTCGGTGTGTTCCAGGACGGCAACGCAGTTTCTCCCGAAAAGGATTTTACGCTCATTTCCTCATCGGATACGGCAAAAAAATATGCGTCCGACGCTAAAATCAATATAAGAAATACGGAAGTATGCGAACATGACGGCGAATGGGAGCTTGTCCGTCAGGCTGCGGATACATACATAGGCTATGAATTGAAGCCCTGCTCAAAATGCGGAACGATTGAGATTAAAGAAAACAGCGACATTCCCGACGTTGACGATACGGGCGCGGCGATAAGCTTAAGTACGATTTTTATTCTTATAATCGCATTCTGCATTCTTGCATTCTTCTATGTCAAGAAATCTCACATAAGAAGGGATAAGGCTATCGAGGCTTACGCCAAGGAGCATCCCGAAGAGGCAAAAAAGGCACGAGAAGCCGAACAGGCAAAAAAAGAAGCAAAGAAAACAGCCAAGAAAAAATAATACTCTCTTAAGTTAAAGCAAAAGGAAGCCGTTGAAATGAACACGGCTTCCGATTTTTTTCACTTGAATATAATAATTTTATATGCTAAAATAAAAACACAGAAAAACATGAAAGGAAATAAATTACCATGAAAAAAATAACAGCAGTCATTCTCTCGGTTGTAATGCTTACCGCGCTGTGCGTTTCCGCGTCCGCTGCGACGGGAATCGCGGCAAAGGATATTATAATGGGCGACCTTGATTCCAACAAAAAGGTTACCGCCTCAGACGCAAGACTTGCATTAAGAGCCTCGTCAAAGCTTGACGCAAACAACTACGACGTCAACGCCTACGATACGGACGGAAACGGAAAGCTTACCGCCGCCGACGCAAGAAATATACTCAGAGCCGCGGCAAAAATCCAGAATTTTGATATAGGATTTGACGCAAACGGCGTTCCGAACTCGGTCGGCGCTTTTTCAAGCAAAACCTACAGCATGGACGCGAATATGCAATCCGAAGGCGTCAGCATGAATTTAAAAATGACAATAAGCGGAGATAACATATATATAGACATGGGTGAAGAACTCGGTTTGGGAACAATCACCGGCGTTCTCATTGTCGATAAAAAATTCTATGCCGTAGACCCCAACGGACGTTCCGCTCTCGCAGTTCCCGACAGCATGATAGAGGACATGGGCGACGATATGGATATTTCCGATATGATGAATCAGCTGTCCATGCTTTTCAACGTTGATTTTGATGAGATAACCGAAACAAAAACCTCCGACGGCAAGGATGCTCTTCGCTATTCAAAAACAACCGATGACGGAACTTATTCGGCTTACTACGTCGATTATATTGGCAGACTTCTCTCGTTTGAAGGCGGAACGATAAACGCGGACAAAACGGAAATTACGCGAACCAGCGTTATAACGTTCAACTCCTTCTCCGGCAATATCGATTCCTCGATTTTCGATATAGACAGCTACACTGTAATGTAATTTAATAATAAATAAGCCTCCGGCCGACTCGAAAAAGTCTTCCGGAGTTTTTTTGTTAAAATACCGTTTCTATTAATTTACGCGCACCTTCGGGCGAATACGTAAACGAATCCATATGCGTTCCGTTAAAAAAATAATGCGCGGCCGTGCTGACATTTTCGCCCGAAAAGCTGTCGACGATTATAAGCTTAACCTTCATTTTCTCAGGGATAATGCTTTTTATGAAAACGCCCGCATTCATCCCCTCCTCAACGCCGTCGGTTTTTTCGGCAAGCCCCGCAAAATTCGGCGTAAGCTCTACGAAAATTCCGTAATCCTCAACGCCCCGTATTATTCCCGGCACAGTTTCACCGACAGAGAAAAGTCCGGCGTTCTCGCTCCATGTGCCCAGCAGTTCCTTGTGGGTGAGCAGAACGCGATTGCCGGAATCGACGCTTTTGACAACAGCCTTTATATTCTGATTCACTCTGAATCTTACATTCGGATGCGGGATTCTCGATACCGATATTCCATCAATCGGGAGCAGCGCCGAAATTCCGCAGCCTATATCGCAGAACGCGCCGAACGGTTCCAAATGCGTGACCTTTGCGTCGATAACGTCGCCGGGACGAAGATTATTTATGTATTTTTCGCGGCATTCGTCCTGAGCAAGACGGCGGCTTAAAACTGCATAGCGTCCGTTTTCGGCATCCTCCTTTATATCGACGACCTTAAAGCATACAACCTTATTAACTCTTGAAATAATTGCAATATCCCGCGCAGTTCCCTCGCGTATACCCTCGGCGCATTCCTCACGCGGAATAATTCCGCGCATACATCCCAAATCAACATGAAGATTGTGCCGGGCGTCGCACAAAATCACACGCGATGACAAAATTACGGAATCGGATAACGCGCCGGCAAGCGCGCCCGCCGTATAACACGAAGGTCTTAAGCTCCCGCCCTCTGGCTTGTATTCACTCATATATAAACTCCCTTTCGTTAATAACCTTAAACTTCGTAATAATACATATGTAATTTTTCCCCGTCATATCACAATAAGGGGCTTCACTTACGATACGAATTGTGTTAAAATTAAAAAGGGTGATACAATGGACGTTCATGTAGGAGACATTTTGGAAATGAAAAAACCGCATCCGTGCGGCTGTAAGGAATTTCTGCTTTTGAGGGTGGGAATGGATTTTAAAATAAAATGCCGAAACTGCGGACATGAAATAATGCTCCCCCGCTCAAAGGCGGAAAAGAACATCAAAGCCCGCCGTAACGCGGATGAGTAATATATTTCTCATTTTAATAAAACGAACATAATATTTTACGCAGAAGGCACAGCCCTCTGCGTAAAGCTTTATACGTATAATTTTTAATTTGACATGCGTATATTACATAGGTATTTTTTATTCTAAATGCATGATACCGCGTGCGTTTTATTGTCGGTAAGAATTATATTATTATAGCAAAAGAGAGTCGAACTCCATAAGCCCAAAACGCACCGGCTCACGCCTCTGAGAACGGTTTTTTCCTTGAAATACGACAGTATTCCTGCGGAAAAGAACCGTTCCCATAGACGCAATCCGCTGTATTTTGGGTGCGGGGCAGTTTTAAATCGGAGCAACACACTGCTTTGCTTGCAAGGAGCAGTGCGTG
>CAVGCY010000034.1:0-4017 GCA_963627915.1 Bacteroidaceae bacterium | reverse complement strand
CTTGTGGGCTACATTCCCGTGGATGAGCTGCTAAAAGCGGAACAGGCATGACCGAGATCATGCCCGTTCCAAGAATTTTGATTTTACTGTCTTATCAGCAGAGAGCCTTACGGGGGGAGGTTTTTTTCTTAATTTTTCTGATAAATAAAGGCAGTTTTTTATACAAGGAATTTTATTAATCAGGTTCTTCTTCTTTATCCTCGGCGAGTATTTCGTTTAAAAATTCAAAGCACTGAGCAAGGCATTTCTTTGCCGGAGCTGTTCTTTGAAGCAGGTGGAAGCAATGATTGTTTTGTATTCCCTGAGATTCAAATGTTTTGACTTTTTCGACTTTTTCAGTAAGTTTTTCCGCCATAGGCTGTCCCTGTTCGGGAACGACAAAGTCGTTTTTAGCCCACGCAATAAAAGTCGGACACCATTTTTCATCAACAAAATCGATCGGAGAAACGTAGTCCAAAAGAGGGTATTCGTCGATATTGCTCAAATCCTCTTTGATGGGATAGTCGAGAATCAGATTTGCCATTTCCGGGACAAGTCCGAACGGCATCGGAACAGTCATAAATTTCGGCAAATCGTAAGGACCGCAGAAAAGCGCGGAAGCCGTAACAGGGTGATTAAGCTTATTGACGCCGATTTTTTCTGCGACTTCGGGATGTACGGATAAAAGCTGAAGATATGCGGCATTATACGCGCCCGAGGAATCTCCCGTTACAACGATTCTGTCAAGGTCGATATTGTATGTTTCTGCGAGTACGTCAAGATGATTGTATGCGTCGACCGTATCTCCGATAAGTTTCATCAGATCAACCTCCGGAGGCATACGGTAATTTATATTGAATACAAAATAATTTTGATTCGCAAAGCATTCCGAAATACTGACCCTGTATTTTTTGTCGCCCATAATGAATGCGCCGCCGTGCATGTTTAAAACAATGGGATATTTTTTACCGTCTCTTAAAATACGGGGAGGGTAATACATGTCGCCCATTGTATATTCTCCGCCGTTTTCGGAGTACGGAATGTCCTTTTCGCAGAATATATTTTCAAAGCTGACGGAATTTTGAGGTTCTTTCATAAATATGTCTACCGCTTTGAAAATGACTTGCGATTTTTTCATAGAATAAAACCCCTTTAATATTTTTCTTTAATTTTAACATGTTTTAGATGTGATTTTCAAGCGATAAACATATGCGATATGTATATTATGTACAAAATACAGTAAAAATATCGAAAAAAGCAAATGTCCCGAAAATCATCAGACTTCGGGACATTTTATTAAAATTCATTTACATAAGACTTCTGTAGAGAGCTTCAATATCTTCAACGCTTGTGTCCCTCGGATTTCCGGGACGGCATGCATCCGCAAAAGCGTCAAGCGCAAGCGCATGTACGTCTTCCTCTTTAACAACGCCTTTTAGGGAAAGAGTGATGCCTACGTCCTCTGCTAACTGTTTAACAGCGTCAACAGCGGCTTTTCTGTACTCGTCCTGCGACATGTTTTGGGTGTCTTTAACGCCCATTGCTTTTGCTATGTCTTTGTATTTTTCGCCTGTGCAGGGAGCGTTATACTCCATAACAGTGGGCAGGAGCGTTGCGCATGCTTTGCCGTGAGGCATATCATAATAAGCCGAAAGCGTATGAGCCATCGAATGGTCTACGCCGAGGCCTACATTTGAAAAGCCCATTCCGGCTACGTACTGACCGAGAGCCATGCCTTCTCTGCCGTCCGGTTCATTTTTAACGGCGGATCTTAAATTCTTTGCGATAATCTCAATAGCCTTAATATGGAACATGTCGGACAACTCCCATGCTCCCTTTGTGATATAACCCTCGATTGCGTGAGTTAATGCGTCCATACCTGTAGCTGCGGTAAGGGAGGCGGGCATCGAACTCATCATTTCGGGGTCTACAACGGCAACGACGGGGATATCATGAGTGTCAACGCAAACGAATTTGCGTTTTTTCTCAACATCCGTGATAACATAGTTGATTGTAACCTCTGCGGCAGTGCCGGCCGTTGTGGGAACTGCGATAATGGGAACGCAGGGTTTTGTTGTGGGGGATACTCCTTCGAGTGAACGAACGTCGGCAAACTCGGGATTGTTTATAATGATTCCTATAGCTTTCGAGGTGTCCATTGCACTTCCGCCGCCGATTGCCACAATACAGTCGGCGTCTGATTTTTTAAATTCCTCAACTCCGTGCTGTACGTTTTCTATTGTCGGGTTTGCTTTTACGTCGGAATAAACGACATATGAAATATTATCCTTATCGAGAAGGTCGGTCACTTTTTTTGAAATACCGAATTTAATCAAATCGGGGTCGGTTACGGTGAAAACTTTTTTAAAGCCTCTCGCCTTAATTTCCTGCGGAACTGCCGAAATTGCTCCGGCACCGTGATATGATGTTTCATTTAAAACAAATTTGTACATAGAATATCACCTTTTCTTTATTATCCTGTGAGAAAATATCTGATATTTTTATTTTCTCGCTTTATTTTAACCATAAATTGTTTAAAAAAAGATTGAAAAAAGTAATTTATTACTATATAATTGTGTTATAAATTAACTTCGGAGGTGTTCTGAGTGAAGATTATTGCTTTCTTTACTTCAATTATGCTCGCTATTCTCAGCTTTTTCGGAATGACGGGAAACAATGCAACGGGACATACGGATTACAAAACGTATAAAAATGTTATTCTTATGATAGGCGACGGCATGGGATTTAATACTATTGAGGCCGCGAAGAAATTAAAAACTCCGGCTCTTTCGATGGAAACAATGCCGGTTCGCTGTCAGTCGGAAACGAGAAGCGCGTCGAGCCGGGTAACGGATTCCGCCGCCGGCGCAACGGCTCTTGCATGCGGGGTCAGAACTTATAACGGAGCAATAGGCGTATATAATTTTGCGGGGCTTTCCGTAAAAAATAACGTTCCGAAGTCTCTGTGCGAAGTTGCAAAGGAAAACGGAAAGCTTGCCGGCGTTGTTACGACCGACAAGACAAGCGGAGCCACGCCTGCGTGCTTCAGCGCGCATGCGGCGCAGAGAAAGCTTGAGAAGACTATTTCAACACGTCAGATGCAGTCAAATCTCGATCTTATCTGGGGTTCTGCAAGCGAATCGGTAACGGAGGCTCTTTGCAATGAGGGCGGATTTGATATGATAACAACGAGCGAGGAAATGAACGCTCTCGAACCCGGCAGTAAATCGTTCGGTCAGTTCAATATCGATTCGTTTGCAAATGTAACCGATGACGGAGATAATCCCTATCTTTATGAAATGACGGAAAAAGCCATCGAGCTTCTCGATTCCGGCGATAACGGATTTTTCCTGATGGTTGAGGCGGCTCATATAGATAAGTTTTCGCACAGCAATATTATCGACGGCTCGACGTCGCAGGTTGTTGAGTTCAGCAAGGCGATTCAGACTGCGCTTGATTTTGCCGAAGAGGACGGCGATACGCTTGTTCTTGTTACCGCGGATCATGAAACGGGCGGTATTCGGTATGACGCTGAAAAGGACGAATATTATTATACGACTACTAAGCATACGGGCGTAAATGTTCCCGTGTTCGTATCTGCGGAGGACGCAGGCTTTGTAAGCGGAGAGGCTTATAAAAACTGTGAAATAAGCGTTCAGCTTGCAAGAGTTTTAGGATGGGATGAAAATGTATTCCCCGCAACGAAATTCTGATATATTTGTTTAAAAAAATAATAAACTGCCGAATCATGCACTCTGCTATGGGTGAAGGTTCGGCAGTTTTTTTGTAAGAGAGGGGGGATTGTATTTATGTTCCGCTTTTTTGATAATTTAAGCGGAGGCGGGAGAGATGAGATTATCATTTGAAATTATAGATGGGTTTAAGGAGCATTTGATTGACGGGGGAAAGAGCGGGTATACGGTTGAGAAGTATGTAAGGGATGTGTTGAAATTCAGGGGATTTGTTGGTGATGAGGAGATTGTAAAAGAAACGGCGGGGGAGTACAGGGATTATCTTTTGAGAGAGGGATACTGTGTG